>CANPTH010000001.1 GCA_947576945.1 uncultured Lachnospiraceae bacterium
TGGTTTGACATAACGGTGTAGTCCCTGTTTTTTTCCACTCGGAATACTGCCATGTAATCAGCCCCTTTCATCAGCCCGGACAATGAAAAACGCCCGTTCCGTGTGGAAAAGGCGTTTACCATGTGGTTATAGGGCTTCGTGTTTAGTTTTCTTGTTTCTTAAAAGCCTTGTTTTATGCGGTGTTGCGGTGGTTGTCTATAAATACTTGCTCCGAACGGCGCGGGAAAGACAACGTTGATGCGGGTGCTCACAACCGTGTTATCACCAACCGGCGGAACCGTGACCCTGGACGGAATCCCCTACAGGGAAGGAAATTATGACAAAATACGACGGAAAATAGGATATCTGCCGCAGGAGATCGATCTGTATCCGGGACTGAGCGTGCAGGAATGTCTGGAATATATGGGGAACTTGTCCGGACTGACTAAGCAGACTGCCAGAGAACGCATTGATTATTATCTGGAAAAGACAAGTCTGTCAGAGCACCGCAGAAAGAAGATGCGGCAATTATCGGGCGGCATGAAACGGAGAGTCGGGCTTGTGCAGGCGCTTTTAAATGAGCCGGAATTTCTGATTGTGGATGAACCCACGACCGGCTTAGACCCGGAGGAGCGGATCCGGATCCGGAATCTGCTGGTCGACTTCTCGGAAGGACGGACCGTTTTGTTTTCGACCCATGTGGTGGAAGATCTGGCGGCCACCTGCAATCAGCTTGCCGTCATGAAAAAGGGGAAATTTCTATATGCAGGCAGTATGAGAGAACTGCTGGAGCAGTCGAGAGGCCATATCTGGACCTGTAAGGCGAATGATGAAACAACGGCGCGGGAACTGGAAAGAAAATACCATGTTTCGTCGAAACAGTATGTGGGCAGCGAATTGCAGATAAGATGGATCAGCGAACTGCCGCCTGAAATCGTATGCAGTCCTTGTGAGGCGACGCTTGAGGACGCCTATATTTATATAACAAACAAAAAATAGAATCCTTGAAGTGCTATTCATGCTTTTAAGACCTTTTCACCGAGAATAGTTTTAGTTCCTTTTGTGGACATGATAAGTGGACCTGTGGATACTATCTTAATTTTATTTTCCGCGCCCGAAAAATAGTTGTTTCATGCCATCGGATGAAAAATAGAAAATTTCTATGATATAATTCAGTGGGTGCTTTTACTTTAGCAGGAATGGTTCTCTGCCGCGTTCCCAGCCCCCAAAAACGGAAATAAACCGTAAAATCAGGGAATGATACGCTAAATTGACAGGATGACACGCTAAGATGGTGGCATTTAGACAGCTTTGATTTTATAATCCAAACAGAAAAACAGAAAGAGAGGTTGTTTAAAATGACTTTTGGAGAGAAATTAAAGGCTATCCGCAAAGAGAAAGGATATTCTCAGGAGGAGATGGCAGGACTGCTGGATGTGTCACGTCAGGCTGTAAGCAAATGGGAAAGCGACAGGGGAATACCGGAGATTGATAAATTATTGCAGATCAGCAATATGTTCGGTGTAACATTGGATTATCTGTTGAAAAGTGAAAGCTCGGATGAGAATAACCAAAGTGGTGGATATTATGTAAGCCGGGAGACGATTGATGGATTCCTTTCCTATAAGCGGCATCGGGCGAAGAACATTGCTATTGGGGTGGGGTTGATTATCGGTTCTGATATCTTTGGCAGCTTTTCCGATTACAGGCAGCTTCTGCTTCCACTATATTGGGGAACTATGGCAATAGGCATAGCCATATTGGTATGGACTTTTTTTCAACCGAAGCATTATCAGGAAATCTGCTCAAACGCATTGCTGTTTGATGAGGCAATCATAAAGTCTTTTCGTGAGAAAAGCAGTCGGAATCGGAAAAGATATGCAGGCATGATCGTATTAAGCGTTGTGCTGTTCTTCTTTGGGGCAGAATTTATATTTATGGCAAAAGATATCGTGGGAAACGAAGTGTGCAATGCCTTGGACTGGCTGATGGATGCTGCGGCAGTTATGCTGTTGGTCATGGCGGGTATGTCAATCCATGCGGAAAATATCATTGCACAGAATACAGAGTATATTCATAAGAAAAATTCACGCGGTAAGTTTGCATGGGTTTATGTAGCTCTGCCTGCAACAGTTCTGGCAGTGGCGATGGGGATTGTCACAAATGCGTGGAGTCCGGTTTTCCCAATCATATTCCTGTTTTGTGCATTACTGGTAACGGTCTGCAAACTTCTTATAGAAAAGAGGGTATCTAAATGAAGGATATAATTTTATTTATACTGATGGATATTCTGATCACCATAGGATTAGTGGGCTGTGGTGCAGACCAGAGTGACAGAGGAAAAGATTTACAGGGACTTTCACAGATAGAAATATATTCAAGTGATGGAAATTTGGTCAATACTATTTTGGATGAAGAAATTCTCAGCCAGTTTAATGATTTAAATTATACGGACATCCTGGCTGATACAGATGAGGAGATGGATGCACTGGAGAGTAAAATTGGAGACCTTAACGTAATATGCACAATTATTTCCTACAAGACACCTGTGGCTGCCTATCATGATGGAAGTTTAGAAAATTTGATGGAACTGACGGTGTATGAAAATTCAAATATCATAAAAGAACAGATTGCCCCGGAAACAATAAAGGGAGGATATGTTCCAAAAGAATTTTTGACATTTTATGTTACTGTATCAGATGAAGATAAAAATTTTATTCTGTCATTGATGGAATGAAATAAGTAATGAATAAATGCGGGTGTATCCGCCGATATTACACGGCAGGCTTCCCCGGCTTTCTGGCAGAATGGAGAACAGTGAGAGGCATCGTGAATGGACGAGCTGATGAGACATGGACTGGCATGACTGAAAAATTGAATTATAGGAAATTCTAAGAATTGTTTTTAGATTTCTACCACTGGTTGCATAGATGTATAGAGGGCTATATGGAATGTAGTTAAAGGTTTTGATATTGTTTAGGTATCAAAAACAAGGAGGACAGGATAATATGGATTTTTCAGAAAAATTATTAACTTTGCGGAAAGCCAATGACATGACACAGGAGCAGCTTGCTGAAAAACTTGATGTTTCGAGACAGTCCATATCAAAATGGGAAAGCGGGCAGGCAACCCCCGAACTGGAAAAATAGTGGCAATGAGCGCGGTTTTTAATGTCACGACTGATTATCTGCTAAAGTCATCGGAAATAGACGACTTGTCAGTAAAAACGGAAATGCTGGAAAAACAGCAGCAGATGATGCTTGGGCGGGAGCAAAAACAGCGACTGGTTTTTAGCTGTATCATGTATTCGGTTGCAGTATATCTGGTATTCTTTGCTGTATGTTTCATTGAGCGTTTTTTCTTTCATGAGCTCGATGTATTAGGTGGTCAAGAAATACTTTTTGCAGAATTTCTTATAGCGACTGCCATGGTAGTTTTCATATGTGTAAAGAAACTTGGTAAAAAACATGAGTAGGAGCTTAACAGGGGATAAATGTTAATGATGATGCCACTGGAGTGGAAATTCAGGGTAGTTCTGGTAAAGAAACTATAAGAAAACCAATAATACACAAATGATAAAAGGGAACCAAACATGAACACATCACGTTCTGTCCGGTTCCCTTGTTACATAATCAGTACGGGGAGATAGTAACAGATGCATTTTGGGGGAAGGGAGATGGTATTATCCGGAAGCCAGATTAACCATCCACGAAGCAGGCGTTAAAATTCTCCCTGATTTTTCCGATAAGTTAGTTGAAGACAGGAGAGTATTTGAAATCTCAGGGAAGAAAAAGGGCAGTATGGGGGAATACAAAAATGGCTCCTAAAATTTTATTGATTGATGATGAGGAATCCATATGCAATCTGGTCAGACTGCACTTTCAGACCGAAGGATACCTTATATATACCGCATTGGATGCAAAGGAAGCTGTCCAGGCACTTTCCCATAATCCGGATCTGATATTGTTAGACATCAATATGCCGGAAACGGACGGGCTGGAGTTCTGCCGAAAGATACGGAACCATATTGACTGTCCGATCATCTTCCTGACTTCCCGTGTTACGGAGCAGGATAAGATTACCGGCCTGCAGGCGGGAGGGGATGATTACATCACGAAGCCGTTCAGCCTTGCCGAACTGACAGCCCGTGTGGAGGCACATTTGAGGAGGGAGAGCCGGCCGCGGCATGGCAGCGTGAAGATGTCCGGCGAGCTGTTCATTGATTATACAGGGCGCTGCGTGTACTGCAAAGAGCAGGCTGTTCCATTTTCCAAAAAGGAGTTTGACATTATAGAATTCCTGTCCCTCCATGCGGGGCAGGTCTTCGACCGGGAAAGGATTTATGAGAGGATCTGGGGATATGATGCCGAAGGCAGCAGTGACATCCTGAAAGAGCATATCCGCAGGATACGTGCAAAGCTGGCGAAGGTGACAGACAGGGAGTATATAGAGACAGTCTGGGGGTGCGGGTATAAGTGGGTAAGTTAAAGGATATGACGCTCAAAAAAGCATTCTATCTGATCGTGTCAGTCACGGCAGTTATTGTGCTGTGTCTGTCTGCGGTATCCGTGAGAATCTGTTCCCGGATACATGACCAGATCACGTTGTCCCATGCTTTCAGGATGGATGCGGCAGTTTTTGATGACGAAGACGGCGAATACTGCGTCATGGAAGTGGAGAGCGGCGGCACAGAGGATGGTCATACGGAATTTACAGACAGGGAACTGTGGATATGCAGGATTACGGAGATACTGATTGTGTTCCTTCCCGTATTGTTTTCTGCCCTTGGGATAGTATGTGCCGGAACCTGTTTTTACCACGTCAAGCTGAAAGAGCCGCTTACGGCCTTAAAACAGGGGATCAGCCATATAGCGGACAATGATCTTGATTTTTCAATCGGCTATGGAAAGCAGGACGAGCTGGGGGAACTGTGCAGGGCATTTGAGACCATGCGGGGCGAGCTGGTAAAAAATAACCGTTATATGTGGGGGCTGGTAGAGGAAAGGAAAAAGATCAATGCAGGCATCGCCCATGATCTGAGGACGCCGATTACAGTCATCAAAGGCTACAGCGAATACCTGGACAGGAATGCCGGCAAGGAAAATATGACAGGGGACGGCATACGAGAAATTGCAGGGTATATCAATCAGTCCGCGGTCAGGCTGGAGGAATATGCGGATTCCGTGCGTGAGGTTCAGGCTTTGGAGGATATGCGCCTGGAATACGGAGAAGTCCTGCTGGGCAGTTTTTTGGAAGAAATGCGGGCGCAGCTTTCCGTCATGGCCGGGCAGAACGGGAAAGAAATCTGTTTACGGGCCGGGCTGCCACAGCAGATTGTGGAAATGTCCGCTGCCGCAGTATTCCGGATTATGGAAAACATCATAGACAACTCCCTGCGGTTCTGCCGGGAAAGGATAGACGTGGAGGTTTCCTTTGACGCTCCTTTCCTTACTGTTACCATAACAGATGATGGCAGGGGATTTTCGGAAAAGGAGCGTGTGGAAGCAACAGACTATTTCTATAAGGGAAAAGCAGAAAAGAAGCATTTTGGCATCGGGCTGACCATATGCAGGATACTTGCACAGAAGCATGGCGGTACCATCCTGCTCGATAATGCCCCGGAAGGCGGCGCACGGGTGACAGTGAAAATAAAAACAGAAGAAATGGATCCATTGTGACGGAATGTAGACTTTTAGCTGGTAAACTCTCCTTATCAAAGGAACTGCCTGAACAGTTCCATAGCGTATAAACGCTGGAAAGGAGAGTTTTTTCATGGAGATACAGATCACATCTTTGAAGAAAGTTTATGGAAAAAAGACCGCTTTGGACGGCATCACCTTTTCTGTCGGAAATGGTATGTTCGGGCTGATCGGAAGGAACGGCGCAGGGAAGACGACGCTGATGCGGATTCTTGCCACACTGAGCAGACCTTCCGGCGGGCAGGTCACATTTGACGGAATCCCGATGGAGGATACAAAGAAAATCAGGTCCTTCATTGGATATCTGCCGCAGGAGTTTTCCTTATATCAGGATATGTCGGTACTGGAGATCATGCGTTATCTGGCGGCGCTTTCCGACATTCCGGGAAAGACCTGTCGGGAACGCATCCCCCGGCTTCTGCAGCAGGTGAATTTATGGGATGACAGGACAAAAAAGGCCGGGAAGCTGTCCGGCGGGATGAAACGGCGGCTTGGCATTGCGCAGGCTCTGTTGGATGACCCGCAGGTACTGATCGTTGACGAGCCGACCGCAGGGCTTGACCCGGAAGAAAGGCTCCGTTTTTATACCCTGCTTGATGAATTTTCAGGCAGCCGTACCGTGGTTGTGTCCTCCCATATCATGAGTGACATTGAAGCGGTGTGCGAAAATGTGGCGGTGCTGGATGCCGGGCGGTTGCTGTTTGCCGGTACGGTGGGGACGTTGGCAAAAAAGGCGGAGGGAAAAGTGTTTGAACTGGCCATCCCCAAAAAGGAGCAGGATGCGGTCAAAAGGGATTACCATATCCTGTCCAGCCAGAGCTGTGCATCAGATGTACGAATCCGCGTACTGGCTGACCGAATCCCGGCAGGCTGTCCCGTTTCCTGTGCGCCTACAGCATGGGACGGCTATATGGAATTGCTGCGCCAGCTGGAAAAGGGGGTAGAGAATTGATGAGACTGTTTTTTATGGAATGCAAAAAAACAGCAGGGGGCGTTCTGTACTGGCTGTATGTACTGGCATTGTTTTTTGTCTGCATCCGCCAATTTGATGCGACAGTGGAGGATGAACTTCGCAGGAAGGAGGATCCGACATCTGTATTTTATACTGCTCCTGATGGCATATACACCGGGGATTCCGAGCGGCTGTCTGATGTGGAAATGCAGGAAAATATGATGACCGGGGCAGTCACACGGCTTTTGGACAGTTACCACAAAAACGCCTATGAATATTATCCGTTCGGATATGTAAAAACGAAAGCGCTGTCCGGAGAAAAGCAGAGGGTGATCCTTTCCTATTTGGAAGAACTGACAGGAATGAGCGAAAAAGCCATAAACGGGGAAGCGGGGGAGAACAGCGCAGAAGATTTTCAGATTTCCGGTGGCGGTGCGTTCTTTTTTGAGCCGGGGCAGGGAAGCATGAACGAAAGCGGTCAGTATGTCATAGAACCTGGCGATTGGAAATATACGGAAAACAATAACGATATAGCCGGTGCATCCCAAAACCCGGAAAGTGGTTTTGATAAGGTAACATTTGAACGTTTCCAGGAAATCATGGGAGTGGTAGATGCTATGATCGGGCGCAATTCCTATTTCAGTCAGGAAATGTTGACACTGTATTACTGTGGGAATGATATGGAAGAAAGCCATGTTACAGAGCAGGAGCACAGGGAATTCTATGAAGGAGACCGTGTGACGGGAGCATTTGCCAGGTATTACTGTGACAGTATTTCCCTGGTGGTCTTAGGGCTGCCAGCCCTGGTAGCGATCGAACTGATAATGAGGGATAAGCGCCGTAAGATGCAGGCACTGGTGTACCCGCGGACGGTTCCCGGCACAAGACTGGTCTGCACCCGCTTTGCGGCATCCGTCTGTATGGTGATGCTGCCGCTCCTTATCTTCCCGGTCAAGTCGTTGGCGGCACTGGTACAGTTCTGCATGGAGGCAGGAGCACAGCCGGATGCATTTGCTTTTGCAAAATATGTCTTGTTGTGGATTTTGCCCACAGTCCTGCTTGTTATGGCCATCGGGCTGCTCTTGACGATACTGACTGAGAATTATGCCGGCGTTTTGATCGCAGGACTGCTCTGGCTGGCGGGCAGGCCGTCTATCGGTAAGATTGCAGGCGGAAAGTATGATTTATTCGATCTTATCATCCGTCATAATACATTAAAAGGATATGGGAGGATGATGGAGAACATCCACATGCTGGTACTGAACAGGGTTTTCATTTCCGGTATGGCTTTTGTGCTTTTGGCGTTCTCGGTTGTTATATATGAGGCAAGACGGAAAGGGGTGGATAGCTTTGAGAACCGAAAACTTTTTAACTGTTTTAGGGGCGAACGTCCGCATGAATTATAAGAATACGCTCATTCCGTCCATCCTGCTGTTGCTGGTTATTCCGCTGCTTTATGGGACTGCAGATCTGGACTGTATAAAATCTGCTGACTGTCTGGAGCGGATGGTGGCATTGACCGGGATTCCCATGTTCACCTCCTTGTTTTACCGGGAACAGTCCCGTGACTTATTTGACATGGTTGCTCTGCGTCCGCTTTCCTTCCGGGTCGTGGCAGCGCTGCGGATCGGAATTTCAATGGCAGGCACTTTTGCTCTGGTAATGGTATTTGAGATTTATATGCGCATCTGTGGAAGTATATTCCCGATGGGAGCATATGCTGTCCGGACATTGGCGGCGTGCATGGGGCCGGGATTTGCAGGACTGCTTTGTGCTTCTGTTGCAAAAAGTACAGCTGCCGGGTATTTGGGGGCGTTCTGTTTCTGTTTTGTGGTACAGGCAGGACCCGGTGATTCAATATTTAAGCCTGTTACAAACGGAATTCATCCATTGCTGGTATTATTCCTTTGTAGTGCCGGAGCGGCAGGCCTTCTTTTTTGTAAGCCGTCATATCAATAATGCCTGACTGGATTTATAACTTTCAGGATGATGAAAAAGCTAAACGCCGCACCATGGACTTTATCCGCCATATGCGGCGGTCAGCTTTTCCTGATTTTGAAGTTGATAAACTAATGGTATTAGTTTATAATATAGCTAACACTATTAGTTTTGGAGGTAACTTCTATGGCAGGAAAAGGGCTGAATACAGACCGTATTGTGGAAGCCGCTGCAGAGCTTATTGCTGAAAAGGGATTTGACCGGTTTTCGCTTCGGGAACTGGCGGATAGATTAGGCGTGAAAACGGCATCTCTATATAACCATATCAGCAGTCTGTCGGAGCTGACTTCTAATATCGGGCAGCTTACATTTGAAAGGATGGCAGGCCAGCTATACAGCGGAACAGAATGTGCATCGTCCTTTGATACGCTTTACCATATAGCAATAGGATATCGAAGATTTGCGAAAGAAAATCCAGAATTGTATAAAACAATAGTTAAAATTCCGTCCGCGGGAGATTCCGGTTTAATTGAAAAAGGGCAAAATCTTGTACACAGTTTATATCCTGTATTGGAAGCCTGCGGTTTATCAGAAAAGGACATCATCCATTTCAGCCGGACAATACGCAGTGCCATGCATGGATTTGTTACTTTGGAGAAAGCAGGCTTTTTTGGAACGATGGCAGATGCTGACGAAAGCTATTCCTATATGGTAGAAACATTGATTCGGTCATTAAAAAATGAGTGTGGAGGGGCGGACAGGTGATGCAGGAAATTATGGATAACACTGTTTTGGAATTTGAGTGCATTGGGATAGACAGCGGAAGCAGATTTCCCGTCGAATATACCGGACGAGGGCAGGATATATCGCCGGAATTTGTGATAAAGAATTTATCACCGAATGCAAAGACCCTTGCTGTTACATTGGAAGATTTATCACACCCGATCAAGGATTTTACCCATTGGATCATTTGGAACATTCCTGCTGCTGACAGAATAAAGAAAAATATTCCGGCTGGTAAGACAGTGCCAGTGTTGGGGAATGCCTGCCAGGGGATAGGATATGGTCTGCATCGTTATGCGGGACCGAAGCCACCGAAAGGGAAAAAACATACTTACCGTTTTACAATCTATTCTTTAGACTGTGAAGTAAACATAAACGTCAATTCGATGAAAAGAACTTTTTTGAAAAAGGTAGAAGAGCATGTCATTCAAAAGGGAAGTATCATTGGTGAGTTTGAGTGAGAAATGACTGCAAACTATTATCATTCGGAATGTGGAACATTCGATGACAAAGTCTACGATCAGAACTTTGCATTTACTGCAATTGCACTTTGCTTTGGCAAAGTGCGTGAGAATGCGTAAATTTTGCCAAAGGAATCTGCCCCTCGCCACAGGCGATTTGGAATGGGCAGATTCCGTAACAGAGAAACCGAAGGCTGAACTGTTACAGATAATTGTTTAGTAAATTTCGATTTCGCCCTCATAATTGTTGGCTCTTTCCAACAGAAAACGTCCATATCAAACGGGAATGTATATGCCTGGAAGTGCAGCGATAGTATTTATTGTTGTCTACCTGATGGCAGAGCTTTTTCTATGTAAGCATCGTAGTTTATGGGTTCTGTTTTTTAATAAAGGTTCATGGTTAATGTCCACCAAATAAAAAACAGTTCCGACTGGTTTTGCTATTCATATTTTTTGAGCAGGTGTCTGAATATTACAATACCTATGATAATCTGAAAAACAAGATAACTGCTCAAATATAGCACTATCATGCGGGCGTTATCAATAATTTCAAGTGTACCCAATATAGAAAATATCATGATTGAAGCACTAACTGTCATAATTCCGATCGTATAAGAATATCGTCCAGATTTATCTCTTAATTTTGATTTTAATTCATCATGGAGTTCTATCTTTTCGTTTGTGATTTTTTCTTGATACCGTTCTTTGTTTTGGGGCGAGTTCCAATAAAAATATTTGCAAATCGTAACTATACCAGAACAAATACCTCCGGCCGCAAAACCAATAAGCAAACTGTCCAGAACACTATCGGTTAATAATTCTATACACAAAAGAACGGCCCCAAAAAAAACAAACAAAATCCCCTCAATTAAAATTCCTTTTTTCATTCTCTCAAACTCCTTTCATGGATAAAAATTTCTTCAATTTGCTTACCAAAAAAATCTGAAATTGCAAAAGCCAATTCCAAAGAGGGATTATATTTTCCCGTTTCTATTGAGCTGACAGTTTGCCTTGAAACTTTAAGTATTTTTGCAAACTCCTCTTGGTTCATGCCTAATCCTTTTCTTAATTCTTCAACCCTGTTTTCCAAATATGATCACCTCTTTGACAAGTTTCCTTTACATTTTGAATGTAACACATGATAATATGTCTGTCAAGTTTCCTTTACAAATTCCCTTCACAATATATTGTACAAAACAGCGGCGGGACCAGCTGTTCTTGTCTTGTTTTGTGTGGTGCTTTCTCTATGTAACATGAGCATTATCAGACGTCATGAAAAAGGAGAAATTCCTATATACAGCAAACAATAAATAAAATCTTTCAAAGCAGTGAAAGGGATGGTATAATCAACAGGGTATCCGGACGATAAAGCTGTGGTTTGTGTTATATGATACGCGGATGGTCAGGGCAGGAACTGCAACGTTGTAATCCCGGATATAAAATTGATGAAATTCAGCATCTTGAAACATATGTTCGAACATGATATGATGTTGCTGTGAAAGTCTATGACTTTTACAGCATGGATGGTCATGCGGCCTGCCAGACGGCAGGTTAAGTATGATGTGGGTTTACTATGCAAAACGGAAAAAGAGGACAACAGGGACAGTTTCCGAATGGAATTCGGAAAGCAGATATTGCGTTGGTAGTATTCTGTGTGCTGGCGGCGGTGCTGACCGGTGTTTTTTTGATTCTGTATCGACGTGAGGGGGACGTGGTAAGGGTTTCCTGTGACGGAGAACAGCTGGCGGTGTTTGCATTTTCTGCTACGGAAATGCAGGGCAGACAGTATTATCTGGTATGGGCTGAAGACGGCCATATGACAGTATCGAACTATGGAAATGCTCCGGTGATTCCTGACGAGGGAGCTTTTAATCTGTTTTCCGTTGCGGACGGTGTGGTGCGGATGGAGGCGGCTGACTGCCGGGATCAGATCTGCGTCAGACATCGTGCTGTTTCTGCCGTGGGAGAGAGTATTATCTGTCTTCCGCATAAGCTGGTGGTTGAGATAACGACCAGTGAGACGCATCTGCGCGGGACAGGGAAGGAACAAACGGGACAAAGGAATCTTGGAGACAGGAAAGATAATTCACAGGATTCGACGGAAGAAGCGCTGGATGGGGTGGTGGAGTGATGAGAAAGACTGCGGAATCAGGGCTTTTTCTGGCTGTGGCATTGATTTTGTCTTATGTGGAGTCATTAATTCCCTTTTCTTTCGGGATTCCCGGTATCAAGCCGGGACTGCCGAATCTGATCGTTGTGCTGTTATTGTACCGGGGTGAGGTCAGGCGGGCGGTAGTCGTGAACTTCCTGCGCATTTTATTGTCGGGTTTTCTGTTTGGCAATCTTTTTGCCATTATCTATGCGATGGCGGGTGCGGTGTGCAGCTTTAGTGCGATGGCCGTCGGAAAACGCGCCGGGTGTTTCTCCATAGCGGGGGTGAGTGTGCTTGGCGGCGTGTTTCATAATATCGGACAGATTGTTGTAGCTATGGCGGTAGTGGAGACTTTTTATGTCGGCTATTATATACCTTTTCTGATTCTTGCCGGCACGGTGACGGGAGCGGTGCTGGGCATTGCGGCCATGGAATTGCTGCCGTATTTGCAAAATGCGGTTGGAAGTGAGAAAAGATAAGAAGTATAAGAGGATAAGAAGACAAGAAGCACTAAATTATAAGAAGCTAAAAGGTTCTGGGAGAAATTATGTACGCATACTTAAAGGGAACATTGGAAGAGATCGCAGAGGATGCGGTGGTTGTGGAAGTGGGGAATATCGGCTACAATGTGCGGGTTTCGGCCACTACGGCGCAGGGACTGCCGGGGATTGGCAGCGAGGTTAAGATTTATACCTATACGATGGTGCGTGAGGATGCATTTACACTGTACGGGTTTCTGACTAAGGATGATCTGGAGATTTTCAAGAAATTGATCACGGTCAATGGCATCGGGCCGAAAGGCGGACTGGCCATCCTTTCCGTTATGAATGCGGACGCTCTGCGGTTTGCGATCATGGCAGGGGATGCGAAATCCATCGCCAAAGCGCCCGGCGTGGGGAATAAGACGGCGGAGCGTGTGATTCTGGATCTGCGGGATAAGATCTCGCTGGAAGATACGCTGCGGGGACTGGACGAACCGGTTGTTACAGCAGGCGCAGTCGGCGGCGGTGCGGATAATGTGATGAAGAGAGAAGCCATAGAGGCGCTTGTCGCGCTTGGCTATTCGGCTTCCGACGCCACGAACGCTGTGAAGCGGGTAGAGGTGGATGAGAACAGCACGGTGGAGGGGATCCTGAAGGCGGCGCTGAAATTTATGTTTTGATGTGGAGATAGAAGAGAATGAGTAACAGAATGATCGAGACAAACCTGATCGAGGAGGACGTGAAGATTGAAGGATCCCTGCGTCCTCAGAATCTGAATGATTATATCGGGCAGGCAAAAGTGAAGGAAAATCTGAAAATCTACATCGAGGCGGCGAAACAGCGTCATGATGCGCTGGATCATGTCCTTTTCTACGGGCCGCCGGGACTGGGCAAGACGACGCTGGCGGGGATCATCGCCAATGAGATGGGCGTTCATATAAAGGTGACCAGCGGGCCGGCCATTGAGAAGCCGGGAGAGATGGCGGCGATCTTAAACAATCTGCAGGAAGGGGATCTGTTGTTCGTGGACGAGATACACAGGCTGAACCGGCAGGTGGAGGAAGTGCTTTATCCGGCGATGGAGGACTATGCCATAGATATCATGATCGGCAAAGGGGCTTCGGCCCGTTCCATTCGTCTGGATCTGCCGCATTTTACGCTGGTGGGCGCAACGACGAGAGCCGGACTTCTGACGGCGCCGCTGCGGGATCGTTTCGGTGTGATCCACCGGCTGGAGTTCTATGAAGTGGAGGAGCTTAAGGTGATCATCCAGCACTCAGCCAGAATCCTGGACGTGGAGATCGAGGAGAAGGGGGCGCTGGAGCTGGCGAAGAGAAGCCGCGGCACGCCGAGACTGGCCAACCGTATCCTGAAACGGGTGCGGGATTTCGCACAGGTGAAGTATGACGGTGTCATCACCGAGGAGGTGGCGACTATTGCACTGGATCTGATGGATGTGGACAAGATGGGGCTGGATCACGTGGACAGAAACATTCTGTGTACCATGATCGACAAATTCAAAGGCGGCCCTGTAGGGCTGGATACGCTGGCGGCGGCGATCGGCGAGGATGCCGGAACCATAGAAGACGTCTATGAGCCATACCTGATCAAGAACGGATTTATCAACAGAACGCCGAGAGGGCGGGTTGTTACGGAACATACGTACCATCATCTGGGACTGCCGTATGACGGTTGATTTGTAAAGTGTCACCAGTGAAAGTGTCAGTGTTTCCTCATCGAAATTTATGGAAGAGCGGGGGCGGGACGAAAAACATGCAGAATATGAAAGGCTGGCAGCGGAAAACGCCCTGAAAAACAGTCTGCTGAGACAACTCTGAACCGGAGTGTTTACATTTAAGAAAGAGACCGCGGCATGATATATGTCTGCAGTCTCTTTCTTTTTGGTGTCTTTTTGCATTCGCTGCCTGATATTATTGATCCTTTATGCCATCACATCGACATTTGCGCCTTCTACCTGCACGGGAACATCCGCGGCTTCCACCGGGATTTCCATGCCGTTTAATTCAAGAGACACGCCGGTTATGTTGCCGAAGGAATCGGAGTTGGAAGCGGTGCTGCCGGAGCTTCCTTCTTCCTTCTCCTTGGACAGCTTATCGAAGTAGGCTTTCAGGTACTCCAGGTCAGCTTCCATAATGTCGCGCATTTCTTCGGCACGGTGTCTTTTCTTAAGCGTCTCCAGATCTTTGGGAGACATTTCCTGACTGAACCCCTGCAGGAAGTCATCCATCAGATCCTGAGAACTCATGGCTTCTTCCAGTTCTTCCTCGATCTGGCGCATCTCCTCCTGAATCTGCTGCATGAGACGTTCCATTTCTTCCTGACTCATGCCGGCAGTGTCGATCTTGTTGAATTCTTCGGATTGCTCTTCCAGTGCTTCCATTTGCTCCTGAGCGGTCTGCTTTCCGCTTGTCTTCTCGTAGAATTCTTCTTCCTGCAGATGTTTCATTTTCTTCTTGGCTACCCGTGCGATCCGTTCGGCGTGCTTGAGTGCGTTATGAATCTCCGTGTAGTTGTAGTCGCCGCTGGCCAGCTTGAGACGCAGATCCACGATCTGAAATTTCGTCTTCGTAGTCAGCTGTTTGGCATTCATGGAAGATTTGGAGCGCATGATCTGGTTCGACAGCTTCTTGAAACTGTAATTCAGCCGTTTGGGTTTCTTCTTTGCTTTAACATGATGAATCGTCAATGTGCCGGCGGATGAACCGTCTTTATTTTTTAATTCAATTTTTGTTACGTTGGAATTTTTGACCCGGTTCACGGAACCGATGCAGAGTCCACTTCCCATAACCGTTACCTCTACCTTTCTCTGAGATGAATTCATGTCCGCGGGTGTTCCATTGTATGTGCCATCCGGGTACGGATATCTGACGGCTGCCGCGGGACGTTTGCCTGTAAACAAGATAGCAGAATACGGTTCAGTATTTAACTGTTCAAGGGTGGTGTTTTCTGGAAAATGCCAGTATAACAGTATAAGAATACAAAAAGAACCTTATAGAGTGTCCGATCCTTGAACATAAATGGAAAATCCGTTTCCTGTTTCTATAAGTAGTAAAAAATAGATACATAACTACAATATGTATTTGCTTACTTAAATTATCGGCAGTATAGGGGATTTTCTTAAGTTCTGATCTTTTGAAAAAAGCAGCGGTTCCTGTTTGGTATTCGTAGAGAACCCTTGTCAATTGAAGGTATGGATGGGAAAATATCATTTTAGGACTGTGAACTGTATACCTGTTAAATAGATTTGAAACATGCTATAATCGTAACAATACGGACAGACGAAAAATTTCAGACAACCCGAAACCGACCATGGAATGGAGGAGGAAGAGATGGCAAAAAAGATAGAAGTAAGCTACAACCCGCAGCTGGGGTATCTGGCGACGGTTTTCAGACATGATTTTGATTTTCTGACGGGAGTCAGGCGTTATGAGGTGCGACGCTGCGGCGTGGATTTCGAAGTGGAGACCTACCACAGGAACAGGGCGGTGGTGACGATCGATCTTGTGGGGGCAAATGCGGTCAGATTCCAGATGTTTCCCTACGGGAATACGGACTGCTTCCGCAATGAGGTGTTTTCCTTTGCCGGGCAGGAGGAGGTGCAGGTCTCGGAGACGGAGGCGTTTATCAGCATTGGCTGCAGGCAGCTGGAGGTGCGGGTGAGAAAACACCCCTGGGAAGTCAGCTATTACTATGAAGGCCGGCTGGTTACCAAAGAGCAGGTCCGGGATTCCAACGTGGACAATATGTGTAAGAACCTGCCAATCGGTTTTACATTGGATGAGAATAAGCGGGTGCAGAAGGTACATGAGACGATGTATCTGTATGCCGACGAGAGTTTCTATGGTTTCGGGGAGAAGTTCACGGATTTCAATAAAAGAGGGCAGACGGTCCACTGCTGGCAGACCGATGCGCTCAGTACCAATACGGAGCAGTCTTACAAGAATCATCCCTTCTTTCTGAGCAGCCGGGGATATGCCGTGTTGTTGAACAGCTTCACCAGGTCGCGTTTTGACATGGGGACGGTCTCCGGCGTGGCCTACAACATGGAAGTGGAGGACAGGTATCTGGACTATACGCTTCTGTTCGGTAAGGATCCCAAAGCATTGCTGAAGGATTACACCGCTATGACCGGGGAGGTGCCGATGATCCCCAAGTGGGCGTTCGGGCTTTGGATGTCTAAATGTTCCTATCAGACACAGGAAGAAATCTACGAGGTGGTGCGTAAGGCTGAGGAGCATAAGATCAAGATCGACGTGATTCATATTGACGGCTGGCAGAGAAAGCCTGATGCCGGCGCCTGGGAGTGGGATCTGGAGCGGTTCCCTGATCCCGCCGGCATGATCCGTTATCTGAAAGAGCATCATATTCATCTTAGTCTCTGGATCTATCCTTACATTGACGAGCATTCGGCGTTTTTCGAGCTGGCCCGGGAAAAGGGGTATCTGGTAAAAGACGGTGAGGGGCAGCCGGTGAGATTCTATGCAACGGCCATGAGCGAGTCCAAAGTGGGCTGCTTTGATTTCACCAACCCGGCCTTTCTGGCGTGGTACCGGGAACGGGTGAAGGCCGTGGTGGAACTGGGCGTGGGTGTCATCAAGACAGACTTTTCGGAGGCGGTTCCGGCGTATGCGGTCTATTATGATGGTTCCAACGGGGTGCAGGGCCATAACAAACTCACTTTTTTGTATGCAAAGACAATCTACGATATCATGAAGGAGGTCAAAGCAGAAAGCGGAGAGTGCCCGATGCTGTGGGGACGCAGCGGCTATGCCGGATCCCACACGATACCGGCGGCCTGGGCCGGAGATTCCTCCACTCATCTGAACAACCATGCCTCCATCTTAAGGGGCGGCTTGAGCATTGCCATGAGCGGGGTTCCGTTCTGGGGATTTGATATGGGCGGTTTCTACAATACCGACCACGACGGCTATGAGTGTCCGCCGGAGACGGAAGAGTATGTGCGGAGTTGTCAGTTCGGGCTGTTTGGCCCGTTAAGCAGATGCCATGGGAAGACGCCGCGGGAGCCGTGGAACTTTGGCACGGAGGCGGAAACGGTTTTCAGGACGTGCAATGATATCAGACATCGTCTGCTGCCGTATCTGTACACCGCAGCCCATAAGGCGCATACGGATTCCGTGCCGATGCTGCGGCCGCTTTTGATGGAATATCCGGAGGATCGGAACTTAAGGCATATCGATCTGCAGTATTTCCTGGGCGACAGCCTGCTTGTGGCTCCGGTGTTCGATCAGGACGAATTTGCCATGTATCTGCCTAAAGGCCGCTGGATGGATTTCCATACCCATGCGGTGACAGAGGGCGGCAGATGGATCCGGCCGGAAATCTGTCAGGAGCATATTCCTGTCTATATCCGGGAGGATACGGTGATTCCGATGCTGGCCCGGGTGCCGGAGGACAGCGAGGCGCCTTACGGTGAGATGGAACTGGTGGTGCATCTTGTTTCAAAGATAGAAGAGAGGGTCTATGACGTTGAGCAGGAATATCATTTTAAGGCCGAATACACGGAAGACGGTATGGTTGTGATCGATACGGACCTTCCGGCGGGGCGGATCCTGCTGTGTATGGTGCTCAGACCGGCGGCAGTGAGTGTCAACGGCAGAGCGGCATCAATAGAGGAGGGCAGCGCCGTATATATGGTCATGTGTAAAGAAGAGATGTGAAAAGCAATATCCCATGTACAAAAAACCAGCAAAAAACAATAAAATCCGGTTGTAATATGTCACTATCTCGGATATAATAGAAATAACCTGAAATGTGCGAGAAAGTCCTGTTATTTTGAACCTACAGATACTTTAAACGGGATTCTTATATTGCCATATAGATGTCAGGCCTCCGGCTTTAGGCCTTATGCAGTGGAAGGCAGAAGTATGGTTGCGGTTACCCACCTAGCTTTGCTAGGAGTCAAAATACAGGATTCGGCATTTTGGGCCATACAGAAGAAAAAGCAGTCGCATTATGCGGCTGCTTTTGACATGGGCGGCAGGTTTGAAAATAACTCTGAGCAAAGAGATCAGGAAAAGGAAGGGATGAAAGATCGGAACGGGAATAAAATATGATGTAAAGATGATCGTTAAACTGGCATTTATCTTTTTGGGACTTCTTTTTTTAGTATGTGTCTGGCTGGGCAGAAGAGAGCGGGTAAGGGAACCTTTGAAAGGGGAGAAAATCACAGTGGAGGATGTGGAGATTCTGCTGCGGGCATTAAATCTTCCGCTTGAAGAATTCCCCTTTTTTGATAACAGTGCAGACATGACAGGGAAGAAAGAAACGGTTAAGCATATAGAATTAACGCAGCAGGTGGAACGGGAAGCTGTAGAAGATGAGGAAGCTCAGTCAGAGTATCTGACTTATGGACAGTACATAGAAATACGGGAACGGATCAACGGTGCACAGATGAATCTGCCCGATTATGAAAGTAAATATGAAGAAGAGCAGGAGATGCTGAAGGAAGACTGGTATGCTGCATATCGCCTGATGCTGGCATATCTGGATACGGAATCTTCTATATGGGAGACAACGGTATTTGTGTTGAAACTGGACACCGAAACAGAGCAGGCTTATACAGAAAGCGGCGGTATGGAGAGTCCTTATCGGTATCATTCATCTGCGTTTGAACAGAATGTTTTGCAGCAGATCAAGGCTTATGTGAAAGGAAGTGAGCTGCTGACAGTGTGCGAAGTCCTGCCACAGGATCACGAACTCAATAACGTATGGATAATGGAATCTACGGATGGGTTATTGGAATGCTTTTATCATCAGATTCAATTTCGGGCAAAGACAGAGAACCCGGTAGAAAGAGAGCGCGTGGCAGATCTGACGTTTCGTAACGGAGAGCTGGTCGCTGTGAGAGAGAAAAATGAGAAAATACACGGAAAGCTGCTGCGGATAACGCAGGAGGAAGTTGAGATAGAAGGCTGTGGAGTATACCCGGTCGAGGATAATCTGGAAGTATATAAACTATATGGAAGCCTGATGACAATGACAAGGGCAGATTTGCGGATCGGCTATGCGGATACGGATTTCGTATTGCATAAAGGTAAGATATGCGCCTGCCTGATTTCGGAGGAGGAGGCCGCAGATAGGATAAGGGTTCTTCTGAAAAATACAGCAAAGATGAGCAATTACCATGCAGAAGCAGAGCTGGTGGTGGATGGGGAAACGATACAGGTAAGAGCGGAGGATATGGAGGTCGGAGAGCGCAGAATATATCAGTGCGCTGCTTTGACAGATAAGGTGATATTGCATGTGGAAGGGCGTGAGGAGGAAGATCAGGCGTATCGCGGATCGATAGAGTGTTATCGGATGGCAGACGGGATGGCGCTGATCAATGAGCTTCCACTGGAGGAATATTTATATGCGGTGGTGCCGAGTGAGATGCCTGCACTGTATCCGTTGGAGGCGTTGAAAGCGCAGGCGGTCTGTGCCAGAACCTATGCTTACCGGAATATCATGCACGCAGGTCTGCCGGAGATAGGGGCGCATGTGGACGATACCACAAGTTATCAGGTTTATCATAACGTCAGCGAGAATGCATCAAGTACTACGGCAGTTAAGGAAACAAACGGTATCCTGCTGACCTGGCAGGGGGAGCCGGCACAGAACTATTACTATTCTACGTCCTGCGGCGTCGGTACGAATGCGGCAATCTGGAAATCGGAAACGGCTGCAGATATTCCGTATCTGCAGGCTCTGCGGTTAAAGCAGCCGGGGGATGTAGAAGGAAATGGAGGGGAGCAGGAACGAGATGCAGATAAAGAAGCAGCAAAGCAGGATGAAATGATCACAGCGACAGCAGACGCGGAAATGTCAGGAACAACGTCAAAAGCAACAGAAAAGACAGTGCAGACGCCGGATGATTTGAAAGACGAAGATGCTTTCTATCAGTTTATCACTTCAAAGAGTGAAACGGATCTGGAGAAAGATGAGCCATGGTACCGATGGAGTTATCAGGTAGAACAGCTGGATGTAAAAGCCATGGCGGCCCGGATACAGTCGTGCTGTGCATCCAGCCCGCAATCAGTATTGACGAAGATGGAGGGCGATTATTATGTATCTCAGCCGGTGGAAGAATTTGAAGAGATTAAAAGTCTTTCCATTGCACAACGGGGCGCCGGAGGTGTGGCGGAAGAACTGTTGGTTGAGACGGATACGGGAAGCTATAAGATTATTTCCGAATATTATATCCGCAGTGTTCTGTGTGACGGGGTAAGCAAAGCAGTAAAGCAGGATGACAGCACAACAGTGCCGAGGACCTTGCTGCCAAGCGGTTTTTTTGTGTTGGAAACTGGCAAAGAAGAAGGAAATGTGATAGGATATACGTTGACCGGCGGCGGCTATGGACATGGCGTGGGGATGTCACAGAATGGCGCCAGGGCGCTGGGGGAAGAAGGAGCGTCCTATCGTATGATCCTGGAATATTTTTTTCAGGGCTGTGAGCTTGATGAAGCAGGGCAGAACAGCGCGTGAGAGAATCGTGCAGGATGCCGGTAAATAATGATTAAAGGTGAGCTATGAAGACTGTTTACAGGCTGTATTATATAATGCGTGATTTTAACTGGCAGATGACGAGGAAGAACATCAGTGCGTTTGCGTCCAGCACATCATTCTTTCTCTTCCTGTCTATGATACCATTGCTGATGGCATTATGTGCTATTCTGCCATATACGAGATTGACAGAGGAGAATCTGCTCACTGCCATCACGAAATTTACGCCGGATGCCATGAATGGTCTGGTGGTCAGCGTGGTATCCGATGTGTATGCAAGATCGGCAGGGACGATCACGATCTTTGCAATCGTTACCATCTGGTCGGCATCCAAAGCGATGCTGGCGCTGATCCGGGGCTTAAATGCGGTGAACGATTTTGAAGAAAGACGGAACTATTTTGTACTGCGGTTTATTGCCTGTATCTACACAGTGATCATCCTGGCAGCAACGATCCTGGCATTATTCGTGATGGTATTCGGCAATGTGATTGTGGATCTGCTGCTGGCAGATATTCCGCCGTTACATATCGTGGTACAGTTAGTCATGCGGTTCAGGTTTCTGTTCTCCTGGGCGGTGCTGACATTTGTATTTGCCCTGATCTATGCTTATGTGCCCAGCAATAAGCTGCGGTTTAAAGGGCAGATTCCGGGAGCGGCGTTTTCGGCGGTCATGTGGGGCGCTGCATCGTATGCTTTTTCCGTATATGTGGATCATTTTAACGGCTTTGGAACTTACGGCGGCCTGACGACCGTGGTGATCATGATGCTGTGGTTTTATCTGCTGATGTATATTTTGATGATCGGCGCCCATGTTAACCGGTATTTCGGACCGGTGTATAAATTTCTGTTTGGATGGCTTGACAAGTCGGCAAAAAGTCACTAGAATGTAAGGAAAGACTGTGAAGGTGTCAGTAGAAGATTGTTTTCCGACAGAGAGAGGGAGCCGTCGGCTGGAAGTTCCCTTCGGTTCAGACAGTATTTTGAATTTCCCACCGGAGTCGTTCGGATGAACCGATATACCAGTAGTCCGGGCCGTCAGGACACGTTACGTCAAATGAGGTGTCTGTCTGCAGACAATGGCAATGCTTTCAGTTAAGCATCCATGGTGCACGACAGGAAGCTGGGTGGTACCGCGGAGATAATTCGTCCCATGTGCAGGTAAGTAAGGCACGTGGGATTTTTTATGGTATAACAAATGCCTGCTTGTAAAAATTTTTCCATATTCTATAAAATGAATACAATTTATTTGGGCAAAGGAGAATAATGATGAGAGAGAAGTTGGAGCAGATCAAGGCGGAAGCGCTGCGGCAGATCGAAGCCAGCGACGCGTTGGAGAAGCTGAATGAAGTAAGAGTCAATTTCCTGGGTAAGAAGGGGGAATTGACGGCTGTGCTGAAAGGTATGAAGGATGTGCTGCCGGAGGAGCGTCCCAAGGTGGGGCAGCTTGTCAATGAGACGAGAGCAGAGATTGAGAAGATTTTGGAAGAATCGATCAGGAAGATGGAGCAGGCAGTCAGAGAGGCGAAGATGAAGACGGAAGTTATCGACGTTACGCTGCCGGCCAGAAAGAATAACGTTGGACACAGACATCCGAGCACCATTGCATTGGAAGAGGTGGAGAGAATCTTCATTGGTATGGGGTACGAAGTGGTCGAAGGTCCGGAAGTGGAGAAAGACTACTATAATTTTGAAGCATTGAATATTCCGGCGGATCATCCGGCGAAGGATGAACAGGATACGTTCTATATCACGGGAGATATTCTGCTGAGAACGCAGACATCTTCGACACAGGTACACGAAATGGAGAAAGGGCAGCTCCCCATCCGGATGATCGCACCAGGCCGTGTGTTCCGCTCCGATGAGGTGGATGCGACACATTCCCCTTCCTTCCATCAGATTGAAGGTCTGGTGATCGATAAGAATATTACGCTGGCGGATTTAAAAGGCACGCTGGCAGAATTTGCCAGGGAGTTATTCGGGGAGAGTACCAAAGTCAAGTTCAGACCGCATCATTTCCCGTTCACGGAACCCAGTGCAGAGATGGATGTCACCTGCTTTAAATGCGGTGGTAAAGGCTGTCGTTTCTGTAAAGGGGAGGGATGGATCGAAATCTTAGGCTGTGGTATGGTGCATCCGCACGTTCTTGAGATGAGCGGTATCGATCCGGAGAAATATTCAGGGTTTGCTTTTGGTGTGGGATTGGAACGTATTGCCCTGTTAAAATATGAGATAGATGACATGAGGCTGTTATATGAGAATGATATCCGTTTCCTGAAGCAGTTCTGAGGTATCATCAGTACAAATCCGGATTCCGGGGGAAATGACAGACGATAAAGGGGAATCTTTACTGTATACAACGGGATTACTCCGGAATTTGTCTTGGGAGAAGCGGTATGTCCGGAATAAAGTCATGTGAGAGAAAATGAAAAACAGGGCGTTGAGCGCTCTGGAATGGAGGATAAGATGAATACAGCATTATCGTGGATCAAGGCATATGTGCCCGATCTGGACTGTACAGATCAGGAATACATGGATGCTATGACATTATCGGGAACGAAAGTGGAAGGATACAGCAGAAGAGATCACAATCTGGAGAAGATAGTGGTCGGTCAGATCGAGAAGATCGAGAGACATCCGGATGCGGATAAGCTGATCGTGTGCCAGGTGAATATCGGTACCGAGGTGATCCAGATTGTGACCGGTGCGCCGAATGTAAAAGAAGGGGATAAGATACCGGTGGTATTGGATGGCGGTAAAGTTGCAGGCGGTCATGACGGCGGTCCGCTGCCGGAAGAAGGCATCTCGATTAAGGCCGGTAAACTGCGGGGGATACCGTCTGAAGGCATGATGTGTTCTATAGAAGAGCTGGGATCCGATAGAAATATGTATCCGGAAGCTCCGGAATATGGTATATATATTTTCAAGGATCATGTGAAGGTCGGTTCCGATGCCATAGAGGCGCTGGGACTCCATGATACCGTATTTGAATATGAGGTGACTTCCAACAGAGTAGACTGTTACAGCGTGATCGGTATAGCGAGAGAGGCGGCGGCAACATTTCGGAAACCGTTCTATCCTCCCGAGGTAATCGTGACAGGGAATGGCGGCAACGTAGAAGACTATATTTCTGTTGATGTGGAAGATCCGGAACTCTGTCCTCGCTATTGTGCGAGAGTGTGCACCAACATTCAGATCGGACCCTCCCCGGAATGGATGCAGAGACGTCTTGCGGCCAGCGGCATCCGTCCCATCAACAATCTGGTAGACATTACCAATTACGTGATGGAGGAATATGGCCAGCCCATGCACGCTTATGATCTGGAGACGATTGCAGGGCATAAGATCATTGTCCGCCGGGCGAAGGACGGCGATGTATTCCGTACATTGGACGGACAGGAGAGAAATCTGGATGCCGATGTGCTGATGATCTGTGATGCGGAGAAAGAAGTCGGCATTGCCGGTATCATGGGTGGTGAGAATTCGATGATCACCGATGATGTTAAGACAGTTCTGTTTGAGGCGGCATGCTTCAACGGGGCAAACATCCGTAAATCAGCGAAGCGGGTGGGGCTTAGAACTGACGCATCGGGCAAGTTTGAGAAAGGACTTGATCCGCATAATGCGGAGGCGGCGATCAACAGGGCGTGTCAGCTGATCGAGGAGCTGGGCTGTGGTGAAGTAGTGAACGGTATGGTAGACGTCTGCGGTGAACTCACACCGGAAGTCGAGCTTAAGTTTGAACCGGACAGATATAACAGACTGCTTGGTACGGATGTATCAAAAGAAGAAATGCTGGAAATATTTAAGAGGATAGAAGTAAGGCATGATGCGGAGACGGAGAAACTGATTATACCGACCTTCCGGCAGGATCTTCTGCGGCAGTGTGATATTGCGGAGGAAGTGGCGCGCTTCTATGGCTATGATAAGATACCGTCTACCTTGCCGAATGGAGAAGCTACAACCGGTAAACTGCCCTTTAAACTGCGCATTGAACAGAAAGCAAGGGATATTGCAGAATACTGCGGTTTTTCCCAGGGAATGTGTTATTCTTTTGAAAGTCCGAAAGTATTTGACAAGCTGTTGCTCAGTGCAGACGATCCGGCGCGTCAGGCGATCAGTATTTCAAATCCGCTGGGAGAAGATTTCTCTATCATGCGGACCGTTTCCTTGAACGGTATGTTGATAAGCCTTGCGACCAATTATAACAGAAGAAATAAGGATGTCAGATTATACGAGCTGGGAAATATCTATATTCCGAAGGCGCTGCCGTTGACAGAACTTCCTGACGAACGGATGCAGTTTACACTTGGTATGTATGGTGAAGGCGATTTCTTTACCATGAAGGGGGTCATTGAAGAGTTCTTTGAAAGTATCGGCCTTTGCAAAAAGATCACCTATGATCCGAATGCCGGCAGGAACTTCCTGCATCCGGGCAGACAGGCGAATGTGATCTATGAAGGATGCATTCTCGGTTATCTGGGAGAAGTGCACCCGGAGGTCTGTGATAATTATGATATGAAGACAAAAGCCTATGTGGCGGTGCTGGATATGCCAAAAATCATACCATATGCAACCTTTGATCGTAAATATGAGGGAATTGCAAAATATCCGGCTGTTATGAGAGATATCAGTATGGTTGTTCCCAAGGAAATCATGGTCGGTCAGATTGAGGCTGTCATTGCCCAGCGCGGCGGCAGGATTCTGGAGGATTATCAACTGTTTGATATTTACGAAGGGGATCAGATCAAAGCCGGCTATAAGTCTGTAGCGTATTCTATCACGTTCCGCGCTAAGGACAGAACGCTGGAAGAGAGTGATATAACGGCAGCAATGAAAAAGATACTCAACGGACTGGAAGGCATGGGAATTGAGCTGAGAAGTTAGAAGATGGAAGGTCTGTGATTGCCGGCACAACAGGTATGGCTGTGAAATTACAGGAAACAGACTGCGCAGAATGCGGGAAAGAGATGGAGGAAAGATTGAAAATTAAAATTTTCAATCGCGGGATTTGTGTCTGCGCGTTGCTTGCCACAAACTCGTTTAATGCGACGTCTCAACATAGTTGAGACAAAAGCAGCGCAGAAAAGGAGGAAAACATGGAATACAAAAACACATGGGAACTTTATAAAGAGGAGCAGTTAAACGAGGTGGATGCTTTCGCACAGGAATATATGAGCTTTCTGGATCATGGTAAAACAGAGCGCGAATGCATTGATGAGATTGTCAATAAGATCGAAGAAGAAGGTTACAGAGAGCTGAGTGCGGTGATTGCATCCGGTGACAAGCTTGCAGCAGGGGATAAGGTCTATTCCGTATGGATGAATAAGTCCATCGTTATGTTCCGGATCGGAAAGAATAAAATGGAAGATGGTATCAATATTCTCGGGGCGCACATCGATTCTCCAAGACTGGATATCAAGCAGAATCCACTGTACGAAGAGGGAGGATTCGCTTATCTGGATACCCATTACTACGGTGGCGTGAAGAAATATCAGTGGGTGACGATTCCTCTTGCTGTCCATGGTGTGGTGGTGAAGAAAGACGGCACGACGGTGGAGATCAATGTAGGCGAGAAGGAGGACGATCCGGTGTTTTTTGTATCGGATCTGTTGATTCATCTGGCGCAGGAGCAGCTGGAGAAGAAAGCAAATAAGGTGATTGAGGGAGAAGCGCTGGATATTATAATCGGAAACAAGCCGCTTGTGATCAATAAGAAGGATGAAAAAGAGGATGCGGATGAGAAATCGACAGAAAAAGATGCGGTAAAAAAGAGTATACTGGAGATCCTGCAGAAATCTTATGATATTGAAGAAGAAGATTTTATCTCTGCGGAGCTGGAGGTGGTACCGGCCGGTAAGGCGCGTGAGGCAGGCTTTGACCGCAGCATGATATTGGCATATGGTCAGGATGACAGGGTCTGTGCGTTTACTTCTCTGAAAGCGATGCTGGAGATCAAAGAGACGGATCGTACGGCCTGCTGCATTCTGGTAGACAAGGAAGAAATTGGCAGTGTGGGGGCTACGGGCATGCAGTCCAGATTTTTTGAAAATGCGGTGGCGGAGGTAATGAATCTGACAGGCGGATACAGTGAATTAAATCTGCGCAGATGTCTTGCACGTTCCTGCATGCTTTCTTCGGATGTGAGCAGCGCATTTGATCCGGCTTTTGCATCCAGTTTTGATAAGAAAAATGTCGCTTATTTAAGTGGTGGTATGGTATTCAATAAATTTACCGGTTCCAGAGGCAAATCGGGTTCCAATGATGCCAATGCCGAGTATCTGGGGCATATTCGGGCGATCTTCGAGAAGGAGAATGTGAATTTCCAGACAGCGGAGCTTGGCAAGGTTGATCTGGGCGGCGGCGGAACAATCGCTTATATTCTTGCTCTGTACGGCATGAATGTTATTGACTGTGGTGTCGCGGTGTTGAATATGCATGCACCCTGGGAAGCTACCAGCAAGATCGATGTCTATGAGACGAAGAGAGGATATGTGGCCTTTTTGGAGAATGCGGATCTGAACTGAAGATCTTGTCATGAATTCTCGCTGTGCCCAGGAATATTTGAGGAAACGGGAAATGAATGAACTGAAAAAATCAGATTTTTATTTTGATCTGCCGGAAGAGCTGATCGCACAGGATCCACTGGAGGAACGTTCAGGTTCCAGATTACTGTTGCTGAATAAGTATGACGGCAGTACGGAACATCATATCTTTAAGGAGATCATTGATTATTTAAGACCGGGTGACTGCCTGGTCTTAAATAACACAAAGGTATTGCCGGCGAGACTTATGGGGGTCAAGGAGGATACCGGCGCCGCGATAGAGCTTCTTCTTTTGAAAAGGAAGGAGAAAGATATCTGGGAGACGCTTGTAAGACCGGGTAAAAAGGCCAGACCTGGTACGCATATTGTTTTTGGCGACGGCTGCCTGAGGGCGGAGATCGTTAAGATTGCAGAGGAAGGAAACCGTCTGGTGCGTTTTACCTATGATGGTATCTTCGAGGAGGTATTGGATCGATTGGGGGAGATGCCCCTGCCCCCTTACATAACCCATAAGCTGCAGGATAAGAACCGCTATCAGACTGTATATGCCAAATATGAAGGATCGGCGGCGGCCCCGACGGCAGGACTGCATTTCACAAAAGAGCTGCTGCAGAGGATAGAAGATAAGGGGGTTTCCATTGCTTATGTGACGCTGCATGTTGGTCTGGGAACGTTTCGCCCCGTCAAGGCGGATAACATTCTGGAGCATCATATGCATTCCGAGTATTATCAGGTGACCAGGGAGGCGGCGGAGAAGATCAACCATGCCAGGGCGGAGGGCGGGCGGGTGATCTGTGTGGGAACCACAAGCTGCAGAACAGTCGAGAGCGCCGCCCGTAAGGACGGCACGCTGCAGGAATGCTGTGATAATACAGAGATTTTTATTTATCCGGGATACCGGTTTAAGATTATGGATTGCCTGATTACCAACTTTCATCTTCCCGAATCTACGCTTGTCATGCTGGTCTCCGCATTGGCAGGCAGGGAGAATGTATTGCATGCGTACGAGGAGGCAATGAGGGAAAAGTATCGATTTTTTAGTTTTGGAGATGCAATGTTCCTTACGGATTCCTTTACAAAAGACAACAAATAGAGTAGAATAGAAACAGAAGTATATATGGAATTACTTTTAGGTAAGAGGAAGGTAAAGAATTATGCAGGAGAGAAGAAAGAATCAACGGATAGAACTGGAAGGCAAGCTGGTGGTCAAGAGAATGGATCAGGGCGGCAAAGCAGAGAATGTAGGCATCGCGATCAATGACTGTTCCAAGACAGGGGTTGGTTTTGTCTGTGCGGAAAGATTAGAGATGGGCGCAGTCTATGAGGCTTTTCTGACGATCTGGACGAAAGAAGTCCTTCATGTATTTCTGGAAGTAGTGCGTGTTGAGAACAAGCAGAACGGCAAATTTGAATATGGCGCGATCTTTATCGGCATGTCTGAGATGGATGCGAGCAGAATTGAGACGTATGGGACTATTCAGAATATGAATGTATAGGAAAACAGATTGGAATGAATCAGGGAAAACATAAAAATCTGTGGCTGGAACTTACGGTGATCGTTGCATCGGTTCTTGCATTGGCGCTGCTGGTATATTTTGTTATGATTGTTTCGTTTCAGAGCGGCGTCAGTTCTACGAATGTAACTATGCGGCTGGCCGGACGGATTGCCAGAACAGTGTTTGAGGATCCGGAGCAGGAACAGATAGAAACAGTCAGCCGGATGATTCGTTATGGAGCACATCTGGCCTTGTTTTTTGTAGTTGGACTGGTTACGGCTTTTGTCAGTATGGTCATATTCAGAGGATATTTTCGGATTGCGGGTATTTTGTTGTCAGGAGCGGTCTGTTATATGCTGGCCTACTATACGGAATATTTTAAGCAGTATGTAGACGGCAGACATTTTCAGATGACCGATGTGCAGTTGAACTGGTACGGCTGCCTTGCTGGAATTTTTTGTATGGTGGGTTCTTATTTTTTGAACAGACTGTTGGTTAAGATGTCAACTTAAAAAGGACAGCCGGAATCGAGTCATTGACAGTACAGTCTGCAGATTCAGAGTGTTAATATGTATTGTTAATTGAATAGAGTATATTTTTACATAAAAGCAGGCGGACTTCGATCCGTCTGCTTTTTAAGATACGGAAATTCTGATGGTGTAAAGATTGAATAAGTTCTCTTATGAGCAGTTTGGTTCATCAAACTGAACAAATTCAGTTTAAATTTGTGACGCTTTGGAACAGGAGTAAATATGGCATGTTTGAACAATAAAGGGGCGTTTGGGTGGTTAGCGCGTCAGATTCAATAAATCTTTATAGAAGTTCGGATAACTGATCGTGACGGCATTGCTTCCATTGATCCTGGTATCACCGTCGGCAATCAGGGAGGCAATGGCAAAGCTCATGGCAATCCGGTGATCCATATGGGAATCAATGACTGCGCCATGAAGCGGTTTTCCGCCATGAATAACCATGCCGTCTTCCGTACCGATGATATCGCAGCCCATGGCGCTCAGGCAGGTTACCATTACATCGATGCGGTTGGATTCCTTGACTTTCAATTCTGCCGCGTCTTTGATGAATGTTGTCCCTTCGGCACAGGCCGCCATCACATTGATGATGGGAAGTTCGTCGATCAGTGTGGGGATAATCTCGCCTTCAATGGTGATGCCGTGCAGTGAGCTGTGCTTTACGAGCAGGTCTGCGGTGGGTTCCCCGTTATGGCTGACGTTGAGAAGCGTGATATCTCCGCCCATAGCTCTGGCGACTTTCAGGATACCGTCTCTGGTGGGGTTGATGCCCACATTGCGGATCAGAATCTCAGCGCCGGGAACAAGCAGTCCGGCGGCAATGAAATATGCCGCAGAAGAGATGTCGCCTGGAACGCATACTTTCTGGCCCTGCAGCCTGGGTTCCGGATGGATTGCGGCGGTGGTCCCTTCTGTATGGACATGTGCGCCGAAATAGTTCAGCATGATTTCAGAGTGGTTGCGGCTGACGGTTGGCTCCGTGACTTTCGTTGTGTCATCCGCATAGAGTCCGGCCAGCAGAATGGCGGATTTTACCTGAGCAGAGGCCACTTTGGAGTGATAGTGGATGCCATGCAGAGGTGCGCCTTTAATGCACAGTGGAGCACAGTCATTGCCATGCAGGCTGGTGATGTCAGCTCCCATCATGGAAAGCGGCTCTATAATACGGCGCATGGGGCGTTTCTGGATGGAGGCGTCTCCTGTCAGAGTCGTTTCGAAAGGCTGTCCAGCCAGAATGCCTGAGATCAGTCTTGTGGTTGTGCCGCTGTTGCCGGTATCGAGGATATCGTTGGGTTTATGCAGGCCGTGGAGTCCTCTGCCGTGGATCAGGATATGGTCGGGTGTGTTCTCGATAGAGATGCCCATCCTGCGGAAACAGTCTATTGTGGAGAGACAGTCTGCGCCCTGTAAGAAGTTGAGTACTTCTGTCGTGCCCTCTGCAAGGGAACCGAACATCACGGCCCGATGGGAGATGGACTTGTCCCCCGGAATGGTTACTTCGCCTTTGAGATGGTGTGCTTTTTGAAAGATCATATTGTGCCTCCGTTGTATTTGCTGTTATGTACTATAACTACGATATTATCACTGTCTTGCTACGCTGGATAAATTTTTATGTGCAGGGAGATTTCAGAAAGGGCGTCTGGTGCGGATCGCGTAGCCTTGCGCGGTCAGGGCACAGACGGCCTTCTCGACAGCCTCTTTTTCATGGAATTCTATGCGCAGAGCGCCTTCCGCCAGTTCCCGGTTGTGGTTGATCCCAATATTCTTGATGCTCACGTTGTGGGCGGCCAGCAGGGAGGCGATGGCGGCAATGGAGCCGGGCCTGTCCGGGATATCCAAAGTCAGGACGTGTTCGGTCTTGATCGGGCCGCTGGAAGCGTTGATAAAGGAATCCCTGTACTCTCTTGCGGAATCGAAGAAGCTGTAGAGCGAGTCTTTGGATCCGGCATCAATTTCGGCTTTGATTTTTGTAAGTGCCTCTATGTACTTTTTCAGTAAGTCAGAAATATTGTCCCTGTTGGTCAGGCAGATCTGCTGCCACATGGCGGGGGAGGAAGAGGCAATCCGGGTGATATCCTTGAAACCGCCGGCGGCGGTCATCTTCATGATGCCTGCTTCGGAATCGGCGTCCCTGACAAGATTGACAAGGGAGGCGGCGACTACATGGGGCAGATGGGAGATGGCGGCGGTCACATAGTCATGCTCTTCAAAGTTTAGAATGAGCGGGATCGCACCGATGGATTCCACCAGTGTCCGGTAGCTGTGCAGCTTTTGTTCAGGCACTGTATTGGAAGGGGTCAGGATATAGTAGGCGTTTTCCAGCAGGGACGCCCGGGAATTCTGATAGCCGAAGCGCTCGGAACCGGTCATGGGATGGCCGCCGATAAACTGGCCCTGCAGCCCCAGCGATTCCACCTGTCTGTGGATACCGGTCTTGACGCTGCCCACATCGGTGAGGATCGTATGAGGCGCCAGATACTGTTTCAAAGTGAGCAGATTTTCGTCGTTGCAGGAGACCGGCGCGCACAGGAAAATATAATCGCAGTCCGCAAAGGAAGCGTTGATGGCGGGACATATTTCATCCAGCACATGTTCCTGCAGGGCCAGCTGCAGGGAGTCTTCCCGGATATCATATGCGATCAGACGGGCATTTGGATATGCTGTACGGACAGCTCTGGCGATGGAGCCGCCGATCAGTCCCAGGCCGATAAAACCACAGGTGAGTGTGCTCATATGTTTGGTACCTTTCTTTTCGGATAAATTTGAATTACATGCATATACAGTATAGCATTTCAAAAATTCCGCTACAAGAGTAAAGTCAGGACCTGGGTATAAAACATATTCGGAAATGCTTATATAGTGAAAATTGGAAAATAGAACAAAAAATTGACGCAAAAATCGTGTGCAGAATGTATAATTGTTGTTGAAATTTTCTGCGTAATTTAGTAAAATATACTTATATTTGTGTTTGGGGATAAATCATCTATGGTTTACAGTATTAAAGAGACTGATATTTGGCCCAATCATGAGTGAATAACAGAACTGGAGGATTGCGAGAAATGAACATTTACACAACGGATAAGATTCGTAATGTGGTTTTACTGGGGCACGGCGGCTGTGGTAAGACCAGCCTGGTGGAGGCGATGGCATACCTGTCCGGTATCACTTCCAGAATGGGCAAGGTAGATGATGGAAACACAGTGAGTGATTTTGGTAAAGAAGAGCAGAAACGCCATATCTCTATTGCGACGTCTGTTATTCCGATCGAATGGGAAGACGTGAAGATCAACGTATTGGATACGCCGGGATTCTTCGATTTCGTGGGAGAGGTGGAGGAAGCTGTCTCCACGGCAGATGCGGCGATCATTGTTGTGTCCGGTAAGGCCGGCATGGAAGTGGGTACGGAGAAGGCATGGGAGCTTTGTGAGAAGTACAAGCTGCCCAGATTTGTGTTCGTAACGGATATGGATATTGACAATGCTTCTTTCAGACAGGTTGTGTCAGATATGACCGATAAATACGGCAAGAAGATGGCTCCTTTCCATCTGCCGATTCGTGAGAATGAGAAATTTGTCGGCTACATCAATGTGATCACAGAGCAGGCGTACCGCTGGGAAGGCAAGGAAGTAGTCGAGTGTGATATGCCGGAATACAGCAAAGATAACCTGCAGCTGTGCCGCGATACGTTGATGGAAGCAGTTGCGGAGACCAGTGAAGAATTTATGGAGCGCTATTTTAACGGCGAGAGCTTTTCCGAGGCGGAGATCAGGGCGGCGCTGCGCACGAATGTTATGGACGGCAGCATCGTTCCCATGTCCATGGGTTCCAGCGTGCTGTGTCAGGGTATCTACACGCTGCTTGACGATATTGTGAAATATATGCCCAGTCCGGAGAACCGTGAGCTTGCAGGCATCGACCTTAAGAGCAACGAGATCTTCCAGGCCAACTATGATTTCTCGAAGCCGAAGTCGGCTTATATCTTTAAGACCATCGTAGATCCGTTTATCGGTAAATACTCGCTGATCAAGGTATGTTCGGGCGTATTTAAGAATGACGATACGATCTACAACGATGAGAAGGAAGTGGAAGAGAAGATCAACAAGCTCTATGTGATGCAGGGTAATAAGCCCATCGAGGTGAAGGAGCTGCATGCAGGAGATATCGGCGCCATCGCGAAGCTGACGGCGGCCAGGACAGGCAATACCCTTTCCACGAAGGCCAGGATCATCCGTTACGGCAAGGCTGAGATCTCTACACCTTATACATATAAGAGATACAGAGCCAAGAATAAGGGCGACGTGGATAAGGTATCTCAGGCGCTGCAGAAGATGAGACATGAGGATCAGACCTTATGGGTTGTCAATGACGGAGAGAACAGACAGACGCTGATCTACGGTATGGGCGACCTGCATCTGGAAGTGGTTGCCAGCAGACTGCTCAATGAGTATAAGGTAGAGATCGAACTGGACGAGCCGAAGGTTGCTTACAGAGAGACGATCCGCAAGAAATCAGATGTAGAATATAAGTATAAGAAGCAGTCCGGCGGACACGGTCAGTATGGTCATGTCAAGATGCGCTTCGAGTCGTCCGGCGATCTGGAGACGGCTTATGTGTTTGATCAGGAAGTTGTAGGCGGTGCGGTTCCGAAGAACTACTTCCCGGCTGTGGAGAAGGGCTTACAGGATTCTGTAGTCAGCGGTCCTCTGGCGGCATATCCGGTAGTCGGCGTTAAGGCTGTGCTCTATGATGGATCCTATCATCCGGTAGATTCTTCCGAGATGGCATTTAAGATGGCGACCATCCAGGCATTTAAGAAGGGCTTCATGGAAGCGGGTCCGGTTCTGCTTGAGCCGATCGCGAATCTGAAAGTGACAGTTCCGGATTCCTATACCGGTGATGTTATGGGAGATCTGAACAAGAAGAGAGGCCGTGTACTCGGTATGAATCCGGCAGGAGAAGGCAAGACCGTGATCGAAGCGGATATCCCGATGGCATGTTTGAACGGATACTGCACAGACCTTCGTTCCATGACCGGCGGACGCGGCAACTATATGTATGAGTTCGCAAGATATGAGCAGGCGCCCAGCGATGTACAGGCCAAGGAAGTGGCTGCGAGAGCCGGTAAGGTTGCGGAGTCCGGAAGTGACGCATAAGCACAGGCACGAACATAAGTATAAACAGATGGCTGTGCGAAGATAAATGAGGATTGCTGAAATCGGACGTCATAAACTGATGTAGAAAATAATATAAACGATAAAACGTTTATAAAAGTTATGAAATAGTATTGAAAAATGTAGTAGAAAATAGTAATCTATTCCTACACAGTGTATAACGGTTTTTAACTGTATGCTGTGTAGGAAAGTACCCATGACAGGGTGGTAGTCTCCCGGACTTAATGACCGGAGTGTTTTATCCGGAATACATAAGAGGGGAGGTGGCGCAAATGACAGATTACGAGATTATTATGATATTCCTGGGGATATTGGCATTGCTGTTTTCTTCGGGTGGACTGCTCGTTGCGTTACTGAACTTTCTCGATCAGAGAAGCAGTAAGTAAAATAAAAAATGCCAATCCTGTCGGCACCAGGATTGGCGAGGTCCGTAAGGACTAAAGCTGTTCAGGAGCATCCACTTTGGAGTGGGTGCTTTTCTTTATACTTACTATAACATCTCACCGTCTAAAAATCAACAATAATTTCCAAAAAGTTTCTAGAATCCGGTTCAGTAAAGTTATCCGGTCCATAACGAAAAAATTAAGAACTACTGCGCAAAACGGTTGACAAATCCGGCAGGTATACTACAATATAGAACGTGGATAAAATAAATATATCATAAATATGGTTCAAATGAGAAGAGATGTCAGGAACCGATCAGAATGGAGGCACTATGGCAGAGGTATATAACCATCGAGAGGTGGAAACAAAATGGCAGAAGGTGTGGGATGACGAGAAGGCGTTTAAGACTTCCGACGATTATTCCAGACCGAAATATTATGCGCTGGTAGAATTCCCTTATCCGTCGGGGCAGGGACTTCATGTGGGACATCCGAGACCCTATACGGCGCTTGACATTGTAGCCAGAAAGAGAAGGATGCAGGGATATAATGTCCTTTATCCGATGGGCTGGGACGCTTTCGGTCTGCCGACGGAGAATTATGCGATCCAGAACCATATTCATCCGAAGATCGTGACACAGAATAATGTCTCCCGTTTCAAGAGCCAGCTCCATTCTCTGGGATATTCTTTTGACTGGGACAGAGAGATCAATACGACGGACCCGGCGTATTATAAATGGACGCAGTGGATCTTCCTGAAGCTGTTTAAAGCTGGACTTGCCTATAAATCCGAGATGCCGATTAACTGGTGTACTTCCTGCAAAGTCGGGCTTGCCAATGAGGAAGTGGTGAACGGCGTCTGTGAGCGATGCGGCGCAGAAGTGGTGCGCAAGGTGAAGAGCCAGTGGATGCTTAAGATCACGGAATATGCGGATAAGCTGATAGAGGGGCTGGATACCGTGGACTACGTGGAGCGGGTCAAGGTATCGCAGAAGAACTGGATCGGCAAGTCTACCGGTGCGGAAGTGGACTTTTCCATTAAGGGAAAAGAGGATAAGATGCGGGTGTATACAACCCGTTGCGATACACTGTTCGGCGTGACCTATATGGTTATGTCTCCGGAGCATCCGCTGATCGATAAATATAAAGAAGATATCAAAAACTGGGACGAGATCGCGGCATACCGTGAGCAGGCGGCCAGAAAGTCAGACTTCGAGCGCGCAGAGCTTGCGAAAGAGAAGACCGGTGTGAAGATTGACGGCCTGACGGCGGTAAACCCGGTGAGCGCTGTGGAAATCCCGATCTTTGTCTCTGATTATGTGCTTATGAGTTACGGTACGGGCGCCATCATGGCGGTGCCGGCCCATGATGAGAGAGACTGGGATTTTGCGAAGAAATTCGGTCTGCCGATCATCGAGGTCGTTGCGGGCGGCCGTAACGTACAGGAAGAGGTCTACACGGATGTGGCGACGGGAACGATCGTCAATTCCGGTTTTATCAGCGGTTTGAGCGTGGAGAATGCCCAGGCCAGGATGATTGATTTCCTGGAAGAAAAAGGGATCGGCTGCGCCAAGACCAACTTTAAATTAAGAGACTGGGTTTTCTCCAGACAACGTTACTGGGGAGAGCCGATTCCGATCGTACACTGTGAGAAATGCGGCTATGTACCGGTTGACGAGAGTGAACTTCCTCTGGAGCTGCCGGAGGTGGACAGCTATATGCCTACCGACAACGGAGAGTCGCCGCTGGCACTTATGACTGACTGGGTCAACACTACCTGTCCCTGCTGTGGCGGCCCGGCTAAGAGAGAGACGGATACCATGCCGCAGTGGGCAGGTTCTTCCTGGTATTTCCTGCGCTATACGGATCCGACGAACACGGAAGCGCTGGCGAGTAAGGAAGCGCTGGACTACTGGATGCCGGTAGACTGGTACAATGGCGGTATGGAGCATACCACGCTGCACCTTCTGTATTCCAGATTCTGGCACAAGTTCCTGTATGACCAGAAGACAGTGCCCTGCCCGGAGCCTTATGCCAAGAGAACTTCCCATGGCATGATCCTGGGCCTGAACCCGCACAACTTTGCGAATCTGCCCGCCGCAGAGCAGGAGAAGCTGCTTGCCGAGCACGGCAGTGAGAAGGCAGCCAGAGCGGCCCTTAAGGAAAAGTACGGCGAGATGGCGGAACATCCTGTTGTGAAGATGTCCAAATCGCTGGGCAATGTGGTAAATCCCGATGATATCGTGACAGAATACGGGGCGGACACACTCAGAACTTATGAAATGTTCATCGGCGCTTTCGAGCTGAGCGCCGGCTGGTCCGAGGACGGGGTGAAGGGATGCCGCCGTTTCCTGGAGAGAGTATGGAAGCTGCAGGATATCATGACCGATGAGGATGCATACTCCAAAGATCTGGAGACGAAGATGCACCAGACGATCAAGAAGGTCAGCAATGATTTTGAAAATCTGAAATACAATACAGCGATCGCGGCGATGATGGCGCTGATCAACGAATTTTACCGGAAAAATGCGGTGACAAGAGGCGAATACAAGACACTCCTTGCCATGTTGAATCCGGTTGCACCCCATATCACGGAAGAGCTGTGGCAGAGGGCCGGATTTGAAGGAAGGCTGTATCAGGCTGCGTGGCCGGAATTCGAGGAGGCCAAAACCGTGGAATCCACCGTGGAGATCGCCGTGCAGATCAACGGCAGGACGAGGGCCACGCTTATGATCGGCAAGGATGACCTGAAAGATAGCGTCATCGCCAAGGCGAAGGAGACGGTGGCCGATAAGCTCACCGGAACCATCGTCAAGGAGATCTATGTGCCGGGCAGGATCGTAAATATTGTTCAGAAATAGAAGGCGTGACGGCGATAATATAACATTCGAAGCATTGCAAATTCTGTTGATCGCAGAGCAAAAACGGAGTATTCTTTCGGAAAACTCCTGAATTCTGCTCGCGTCCTCAGCGTAAAACGCTTCGGAATGGAGGAAAGGTTGAAAAATCATACTGATGTGATGATTTTTCAACTGCGAGTTTGTGCCGGAGCCACAAACTCGGGATTGCAGAGCCAAATTTGAGATTTGGCTCGCAGCCTTCGCAAAAAACTGCTTCGGAATGGAGGAAAATATGAAATAATACAGCAGGTATCAGAGGAAGTTTTAAAAAAATCTTCCCCTGATACCTGCTGTATTCAGTTCCCGGGTTTTTGTTGTATCGTGTTTTAGATTACGTGTGAATGATATTTCTTTTTATTTTGATTTCTTATTCTGCTGCAGAGTTATTTCTTTCGCAGTTTCATCAGTTTATCGATTTTATCCAGCTCTTCTGCGGTGGAATATTTGCGGATTGTAGCAGTGATTGTCTCGATTTCTTCATTGCTGAAAGAAATATGCTGGTTCATGCCGCGTTTGGCAATCGACATTAAGAACGGCATCATCTGTTCTTTTTTCAGAGACTGGCTCTCGAAAACAAGGGCCTGCAGAAAATTAAGTTTTGCCTGATCGATCCGTGAGACGGCGGGATCATCCATCCAGTTTCCGGACATAGAGTTGTTCCTCCTGTTCAAGTTAGTTTAAAATATATGGATTGTTTTGCAGTGGCTGCTTTATACAGGCTGGCTGAGAGCAGACGGCTTTGTGAAGTTCTATGGTTCGAGATTCTGGTGTTGGAATGTCTCGAACATTTCTTTCTGTTCCGGTGAGAGCATATTCATAAGCATATCCATCATGGAAAAGGAACCTGACCCGGATATGCCGGATCCAGAACCGGAATCATCAGAAGCGTTATCTTCAAAGGGCGATGACGCAGACATATCCGGGAAAATCTCCTGCAGGGCGGTAAGCGTCTGCGACATTTCCTGAACGGTTTCCATAGTCTGCAGCATATTACGGAACTGTTCCAACTGCCTGATTTCTTCCGGAGAAGAATAGAGACTTAACTGCAGGCACAGAGACTGCAGGTCAGGTTTCGGGCTGTCGGAGATGCTGCATCCGCTGATCTGGAAAGGATGTTTGCGGACATAGTGCATCGTGTATTGCAGTTCCATATATTTAATATAGACAGCCATGTTTTTCTGCATGGAAGGTTCTATGTGGGGGAGAAGAACCTTTAGTTTCTGTATTTGATTTGTGGTGTATAGGGCATCGAATGCCATAACATTTGCCGCTTCTTCATGATTGTTTGCCATAGATCGTGAGCCTTTCTGATGCCTGAGATCACACCAACGGTATGTCTATAGTATTCTTATGTGCACCAGGATAGATTTATGAATGACGGAAACTGCAGTTTTATACTCTGCATCATGAGAAAACAGGCTCCGATGGAGCCAGAGCCTATTTCCCAGATGTGAAGTAATAGATGTGAAGGGGACTGTCTTCCTGTCCTTTAGCCGCAGCAGCTGGAGAGGATCAGTAACCAGATCAGAGTATTGCAGCAATTGTTATCGGAACCGCCGAAAAGGCCGAATCCGTTGCCGTCACATCCGCATCCGTCATTATTGTTGTTGCAGCATGCAAGAAGGATAAGGATCCAGATCCAGGAACCGCATCCGCCGCCGAAGAAACCGCCGTTATTATTGTTGCATCCGCAGTGAGTTGCTGATAAATCGCTCATTTTTTGTGCCTCCAAATGTTAGTTATGGTTTATCTTATGTGGGAGAGATGTATGTGTGACAAAAAAGTTTACAGAATAACTTTCAATAACTTTAATGCACGTTCAGCATTTACAATGCCGTTTTTTTTAGGTATAATTCATAGAGAAAGGGGAAGCGGGAAAGATTCCAGTGATCGCAGAGCAGAATCTGAAATTCTGCTCACGGCCTCAGCGTAAAACGCTTCGGAATGGAGGAAGAAATGAACAGGATATCTCGGAAAAAATATATGAGAGTGGCAGCGGCAGTGTTATCGGCTGCGCTTTTGATAAGCAGTACGGACGTCAGTATGCTCAGGGTACAGGCAGCGCAGACCGAGGATGTGGCTGTGGAGAGCGATGCCGGAATGCTTCAGGGTGATGTTGAAGATGTGTATGGCAATAACAGTGATGAGAGTATAGCGTCTCAAGAGAATGAGGAGTCGACTGATGATTCCGATTCTCAGGGGAATGAGTCAGTGTCTGATAATAATGTTTTGCCGGAAAAGGAAGAAGTAACGGATAATACTGGCGATTCGGACAATACCGGTTCAGCAGAAGAGGGGAATTCAGAGGAAAGCGGAGATGACGGAGAAGATGCGGGTGCGCAGGAAGATCCTGATCCGAATGTTGACGGGATTGTTGACAATGATAATAGGAATGGTCTGGAGGACGCAGACAATTCGAGTGTGATGGCGGACGACGACACAACCACGCCTCCGGAACCAGTCGTGCCTGTTCAGACAACGGTTTCTATTTCGGGCATTTCGATAGCGGATAAGATCTATGATGGCAAACCGATGGCATATGCCGGTGTGTTAAAGGCAACGGCGAAGATCGGCGAAGGAAGCGCCGCTAAAGTGGAAGATGTGACTGCGTCAATAACGTTTTCATACAAAATCACCGGCACCGTTTATGATGGCAGTCCGGATGGCAGCCCCTTTCAGGAAGTTACCGGTACGGTTACTGGTGTAGGGGGTACGATCACCGGTTTTCCGAAGAATGTCGGGACGTATAAACTGCAGGTGTCGGTTTTGGAAGACAGTGGTGATAATAAATACAAATATACAGGTGCGGCGGAATATTCTTTCGATATTACAAAGAGGACGGTTACGGTAAGGGCGAAGGATATGCAGATTAAGATAACGGATAAATTTCCGCCTGACCCAAAACCGCCAGCGACAGAATATGAATATGAATATTTGGCGAACGGGTTTATAGGTACAGATAATTTCCCATCAGATAAAAAGCCGAAATTCACCTGTGAAGTGGCTAAGGATAAGGAAAAGGGGTTAAATATCCCGGGCAGATATGCGATTGTTCCCGTTGAGGGATCAGAGCAGACAGCAGATGCCGGATCTAATTATACCGTTGTCTTCCAGCAGGGAACACTGACTGTACTGGACAAAGAAACACTGACGATCGGCGGCGACATCATATCCGATAAGATATATGATGGTAAGGCGGCTGTATGTGAGATCGATAAGTTAAAGATAAATGGAGTTGATTGGGATAAAGTAACTATATCGAATATATCATACTCATACAGTATTTTCGGTATAACAGATAGCGATGAAGTACGCATATATCCATCAAAGGAAAGCGACAGCGATGCGATTGATACAATAAATAATAATATGCCGACAGAAGCTGGTCGGTATAAACTTAAAATAAAAGCAACCTCCGATGGTTATAAAGGAAACCAGCAGTTTAACTTTGACATCAAGAAGAGACCAGTGACTATTAAGGCAGATGATGCAGAAATTAAAGTGAATGACGATTTACCTGAGTTCGGGTATCATGTCAAGGGATTTCCGAATGAAAAGGGAGAGGATACGGAAGGAACTTCCGAGGATGAGGAGATTACCAATAAATTCCAACAAAAACCTCGTTTCACATGCAATGCTGACACGAAAGTAGCTGGTGAATATACGATCATGCCCACAGGTGCATATGCCGGTCCCAATTATCTGATGAAATATGAGTCAGGGAAGCTGACTGTCAAGGAAGGAGCACCGGTCATAATAGAGGGTATTAAGGTGTCCAATAAGATTTATGACGGGAAAGCGATTGATTTTACGATCGATCCGAAGGCTTCTGTCGATTCTAAGGACGAACCGAATGCGGATAAGATCGTCTTCTCCTTTACTTATAGCATAGCAGGTACCAAAGCTGACGGCGCGCCTCCTGTTGTGGACGACAAAGACAAGATAGTCTGGCCGACAGATGCCGGGGAGTATGCACTCCAGGTGACGGCAGAGGGTACATTTGCGGACAGAACCTACAAGTATACAAAGGAATATCCTTTTACAATCACGCCAAGACCAGTCGTTGTCAAAGTAAAGGATATGGAATTGAGAACGGGGGATGATTTTCCTCAGTATGAATACGAGATCGTTGAGGCTGAGAATTCCGGATTCCTTGGGGAAGATACATTTGAGAAGGGACCTTCCTTTATCTGCGATATAGAGAGTATGGAGGAACCCGGAACCTATCTGATCACTGCATCGGGAGCGAAGGCCGGAGCAAATTATGACATAACATACCAGCCGGGAACTCTGACGGTGATAGAGAGAGAGGTAGAGAAGACCAGAGCGTTTCTGCGTGTGATTGCGCCGCCGCCGGTGATTAATATTGAGAACGGCACGCCGTTAGAGCAGATGGCGCTTCCGGACAGCGTGACCATCAAGACCCGGAATATTGGGGCGGCAGACGGCGAAGTGACCGTAAACGAGACGGAAGAGATAACGGAAACCACCCAGGTGATATGGGAGAGAAAGCCTGTAGACGGCACTTCCTACAGCGCAGCAAACCCGACAGCACAGACCTTTAAGCTGCAGGGAACGGTGGTTCTGCCGGCGGATGTGGCCGGGCCGGAAGTTCCGGAAGGCGCTGAAGATCCGCTGTCAGTCAGGATTCAGGTTTCCGTAAGGGAACAGTGGATTTCCAGGGAGAAGGTGGCGAAGCCTAAGGCAAGCATAGCAACCGGAACCGCTGTTCGGAGAGGAACGAAGGTGACGCTGTCCTGCGACACGGAGGGGGCAGATATCTATTATACATTGGATGCCAGTAAACCGCCGACAAAGGAAAGCAACCGCTATACGTATCCCATTGAGATCAATGGATATACGGTGATCTGGGCATTCGCCTATAAGGAGGGATATCCGGACAGCGAGTTCGTGAAGTTCTCTTATTATACCAGTACGAATATCGAAGGAGAGGATTCAGACGATTCGGATGTGCTGGAAGAGGATATACCGAGCGGAGGGATTCCGTCCGGCTTGTGGTCTTCTGCACTTAAGGAGTATACCTATACCGGTAAGGCGATCAAGCCGGAAATCAGGGTATATGATCATAAGACGCGGCTTCAGGAGAAGAAGGACTACACAATAACATACAGGAATAATGTCAATGCGGCAAACAGGGATTCTCAAAAAGCGCCGACAGTCACGATCACCGGTAAAGGGAACTATGAGGGCAAGCTGGTCAAGACATTTACGATACTGCCTATAGATATGAACAGTTCGGATGTCATCATAGATGACATTTCGGTATTGTATAATAAAAAGGCGCAGAAACCGATCCCGACAGTGCAGTGGAACGGGAAGAAACTGAAGAAAAACAAAGATTATACGATACCGGAAGAAAGCTATACGGAAATTGGCAGCCGTACTATCACCGTGACGGGTATTGGGAATTATACCGGGAAGCGCACGTTTGAGTTTGTGATCACGGACGGCGTGCCGATGTCTAAGGTGACGATCAATAAGATACCGGATCAGGTGTATACGGGTAAGGAAATCAAACCTCTGCCGGTAGTCAGATATAAAGGGAAACTGCTGGAGGAGAACAAGGATTATACCGTTGCATATGACGGTACGAATGTAAAAGTGGGAACTGCATCAGTTTTCATCAAAGGCGTAAAAGGCGGCGGATTTGTCGGCACCAAGAGAGTTACATTTAAGATCAAGGCGGTCGCATCTTTGTCAAAGGCGAAAGTGAGCATGGAATTCAGTCCTGCCGAACCGGTCTATACAGGTAAGGAGATCACTTTGAACCGGGTAGGAGTAACGGTCAATGTCAAGGGTGAAGACGGTAATATGCATGAGGTCAGGCTCATACAGGGTACAGATTATACGATATCTTATCAGAATAATGTAAAAGCCGGGAAGGCAACAGCTGTCTTTACGGGTATGGGAGCATACAGCGGGACCATCAGGAAAACATTTAAGATCTCTCCGCGTAAGCTGGATTCCATACAGATAAAGATTAAAATGAACAGTTCTTATCGTTACTGTAAGGGCGGCAGCAAGCCGCAGCCTGAAGTGACTTACGGCAGCAAGACTTTGAAGCTGGGTACAGATTATACCTTGTCCTATAAACAGAACAAAAAGTCCGGGCAGACTGCGCAGGTGATCGTTAAAGGGAAAGGTAACTTTGGCGGAAGTGTAGAAAAAACATTTACGGTTACGCCGCAGGAGATTGGTAAGTTGAAAGTGGATGCTGCGGATAAGGTTTACCAGGAGAAGAGTAATATCTACAAGACGACAGTGCGTGTGCTGGATACGAACGGCGAACGGCTGAGTGCAGGTAAAGATTATGATAAGAAGGTGAAATATACCTATGGTGCAAACACCAAAGTAAAGATTGATGGAACCAATGAGAAAACGATCCTGAGAAAAGCTGGTGACCCTGTTGATGAGAAAGATATCATTCCGGAAAAAACGGTGATCCATGTAACGGTAACGGCGGTTGGAAATGATTATACAGGGTCGGTGTCGGGCACATTCAGAATTATACCGGCGAGTATCTCCAGCGCTAAGGTGACAATACCGGTGCAGGTATATACGGGAAAAGAGATTGTGCTGGATCCGGCGGTTATACAGGTAGAGCTGAAGGGAACGCCTTTGCTTTCTACGGATTACGAGATTGTAGGATACAGTAATAATATCAATAAGGGAACTGCCAAAGTGACGATTCGTGGTATCAACAATTATGGTGGAACAAAGACAGTCTCGTTTAAAATCAAGAGTAAAAAGCTTGCCGGCCAGTGATATGATAGGGCAGGGCTCTCGAGATGAGAGTCCCTGCTTTATTTTAAGGATAGGGATGTAACTGCTCCTGGCCATAGTTTTATGCATATCTGACAGGAAGAAACTGCAGCTGCATTCTGCTGATGTTACGTATATCTTGTGTAAATTTTGACAAAACACTTGCATTAATCTCAATATATAGTAAAATTATACTATATGCCAATATTCAAAGCAGAATCGTTGGCAGGACATAATATAATAAAGGGGAGATCCCCATGGCGGGATTAGAAGTTGCCGGCAGAAGATTCCGGACGGAGGCGGATTATCAAGCGGCTCTGCGGGATCAGGCAAAGATTAACAGAATCAGGGCACAAGTCAATATGGAGCAGCCGGGAGAAGTGATCACACTGTACAGTGATATGCAGTCCGGAAAGTACCGCTTTGAGACGGCTGTCGGAAATGATTTTGATGATGAGATCTATGAGCTTGCGCAGGAGTTTAAGCGACAGGGGTATAACCGTGACAGCCGGCTTATGATCGAGAAAGAGAAGAGGGGACGGTTTGCCGGGCGGAAGAACGGCAGGTCAGAGGATAAGTCTGAAGAGGCGGCACGTAAGGACAGGAAACGTTCCGGGGTACGGGTAAACAGTTCACGCAGGGAGACGGTTCAGGAAGAACTGGATGAAGAAATGCGGAAGGAGGTCTTCCGTGAATTAAAGAAACGTGAGCGGCGCCGCAGACTGACGGTTTTTTTGTGTTCGTTTGTTGCGATTGCATGTTTTGGCTATTTTGGGAGTTATTATTATTTTGCCGACAGGACAGAGACTGACTATGAGAATCTGGCACAGTTGAAAGGAAGCGGTACAAGGACGGGAACTCTTTTTCATCAGATTCACTATACGGAAGAAGAGGACATCGAACTGGAAGTGTTAGAAGAGTACCAGACTTTGTATAATAAGAACAAAAAGCTAATCGGATGGCTGAAAATTGACGATACAAATATAGATTATCCTGTGATGCAGACAGTTAACAATGAGTATTATCTGGATCATAATTTCAATCAGGAGTATGATAAGAACGGAAGCCTTTTTCTGGATAAAGACTGCGATGTGGTACGGAGGAATACGAATCTGATCATATATGGGCATCATATGAAGTCCGGCAAAATGTTTGGTGGTTTAAATAAGTACAGCAGTGAAGAATATGCCAGGAAACATTCCATAATTCAGTTTGATACGATTTATAAAAAGGGAACTTATGAGGTTATGTATGTGTTCCGTTCAAAAATATATAATGAGGAAGATGTGGTATTTAAATATTATAAATTTTTGGACGCTGCTTCTGAGAAGGAATTTGATTCCAATATGCAGGAGATGGAGGCACTCTCACTTTATGATACCGGTGTGAAGGCAAGCTACGGGGACGAATTGCTGACATTATCGACTTGTGACAATTCCGAGACGGATGGAAGGTTTGTTGTGGTGGCAAAGAGAGTGAAAGAAGAAAATTGATCAGTTGCATTGACGATAGACAGAATGTGTAAGGGAATGAGGAAAAGACGATGGCCAAAAAGACAGTATCGAAAAAATCCAGAAGAAGATTGAAGAAAACGGTGCGGAGAAGTATCGCTGCGATGCTGATGATCACATCAATTGTTATCGCTGCGATTCCGGTGCCGGAGAACAGGGCTGCAGATGAACAGCCTGGCGGGACGACAGGCGGCGATGCCGGCATTCAGTATGAAGAGGCATCGAAAGCAGAAGGTGATTATGAAATTAATCCCGGGAAGACATTGAATGAGTACGCTGACAGTACGGATGACCAGCTGGAACAGGCGGTGAGAGATGACGAATTGATCCAGACGGAGATCGTGGTGAGAGACGGACAGTCGCTTGTGCTTACGTGGCAGTTCTTATATGAACCGATCAGCGCTAATTATGGCCGTCTGTGCAGGTATAATAATTATTTCCCGCGGGATGTCGTGAATCTTGGACTGCAGCCTAACGAGAGTTATTTTGCGGTTAAAGAAGCGGAATTTAACAACTATTTTGGTGTTAATGGAGCAGAACCGAAGGACTGCGGTATCCAGTATATGGATAACCTGAGCCAGAGCAATCAGTTCTACCCGACCAATTCCATTACATACAGCTATCTGGATTATGATTATGCCTCAGATGCTGTGATTCTGGATGAGAAGACGATAGCTTTCTTTGAGAAATATTTTGCGAGAGACTATGCTACAAAGACAGAGGAATTTAAGGCATATTACAAAGAGAAAGAGAACAACCCGTCTGTTCCCGTACCGGAGGATATGGTGAGGACGCCTTCCGAGCACCTGGACAGTAATCAGCGGATAGAGTTTTTCTGTGAGCATAATAATATCCTGAAAGGAACCAATTATAAATTAACGGTTGCTACGGATCAAAGACTGAACCAGCAGAAATCATTGATCTATGTGGCATACAGTGATACGCCGTCGGCAGATCTGCCATATGGTTATGTGGATGTTGACGGATATCTTGTATTGTTGGATGTGCGTTACATCAGTACCATCGGTGACAGGGCTTTCCAGAATGTTCAGAACGTTGGGCAGATTGATTTCTCGGATAAGGTACAGTATATCGGTGAAAGCGCATTTGAGAATTCCGGTATTACCAGCGTTGTGATCGGTAATGCAGACATGATCGGCAACCGTGCTTTTTACGGTTGTCAGAAATTGACAACGGTAACCTTTACGGAGACGGCGGATACGAATACCATCGGTGCGGAGGCTTTCCGTATGTCCGGTATCAATACACCGTTGACGCTGCCTTGGACGATGAAGACGATCGGACACGGAGCTTTTTCGGATTGCCTTGGCCTGACTGAGGTCAGATTTGACGACAGGATCAGCGAGTGCAATATAGCAAAGTACGCTTTCTTTGGGGATACCAGACTGGCAACGGTGAACTTTGGAACGGCTAAGATCAGGAATCTGGGCCGGGGCAGCTTTGCGGTTCCGACACCGAGCGGTGATGCTATGCAGACTTTCTCCTTCCCGAGTGAAGGGCTGGAGACGATGGATGAATATGTCCTCGCCAATCACAGGAACCTGGAAGAGGTGAACATACAGAATTTCACAAAGAAGATACCGGAATCCACTTTCTACAATTGTTTTGGCCTGAAGAAGGCGGTGTTCTCGGATAAATGCGGAGCGGCTTCTTTTGATCCCGGATTATTCAAGTATGTGACGAATGCGGATTTCTGTGTCTATGGACCGGAGTTATATGCTGACGGACCTGCATTCCCGAGAAGCAGCACATGGGAAGCTTTCAGGAATGACGGCAAAGGCATTCCTTATGTGTATGAGCGCGGCGGCAAGACTTACTATGAGATGGCGCTGGAGAGTGATGACGGTACCCGGTATCGTTATGCGGCCGGTAATGACGGGGAATTGATTTCCTGCGCATTGATCGATCCGGGCAGTACGAAAAGTGTTGATATTGTCATCCCGAGTAAAATAGGTAACTTTGATATTAAGAGCATTGGTTCGGAGTGTTTCTCAGATAAAGATCTGCGTGGTAAGATCAGGAGCATTACGATTCAGAACCGTTCTGTCAGCACGATAGCTGCCGGAGCTTTCAGGGATCTGCCGTTGTTGGAGAAAGTGCGGATCGGAGATTCTGTGACCAGCATCGGTGCGGATGCTTTCGCCGGATGTAACAGGCTGTATGACGTTTACTTTACGAAACCGGCGGCCGGTTATGAGGCGCTGGCTATGGATGATACTGCTTTTGTGACTCATGGCAGCCAGCTTACTTTCCATGGAGATATCGTGGAGGGATATGCGCCTTTTGAGTGGGCTACGGACGTTGCGCATGTGTTGAAGGATCCTGACAACGTGAACCTGCCGGCGATCAATGTATGCTATCAGAGCCTGTGGGACAGTGAGAACGGCACACATCTGACGGTAATGTGTGATAAGGAAGGCGTGGTAACGCTGTTGGATTATCCGAAGTTCAGTGATCTGAGCGAGGATAAGATCCAGTACGATGAAGAACTGCGGGATTACTGCAGGGATATGGAGAATTACTACTACTATACGGTTTATGATAACGGTGACGGCGTTGAGAAAATGCGCAGAGATTATGCGTATATCTGGAATGCTTATCAAGAGGGAGAAGACAGTGTCACATTGCAGGACGGCACGATCATCCTGGAGGCAGATTATTCGTCGGCTCTTGATGAGCGGTACGGTCCCTGGATCAATCCCAATTACTGTGAGCCGGGATTCTGGGGGAGCTATCTGTCCGGCGGCACTACGGCTTCTGCAAAGAGCAGTATAGCGGATCTTTTGTTTGAGCCGATTGTTGTGGAGGCTGCAGGAAAGAATCCGGTGCCTTACTTTACGGCGAATCCGTATAATTTCATGAATAATTATGACAGCTACCTCAACGATCCGGCGTATGAATCCTTCCCGGATTATAAGAAGGTACCTGATAAGGTATGGAATTTCATTAACGCTACGCAGGATATCTTCGTTCCGGCCGGTGTGGATTCCATGGACGTGAAGGCATATTACGAGGCCAACAGAGATAATTATGATACGTATATCACGAAGAAGAGACCTACGGAGAGCGACCGGATGTATCGTATCTCCACGAATGGATCTGTTCCGGGATTGTTCAGCGGATATTACAAGGATTATGAGGATGGAGACTCCAGAGAACAGAATCCCAATGGTAACGATCACATTAAGAGTATTACGCTTTCAACCGTAAAATCACTTCCGGATTATGCGTTTGACAATTGCGAGCAGTTAGAAAGAGTGTCACTGGGGAATATTGAACAGATGGGAGCGCTGCCATTCAGGGGCTGCACAAGTCTGACCAATGTGGCCGGCAATGAGAAATATCCGGCAGAGAACGGAATCATCTATGAGAAACAGGAGGGTGATCCTGCAAAGTATAAGATTATAGAATGTCTCCTGACGAGAGGCATGCAGGGAACCGGTGTAGAGGGACTGGAGAATATCAGCATCGGGCCTGAGTGGGACAGCAAGATCAATGATGTGGTAGAGATCGCCGAGAGCGCTTTCGAGGAATGTAAAGGTATTTCCAATGTGCTCCTGTCAGGCGCAGAGGGATTGCAGACGATTCCTGAGAATGCCTTCAGAAATTGTGAAGAATTGATCAACGTAACGCTTCCGTCAAGCGTCAATAAGATCTGGGACGATGCTTTCAGCGGGGCGATGAATAACTGGACGATCACGATACCCGGACGGGAAGTGGATATTTCTGATATTGCGTTTGATCCGAAAGAAAAGGTTACGATCTATACGTATGAGGATTCAGCGGCTTATCGTTATGCCAAGAGAAAGAATATTAAGGTCGAACTGCTGAATGCTTACCGGGTTATGTTCTATGATTATGACGGTACGCAGATTGGTGACACACAGACAGTAAAGAAAGAGGATGGCGGAAGAGCAGTGGAACCGGAAGAGGCGGCAGCATTGAAGGAGAAGGATCACAGGCCGGGATATACCTTTGACGGATGGCTGTCTGCAGAAGGAAAGACGCTTGCAGATGAGATCACGTCGGATCTGACCATCTTCATGGCACAGTATGTTGCCGATGGCAGTATGGTGAATGGTAAGTATGTGGTAGAGTTCCTTGACGGTATCGACGGGCGCAGGCTCAGTGGACGTAACTCGAACGAAGACGATGGTAAATATTATATAGAAGCGGGTACCAGTTTCAAAGATGCCGGATGGGAGGCTCCTACTTACAATACTCATGACGGCTATAAGTTCAAGGAATGGAGTCAGAGCTGGACGGTAGATACCAAGATCGAATCCAATATGACGGTCATCGCTCTGTATGCGGCAAATTCCGCCAACAGCAGTGGTGGTTCAACGAATACCAGTAAAAACAGCACGACGAGTAAGAACAGTTCAACAAGCAATAACAGCAGTAATACCTCTTCGTCCAGTTCCAGTAGCTCGACCAGTACCAGTTCGACGACCTCAGGATCGTCATCCGCACCGACAATGTATACGGTAACGGTGGTGAACGGAAGCGGAAGCGGAAGTTATGCACAGGGGACTACGGTCGTGATCGCGGCGAATGAGCCTGCGGCGGGAATGGTGTTCCAGAAGTGGACGACAGAATCCAATGGTGTAACGCTGGCCAGTGTAAGTATGCCGGCTACGACATTTACGATGCCTGCCGGTAACGTTACGGTAACTGCGAATTATGTTGCGGCGCCTGCGGCTGCGACAGCTCCTGCAGGTGGCGGAGGAAACGGTGGAAGCGGTAACGGAAACAGTGGTACGGGAAGTACCCGTGTTGATATCACGAAACCGGGGATATCCAACAAAGACCTTGCGGCAGCGAATGTCAACGGATCTACCGATAACTTTATCATTAAGATCACGGAGACCGATGAGGCGACAAAAGCTGTATCAGATGCTTTGACAGGTAAATATGGCAGTCTGGATAACATCCTGTATTATGCGATGGATATCAGCCTGTATGATTCCACCGGTACGGTCAAGATTACGGATACATCGGGTATTTCCGTAGATATTACCATCCCGATTCCGGATGCGCTGGTGGCTTATGGCGGTAATAATATGGCAGGGGCGGTTGTCAACGGCAACCAGTTAGAGAACCTGAATGAGAACTTCACGACGATAAACGGAGTTCCCTGTATCAGATTTACGGCGTCACATTTCTCGCCATACACGATCTACGTGGATACGGGTAATCTGACGGAAGGTCTGTTAGATGCAACGCCGAAGACAGGAGATCCGATACATCCGAAATGGTTCTTGTCTATAGGGCTGGCATGCTTATCGATCATCTTGTTTATGAAGAGAGATAAGAGAGTCAAAGTGAAAACAGCATAAAGGAAAATTTATGGGTAAGATAATTAGAAATCTGATAGGTGTACTGTTTATCGTAACTGCGATCGCAGTAACACAGATCCCTGTATCAGATGTGGAAGCGGCTCCGACCGCTTCTGCATCTGATTTTCAGATGGACGGAACAACTTTAGTGAAGTACAATGGCACGTCTGAGAACGTGTCTGTTTCCAATTATGTAGAGAAGATCGAGGCTGAGGCGTTTGCGGGTAATGATACTGTCAGGAGCGTTACGATAGGCGATGCAGTGAAGAGTATTGGCGCAAGAGCTTTTTCAGGCTGTAAGAATCTCGAGAGTGTGACGATTCCGGACGCTGTTCAGTCGATCGGGACAGCGGCCTTCAGCGGCTGTCAGTCTTTGAAGGAAGTTACGGTAGGAACAGGGGTTACCAGTCTGGGGAACGGTGCATTTGCCGGAAACCACAGTCTGCAGAATGTTAAATTCAGCAGCAGCAATCCCAAATTTACCTGCGATGATGGGACAATCCTGAATAAGGACGGCAGAGATACGATCTATCAGGTTCTGGCCGGAAGGAAAGGCGACAGTTATTCGATGCCGTCTACGGTGAAAGCGATCAAACCTTATGCATTCTGGGGTGACTATAATCTGGAGAAGGTAAATATCAGCAGTAATGTAAAGGAAATACCGGCTTATGCATTTTCCAACTGCAGGAATCTGAAGAATGTGGAAATTCCCTATTCCGTTAAAAATATCGATATGAAGGCTTTTGAGGATTGTGTGAGAATTCGGAAGATCACGATGCCGTCTTCGGTGAGTACCATCCACAGTACGGCTTTTGACGGGTGTACAAAGCTGGAGATCAAAGCAGATGTGGGTTCGGCTGCTTATACCTTCGCACAGACATTGAAGCTGGAAGATATTGAAGTGTCGGAGTATGAGGAAGCGCCTGTCGCTGGCAGTGTCAGCGGGAATAACCTGCCGGAAGATGAAGACGGTGAAGAGAATAACGGTTCCGAGGAGAAGCCATCGCTGTCACCGGCTGATTATTATCATGAGGTATCTCACATGAATGCTATGGCAGAGGAAGAGGATTCGTCCGTCAAGGGTAAGACAAGAGTGCTTGGACAACAGGCTTATATTATGATTGATAATTCAACTGCTACCATCAATGTAGGCGGTACAGGGGAAACCATTGGCGGAGATCCTGCGGACGATGCGGAGCAGAATACAGATACCGTACCGGGGCTGGCCGGTTCTGAGGATGCTAAGGGCGGTTCCTTCCCGAAGTATACGATCGTTCGTAATAGTGAAGGTAAGCAGATCGTAGCAGCGCAGGCTTATTATGATGATGCGATGACATCTTATACGCTCCCGGAGGATATTGTCAGGATCGGTGAGTTTTCTTTTGCCAGGTCGGGATTGCAGTCAATGGTGATTCCGGATGGTGTGGAGGAAATCGGGTATGCCGCTTTCTATCATTGCGATGATCTGGCGGAGGTTGTTATTCCGGACAGTGTACGAAAGATTGAGGCGTCTGCTTTTGAACAGACTGCATGGCTGTCGGACTGGAAACAGAATGGCAGTGGAGATTATCTGATCGTGGGTGAAGGCGTCCTGTTGGCATATAAAGGAAATGGCGGTGAAGTTTCCATACCTTCAGGGGTTAAGAGCATCGGCGCTGAAGTTTTTAAAGACCGCAGTGATATTACATGCGTTAATCTGCCAGACAGTATAGAGGTAGTCGGCGAAGCGGCATTTGCCGGCTGCGGAAGTCTTACTACAGTGAAAGGCGGCAATAATCTCAGGAAGATAAGTGACCGGGCATTTGCCGGCTGTCCGATCGCGGATCTGCATATTCCGGCGTCTGTTGAGGAAATCGGGCTGCGGGCCTTTGACAGTACGGGTTCCTCAAAAGAGAGCGGGTGTGTGGTCTTTGAAGGAGAAGTCCTGCCGAAGGTTTCGTATGAGACGATGTCGACGAAACTGTATCGGGATGATTATCGTGATATGGCATTGAAGGGCAGTCCGGTGGCAGTCATTCCGGAAGCAGTCAGCGATTTGACAGGTACGATCCTGGATGACAGCAGGGCAGGCTTTGCAGGCGTTGTCTGTAAGATGACGAAGGAAGCGGCGGGCGGTGAAAGCGGTGTGCTGCAGATCGTTGCAAGGCAGGGAAGCGGTTCCGTGCCGGCAGTCGGAGAGACCTGCCAGATTGGCGGTGCGGATTATGTTCTGGAAGAGGGTGCGCAGATAGCTGTCAGTGGCGGGGAGTCTGCTGACGCTGCTGCAGAGACAGGGATTACGGTGCAGATCAGAAGTAATACTCTGCCTGACAGCGGAACTGCGGGCGCTGTCTTAGCGGGATCTGAGGACAGTTATCTGATGACGATCGAAGACAGTGAGGATGCCAGACGTCAGATCGGTACTGTTTATAAGAAAATATATGGAAATACATTGCCGGCTAATCTTTGCGCCTATGAGATCAACCTGACGGAAGAGGCTACAGGTGTACCGATCACCGGGCTTGGCAAAATGAGTGTAGATGTGACGATTCCACTGCCTGATGGAGTCGGGGATGAGAACCTTCATGTAGTATGCCTTGATGCAGACGGACAGCTGGAAGAAGTGGAGAGCAGAGTGGCGGCATCAGACGGTATGGATGCTCTTACTTTTACGGCGAAGCATTTTTCTGCTTACGGTATATATAACTATGGTTCCGGAGGCAGCTCTGTGGCGGACGTAAAAGATGGTCAGGCTGTATTTGCATCGCTTGGTAATAAGGATGATTCCCCGGATACAGGCGACAGGAGCATCCACCCGAAGTGGTTCTTCAGCGCAGGCCTTCTTTTTGCAGCGATGGCATTGTTCCTGTGGCGTGGGAACAGATGGAGCAGAAGGGTAAGATAAGCAGAAAATAAACAAAAATACAGTGCTGAACATGGAGAAACTCCCGGCATAGAATAAATCTATAGGCCGGGAGTTTTGGTATGCTGCAGGACATTGGAATTTCCGGCGAAGTATTTTAATGTGCGGAGACCAGTGGTGAATCGTGTTAGAAAACAGGTAAAGTGTAAAGATGATATACAAAGAAATATTGCGACAGAGGAGATCGCAGTAGCTATTCTGGACACCGGTATTGGCCGGCATCCGGATTTCGGCAAACGGATATTGACTTTTGTAGATTTTGTAAATGGCCGTCAGGCCAGTTATGATGACAGTGGGCATGGAACACATGTTGCTGGCTGTGTAGGCGGTAATGGGTATGCATCTCATGGACTTTATAAGGGCATTGCTCCGGCCTGCAGATTATGTGTGGGTAAAGTATTGGACCAGAATGGAGAAGGCTGCGTCGAGAGCATGCATCGTGGCCTGGAGTGGGTTTTGAACAATTATGCGCGCTATCAGATCAGAGTGTTGAATGTGTCTCTGGGAATCGGTTCAAACGGTGAGATGGAGCATATGGAAGGATTGGTTGAACTTTTGGATGCGGCATGGGAAGAAGGGATTGTGGTGGTATGTGCGGCAGGGAATAATGGACCGAGGGAAGGGACAATATCGCCGCTTGGGTGCAGCCGCAGGGTGATTACGGTCGGATGCCATGAAGGCGGCTATTTTGGCGCCCGCAGAGATCTGTGTGAGAATTATTCTGGCAGAGGCGCCAGAAGTATGCTGTATCGTAAGCCTGATGTCGTAGCGCCGGGAACAGATATTTTATCCTGTAATGTGCGCTGGAAAGGAAATGACAGGATCGGTTATCGTAATGCCTATACAAGAAAAAGCGGTACTTCCATGGCCACACCGGTGGTTTCCGGAGCGGCAGCTCTCCTGCTTCAGAAATATCCTTATATGAATAACGATCAGGTGAAGCGGAAAATGATCTACAGTGCATATGACATGGGGGATTCCTGGAACAAGCAGGGATGGGGGATGCTGGATATAGAAAAGATGTGTATGGAATAGCAGGTATCATCGTGTGCGGCGCATATGATTTTTTGAGTAGATGACTCTTTTTGTGGTTGACATGGACGGTATGATTGTATACAATTATACGTGGCATACATGAATTGCATAACTATAGTTAACGATATTAAAAATTTCGTTTTTGGTCCTGCAAAAGCTCCCGTATATGGCTTTGGCAGGAACCGGAAGCAGAAATTTGTTATGTCGTTTACTATATAACAAATGGCAGATATATTTATTGTTTCTTCTAATCCTTTGCGGGATAGGGATGTATGCCGGAAGCTGTCAGGAATGTATCGAATACAGACAGGAAAGGTGTGATGACACTATGTATGATGAGAAGACTTTCACGAACCGTCCGGTGACCATGAATGACCATAATAATCTTCTGGAAATAGAAGAACATATGTATATACTGGATGATGTGAAGAAACCAAATGTTTTCAGGAATATGTTTCCGTATTCCGAGATACCCAAGATCCCGTTCAATGACAGGACAGTACCTCACAATATGCCGAAGGATATCTGGATCACGGATACGACTTTCCGGGATGGACAACAGTCCAGGGCGCCTTATACGACGCAGCAGATCGTGACAATCTATGATCATCTGCATAGATTGGGCGGACCAAACGGCATGATCCGTGCCAGTGAGTTCTTTCTGTACAGCAAGAAGGACAGAGATGCGGTCTATCAGTGTATGGAGCGTGGGTATCAATATCCGGAGATCACAAGCTGGATCCGCGCCAGCAAAGAGGATTTTAAGCTGGTCAAGGAGATCGGGATGAAAGAAACGGGCATACTGGTGAGCTGTTCGGATTATCATATTTTCCTGAAGCTGAAGATGACCAGAAGGCAGGCGATGGATCATTATCTGAGTGTGATCCGTGACTGTCTGGAAGAAGGGATCAGTCCCAGATGTCATCTGGAGGATATTACACGAGCGGATATTTACGGATATGTGGTGCCTTTCTGTATGGAACTGATGAGGCTGATGGAAGAATATCGGATCCCGATCAAGGTGCGGGCCTGCGATACGATGGGGTATGGCGTCAATTACCCGGGTGCGGTAATACCCAGGAGTGTCCAGGGAATCATCTATGCGATCCATACGCATGCCGGAGTTCCCCATGCATTGATCGAATGGCATGGACATAATGATTTCTACAAGGCAGTCGCGAATTCTACCACGGCATGGCTTTACGGTTGTTCCGGCATCAATACATCGCTTTTCGGTATCGGGGAACGGACAGGCAATACACCGCTTGAGGCGATGGTATTCGAGTATGCGCAGCTCCGCGGTGATCTGAATGGCATGGATACCACTGTGATCACGGAACTGGCAGAGTATTATGAGAAAGAGATCGGCTATGAGATTCCGCCCAGAACACCTTTTGTAGGAAAGAATTTTAATGTGACAAGAGCGGGAATTCATGCAGACGGATTGCTTAAGAACGAAGAGATCTATAATATTTTTGATACGGAGAAATTTTTAAACAGGCCGGTTCTCTGTGCGGTATCGAATACTTCCGGGCTGGCAGGGATTGCACATTGGATCAATACGTATTATCATTTAAAGGAACAGGATCAACTGGACAAGAGCTGTGATCTGGTACGGGCGTTGAAGGTCTGGGTAGATGAGGAATATGCGGCAGGACGCGTAACGGTACTGACGGATGAGGAGCTGACTGCGCAGATCAGAAAGACCTGTGAGGAGCTTGGCCTTGCAATGCCGGGTGCCGGTTCAAATTGAGTGATAGTGGAGATAAGACAGTAAAATGGCTAATTATGATTTAAAGAATGAAGTAAATGATAAGTATTCCCTGCGCGGCAGAGTGTTTCAGAAGCTGCGGGAAGACATTCTGAGCGGCAAGTACAGGGAACACGAGGAACTGAAGGAAGTCGCTATCGGCGAGGAACTGGGAGTGAGCCGTACGCCTGTCAGAGAGGCTTTTCGGCAGTTGGAGCTGGAAGGCCTGATTCAGATTGTGCCCAACAGAGGCGCATACGTGACGGGGATCACGGCGAAGGATGTGAAGGATATCTATATGATCCGTTCGCTGCTGGAAGGGTTGTGTGCCAGGCTGGCCACCGAGAAGATTACGAAGGAGCAGCTGGAGGAGATGGAAGAGAACATCTATCTGGCGGATTTCCATGCATCGAAGGGGCATATGGATCAGATGGCGGAACTTGATAACAGGTTTCATGATATTCTGTATGAGGCGTGCGATTCCAAGATGCTGGAACATACGCTGCGGGATTATCATCAGTATGTGCTGCGGGTCAGGCAGAAAACGCTTTCTACCAATACGAGAGGGCGTGCTTCCAACGATGAGCACCGACAGATCATGGAGGCGATCAAGGAGAAGGACGCGGACAGGGCAGAGCAGCTGGCTAACGGACATATCCTTAATGCCTATGAAAATATGGTAAAGAACGGACTGTATGAGGTGTATGGCGAAGAGGCTGCAGGTTCTGAATAGAGCAGCCACCAAGCACACCGTAACAACGGTTGGCAATGAGAAACGGATACTGGTAACTGCCAGAAGAAAGGAAGAAGAGTATGGAAAAGATTACAATGACAACGCCCCTTGTGGAAATGGACGGCGATGAAATGACAAGAATATTGTGGAAAATGATCAAGGACGAGCTGCTGCTGCCCTATATCGATCTGAAAACGGAGTATTTCGATCTGGGACTGGAACACCGCAACGAGACCGACGATCAGGTTACCATGGATTCCGCGGAGGCCACCAGGAAATATGGTGTGGCGGTAAAATGTGCGACTATCACCCCGAATGCTGCCAGAATGACGGAGTACAATTTAAAGGAGATGTGGAAGAGTCCCAACGGCACGATCCGAGCGGCACTGGACGGCACGGTTTTCCGGGCGCCTATTGTAGTAAAGGGAATAGAACCCTGTGTCAGAAACTGGGAGAAGCCTATTACACTGGCCCGTCATGCCTATGGTGATGTGTATAAGAATACGGAGATTAAGGTGCCTGGTCCCGGCAGGGCGGAACTTGTTTTTACGGCAGAGGACGGCACACAGATACGGGAGACCATACATAACTTTACGGGATCGGGTATTCTGCAGGGAATTCATAATACGGACGAGTCCATTGCCAGTTTTGCCAGAGCATGTTTTAACTTTGCGCTGGATACAAAACAGGATCTATGGTTTGCGACGAAGGATACGATCTCCAAGAAATATGACCATAATTTCAAAGATATTTTCCAGGAGATCTATGATACCGAATATAAGGATCGATTTGATGCGGCAGGCATTGAATATTTCTATACTTTGATCGACGATGCGGTGGCACGTGTCATGAAGGCAAAGGGAGGTTTTATCTGGGCGTGTAAGAACTATGACGGTGATGTGATGAGTGATATGGTGTCTTCGGCTTTCGGGTCTCTCGCCATGATGACATCCGTGCTCGTATCCCCAAGCGGTGTTTATGAGTATGAGGCGGCGCATGGGACGGTACAGAGACATTATTATAAGCATTTAAAGGGAGAAGAGACCTCCACGAATTCGGTGGCAACGATCTTCGCATGGACGGGAGCGCTCAGGAAGCGTGGAGAGCTGGATGACAATAAGGCGTTGATGGCATTTGCCGATAAACTGGAGCAGGCAACGGTTCGGACGATAGAAGCAGGGAAGATGACCAAAGATCTGGCATTGATCACCTCCCTGCAGGATGTGACCGTATTAAACAGCGAGGAGTTCATCAAAGCAATCCGTGAGTCATTTGAGCAGATCATGTGAGATGCAGGAATAACGTAACAGAGAAGGGAACAGCTCTTATTCCGAGAGCTGTTCCCATTTTTCGTAGAGTTCATTCAGTGCCGTTTCATTGGTTTCCTTCTCCCTGGTAAGTTCCTGCAGTCTGGCGACATCGGTGCATACCTCGGGAGATGCCATGAGCAGATCGATCTGTGTGTTGCGCTGTTCCAGCTTTTCGATCGATTCTTCACATTTCTTAAGTGCATTTTCCTTTTTACGCTGGGCAGCCTGCTGTTCCTTCTGCGCTTTCCAGTCCTGTTTCGTATCAGAGGGAGCAGATGCGGCGGCCCGTATGGCAGCATTGCCCTGACCGCTGCCGGAATCGTATGCAATCCGTCCGTCCTTTTTTTCAAGATAGTATTCATAATTGCCGAGATAATTGGTCAGGACTTTGTTATTTAAGTCAAGGATCCGGGAGGCTGTCTTGTTGATGAAGTATCTGTCATGGGATACATACAGTACAGTGCCGGTATAAGCGTTTAAGGCATCTTCCAGAATCTCCTTGGACAGGATATCCAGATGATTGGTAGGCTCGTCCAGGATCAGGAAATTGGCCTCGGAGAGCATCAGTTTTGCGAGGGATACCCTGCCGCGCTCACCGCCGCTTAAGGATTTGACCTGCTTAAATACATCTTCCCCGGTGAAGAGAAAAGCGGCAAGCGTGTTGCGGATCTCGGTATTGGTGAGTGTAGGATAGTCATCGGAAATTTCTTCAAACAGGGTTTTGTCCATATGTAAGACATGGTGTTCCTGATCGTAGTAGCCGACCGCCACATTACTGCCAAGACGAATCTCTCCGGTGTCGGGAGCGACCAGTTCGTTAATGATCTTCAGGATTGTAGTCTTGCCGGTTCCGTTATCGCCGATGACTGCGACATGCTCTCCTTTTTTCAGTTCAAAATTAAGATTCTCAAACAGGGTGAGTGAACCGAAGGATTTCGACAGGTTTTCCACTTGCAGGACATCATTTCCGCTGGTATATTTGGGTTCCAGCTTCAGATGCATGTCGGCGCGCACCTGAGTCGGCTTCTCCAATACTTCGATCTTGTCAAGCATTTTCACACGGCTTTCGGCGCGGCGGATGGATTTCTCGCGATTAAAGGACCGCAGTTTCTCAATCACTTCTTCCTGGTGTTTGATCTCTTGCTGCTGTTTCATGTAAGCGCTGTACTCTGCTGCGCGCAGCGCTTCCTTCTTAGCAGCGTAGGCAGAATAATTACCTGTAAAAACGGTAGCTTTCGTATTGTCGATCTCGATCACTTTGTTGGCAATGCGATCCAGGAAATAGCGGTCATGGGATACGATGATCACTGCGCCCCTGTAATTTAACAGATAAGTTTCCAGCCAGGTAATGGAAGACATATCCAGGTGGTTCGTAGGTTCATCCAGAATGATCAGATCCGGCTTCAGCAGAAGCAGTTTGCCAAGCGCCACGCGGGTTTTCTGACCGCCGGACAGAGTGGAGACCGATCTGCCAAATTCATCTTCCGTAAAGCCGAGTCCCTTTAATACGCCGGTCAGTTCGCTTCGGCAGGCGTAACCGTTGGCAGACTCAAAAGCATGGGTCAGGTTTGTGTAGGCGGCCATCAACTGCTGCAGGGTATCACCGGAGGCCGATTTCATCTGCAGTTCGACAGAACGCATTCGCTGTTCCAGCTCGATGATATCCTGTTTGACGGATAACAGTTCGTTATATATGGTATTCTCACCGGAGACGGCCTCGTGCTGGGAGAGGTAACCGATAGTCCTGTCACGGGAAACAGTGACGAGGCCTTCGTCTGCAGATAATTCCCCCATGATGATGCGCAGCAGTGTTGTTTTACCGGCGCCGTTTATGCCCACGATCGCGGCTTTATCATAGTCTTCAATATGAAAAGATACATTCCTTAACACAGGGATCTCGTTGAATGATTTATGGATATTGCTTACTGAGAGTATCATGATACATCTTGCCTTTCAAAAAATAGATACTTCTTCTATTCACAAAGTACGTGGTGGAATATTGACTGTGAACAGTAACCCTAGTTTACAGTCTGAGGGCAAAACTGTCAATGGATAGTTTGACAGCTTTTTAACGCAGTTGTATACTATTGATAACCATTCGGACAGGCCGGCATATTTATTGCGCTGGCTGGGTCAAAACGAAAGCGGTTCAAAGGACCTGTCCCGTCGCAGAGCGATATGGGATGGACGGTTCATTATAATATTCTCAGGAGGCGGCAAGGTGGAAACAAAAGGAATCTCACAGGCTGTAATCAGCCGTTTACCCAGATATTTCAGGTATTTGGGTGAATTGAAAGATGAAGGGATCGAGAGAGTTTCCTCTCAGGAGCTGAGTGATATCATGCAGGTTACTGCATCTCAGATCAGGCAGGATCTGAATAACTTCGGCGGCTTCGGACAGCAGGGATATGGATATAATGTGGAATATCTCTATGATGAGATCGGCAGGATACTTGGGCTGGATAAAGAACATAACCTGATTATTGTGGGGGCAGGACATCTTGGGCAGGCGCTTGTAAATTACAGAGATTTCGAACGCCGGGGATTTATTTTCCGAGGGATTTTTGACATTGATCCAACGATCCAGGGAAGGGAGATACATGGGGTCACGGTGCGGCCGATGCAGGAAATGGAACAGTTTGTCAAAGAAAAGGGGATTGATATTGCCGTGCTTACCGTTCCGAAAAGCGCCGCAGTTGGAGTGGCGGAACAGCTTGTATCCTATGGGATCAAAGGAATATGGAATTTTGCGCATGTGGATCTGCACGTGCCGAAGGGAATTCAGGTGGAGAGCGTACATCTGTCGGACAGCCTGATGAAATTGTCATATAATCTGTCATCGAGTAATAGTTGAAAAGGAAGGTTATAGTAGTTATTTGGGGAGAGGTTAGACTGTATTATGGAAAGAATGGATGAAGTATTTCAAACAGCTTTGGCGGATAAGAAGATTCCGATTCTTACGCTGGATCATAAATGGCATCAGCTGTTTACGCAGCAGGAATGTCCTGCCGAGATTAAAGACATGGAATGTGAACTGAATGGTCTGTTGAAGCGGCAGGGTAAGGTGAACAGCAAGAACAGAGAGATCAGGAAACTAAAGAAGAAATTAATGGACGAAATCGTACTTCTTGCAAATGAGATGGAAAACGGCGCAACCTTAAGGATGGAGAAGGAGATGGAGACCCATAAGCGTCTGGTCAATGAATGTAATGAGAAGCTGGAGGAGTGCGAGGAAGAGATGCTGGAACTGCCGAGGCAGATCGTTCAGCTGAATCACAGACTGATGCTGGCTACGATGGAGACCTGTTACAGAAGAATGCAGGAGAACACGAAAGAGCTGGATGAAATAGAGGAGTGGATCCGGAATATTCGACGGGAATTGAAGAAGAAAGTAGTCCGTAAGCAGGAGAAAGAAATAATGAATCATCAGCTGTATTCCTATATGCACGATATCTTTGGGGCAGAAGTGATTGAAATCTTTGATATGAAGTATGATCCGGAAGAAAAAAGAAACAGGAAAAAAGAAGCAGCGCCGGAGGAGAAGAAGCCGGAAGAAGCAGAAGGAATGCAGGAAAAAGACAGGACAGAGGCGTCGGAATCATAAGATTTGGCGCTTCTGTTCTATCATGGAAAACAGATTCGATAAGGGTCGTGTCCGGATATATGATCCCGTTCGGTCTGACAAGGAGCAGAATATGAAACATTATCTAGTCACAGCGGAAGAAATGAGGCAGTATGATGCCAATACAATAGAACAATTTCATATGCCGAGTCTGCTGCTTATGGAGCGCGCCGCGCTTGTCACGGTGGAGGAACTGCAGCGGATGTGCGGAAAGGCGTCGTGCCGGGTTCTGGTGCTTGCCGGCAGAGGCAATAACGGAGGAGACGGTCTGGCCGTGGGAAGACTTCTCATGCTGCAGGGATATGAAGTGACATTTGTCCTGCCGGGAGAAGACTTCTATGAACGCTGCTCCGAAGAGACGAGGAGACAGATCGATATTCTATACGGATATGGAGCCTGTATTTTTAGCAGGATGCAGGATGGTGAATATGATATAGTAATAGACGCCATTTTCGGTATCGGCCTGTCCAGAGACGTAGAAGGAATCTGGAAAGAGTCCATACAATGGATCAACGGAAGCGGCGCCTGGGTGTGCAGCGTAGATATACCGTCAGGAATTGATGCAGATACCGGAAAGGTGATGGGATGTGCCGTACAGGCGAATCTGACAGTGACATATGGTTTTCACAAGACAGGCCATGCGTTATATCCGGGTGCAATATACTGTGGAAAACTTGTCTGCAGGGATATGGGTATAGACGAGCGCAGTTTCCTGCATAAGAAGCCTTACTGGTATACATACGCCGGCAGGGAAGCGGGTATTCTTCCTGTGCGCCGTGCAGACGGCAATAAGGGAACTTTCGGTAAGGCGCTCCTTATCGTGGGAAGCAGGCAGATGGCAGGTGCAGCAATGTTAGCTGCAAAAAGTGCATTCCGCACAGGAGTTGGAATGGTTAAGGTCGTTACGGAAGAAAGGAATCGTGAGATCGTGCAGCAGTATGTACCGGAAGCGATGGTACTGACTTATACGGACACCCATGAACTCGAAGAGGATGCGGCATTTCTGGAATCGTTAAAGGCAGCGGAGGCATGGGCGGACAGTCTCCTGATCGGGCCGGGAATCGGTATGGGAAAGACTGCCGGCAGCCTGTTACGGTTTGCGGTGCAGGAAAGTGATCTGCCGCTGGTGATTGATGCAGATGGACTTAATCTGCTGGCGCGTGATCATGATCTGCAAAGCCATCTTGCCAAAATGGGAGAGCAGGGCAGAGCGATTATTCTCACTCCGCATCCTGGGGAGTTTGCAAGATTGTATGATTGTTCCATAGTGCAGGTTAAAGAACATTTGACGGATTATCCGAGGCGTCTTAGCGACAGGCTTTGCAGTGTTGTTGTCTGCAAGGATGCGAGGACAGTTGTGGCGCAGTGCAGGGGAGTACAGGGGTATATTAATACAACAGGCAATTCCGGAATGGCGACAGCAGGTTCTGGTGATGTGCTGGCTGGTATGATAACAGGATTTCTTGCGCAGGGTATGAGGGAAATGGATGCAGCGGTTACAGGAGTATATCTGCATGGATATGCAGGCGATTTGGCGGCGGCGCAGGGGACGGAAGCATGCATGACAGCGACTGACCTGCTGGATTGCATGAAAGATGCTGTGGCGCAGTTAAAGCACGGCGGTAAGGAGAAGGGAAAGGAAGCTTTATTATGATAGAGAAATATCAGAGAGTGTATGCGGCAGTTGATCTGGATGCCATACATAATAATATGGTGCAAATGTATCAGAATCTGTCCCCGGGTACAAAGATTATCGGTGTGATCAAAGCTGACGCTTATGGACATGGCGCGGTACAGATCGGGCGGGAATTGGAAGATATGGATTTTGTGTCCGGATATGCGACTGCTACTGCGGAAGAGGCAATGATACTGCGGTATGAAGGATTGCGAAAGCCTGTTTTAGTTCTCGGCTACACGTTTCCCTGCTGCTATGAGGAGCTGATCCGTAATGAGATACAGATGACGGTATTTCGAGAGGACAGTTTAGCAGAATTGGATGCCTGTGCGTGCAGGCTGGGAAAGCCGGCCAGAGTACATGTGAAAGTAGAGACCGGTATGAGCAGGCTGGGGATCAGACCGGATGAGAGCGGCCTGCGGTTCGTTGAGAAGGCTTTCCATATGAAAGGAATCATGGTGGAGGGGATGTTCACCCATTTTGCCAGAGCAGATGAACAGGATAAAACATCGGCCAGACAACAGCTTGTGAAGTTTCGGGATTTTATAGATCTGGTGGAAAAGGAGCTTAAAGTTTCTGTCCCATTAAAGCATTGTTCCAACAGCGCAGGGATTGTGGAACTTCCTGAGGCTAACATGGATGCGGTCAGGGCCGGGATCATGATGTACGGATTGTGGCCGTCGCCGGAGGTGTCTAAGGATATTGTATCGCTGCAGCCGGTATTGTCACTGAAGAGCCACATTGTTTATATCAAAGAAGTAGAGGCCGGAACGCCGGTCAGTTACGGAGGCACTTATGTGACATCCGATAGAATGCGGATCGCAACGATACCTGTCGGATATGGAGACGGTTACCCGAGAAGCCTGTCAGGCATTGGCCATGTCCTGATCCGGGGGAGAAAAGCTCCTGTTCTGGGCAGAATCTGTATGGATCAGTTTATGGTTGGCCTTGAAGGTATCCCGGATGCGGTCGAAGGAGATGAAGTGACGCTGATCGGAAGAGACGGCGGTCTGCAGATCACGATGGAAGAACTGGGAGAGATGTCCGGCAGATTTAATTACGAACTTGCCTGTGATTTGAGCAGGAGAATTCCACGTGTGTATATAAAGGGAGGTGCAATAGCATCCACAAAGGATGATTTTGACGATTATCGCTGAATATATAGGACTGTTTCTGGTAAAATTCTTCTTACATTGTATATCCTTAAGATAAACAGACAATAATAGTGATACAGAAAATTTATATAAGGAAGTAACGTGAGAAGTGCGGAGGTATGGTGATGAGAAGAGGAGATATTTACTACGCAGACTTAAGACCTGTGATCGGTTCTGAACAGGGCGGTATCAGGCCGGTGCTGATTATACAGAATGATATCGGAAATAAACACAGCCCGACTGTGATCTGTGCAGCGATCACATCCAAGATGAATAAGGCGAAACTGCCCACCCATATTGAACTGAATGCCAGCAAGTATGACATGGTCAAAGATTCCGTTATCCTGCTGGAACAGCTGAGAACAATTGATAAGAAGCGTCTGAAAGACAGGATCTGTCATCTCGACCAGGATATTATGAAGGTCGTGAATGTAGGATTGATGGTCAGCCTTGAATTAAATACATAGAGAAGGCTGAGATGTAATTTGACACTGCTTCCATTCCTTGCTATATTAGTATAATAGCAAAGACGCTTCAAAAAAGAGCAAAGGAGATGATGAATCCGTATGGACGATGGTGTCGCGAGTAGTAGCAGTGTTGTATGGTTTATTATTTTGTTATTATTGGAGATGCTGTTTTATAGTTTTGATTCCGCATTTCAATACAGAAAAGAGGCGGAACATGGTGACGAGGAGAAGGCCGAAACCGGCGGATCGGATAGAAAACAGATAAGGCTGGATTATCTGATGTGCCATATTGCGCAGTATACCAGTGCGATTCAGCTTGGGATCGTGACGGTCAATATTTTGTTTGGCGCCCTGTATTTGTATCAGCTGAACAGTTATTTTACGTATCTGGTCTATCGGGCGGCGGTCAACAGCATCGGTGATCTGTTTGGCTGGCATATCAAGCTGTTTGCAGTCAGTACCGCAGTGTTGGTCACGTTTGTTCTGCTATACATAATCGTAACTTTTGGGGTATCGATTCCCAGAAAGGTTACATCGCGTAATCCGGAGAGATGGTTCAGGCTGCTTATTACGCCTGTCTATTATTATGTCCGGATAACAGCTCCCCTCACGGCCCTCATATCTGTGACAGCAGGCGCAATTCTGCGTGTTTTCGGCGTTAAAGGCGCCGGCAGACGGGCGGATGTGACGGAGGAAAAGATCCTCTCCATGGTCAGTGTGGGACATGAGCAGGGGATACTGGAAGCCAATGAGGCGGAGATGATCAATAATATTTTTGAGTACGGAGATAAAGAGGCGAAAGATATTATGGTCAACCGCAATAACATGGTGGGCATAGAATCCACCATGACACTGCAGGAAGCAGCTTCTTTTATCGTGGATGCACATAACAGCCGTTTTCCGGTGTATGAGGGTACCATCGACCATATAATTGGAATCCTGCATTTGAAAGATGTTATGCGCATGCAGATGAACAGCCGCATGAAGAGCAGGCCGATCGGTAAGATCAGGGGACTGCTTCGAGAACCCAGGTTTATCACGGAGAAACGTAAAATTGACGATTTGTTTCGTGTTATGAGAGCGGAGAAGATCCAGATGGTCATTGTTGTAGATGAATACGGACAGACGGCCGGTCTGGTGGCGCTGGAAGACATTCTGGAAGAGATCGTCGGGAATATTGAAGACGAGTATGATGAAGAGGCAAGTTATATTGTGAGAAAGGATTCTGACAGCTATGTGATCCAGGGCAAAATGCCTTTGGAGGAATTGGAAGATCAGTTGAAAATCAGCTTTGATGAAGAACCTTTTGATACAGTGAACGGATTCGTGATCTCAAGATTGGAACATATACCGGAAGAGGGCGAAGACTTCGAGTTTGAGTATGAGGGATATGTGTTCAGAATTCTGGAGGTAAAGGATCGGATGATCCAGAGTGTGCTTGCGCATCCGCAGAGCGGAGAGCAATTGTCGGAATGTTAAAGGGAAGGGAATACACACAAAAACAAAGGAGGCCATAGTATGTCAGGACATTCTAAATTTGCAAATATCAAACATAAGAAAGAGAAAAATGATGCTGCCAAGGGCAAAATCTTTACAATCATTGGCAGAGAGATCGCAGTGGCTGTCAAGGAAGGCGGACCGGATCCTGCCAACAATTTCAAACTTGCGCAGGTGATCGCCAAGGCCAAGGCCAACAATATGCCCAATGATACGATCGACCGGGGAATCAAGAAGGCAGCCGGAGAAGGCGGAAATGTCAACTATAAATATGTCACTTATGAAGGATATGGTCCCAATGGCATCGCTATTATCGTGGATGCGCTGACCGATAATGCCAACAGAACGGCAGCAAATGTGAGGAGCGCTTTTACGAAAGGGCAGGGGAATGTAGGTACGCCCGGATGCGTTTCCTTTATGTTTGACAAGAAGGGACTGATCATCATCGATAAGGAAGAGTGTGATATGGAGGCTGATGATCTGATGATGACGGCTCTGGATGCGGGAGCGGAGGACTTTTCCGAGGAGGAAGACTGTTATGAGGTCTACACGGATCCGGATCAGTGGAGTGAGGTAGATGCCGCATTGAAAACAGCCGGGATCATGCCGGTATCTTCGGAAGTGACGATGATCCCGCAGAACTGGGTGGAGCTTACGGATGAGACAGCGATCAAGAACCTGCAGAAGACGTTGGATCTTCTGGAGGATGATGACGATGTGCAGGCCGTGTATCACAACTGGGATGAGTAAGATGTGAATGTGCCGGTATATCAGGCAGGGCGTAAGAGTATAAGATGGAGGGCCAGGATGGAACCGGAACGGATTGCAGGACTGTTTGATCAGGCGGAAAGCAAGACAGCCGAATTTAAGAAAGAAACCTATGCGGAAGCCTTTCGGGATTATCTGGAAGATAATGCGGCGGTGTGGGATATGCTGGGCGGTGCGGGGACAGGCGGCATGCTGCTGCAGGAACAGGAGCAGGCAGGAATCCTGGCAGCGGAAGCCTTTGTCAGCGGCGCCCGTCAGAAAGTGGATGCTGTCAAAGGCAGGACGAAAAAGGAGAAGCTGCAGTACAACCTGAACCTGTATATGGTCTCCTATGTTTTACCGGCGGTCATTGCATGGCACAGGCGCGGCGGCGTCAGAGAAGAGGAGACGAAGCGCCTGACAGATATAATATGCAGCAAATGGCAGGAAGCTTTTGGAGCCCGTATCCAGGCGTCGGATTTTGAGTCCATTCAATCCGGTTTCCGGCAAAAGCTTTGTTTTGTGACGACTGCTGTATGCCGTGGACTGCAGAAACCGCAGGATTGCAAAGAGATCCTGCTGATGAAACAGTTCCGGGACGGATATTTTGCCGGGAGTGCAGAGGGGAAACAACTGATAGAGGAATATTATGACATTGCACCGACGATCGTCAAAAGGATTGCCAGAGAGGCAGATCCGGAGGAGGAATATCGGTATCTTTGGAATACTTATATCAGGAAATGCGTGGACTATATCGAAGAAGGACAGAATGAACAGTGCAGCCGTCTTTACAAATCTATGATGGCAGAGTTGAAGGCAGAATATATGGTGATCGTGAAAGAACAGAAGGATCATGGCGCAGGCGGCATGAGAATGGGAGATCAATATGGGCAGACAGTATAAGAAAGAGACAATATGTATTCAGTCCGGGTGGCAGCCGGGTAACGGAGAGGCGCGTGTGCTGCCGATCTATCAGAGCACCACTTTTAAATATGAGTCTTCGGAACAGATGGGAAGACTTTTTGATCTGGAGGAGAGCGGTTATTTCTACAGCAGACTGCAGAATCCCACCAATGACTGTGTGGCGGCCAAGATCTGTGAGCTGGAAGGCGGCGTGGCGGCGATGCTGACGTCCTCCGGACAGGCGGCATGTCACTATGCAGTGTTCAATATCTGTGAGGCAGGAGATCATGTAGTCCTGTCTTCCACGGTATATGGCGGGACTTTTAACCTGCTCACCTGTACGATGAAGAAGATGGGGATCCGCTGTACGGTGGTAGATCCGGATGCTTCGGAGGAGGAGATCGCGAAGGCTTTTGAACCGAATACGAAATGTGTTTTTGCGGAGACGATCGCCAACCCTGCGCTGGTGGTTCTGGATATCGAGAAATTCGCTCATTTGGCACATGCGCATCAGGTACCATTGATCGTAGACAATACTTTTGCCACACCGATCAATTGTAACCCTTTTGACTGGGGAGCAGATATTGTTGTACATTCGACAACGAAATACATGGACGGCCATGCCATGGCTGTGGGCGGCTGTATCGTGGATTCAGGGAAGTTTGACTGGAGCGCCTGCCCGGATAAATTTCCGGGGCTGTGCACGCCGGACGAGTCCTATCATGGCATTATCTATACGGAGAGGTTTGGTAAGGCGGCCTATATTACCAAGGCTACAAGCCAGCTGATGAGAGACTTGGGATCCATACAGTCGCCGCAGAATGCATTCCTTCTGAATGTCGGTCTGGAGACTTTGCCGCTGCGTATGGAACGGCACTGTTATAATGCGCTGAAGGTGGCGGAATACCTGGAGCGGAATGAGAAGACAGCCTGGGTAAATTATCCGGGGCTGAAAGGAAGCAGGTACTATGAATTGGCTAAGAAGTATATGCCAGACGGTACATGCGGGGTTATTTCCTTCGGATTAAAGGGCGGAAGGGCGGCTGCGGCTCAGATGATGGATCACTTGAAGCTGGCGGCAATCGTAACGCATGTGGCCGATGCAAGAACCAGTGTGCTGCATCCGGCGAGCCATACGCACAGGCAGATGAATGATGAACAGCTGAAAGAGGCCGGTGTTGCGCCGGATCTGATCAGATTATCCGTAGGGCTGGAGCATATTGATGATATTATCGCAGATCTGGAGCAGGCAATATCAAAAGTCTAGTAAAGGAATACTTTGATTATGACTTATCACAAAACGTGGTTTAGCTATGTACTATGGGTGATTTATACGATGCTGTGTGCCATATTTCTTGTTTTCGCAGGGAATTATGTCTGGGCGAGTTACCTGCAGACCGGCGGACTGAGGATTTCTCTGGCGGACTGGACAGTACAGACTGCCGGATTTCTGATGCTCCCTGTTATGGCAGTATTGTACTGGATTATCCGCATTGTTTCACTCAAAGTCAGGAAGAAAATAATCTGGAAGGAAAGTATGCGGTGGATCCTGGAGGGAATTGCAGTGTGGACAGCACTGGCTCTTGGTATTTTTTTTCGGATTATATATGCATCGGAGTACATAGTGGCGTTAAATACCGCCAATGACATCACACAGGCCGGTATTAATGGAATAGAATATTTTGACATGGCATTGGTGACGGCGGACGGTATTGTGGAACCACTTACTTATGGCGCAGCCTGGCTGTATGTATCTTCGTTGTCATTTGTGCTGACTTTTCTGGGAAATAAAGTTGCTTCTGCGATCATTTTTCAGTTTATACTGCAGATCGCAGGTCTGGTGCTTGCCTATGCAGTGACCAGAAAGCTTGCAGGCCGGATTCCTGCATGTGTGACGCTTTTCTATCTGGCATGTTCGACAGGCTGTCTGGAAATGTTGAGGAATCTGGGGCCGGAGTGTTTCTATTTTATTTTGTATATGAGCGGAATGCTTGCCGCCGCCGGTTATGTAAAAAGTTACTGTGCGAATCGGTTAAAAAGAGTACCGATGGCAGCCGGAGCAGTTTTTACAGGTGTTTGGATCGGCATTCTGGGGTATCTGGATCCGACGGCATTTACATTACTGACAGTAATGATAGCGGTTATGACCGGAAAGAAGAAGCGGCCGGAAGGAATGCAGGCCAACTATTCTCTGGCAGTCAGTTGTGCTGCGATCATTACGGTTATTTTGTCATGTGCGGCAGGCCTTCTGGGAATGGCTGCTGTTGTTTCCTATAACAGAGGGACTGTTTTTGAGAAAGAGATGGGAAACTGGGTGGCGCTGCACATAGAAAATACGCGAACCTTCGGCTTCAAGCCTCTTTATCCCTATTCTATGGATATGCTTCTGTTCGCGGTTCTTGTGGTATTTGCTGCTTTTCTGGTATTTGAGTTTTTCCGCAGCGGCAGGGAACAGAATTATATGCTGTGGATCCTGCTGTGTATTATTGCAGCGCCGACTCCTCTGGCGGTGATCGGCATACAGCCTTTCGGTCTGCTTTCCATGTATATCTGGGGTGTGCTGGCCGGACTGGGCATTCAAAACTGTCTTTTCGGTGGAAGCGCAGGACTGGTGCAGTCTTTGATCGAGGAGATTAATCAGACGGCAGAAGTGGTTCCGGTAATAACAGACGGGAAAGCAGCTGCATCGGAGCCTGAAACAGCAGAAGAAGGAGCGGATATAGAAGAAGGGCAGTTGGAAGACAGGCAGTTAGAAGACATGGAAGAAACAGTGCAGAGTACGGAGCCGGAGGCACAAGTGATAACAAAACCTCGTTATCTGGAGAATCCGTTACCGCTTCCCAAAAAACATGTTCACAGGCAGATGGATTATCAATATCCTGTCAGGGATCAGGATATGAAATTTGATGTGGAAATAAAAGAAGACGATGATTTTGATCTTTGAACATTTTCCATAGAATCGTTTCGGCATGTATAAATGGTGAAAGATAACACAAACTATGAGAGGATCACAAAGCGGACAATGCGCTTGTGATTCTCTTATTCTATTTAACGGAGGTACATGATGGGCAACAGGGAAAACAGCAGGAATGGCGGAAAGGATAAGGAAGGAAAATCAAATAAGAATGCAAAAGAGGAAAAGCGTGAGGAACAGGAAAAACGGCGGGATAAAGAGGATCATACAGATGAACGGATTGAGAAAACCGGTCAGATTACGCTGGATGAGAATGACAGGCATAATAAGATACATCTGATTACGATTATAGGAGAGATTGAAGGGCATGATAATCTGAGCAGTTCGTCCAAGACGACCAAGTATGAGCATATTCTGCCGCAGCTGGCAGCCATTGAGGACAGCAGGGAGATCGATGGTGTACTGATCCTGCTGAATACTATGGGTGGGGATGTGGAGGCCGGGCTGGCTATCGCAGAAATGATCGCATCCTTAAGCAAGCCGACAGTATCGCTGGTGTTGGGCGGCAGCCATTCTATCGGGGTGCCGATTGCGGTCAGCACAGATTATTCCTATATAGTCCCTACGGGAACCATGGTGATCCATCCGGTACGTCTAACCGGGATGGTGATCGGGGTACAACAGACTTTTGATTATTTCAGGCAGATACAAAACCGAATCACGGGATTTGTCTGTGAGCATTGTAAAATCTCCAAATCCAGAATTGAAGAGCTGATGATGGAAACAGGTGTGCTGACCAAGGATGTGGGGACCATACTTGTAGGGCAGGAAGCGGTGGACGAAGGGATTTTATGTAAAGTAGGAGGAATAAAGGATGCGGTTTCCAAACTCCACGATATGATTGATAAGCGCAAAAACGATAAGAACCAGGAGAAGAACTGACGGATTTATTTACCTGTTACTTTGAATTACAACTGACGGCTGTTCCTTGAAGGCTTCCTGGGCGCGGGATAACTGCTTCACGCCAATCGGCAGGATGATTGGCGTGTAAGTGCACATTAAGTTACTGTTTACAGTGGCTGCCGCAAAATAAGGGATGACAAGAGATAATGAAAATGCTATACTATATGGAGTCTTATTTTGGTCAGGAGGCATAGTTAATGGCATCAGGACAGGGAGGAAATCGTTCTTCCGCGAAGAAAAAAACGACAACTTCGAGCAGAAGTACGTCTAAAAATAGAAATACACAGACGAGAAAGAGAAGTACCGGCAGTAGAAATACACACGCAGAGCCGATGGATGTGGCAATCCGCAATGAGATATTACTGATCGTGTTTCTTGCGCTTGCGATCATCCTTTTTCTTTGTAATTTTGGTGTGGTCGGTAAGGTTGGAGATGCAGTCAGCGATATCATGTTCGGGATTTTTGGATTGATGGCATATATTGCACCGGTGATTATTTTTCTGGCAATCGCTTTCGGCATGTCGAATGCAGGCAATAACATAGCGGTCAGAAAGCTTGTCGCAGGTGTTATTATTGCAGTATTGGCTGGGATGGTTTTTGAGCTGTTTGCCGTAGATCCTGGACAGGCGGAAAGCTTTCAGGTGGGAGAAATATTCAAGCGATGCAGTGAGAGACATACCGGAGGAGGGGTGATTGCCGGTTCTTTGGTCTATGCATCTTACAAATTCCTGGGTATGGTGGGAACCGTATTGGCGCTCCTTGTTGTGGGTGTTATCTGTGTAGTGATTGTTACGGAGAAGTCTTTTATCGGTGGTGTGACGAATCAGGGACGCAGGATGTATGAGAGATCCATGGAAGATGCCGAATATCGCAGAGAGCGGGCCAGGGAGAGACGCATTGCGGCAGAGGAGAAGCGTGCCAGGGCGGAGGAAAGACGTGCCAAAGCGGCGGAGGAGCGAAGGCTTCGTGAAGAAGAGCTGGAGAACGAAAAAATTCTTCGTATGGATAAGAAGGTATCCGGCGTCATGCTCAATACGGCTTTAAATAAAGAAAAAGAAGATGTGGAAAAGACGCGGGATGATATCCATGAGATCATTCTGCAGCCGTCGGAAGAAACGACGCCGGAAGAGGAAATTGTGCAGGCGGCCGGTGAATCGCATTCCTGCCATTACATAGAAAACGGGTCAGATGATATCAGTGAGATCCGTATCCACGGAGCATCAGATGAGAAACAGACGATGCAGATACCTGAGGAAACTTATGGGGATCATTTTGCGGATGGTTTCGAAGAACCAGCGATTCAACAGAACGCAATGACAGTATTACCGGGGGCGGACAGTGTTGTCGGAAATTCCATGCCGCCGAATCCTGGCAGGGAACGTGTGCATGCATTTAAAGAATCTGCGAAAGAGGAACGGCTTCAACAGACAATGCAGCAGCCCGTGAACGAGGGAGCGGCAAAGATTCCCAGACCGTATCAGTTCCCTTCTTATAATCTGCTGATTAAGGCGAAGAACAAAAACAACGGCGATTCTGCCAGAGAACTGAAAGAAACGGCGCTGCATCTGCAAAAGACGTTGGAAACCTTTGGCGTGAAAGTCACGATCACGGATATCAGCCAGGGACCGTCGGTAACCCGGTATGAGCTGCAGCCGGAGCAGGGAGTTAAGGTAAGTAAGATCGTAGGTCTGGCAGATGATATCAAACTGAATCTGGCAGCCACGGATATTCGGATAGAGGCTCCGATCCCGGGTAAGGCTGCGGTAGGGATAGAAGTTCCTAATAAAGAGAATACGGCGGTTTCCTTCAGGGAGTTGGTGGAATCCAAAGAATTTCGTGAATTTCCGTCTAATCTTGCCTTTGCCGTTGGTAAGGATATTGGTGGTAAGATTGTCGTGACGGATATTGCGAAGATGCCTCATATGTTGATTGCAGGGGCTACCGGTTCCGGTAAATCTGTCTGTATTAATACCATTATTATGGGTATTTTGTACAAGGCAAAACCGGAAGATGTTAAAATGATCATGATTGATCCGAAGGTGGTGGAGCTAAGTGTCTACAACGGGATACCTCATCTGTTGATCCCCGTGGTGACTGATCCGAAGAAGGCGGCCGGGGCACTGCACTGGGGTGTTGCCGAGATGACGGACCGTTATAAGAAATTTGCGGATTACAATGTACGTGATCTCAAAGGATATAATCAGAAAGCAGAGAATTTGCAGAAGGCCGGCGATCCGGAGGCGCCATCGAAGCTGCCGCAGATTTTGATCATTGTGGACGAACTTGCGGATCTGATGATGGTATCCCCGGGAGAAGTGGAAGAATCTATCTGCCGTCTGGCCCAGCTGGCCAGGGCATGCGGTATCCATCTGATCATAGCGACGCAAAGACCTTCTGTGGACGTTATCACGGGCCTGATTAAGGCCAATATGCCAAGTCGTGCAGCGTTTGCCGTATCCAGCGGTGTGGATTCCCGTACGATACTGGATATGGTTGGAGCTGAGAAGCTGCTGGGTAAGGGAGATATGCTCTTTTATCCGCAGGGCTATCCGAAACCGGCACGTATGCAGGGCGCTTTTGTGTCGGATAAGGAAGTGTCGGACGTTGTGGATTTCCTGAAGAACCAGGTGATCGGGAATGTTTACAGTGATGATATTGAAGAGAAGATCCAGAATATCGGCAGCGGTACAGCGGCTTCGGGCAGTGCGGGAAATGGTGACGGCGGATCCGAGTACGATCAGTATTTTGCAGAGGCAGGGCGGTTTATCATCGATAAGGACAAAGCTTCCATCGGTATGCTTCAGCGGGTCTTTAAGATTGGGTTTAACAGAGCCGCCAGAATCATGGATCAATTGAGCGAAGCCGGTGTTGTGGGAGAAGAGGAAGGTACTAAGCCGCGTAAGGTATTAATGACCGCCGAGGAGTTTGAACGATTTGTGGAAGAAGTGCTGTAAAAGAAATGAAAATTCGGGTTGTTTGTACCCCGCTGTTCATGGGCGTTTGTGTCAAAGGCCGACACGGGGAGCAGGCAGGAAAGGCAGGGAGCAGGCATGAAGACAGACATAGAGATCGCGCAGGAGGCGAAACTGGAAAGTATTGTGGATGTTGCCGGAAAGATCGGGATAGAGGCGGATGATCTTGAATTGTATGGTAAGTACAAAGCAAAGCTGGCAGACGAATATATGGAACGCATACAAAGTAACCCGGACGGTAAGCTGGTTCTGGTGACGGCGATCAATCCTACGCCTGCCGGAGAAGGTAAGACAACCACCAGTGTGGGGCTGGGGCAGGCTTTCGGCAGGATGGGACGTAAGGCTGTCATAGCGCTCAGAGAGCCGTCGCTGGGTCCGTGCTTCGGCATCAAGGGAGGGGCGGCAGGCGGCGGATACGCACAAGTGGTGCCGATGGAAGACTTAAACCTGCATTTTACAGGTGATTTTCATGCTGTAACTTCAGCCAATAATCTTCTGGCGGCGCTTCTTGATAATCATATACAGCAGGGAAATGAGCTGCGCATTGATACCAGGCAGGTAGTCTGGAAACGTTGTCTTGACATGAATGACCGTTCTCTCAGAAATATTGTGGTAGGTCTTGGCGCCAAAGCAGACGGTTTTGTCCGTGAGGATCATTTTGTGATCACGGTGGCTTCAGAGATTATGGCGATTCTCTGCCTTGCTGCAGATCTTCAGGATTTGAAGGAACGGCTGGGACGGATTATTGTTGCTTATAATGAACAGGGCGAACCGGTTACAGCATCCGATTTAAAGGCGGTGGGCGCTATGGCGGCGCTCCTGAAGGACGCTCTGAAACCGAATCTGATCCAGACGCTGGAACACACGCCTGCATTGGTACACGGCGGGCCGTTTGCCAATATTGCCCACGGTTGTAATTCCGTACGTGCAACGAAGGCGGCTCTTAAGATGGCAGACTATGTTATAACGGAAGCCGGCTTTGGCGCGGATCTGGGCGCAGAGAAATTTTTTGATATCAAGTGCCGTATGGCTGGTCTGAAGCCGGATGTCGTGGTTCTTGTTGCGACGGTACGTGCTCTCAAATATAACGGCGGAATTGCCAAAGAGGATCTGTCAGCGGAGAATCTTTCCGCATTACAGGCAGGAATCGTCAATTTGGAGAAACATATTGAGAATCTGCAGAAATATCATGTGCCGATCGTTGTGACCCTGAATTCTTTTGTGACAGATACTCAGAGGGAAATTGATTTTGTAAGAGACTACTGTCTGGAGAGAGGATGCGAATTTGCCATTTCGGAGGTTTGGGAGAAAGGCGGGGCCGGCGGCGTGGAGCTGGCTTCTAAGGTGTTGGAAACTTTAGAGAAGAAAGAGAGTCATTTTAATGTATTGTATGAGGACTCATTATCTTTAAAGGAGAAAATAGAGACCATAGCTTCTGAGATTTATGGATCCGGGGGAGTAACCTATACGTCAGCAGCCCTGAAACAGCTTCAGCATCTGGAGAAACTGGGCTTTGGAAGGATGCCCGTCTGCATGGCCAAGACACAGTATTCCCTGTCGGATGATCCGGCGCTTTTAGGAAGACCGGTTGGCTTTACCATGCATGTCAGAGAGGTATATGTATCTGCTGGAGCAGGTTTCGTGGTGGTATTGACCGGAGCGGTTATGACAATGCCTGGGCTGCCGAAAAAGCCGGCTGCCCATCAGATTGATGTCAATGATAAAGGCAGGATAACCGGATTGTTTTGACAGGATAAAGGAAACTATTATGGAGACGGTCTGCGCTATTGTTTGTTTTGCTTTGAAAGAAAGGAAGCAGAGGGCAGAGTTTGTAAATGGAGGTAGTTATGCCGCAGAAAATAGATGGTAAGGCAGTTTCAGCGCAGATCAAAGAGGAATTGAAAGAGAAGGTTGCGGATTTAAAGATATCCAGAGGAATTTCCATCTGTCTTGCCGTTATACAGGTAGGAAATGATCCGGCATCTTCGGTTTATGTCGGAAATAAGAAGAAGGCCTGCGCGTATATTGGTATCGATTCGCGTTCTTATGAACTGCCGGAGGATACGACACAGGAGGAACTTTTGCAGCTGATCGATAGACTGAACAATGAAGAGGAAATTAACGGGATACTTGTGCAGCTGCCGCTGCCAGGACAGATTGATGAAGATACGGTTATTCGGGCGATCGATCCCGGAAAAGACGTGGACGGCTTCCATCCGCAAAGTGTGGGAGCGCTCTGTATCGGTCAGCCGGGTTTTGTATCCTGTACGCCGGCAGGCATTATACAGCTGTTAAAGCGTTCTGGTATTAAGATTGCAGGCAAAGAGTGTGTAGTTGTCGGCAGAAGCAACATTGTGGGGAAACCCATGTCGTTGCTGCTTCTGCGGGAGAATGCAACGGTGACCATCGCGCATTCCAGGACAGAGAACCTGCGTGAGGTCACACGGAGAGCGGATATCCTGGTGGTAGCAGTAGGAAAGCCGAGAATGATAACCAGAGAATATGTGAAAGAAGGCGCTGTCGTGATAGATGTTGGAATCCATCGAAACGAAGCCGGAAAATTATGCGGAGACGTGGACTATGAGGATGTTGCCCCGGTATGCAGCGCGATCACGCCTGTACCGGGCGGGGTAGGTCCGATGACAATAGCCATGCTGATGAATAACTGTGTGGAGGCAGGAATTGCCGGGAAACAGTCGGACTGCAGATAAGAAGGGGAACTGTTTATGAAGTGTCCACATTGCGGCAATGAGATGATTGAGGGACATCTGATCTGTGAAAAATGCGGAGAAGAGATTCGGATTGTACCAGATTTTGAGCCTGAAATAGAAAACAGCATAACGGAAACTTTGTCTATTTTGGTTGCAGGACAGGATGGTGAGGACAGTAAAGAAGAAAAACAGGCAGATTTGAAGATACAGGAAGAATACATCAGGGTGGAAGAACCTGTGTCGGACAGCAGGAGAATATGGGTAATTGTCAGTCTCGTAATCTTCTTTATTGTAGCTTTAGTGACATACAGTGCATATGCTTATCATATTCAAACAGTAGAATATCAGATTGATAAGGCCAGAGAATACGCGGCGAAAGAAGCATATGAGGAGGCGATTGCCTGTCTGGAAACTGCCATTACAAAGAATCCTTTGGAGGCGGAACTGCTATTTATGGAGGCAGATTACTACTATATACAGAAAGATGATGATTCAGCGCTTCAGGCGTTGTTCCGAATTATAGAAAATAACGGGTTTTCTTATGAGGATGTGGAGGAAGCCTACAATAAGGTGATAGCGATCTATGCTAATCAGGAGCAATATGGGATGATTAATGACCTGTTGAAAAACTGTCAGGATGATTCCATTGTCAATATGTTTCAGAGCTATATGGCAATGGAGCCGGAATTCAGTTATGTGGAAGGCGATTATGCAGAGGTGATTCCCTTAAAGCTTAGTTCCAATACTTCAGGAACGATTTATTATACATTAGATGGAAGCAGACCGGATAAACACAGCCAGATTTATACGGCGCCATTATTTCTGGAAGATGGAGAACATACGATCAGTGCCTTTTTCGTAAACGATTATGGCATTGAGAGTGAGGTGGTCACCAGAAAGTATGTGATCAACCTGTCCGTGCCGAATGCGCCGGAAGTGGAGTTGTACAGCGGGGAATATACAGAGCCTATGATGATTATTGCTGAGGGACTGGACGGCTGTAAGATCTATTATACGACAGACGGTTCAGAACCCACTGCTGACAGCGTGCCTTATACAGGACCGATTCCCATGCCTCTGGGAAGGACGCAGTTTAAGTTTGTCAATATCAGTGACGAGGGTGTATCCAGTGAAGTGATTATGAGAACGTATACCCTGGCGCTGGAAGATGCAATCCCCACCGACCAGGCAGTTGCGAACCTGATCGAAAGACTGGTGGAGACAGGCTATCTGGAAGATGCGGCAGGAAACAGCAAGAGACACAATGGTACGCTTAGTTATCAATTCAGTTCCGTGCTTGGTATTGGTGGCAGCGGATATTATACGATCAATGAGTATTACGACGACGGTACGGGAATCCTGAGCCGGACCGATAAGGTTTTTCTGATTCAGATACACACGGGGGAAGCAGCCCAGCTCGGATATGATGAAGAAGGGGAATTTGTAGCAGTTCCCATCTGAGGAATAGTAATTCAGTTCAACAAACTGAACAGGTTCAGTCAGAATCTGTACTGTCTCGGAATTTAGGTAATTATGAAAGAAACGGTTGCAAAAAAAGAGGAGTTACTTTATTATTAGTGAGATATGGTAAGGATATCGGTTTAGGAGGATAAACAGGGATGTACAGGATAGTAAAAGCAGAAGAACTTACAACTAATATTTATCTTATGGATGTTGAAGCTCCCCGTGTTGCCAAGGCTTGCCAGCCGGGACAGTTCGTTATTGTCAGAATGGACGAAGAAGGAGAACGTATTCCGCTGACGATCTGTGATTATGACAGAGCGGCAGGAACGATCACAATCGTACTGCAGGTAGTGGGTGCGGCGACAGAGATGATGCGAAATCTGAGAGCAGGGGATAGTTTCCATGATTTTGTCGGTCCTTTGGGGTGTCCGTCTGAGTTTATTCAGGAAGATGTGGAGAGTTTAAAGCAGAAAAAGATCCTTTTTGTGGCAGGCGGCCTCGGTACAGCGCCGGTCTATCCACAGGTTAAGTGGCTGCACGAGCATGGAGTGAAGGCTGATGTGATTATCGGTGCGAAGACAAAGGATCTGTTGATTATGGAAGAGGAAATGAAGGCTGTGGCCGGTAACCTTTATGTTACCACAGATGACGGTTCCTATGGCAGGAGCGGTATGGTCACCAAAGTGATCGAGGATTTGATCGACAAAGAAGGCAAAACTTATGATGTATGTGTGGCCATAGGGCCGATGATCATGATGAAGTTTGTATGCCTGACGACGAAGAAGTATGAGCTGCCAACGGTAGTCAGCATGAATCCGATCATGGTTGACGGTACAGGTATGTGCGGCGCATGTCGTCTGACAGTGGATGGAGAAGTAAAGTTTGCCTGTGTGGACGGCCCGGAATTTGACGGACATAAAGTGGATTTTGATCAGGCGATGAAGCGTCAGCAGATCTATAAGACGAGAGAAGGAAGAGCCTTCCTGAAAGCACAGGAAGGCGACACCCATCACGGCGGATGCGGAAATTGTGCGGATGAATAGAAGCGATCAATAACAGATGATTAACGGTATTGCAGGAGCTGAACTGCTTAGGCAGCCAGGAAAGGAGCATGATCAATAGAATGACAGCTGATGTATTAAGGAAAGTACCTGTTCGGGAACAGGATGCAAAGGTACGTGCTACAAATTTTGAAGAAGTATGTCTGGGATATGATAAAGAAGAGGCAATGTGCGAGGCGACTCGCTGCATTAACTGTAAGAATGCGCAGTGTATTCAGGGATGCCCTGTGGCAATCAATATTCCGGGATTTATCGAGAAAGTGAAGGAAGGGGATATTGAGGCGGCCTATCAGATCATCAGTGAGGCTTCCGCGCTTCCGGCTGTTTGCGGACGTGTATGTCCGCAGGAAAGCCAATGTGAGGGCAAATGTATCCGCGGCATTAAAGGAGAGCCTGTATCGATCGGCAAACTGGAACGTTTCGTGGCAGATTGGGCAAGAGAGAATCATATTAAACCGGAGGGCGCTAAGGAGAAAAAAGATAAGAAGGTGGCCGTGATCGGTTCCGGTCCGTCAGGTTTGACCTGTGCTGGCGATCTGGCGAAGATGGGATATGATGTTACAATCTTTGAGGCGCTGCACGAAGCGGGCGGAGTGCTTGTATACGGGATTCCGGAATTCCGTCTTCCCAAGAAAGATGTCGTGGCCAGGGAGATTGAGAATGTACAGGCTTTGGGCGTGAAAATCGAAACGAATGTGGTGGTCGGTAAATCTGTTACGATTGACGAGTTAATGGAGGAAGAAGGGTTTGACGCCGTGTTTATCGGTTCCGGTGCGGGACTGCCGAAGTTTATGGGGATTCCGGGAGAGCAGGCTAACGGTGTTTTTTCTGCCAATGAGTACCTGACGAGAAGTAATCTGATGAAAGCGTTTGACGAGAATTCCAATACACCGATCATGCTTGGAAAGAAAGTAGCTGTTGTGGGCGGCGGTAATGTGGCAATGGATGCGGCAAGAACGGCCCTGCGTCTTGGTGCGGAGGTACATATTGTGTATCGCAGAAGCGAAGAGGAGCTTCCGGCTCGTGTGGAGGAAGTGCATCATGCCAAAGAAGAGGGGATTATATTTGATCTTCTAACCAATCCAACCGAAATCATTGCGGACGAGAATGGATGGGTATCCGGAATCAGATGTGTCAGAATGGAACTGGGAGAACCGGATGCTTCCGGCAGAAGACGGCCTGTCGTAATTGAAGGTTCCGAGTTTCTGATGGAAGTGGATACGGTGATCATGTCTCTGGGGACTTCTCCGAACCCGTTGATTTCATCCACGACGAAAGGACTGGAAGTCAATAAATATAAATGTATTGTAGCGGAAGAAGAATTTGGCAGGACGTCCAAAGAGGGTGTCTATGCCGGCGGAGATGCGGTGACAGGTGCGGCAACCGTGATTCTTGCCATGGGAGCAGGTAAGGCGGCAGCTAAAGGGATCGATGAATATTTGAGTAATAGATACCCTCAGTGAACAAAGAAATACACGGTCGGTAAAGAAGACAGGAGAAGAGTCTGCCAGATGGCGGACTCTTTTCGTGAAACAGGTTAGGAAAATCTTAATAATTTGAATAGTAGTTTATTAAGGAATGCAGGCTATAATAGTGTTAGATGCAGGAAGGTAAGTATCTGCAGGGCCAGGTAAGAGAGTGCATTGGTTGCGCTGTATAGAGGCATGGCAGGAAGGTTGTGTGACGTATGAATATGATGGAACGGAATGATCATTCGAAAGAGCGCCGGTGGCGGGATGATATCAGAGGAGGTAAGCAGGAGGGGCATGAAGCGCAGACCGGAGATGACCTGCTGGTAGAAGATCTGGATATGATGGAACGTGAAGAGAATGGTGAGGACAAGGCAGGCCTGCATGGACTTCTGCAGCGGCCTTATATGACAACGGTATTATTGGGCGTGATTGTTCTGCTTCTGCTCTGTATTATTGTTTTGCTTTTTCTGATTCCAGGGAAAAAGAAATTATCTGATGTAAACGGAGATTTACAACAAAATATTACGGAGTATGCGCAGGAGCAAAAAAGGAATGACGTTGTCAGGAATACATCGGGAGAAGCTGTTGTCGTAAAACTTCCGGAGGAGCAGGATGAGAACAAGGATGCCGGAACGGTAAGCGGACAGGAGACACAATCCGGGCAGTCGCATGTGGAAGAGAAGATGCCGGCAAGCGATGAATTTGTCTCTGCAGACGGTGATAAGACGGCGGTCGTGATCGATATAGAAGATGAGAATGATGTAGCATATACCAAAGAATTTATACTGAATGAGGCCCTGCCATATTTTGCAGATAATAATCAGGATGCCATATGGGATCTGGCACATTTAAAGAGGTATGTGAAACTGTCGGCAGGATTGGAAGGCACAAATCAATATTATTATATGGGCGGTGTAAACAGTAACGGCAGACCAGAGGGCAAGGGCCTTGCAATTTATGAGAAGAACAGTTATTACTATGGCGACTGGTCTGACGGTATAAGAAGTGGTGAAGGCGTTTGGTTTAAATTCTATATCGGACAGAAAGACGAAGATAATGCGATGGGGAAATACATGGCGCACAGCTATTCTGGCAGTTGGGCGAATGATCTGCCCAATGGACAGGGGGCAGAACACTATGATGTAGATACGTCTAAATTACAGGTGAGGGAAAGAATCCTGCAGAATGTAGTCGGTAACTTCAACAACGGGTTGTACGATGGCGAATTGTATGCCAATACAGTTGACTATACTGGCAATGTAGAAGAATGGAGCGGCATTACTGAGAAAGGCGTGTTTCAGCTGTGGAGAGATATGAGTGCAATTGGAGAATGCTCCGTGTGGCAGAAAGTTGACGATTCCTCTCTGTATATGGACATAGACAAATCTGAGAATAAGAATCAGGGACTGAAGGAACTGTTGAAGCCGGAAACAAAGTAAAATGCCGGATGCGCTTTTGCCGTGAATCGTAACGATAGGAATGAATTATACTGACCTGTATTAGATTTGTATTGCAATTCGTGCAAAATGATTATAGAATAGATTTGTGTAAAGGAAAATTATGGCATTTTTCATAATGCTTTTGCATAAGAGAAAATCCGAATTGCAATAAGGAGAGTGACCGATATGCCTTGGTGTCCGGTGTGTAAGAATGAGTACAGGGAAGGAATAGCGCGTTGTGTGGACTGTAATGCTGCGCTGGTAGAAAGTCTGGATGAGGAGAACGGTGATGTCAACGATGCGCAGGAGAGGCTGGAGCGTCTGCACAGGATGTATGCTGCGGAACGGGTAAGACAAATGGAAGGCACGGAGGAGATGCCGGAAGCAGAGGAAATACCGGCTTATCATCCTTATCAGAACAGTGCGGCCAGGGCGGAGGATAACAGATCTTCTGCATACATATTATTGATTGTAGGGATTACTGGTTTTATCTTCATTCTTCTTGTCTTTACGGGAATGATTCCTCTGTATCGAAATGAAAGCACTACAAAGTATCTGGTATGCGGTGTCATGGGAGCGATGTTCGTGCTCTTTATCGTGTTTGGCGTTGTATCCATGCGCAATTCCAGAATTTTGCTTGTGAAAGCGAAATCTGAGGATTCCCTGTTAAGTGAGTTGACGAAGTGGTGCGAGAATAATCTGTCTGTTGAAATGCTGGATGCGGAGCTTTTGGCGGAGGAGGCCGGAGAGGAGCAGAAGTATTTTATGCGTACCGACAGGATGAAGGCTATTATCAGCAATAAATTTATGAATTTAGATGAAGCATTTCTGGAACACTTTGTGGACGAGTATTACCAGAAGCTATATGAGGACAGATGAAGATAACAGTAATTGCAGTTGGTAAAGTGAAAGAGAAATTCTATCGGGAAGCCATAGCGGAATATGAGAAACGGCTCAGCCGTTATTGCAGATTGGAGATCGTACAGGTAGACGATGAGAAAACGCCGGATAAGGCAGGAATGGCGATGGAACAGCTGATCCTCAGGAAAGAGGCCGAGAGAATTCTGAAATATATCCGGGAAGATGCATTAGCAGTCACATTGGAGATCCAGGGCAAAGAATATGATTCGGAAGGATTTGCGGCTGTGTTGGAGAGAGCGGCAACGCAGGGCATCAGCCATATTCAATTTATCATTGGCGGTTCGTTGGGGCTGCATGAAGAGATTTGTAAGAGAGCTGACCATGCGGTCAGCTTTTCTAAAATGACTTTTCCGCATCAGTTGATGCGGGTAATCCTGTTAGAACAGATTTACAGGGGATACCGCATTATAAATGGAGAACCATATCATAAGTGAGGGTAGGATTTTACGCAATTCCAGGAAATATATGAGCGATAGGATTTAGATTTCAACCCATTGAAGAAGAATCACAGAGATAGTTAAGGTGTTGATAAGTGGAGGGGAGCGGCATTACTCGTTAGTATATTGTGGAAGAATAAAGGTATGATTTTGTGTGATGCAACATATAGTGAACTATGAGAAGGAATCATAGAAAACTGCCTATACCAACCTTATCCGGTTCTAAAGAACTGATCGTTGAGTCCCTGAAACTTCCAAAGGATACGATGCTGGGCGCGTCGATCGTCACAGTCACCGGAAACAGGGAAGCTTTTATAGAAAATTATAAGGGAATACTGGAGTATACAAAGGAATCCATCGTGCTGCAGGGTAAGAACTGTAAGATCTGTTTTGAGGGCAGGCAGCTGGCGATTGATTACTATACCAATGAAGATATGAAGATCAGCGGCAGTATTGAGGCTGTCCGTTACGTCTAGTGTATGGGGGTGCAGAAATGCTTCATTGGGTACAGTATATCCGAGGCTATGTGAAGATCAGGGTATGGGGATATTCCACGGAAAGACTGCTGAATCTGTGCGGAAATCATGATATTCTGGTGTGGGATATCGTCAATCATGGTGATCATGATACTATGAAGATCAGTGTGCGCGGTTTTTTTGCATTGAAACCGTTGTTGAAGAAGACCGGAACCAGGGCAGCCGTTTTACAGAAATATGGACTGCCTTTTTTTATGTCTAAAATGCAGAAGCGCAAAATGTTTGTTGCCGGACTGCTGGGCTGCCTTCTTTTCTGGGTAATCATGGCAGGTTATATCTGGAATATTGAGATCGAGGGGAATTATGTCCTGACAGAGGATGTGCTGATGGACTACCTGGATGAGAAGGGTGTGCATGTTGCCATGAAAAAGAGCCGGCTGCAGATAGAAGGTCTGGAGAAAGCGCTGCGGGAAGATCATGACATTATTACATGGACATCTGTGCAGGTAAAAGGTACTACGCTTCTGATTCACATCAAGGAAAATGAAATGCCGGACTATGAGCAGAACATGCAGCAGGCACAGGAAGATGGTATCGATCTTATCGCGACCAGGCCGGGAACCGTATCCTATATTATCACCAGAAGCGGTGTGCCGCAGGTGGCGCTGGGAGATACGGTGGAAAAGGGAGATGTTCTGGTCAGCGGAGCAGTACCGGTCTACAATGAGGATACTACAGTCAGAAAATACCAGTTTGTGCAGTCAGATGCGGATATTTTGCTTCGTTATACGGAATCGCTTTCCGTGAAAAGGGATATTCTATACGATGAGAAACTGTATTCCGGCAGACAGAAAGAGATGATCACTCTGGGTGTCAATGATAAAGAGTGGGACATTAGATTCGGAAAAGTTCCCTATGAACAGTATGATATCAGTGGAGAGAAGAAGCAGGTCCGTCTGCTGGACCGTTTATATCTGCCCTTTTTCTATGGCAGAAAGACAATTCAGGAATATGAGATTGTAAGGAAGAAACATACGGCGGATGAGATGAATAACATCATGCAGGAAGAATGGCGAAAAATTATAGCATCTTTGGATGAAAAAGGGGTACAAATTACTGAAAAAAATGTTACAATAAAAAAGTATGATGATAATTGGGTATTAAATGCCCGTATGCAGTTGGAGGAGGCGGCAGTAGAGTCCGCACCGACTGAGGTCGAACCGGTGGCGCAGGAGGAAGCGTCTGAAGAGGAGAATGCTGAATAGCAGTACACTGCGAAAGAAAGAGGCGGAACAGATATGGAGGAATTTACGATCAGCATCGATATGCCGATGGAACATATGCAGAATCTTTTCGGCAGAGGAGATGCTTATATTAAGAAGATAGAAGACGATCTGCATGTGATGATCGTGGATCGAGACGGATCCGTAAAGATCAGCGGGAAGCGGGATGCAGTCATGAAAGCATCCCATATCGTGCGTGAGCTTTTAACCTTATCGGAACGGGGGAACGTTCTGGAAGAACAGAATGTGAATTACGCGCTGGAGATGGAGAAGGAGAGCGGAGAGGATGTTCTTCTGGAGATAGACGGGGACTGCATCTGTCATACGGTAAGCGGGAAACCGATCAAGCCGAAGACTCTGGGACAGAAAAAGTACGTGGATGCGATCAGGGATCATATGATAGTATTCGGTATCGGGCCTGCGGGAACCGGCAAGACTTATCTGGCCATGGCCATGGCGATCACGGCCTTCAAGAACAATGAGGTCAGCCGGATCATTTTGACAAGACCGGCCATCGAGGCAGGTGAAAAGCTCGGATTTCTGCCGGGAGATCTGCAGAGTAAGGTGGATCCGTATCTGCGCCCGCTGTATGATGCCCTGTACCAGATCATGGGAGCAGAGAGTTTTGCCCGTAATATGGAGAAGGGACTGATCGAGGTGGCGCCGCTTGCCTATATGCGGGGGCGGACGCTTGACAACGCTTATATTATTCTGGATGAGGCGCAGAATACGACGCCGGCGCAGATGAAGATGTTCCTGACCCGTATCGGTTTTGGCTCTAAAGTGGTGGTGACAGGCGATGCCTCGCAGAAGGATCTGGCACCGGATATGAAGTCAGGGTTGGATATTGCAGCGAGAGTGTTATCTAAAATCGATGATATCGCGTTTTGTAAATTGAGCAGCAAGGATGTGGTAAGGCATCCGCTTGTACAGAAGATCGTCAAAGCGTACGAGGATTTTGAGTCGAGAGAGACAAGACGCAGTGAATTAAAACTGAGAAGCAGGAATAATAATCGTGGAAAAAAGTAAAAACAATCGTATAAAAAGAATCATGATATTCAGCATTATGTTTGTGGCGGCAGGCGGGATCGCATTTTTCGGAAGTATTCTGAATCAGCCCGGCACCGACAGCCTGATCCGTAATACAGTAATGGTACTGACGGGAACCGGTATTGTTATCTATGCCTATCTGTTAAGTGAAGTGACCGGTTTATTTATCTATCGCAACGAAGGTAAATATGTCAAATTTGCCGTTGTTTATCTTGGAAGCCTGGCTGCTGCGGTTTTTTTCCCGATGCTGCCGGTAACGGGATGGCCGTTTCTTGCAATCTTTGTCTTTCTTGGCGTGTTCAGCAACGGTATAACGGGAATGGCGGCGGGCAGTGTATGTCTGCTTCTGGCAGTTAACTTTGCGGGCGGTGATATGACAGTTTTCTGGCTTTATTTTATCAGCGGTCTGGCAGGCATTCTCATGTTCTGCAATCTGAATGATGATTTTCTGGTAGGCCTGCCGGTGGTCGTTTCCCTGCTGGTGCTGATCCTTTGCCTGACTGCCAATGTGGTTCTGTTCTCCAAAGAGCAGCTTGCGCTGGAACAATATACGATTCCGGCAGTCAACGTGATCGTATGCTGTATTCTGCTTCTGATCATACTGAAGGCATTCAGCTCGTCGGTGATCCATAAGGATCAGGAGAAATATATGGAGATCAACGATCCGGAATGTCCGCTTTTAGTACAGCTCAAGAATCTGTCCAGGGATGAATATTATCATGCGATACATACGGCGTATCTGGGCGATCGGATCGCCAAGCGTCTGCAGTTGGATGCGTCCGCCGTTAAGGCATGCGGCTATTATCACAGAATCGGTAAATTAAAAGGAGAAAACAGCTGGGAAAATGTGTCCGCTATCTGCGACGAATACCATTTTCCTGCAAAAACGAAAAGGATCCTGAAAGAGTATGTAGACGGATCCGAGAAGGTGGTGTCAGGCGAAACGATCGTGGTATTGTTCGCTGACTGTATTGTTTCATCTATTCTGTATCTGTTTGAGAAAGACCCTAAGGCGCAGTTGGATTACGGACAGCTGATCGATACTGTGTTTAAGAAGAAGCTGGAGACGGACGAGCTGTGGGAGAATCAGATTTCTCTGGCTCAGCTTTATGAGATGAAGAAGATATTTGTGGAGGAGAAATTATATTATGACTTCTTACGTTGAAAATGAAACAGACGTTTCTTTTCCCTTTACCATGCAGGAGATCTTGGAGCAGATCATGGAAACAGTACTGGAGACAGAAAACTGCCCCTATGAGACTACGGTAAATCTTCTTCTTACCGATCGAAATGGGATCCGGGAATACAACAGAGAGTATCGTGATCTGGATAAGGAGACAGATGTGCTGTCGTTTCCGAACATTCCTTTTGTCAAGGCGGGGGACTTTACGATCGTTGAGGAGGATGAAGCGGAGTATTTCGACCCGGACAGCGGGGAACTGGTGTTGGGAGATATTATTTTGTCGGCTGATCATGTTGCAGCACAGGCGCAGGAGTACGGGCATTCTCTTCTGCGGGAATTTGCTTTTCTGACAGCCCACAGTATGTTTCATCTGTGCGGTTATGACCATATGACACCGCAGGAAGCGGAGATCATGGAGAGAAAGCAGGAGGAAGTATTAGAACAGCTTAAGATTACGCGTGATCTATAGAAAGTATGTTACTATTCACGGGGGCCTGAACTGTTGCAAGGGCATTGAGTACGTAGTACTCGCTGATAACTTTACGTTTTCAGACATCCAGCCTCTCGCCGAAGGCGACCTGGAATGTGCTGGATGTGTAACAGTTTGCGGCTGGTCAGGCCGTGAACTGTAACGAAATTACTGCATGCGCTCGGGATTCAGGACCGGCCGCATGATGGAGGTATACAATGAAGGTACGAAAGAAAGCGGGTCCGGGGAGAAATTCTGCGCTGGCAGCGATTAAAACCTCGATGATCCAGTCTGCCGGGATCTTGTCCTATGTTATCTTACTTATCATGCGGATACCATTGTGTAAGGTGATAGGTGATGCAGGTGTAGGATTGTTTGCGCCGGCGTTTGAGATATTTATGCTGATTACTTATATTACATCATACAGTGTGACGGGCGCTGTGTCCGGTATGATCCGATACAGAGTGAAGCGGGAACAGCACCGAAATGCCAGAAGAGTGTTTGGCGCGGTCTTTATCATGGATCTGGTGGTCAGTTCCGTGATTGCTGCTGTGCTTGTTCTAACGGCTTCTAAGATAGCCGATTTCGTGATACTGGAATCCTTGAGCCGGATGGCAGTGCTTGTTGCTGCACCGACTATCGTTCTTGCAGCGTTGATCGGGACATTCCGTGGATTTTTCAACGGCTATGGTCTGGGAACACTGACGGCACACTCACAATATATAGAGAGGATATCCATGTTCCTTTGCGCTCTGGGGTGCGGAAGAACGCTTTATGCATACGGGAATAAGGTTTCTGCATTGCGGCAGAATGCGGAATTTAGTTTTGCCCATGGAGCGATGGGCGCTATGTTGGGGGTGCTGCTTTCACAGGTGATCACAACGATCTATCTTCTGATCATTTATTTATTTTACTCCAGAACATTGCGCGACCGGATTAAGGCGGAGAGCGGCAAAGGGGGAGACTCTCAGTATTCTATACAGAGAACAGTGCTTCTGAATTGTATCCCGATGGCGATCGTTGCCGTTTTTACGAATCTGTTCATGCTGATCGATCAGCGTATGTTTAATTACTGCATGAACAAAAGAGCAGAAGAACTGGGGGAGATACGTACGGCGTCCTGGGGAGCCTATTACGGTAAATTTGCTGTTTTGATCGGGGTTGGGGCTGCATTGTGTCTGTTGGGGGTAACGGTGACGGTCAGCAAGATCAAGAATGCGTACGACAAGGAAGACTATCGGATCATGAGAGAGCGGTTGGACAAGGCTGTATGCAAATTGTCCATAACGGCGTTTCCGATGGCGGTCTATCTGGCGGCTCTGGCTGAGGCCATTGTCAAGTGTCTGTACAAGCATGAAACGGCGGCAGTCGGAGCATGGATCCAAAAGGGAGCAGTCATTATCGTACTTTGCAGTTTCAGCTTTTTCTTTGCGCAGCTTTTGTTCCGAATGCATATGCTGCGTGAGCTGTTTGTCTCGATACTTGCTTCTATGATCGTGCATATTCTCGTTGCTTATCTGTTTGTGCAGAAAGCGCTGCTTGGAGCGGATGGGATCATCTATGCATTGATTGCTTACTTTGCCGTTTTTTGTGTAATGAACTTCCTGTTTATCAGCAGGAACTTAAGATATCAGCCCAGTTGGTTCGCGGGCGTCGCATTTCCGGCTGCCGCCGCTGTCGTATCCGGACTGGTGGTTATGCTGATTGGCAGATTCATGCTGGAACCGGCTGGAGCGACAGTTACAATCCTTACTGGCATTGCGGCGGGGATTTTTCTCGATCTGACTATGCTGATGATACTGCGGGTGATCGGAGAAGAAGAGCTGTCCCGGATACCGCTTGGTTTTTTCTTTATCATGTTCGGAAAGAATATCGGGGTTTTATAGGAGCCGGGACTTTGGAATCCGGTTCGGCAGACTGAACAGATTCCGTTAGATTTTGTGACGCTTCAGAATGGAGTAAGGATGAAGCTGGGAGAACAGGATATCGATTTGAAGTAAAATATTAAAACAGAAATTTGGAGTGAAGCTGAATATTTTTTTGTAAATGACTGATACTGATTACAGGAGAATCCGATAAGAAGGGCTTGTGTAAGGATGAAATTTGTAAGACGTGTCAGTCTTTTTTTTGTAATATCAATATTTTTGTTGGGAGCGGGCGGCTATATGGCGCTGAAAGCGGAGCAGTTCTTCTATCCAAACAAATATCAGGAAAAAGAAATTGAGAAAAGTATGTATGATTCTGACAGCATGAAAAACAGTAACAGCGGTCAGTGGACTTCCGGAAAAGAGACGCAGGAAGAGATGATTATAGAGACAGCGGTAGAGAAGATTCCTGTGGTGACGGCAGATACTATGTATTTAATCGAGGAAGTCAATCTTGCGGATGGTACGATTCAGGAGAAGCAGGAGGATGTACCGGTGAAATATATTGGACTGGATCGAGAGAGCCTGATCAAAGAACTGGAATCCTATGACAAGAATCCACCGCTCACGGAATTGGAAATGGGATTCGAGACTATAGAGCTGACGGCCTTTTCCAAAGACAGAGTGGTAGTATGTAAGTATTATAAAGCAGCAGAGGAAAAGGGATACTATTTGATGGTGGAAGATCATTTTATCGTGGTATATGAGGAAGATAAGAGACGGCTTCATATGAATACAGATATCCTGTTGTCCGATCTCAGTGATCAGCTGAAGGCGGAAATCATACAGGGTAAATTTATTGAAAATGATGAAGAACTGTATAATTTTCTGGAATCTTATTCAAGCTGAAGATTAAAGGCAGGTTCCCCTTGTGCTTACCAGAAAAGGTATCTGAAAGGGGAATTTTTAATGCTGAAAGGTTATATTTTATGATATAATGTCTCAGGGCGTGTATTCTTTTGTTCACTGAGGGTATTGTCGATTTATAAAGAAAGGTTTGAAAATACAGGAAATATGAGGAGAAAGATTGCCGTGGTGGGCGGTGGAGCGGCCGGGATGATGGCAGCAATCCAGGCGGCATATGCGGGAGCGTGTGTGACGTTATACGAAAGGAATGACAGAGTTGGAAAGAAAATTCTGTCTACGGGAAATGGAAAATGCAATTTCTCCAATGAGGTTATGGAGGCAGGCTGCTATTATGGAGGAGGCGCTGCCTGCGTGGCAAGGATCTATGAGCGGTTTGGGGTAACGGAGACGAAAGACTTTTTTCGGAAGCTGGGTATGCGGATCAAAAACAGGAACGGCTATTTGTATCCGGCCAGTGAGCAGGCGGCAACGGTGTCGGATGTGCTGCGATATGAGATGGAAAGCCTGGGAATTCAGCTTTATACGCAGTGCCGGGTTACCGGGGTCAGAAACGTGGCAGAGAAGGAAGGCGTTACCCGACTGATGGTGGAGACCGATCCGAAGACATGCAAAGTGCAGGAAACTGATACAGGGCAAAGATACGATGCTGTGATCCTGGCCTGCGGAGGTAAGGCAGCTCCAAGAACAGGATCGGATGGGACGGGGTTTGAGCTTGCAGGGCAGCTGGGGCATGGAATTGTGCCGACGGTGCCGGCGCTTACGGCGCTCCGATGCGAGGGATCCTTCTGGAAGCAGGTGGCAGGGGTGCGCTGTGAGGCGCGTCTGATGCTATACATAGATGGAACTGCTGTCAGCGTTGTAGATGGCGAATTGCAGCTGACAGATTATGGGATTTCAGGAATTCCGGTTTTTCAGTTCAGCAGGATTGCAGCATATGCGCTGCTGGAGAAAAAGAAGGTAACGGCAGCGATAGATTTTATGCCGGATACGGATGCCGCTTTCTGGGAGCAGCGATGGGAGCAGCAGAGAAAGCAGCATATGGAGCAGTTTGTGACCGGGATTGTCAATAAGAAAACAGGCTTATTGCTGTTAAAACTGGCCGGGATCCGGGAAGCGGAAGCAGTATGTGAGATCAATGCGTCCCGGAGAAAGAAGCTGGAGTCACTTTTTCATTCTTTTCAGGTAACGGTGCGGGAGACGAATTCTTTTGAACAGGCACAGGTGTGTGCCGGCGGTGTGGATTTCAAAGAAATTACGGACAGGCTGCAGTCAGTTAAAGTGCCGGGATTGTTTTTCGCGGGGGAGATACTGGATATCGACGGGATCTGCGGCGGATATAATCTGCAGTGGGCATGGAGCAGCGGTGCTGTGGCAGGGCGTGCAGCGGCAGGAGCGCCGGAATTTGAAATCAATACCCGTACGGACGGAACGGTTGAAGTCAGGGTGACAGAGCTGACGGACCATTTAGACAGATTACATACAACGGAATTGGGCGGTATTCGGATCAGGAAGAATCTTGCTTTGGATGTAGAGGATATTGCGGCGTGGTGCAGAACAAAGATCGAGTGCGGGCAGGCTGTGATAACAAGACAGGGCAAGAACTGGTATATTGAGGTCGATAATTGTGTCATAACAGTCAATGCGTACAGTTATACGATCATAACGGCACACAGAAAAGTGCATAATCCGCAGAAACCATTACAGGAGAGATGACAGAGCAATGATTCGTATCAATCAGATCAAAGTTCCATTGGAACATACCAGTCAGGATATTGTGTGCAAAGCTGCCGCAGTGCTGCGTATCGCACCTGAAGAGATTTTGACGTGGCAGATTGTGAAGAAGTCGATTGATGCCAGAAAGAAACCGGAAATCCGGATTAACTATGCGCTGCATGTGTCAGTAGCTTCTCAGAAAAAAGTGATTGCCAGATGCAAAAGCAAGCAGGTACAGGCGGTGGAAGAGAAGAACTATGAATTTCCGGCGGCAGGCGGCAGGCAGCTTCTTCACCGGCCGGTTATTATCGGTACGGGGCCGGCCGGTCTGTTTTGCGGTTATATGCTGGCAAAGTACGGATACAGGCCTTTGCTTTTAGAGCGGGGTAATTGCGTGGAGCGGCGGCTTGCAGATGTGGAGAGATTCTGGAAAGAAGGTATACTTGACCCGGATTCCAATGTACAGTTCGGAGAAGGGGGAGCAGGTACTTTCTCGGATGGTAAGTTAAATACGCTTGTAAAAGATAAATTCGGCAGGAACAAAGAGGTTCTGCGTATTTTTGTGGAAGCCGGGGCGCCGGAACAGATTCTGTATGAATCGAAACCGCATATCGGAACGGATATTCTGGTCTTTGTGGTGAAGCGGCTGCGGGAACAGATCATAGACTGGGGCGGTGAAGTGAGATTTGGTGCGCAGGTGACGGATCTGCTTTATGAAGAAGAACAGGTAGAGGGTGTAGTCGTCCGGTATCAGGAGAACGCCGGCGAAACAGAGGATGACGCAGTAACGTATAATAGACACTCGGTGAAAGAACAACTTATAGAGAGTGAGACGGTCGTGCTGGCGACAGGACACAGTGCAAGGGATACCTTTGAGATGCTGCATCGGAAGCAGGTGCCTATGGCCGCCAAATCATTTGCTGTGGGGCTGCGCATGGAACATCCACGCCGGATGATCGATCAGATGCAATATGGCTGCTCACAGCATCCGCTGCTGCCGGCAGCCAGCTACAAAGTGACTGCGCAGACCGCTTCAGGCAGAGGGGTATATTCTTTCTGTATGTGTCCCGGCGGTTATGTGGTCAATGCTTCTTCCGAGCCGGAGCGGCTGGCGGTGAACGGTATGAGCTACAGTGGACGCGGCGGCGATAACAGTAACAGCGCCATGATTGTTACGGTGACACCGGACGATTATGCAGATAAGTCTCCGCTGGGCGGGATCGCCTTTCAGCGGGAATTGGAGGCGCGGGCATACCGGATCGGAAAAGGCGCGGTACCGGTGGAAACCTATGGAGAGTTCCGGAAGGCGGTGACCGGTACAGCTTTCAAAGATATAGTACAGACAGCAGAATCGTATGACTCCGTAATCGAACAGCATTATCCCGATTTTGCTCCTGCAGTCAAAGGAAAATATCGTTTGGCGCCGGTACATGAAATTCTGCCGGCGGAACTTAACCGTGCGCTGGTGGAAGGGATTGAACTGATCGGCCGGAACGTACATGGCTTTTCGGACGGCAGCGCCTGTCTTTCAGGGGTTGAGAGCAGGACATCCTCTCCAGTGAGGATTATACGGGACGAGACGGGACAGTCGGTGATCCGGGGACTTTATCCGTGTGGGGAAGGCGCCGGATATGCGGGCGGCATTACTTCGGCGGCGATGGATGGTATGGTAATCGCGGAGAAGATAGCGGCGGAATTTATGCCATTGTAAGAAATGATAACCGAAACGGGAAATTTTAAGACTGGAGAGAAGAGATGTCAGGGAATACAAAGATCAGAGAGATGATGAAAGATAAGAAACGGATCGTGATCAAGATAGGATCTTCCTCATTGCAGCATGTACAGACGGGAGATCTGGATTACACGAAGCTGGACGTGCTGGTGCGGGAGTTGTGCGATATCAGAAACCGCGGCAAAGATGTGGTGCTTGTAACGTCCGGCGCTGTGGCGGTGGGCAGGAAAGCGGTGATGATGCAGGGGATCGATGAGGACAATCCTACGGCGGTGAAACAGGCATGCGCAGCCATTGGCCAGGCCAGGCTGATGATGACCTATCAGAAGATTTTTGCGGAATATAATCAAGTGGCAGCGCAAATTTTGATGACGAAGAATACGATCATTGATAATCTGAACCGTTTTAATGCACGCAATACTTTCGCAGAACTGTTTAAGCTGGGAGTAGTGCCTATCGTCAATGAAAATGACACGGTGGCTACCTATGAGCTGGGGATTGGGGATAATGATACTTTATCGGCCATCGTGGCGGCGCTGATCGATGCGGACATGCTGATTCTGTTATCGGATATCGACGGACTCTACACGGATGATCCAAGGAAGAATCCGAATGCGAAATATATAGAGGTGGTGGAGGAGCTGACGGAGGAGCTGCTGGATATGGGAAAGGCTTCCACCGGAAGCGCCTCTGGTACAGGTGGAATGAACACCAAGCTGCAGGCAGCCAGAATTGCAGGTAATATGGGCGTGGACATGGTAATTGCAAACAGTGCGGACATTAAGGTGATCCATCGGATTTTGGCCGGACAGAACATAGGGACGCTTTTCAGAGCGCATAAGGAGGATGGTTTCGACCTGCCGTTGTTTGTACAGCAGATGGCGCATGAATGAAAATTCTGTTCGCGTCCTCAGCGTAAATCACTTCCCCAGACTGCTTCGGCATGGAGGTAAAAATCATAGAAAGTAAGAAGGAGAAAAGCAGGGATATGAGTGTAGAACAGATGATAGCCAGAATCAACGAACTGTATCATAAATCGCAGACAGAAGGGCTGACAGAAGAAGAGAAAGAAGAGCAGAAACAGCTGCGCAGCGCATATGTGGCGAATGTGCGGGCGAATTTAAGAGGGCAGCTTGATAATATTTCTATTGTGGAGAAGGACGGTTCTATTACTGACCTTGGGAAAAAGCATGGACATAAGCGTGGATAAGAGCAAGATACGCAGACAGATACTTTCGGTACGTGATCAAATGGATCCGGAAGTGAGGGCGCGGTGTAATGCGGCAATACGGGAACGGGTTTTTGCACATCAGGTCTATCAGGAGTCACAGATCATTTTAGCCTATGTCAGTTATCGGAGTGAAGTGGATACGATGGAAATGATTGGCCAGGCGCTGGCTGATGGGAAATATGTGTTTGCGCCAAAGGTTTGCGGCGGGGAAATGGAGTTTTTGCAGATCTTTTCGCTGAAGGATTTATGCAGCGGCTATAAGGGGATTCCGGAGCCGGCGAGGGGAATTCCCTTGCCGGAATGGATGGGGCGGGCAAACGGTTCGGCAGCTGCTGACCAGAGGGAGCTTCTGCAGTATAAAATAATGATGTGGATGCCGGGGGCTGTGTTTGACAGGGAACGGCATCGGATCGGATACGGGAAGGGTTTTTATGACCGTTATCTGGGCAGATTGAGCGACGCGAAAGGACGGAGCGGCAGTGTCATGGAACGGTTGACCACGGCTGCGTTCGCTTATACGTGTCAGCTGGTGCACACGATTCCTTATGAGGTACATGACGTGAGACCGGATATGGTGATTACGGAAGAGGGGATACGATGAAAAAGACGATCATCGTCATGCCGGTAGCCAATGAAGAAGATACCATGGAGAGGATCCTGGATGAAATTCTTGCGCTGCCATATGACAATTTACATATTTATCCGGTGATTGACAGCTATTCTAAAGACCGGACAGAGGAGATCATCAGAAGGAAAGCTGCTGAGAACGATAAGGTGAAATGTATTTTTTACAAGGAATCCAGAGGGGTGATCAGTTGTTATCTGGAAGGTTTTCGTCAGGCGCTGGCGGACGGCGCGGAACAAATCGTGGAGATGGATGGAGGAGGAAGCCATCTGCCCGCAGAGATACCGCAGTTTCTTGCAAAAATGGAAGAAGGGTATGACTGTGTGTGGGGTTCCCGGTTTATGGAAGGCGGTTCCATGCGCAGGCAGCCTTTATACAGAAGGGTATTAAGTCAGGGCGGTACGCTTCTGGCTAATCTGGTTCTTGGAACAAGACTGAAGGATATGACAAGTGGATTTGAAGGATTTCAGCGGAAGGTCCTGGAAAATATGAATCTGGACGCTTTCTTGTCTACAGGGCATATGTATCAGACAGAAATGCGCTTTTACTGCAGGAAACTGCGGACAGTAGAGGTGCCGATCCACTATGTGGGGACGACATCCAGCCTGAAAAGCAGTTCCGTGACGGAGGCGCTGCGCCTTCTGTTTCAGCTGAAAAAGAATGAACGCCGTATTGGTCTTTCACGGACGATGGAATAAAGGTTGAAGAAATTTGGCTCACACCTTTCGCAAAAACTGTTTCGGAATGGAGGCGAATATGGAAAAAGTAAAATATTTGATTCTTGGAGCCGGGCCTTCAGGGCTTACCTTAGCGAACCGATTAAAAGAACTGGGTGAAACTGATTTTCTGCTTCTGGAGAAAGAGGAAGAAGCGGGCGGTTTGTGCCGTTCTGTGATGGTGGACGGCAGCCCTTTCGATATTGGCGGCGGTCATTTTCTGGATGTGAGAAGACCGCAGGTCAATGAATTCCTGTTTCAGTTTATGCCAAAGGAGGAATGGCAGCTTTTTACGCGGGACAGTCGTATCTGGGTGGACGGAGCCGAGATTGGCCATCCGTTGGAGGCTAATATCTGGCAGCTGGATTTACAGGAGCAGGTGGCTTATCTGACATCTATAGCGAAGGCAGGCTGTAATCTGGATCAGCCCATGCCTACACGGTTTGTGAAATGGATGGTCTGGAAGCTGGGACAGCGGATTGCCGATCATTATATGCTGCCTTATAATCAGAAGATGTTCGCGGATGAACTGGACGAGCTGGGTACCTATTGGCTGGAAAAGCTGCCCGATGTGAGCTTTGAGGAAACCCTTTTGTCCTGTCTGACGCATAAACCCTATGGAACGCAGCCGGGCCATGCCGCTTTCTATTATCCGAAAAAATATGGGTATGGCGAAGTGTGGATCCGTATGTCCGGAGAAATCTCACCCCAGGTACTGTACGGAATGGAAGCCTGCGTTCTGAATTGCGAAAACCGCAGCGTGAAGACGAAGACAGGGGAAGTATTTGAAGGGGAATATGTGATCACTACAGTTCCATGGAGGAGCTTTGAGCAGATTGTTGGTATGCCGGAGGAAATCAGGAATCTGGCGTCGGAGATAAAATCCAGCGCTATAGAAGTCCGTTATGTACCGAAGCATCTTTCTACGGCAGCGCAGTGGATTTATGAGCCGGACCTGCAGGTTCCGTGGCACAGAATCCTGGTGCGGCACAATTTCTGTCCGGGAAGCAGAGGGTACTGGCTGGAGACAAGAAAGGAACGGATAGAGATGTTTGGAGACGCCGCCATTAACCTTCCGGGCGTTACAGATCATGATGCGCAGGGAATGGAGACAGCGTGTGCCAGAAATAATTGTAACGGCGCAGATTTTCGGTATCTGAATGAATATGCTTATCCACTGAATACCATCGGCAAGCCGGAGGCCGTGAGAAAGCTGCTTGCGTTCTGCCGATCAAGGCAAATATACGGTTTGGGACGCTGGGGCGAACACTGTCATTATAATTCGGATGTGGTGGTGGATCTTGCCATGCAGTTAGCCAGGCAGTTGATTATATTATAAAGGAATAGATTTAAAATGAAAAAAGGAATCATCCATAAAATAATCGAGACCTGTATACTTGCCCTGTGCTTTGGGGTTGTAATGCTGGTGCTGACGCATACAGCGCAGAACGGGATGCAGACTACGCAGATCCTGCCGGGCATCAATCCGGATCCGGTGTATGTGTCCTGTGAGGCGGGAGAAACGCTGGAAGTTATGATTACAGCTGCAGAAGATTTTCAGGTCAGCGGCTTTCAGGTGCTGTTAGTCAATATCGCGGAAGACAGCAGAGGAACTCTCCGCTTTACGGTGTCTGATGATTCTTCCAGCATTTTGGTCAGTCAGGTAGTTCCGGTGGAAACCGTTACACCGGGAAAATGGTTTGCGATTCCCGGGGAAATGGCCTTTGCGGCAGAACAGACCTATAAAGTGTCCGTCTATGCGGACGGCAGTTCCCCGTATTTTATGCAGGTGCCAGAGGGGGAAGGGACAGCGCTGCCTTTTACAGAACAGGTCATTAAGGATGGAGAAGTTCTGGAATGTGGTATTTCTATGGGTATCAACCGGGTGGAGCCTGTCCGGATGACATATGGGGATATCTTTTACTATTCCGTACCGCTTTCCGTAGTGCTGACTGTCATAGGACTGCTCTGTATCTGGGCGGGATGGCAGAAAGTGTGGGCGGCGGTTCTGAAGCTCAGAATGCCGGCGCAGGTATTTGCGCAAAAGTATGGCAGTGATCTGTTCCTGTTGTTGCTGTTCGGTTGTATCTGTATCAGTATATATTCGCGGGCTTATCTGAAAGGCGTCTATATTTCGGCGGATTCAGCCGGGTATCTGCGGGAGGCAGTGAATCTGGTAAATGGAAAAGGATTTTCCTATGACGGTCTGGCAGGATACGATACATGGTTTGCCAATTGGCCGATTCTGTATCCTGTACTGATTGCGGCGGTGATGCTTGTCACAGGAACCGGCGCTTATCTGGCATCGAAGATTGTGGCCATGGTGACGGCAGGGGTGATCCTGCTTGTGCTGCGCAGATGTTTCGGTAAAGACGCGTGGCTGTACGGTCTGTGTCTGACCAATATCGGCTATTTGAATCTGAGTTATTATACGTGGAGTGAGATCCCGTTTATGCTGTTTATGCTTTGCTTTGCACTTCTTTTTGCCAAAGTGCTGCAGGAGAAACATCCGGCATGGGGCTGGTATGCGGCCCTCGGCATCATGGGCATATGCTGCTTTATGACCAGATATTACGGTATCTTTGTATGGATTGTGACCGGGCTGTATCTGCTGGCGTTGTTTGTATCCTACAGGAAGAAGAAAGAACAGGCAGTTTTTAGCAAAATAATCGGATTGACAGTGACGGCGTTTGTTTCGGGTGTTTTGAGCATGGCATATCTGTTGATGAATAAGATAATGAACGGTATGGCGTCTGGAGTGAGCCGGACAATGTGGTGGGATGATTACCGGATCCTGACGGATGATCTGATTGAGAGTCTGCTGACGGAGTTTTTCAATATATTTTCCATGCAGATACCGGAACTGGTGGAAGGCTTTCCGTATCAGATCAAAGTATTCGTGGTGGTGGGCATATTGGTGGGCATTGGCTGGATAATTGCCGGAAACTGCGGACGTTTTACGAGAGAGTCCGTGTTAATCATGATGGCGGTAGTTTATGATGTGGTCTTTATCGGTATCCGTTATGTTTCTTCGATGGACAGTTTTTATTTCCGCTTCTTTGAACCGGCGACTTTTCTGCTATGCATTGCATTGATCAGCCTGCTGCTGCCATATCTGCGGAGAAAAAAAGGATTTTATTATTTTGCAGGTATGGTAACGCTGCTGCTTGTGACCGCGGTATGGTCTGTTTTTGCAAACGGGGGGATGAATCGAAACGACAACTATTATCTGTCGCTGGAAGCGCAGTGGGAGGAAGCCTATAATGGGATTCCGGAAAAGTCGGTGGTAATTTTTAATGATATTGATTTCCGTTCAGCCTATTACCGTCCGGATGTGGTGGAAGGGATGATTACGCCGGCAGATGAATTCTCTGATCTGCAGCATACTTATTATGGCTCTGATTATTTATGCATTCGTGCGGAGTTTGCAGATGCCATGCTGGAATCGGGCGAATATCACAGCAGTGTCGTAAAGAGACTGCAGCAGGAGATAGAAGGGAAGGCGCCGGCTGAGTTCGTAGTGATCTCTTTGCGGGAGTGATTTCTTTTTTGCGTTTTCCTGATGCATTGACGTGTCTGTTGACATGTGATATGAATTAAACGGATGCTGAATCAGAGCATACTGGTATATTAGTAAACCACAATCATGCGCAGCCTGCCTCCTGGCGGGCCGCATGGCCATCCATGCTATGAAAGCCAGGGACTTTCATAGTAAAAGAAATGAGGAATCATATGGAATATTTAGAAAACTTAGGAAAAAAAGCCGTTGCGGCGAAATATGAATTGCAGAGATTATTGGTCGATGATAAAAATCGGGCGCTGCGGACAGTGGCGGCGGCGTTGACGGACTCGACAGACCGTATTTTAGCGGCAAATGACAGGGATTATGAGATTGCGGCGGCAGGCGGTATGGCGGCAGGACTGCTGGATCGTCTGAAACTGACACCGGAGCGTATTCAGAGTATGGCGCAGGGACTGTTACAGATTGTGGAGCTGGAAGATCCGGTGGGGACTGTTATGGAGTCTTTTGACCGGCCGAACGGTCTGCACATTGACCAGGTGAGGGTGCCCATGGGAGTGATCGGAATCATTTATGAGGCCAGGCCCAATGTGACGGCAGATGCCTTTGGTCTGTGCTTTAAGACCGGGAATGCGGTGATCCTGAAGGGTGGCAGAGACGCGGCCAATTCGAATGCGGCTATCACGGAAGTGATTCGCGAGGCGCTTGCGTCAGAAGCGATTACAGCAGATGCGGTACAGTTGATCGAAGATAATGACAGAGCCGTTACAACTGCCTTTATGAAATTAAAACAATATGTGGATGTCCTGATCCCCAGAGGCGGAGCAGGATTGATTCGTGCGGTGGTGGAGAACAGCACCATACCTGTGATCGAGACGGGAACCGGGAACTGTCATATCTACGTAGACGAGGATGCGGATCTGGAGCAGGCAGTGTCCATAATCATCAATGCCAAGACGCAGAGAATCGGTGTGTGTAATGCCTGTGAATCGCTGCTGATTCATGAGAAGATCGCAGATAAGCTGCTGCCCGTGCTGGGATGTGCATTGCGTGATAGAAATGTAGAGATGCGCGGGGATGAAAGGGTACGCATGCTGCTTCCGGATGCCGCAGCGGCAACAGAAGAAGATTATGCGGCAGAATATCTGGATTATATCATTTCCATGAAGACAGTATCATCCCTGGAAGAAGCCATTGCACATATTAACCGTTATAATACGAAACATTCCGATGCCATTCTTACCAGGAACAGAGAACACGCAGAACAGTTCCTGAAGGAAGTCGATTCCGCCTGCGTGTATGCTAATGCGTCCACACGCTTTACAGACGGTTTTGAATTCGGATTCGGTGCAGAGATCGGGATCAGCACGCAGAAGCTGCATGCGAGAGGCCCTATGGGGCTTAAACAACTGACAACCTACAAATATCTGATTCGCGGAGACGGGCAGATCAGGTGACAAATGGGTTGACAGAGATGAATAAATCTATTATTATACATATGAACACTTGAACATATGTATAATGAATTCAGTACACATGATTGAGAATATCTGGGACATGATTGATTTGGATCACATCTGTACAGAGTTAAATCCGGTGTATTGTCTGCAGGAAAGGAAGATGACAGTTAATGACGGAAGATACCTTGAGAACAGAGAGTATCCCGGCGGCCGAGGGTAAAGAGTTTTCACAGGAACGGGAAGACATTATCCAAAGCGTGCAGGAACAGCAGCCGGATGATGAAATTTTATACGATCTCGCAGAGCTGTTTAAAGTATTCGGCGACTCTACCAGGATCAAGATTCTGTATTCCATGTTTGAAAACGAGTTGTGTGTCAACGATATAGCCAGGCTTTTGAACTTAAGTCAGTCTTCTGTAAGCCATCAGCTGCGGATTCTTAAGACATCGAAACTGGTAAAATTCCGGCGGGAAGGGAAATCCATCTTTTATTCTCTGGATGACGAGCATGTGCGGTCGATCATCAGTATGGGAATGGAGCATGTGGAAGAATAGAATTCAAGACATGTTCAGGGGAGACAGAAGGCAGTGGAATGGAGGATTGCTGATGAACAAAACGTATAAAATTGAAGTGGATTGTGCTAACTGCGCAGAGAAAATGCAGGAGGCGGCTAAGAAGACAGAAGGTGTTGCAGATGCAGTGGTCAGTTTTATGACGCAGAAGATGAAGGTAGTGTTTGCAGAAGGAGCTGATGAGAAAGAGGTTATGAAGAAGGTACTGAAAGCCTGCAGGAAGGTTGAGCCGGACTGTGAGATCTCTTTCTAGGATAATTACCGTGGGTATACTGGTACTTCGTACCTGAGTTCTCGTGCAGATTTTCGAGGATATTTTTTGAGTGTACAGATACCGGGATCATAAAAGAAAGAATATTCAGAACTAAGGGCCGTTTGCATTTTTCTACACTGCAACGGCCCTTTAATTCTGCTCTGCGATCAATAGAGTTTGTTGAACTGAATTGCTCCTCAGAGAATTTATTTAACCTTCTTCTGCGGATTAAAGCTGACGCCTCGATTGATATCACCGTTGGGATTCGCACCGAAGGTATAATCGTTACCCGGCAGGATGGCATTAAGAATGATGCCCGCCAGCGCGGCGATTGCGAGAGAAGTCAAAGTGATGGAAGTGCCTCCTGCAGAAAAAGTAAGGCCGCCGGAGAAGCCAAGACCGCATACCAGGATAACCGCAGCGATGATCAGATTTCTTGACTTCGTGAAATCCACTTTGTTTTCCACGATATTCCTGACGCCGATGGCAGAGATCATACCATAGAGGATGAAACTGACACCGCCGATAATCGCCGATGGCAGAGAGCCGATAATTGCAGACATCTTCGGTATAAAGCTTAAGATGATGGCATAGAGGGCCGCCAGACGGATCACCTTGGGGTCGTGAACGCCGCTCAGTTCAAGAACGCCGGTATTCTCTCCGTAAGTCGTGTTGGCGGGACCGCCAAACAGTGCGGAAAGTGAGGTGGCAAGGCCATCGCCGATCATTGTGCGGTGCAGTCCGGGATCTTCCAGATAATTTTCTCCCACAGTTGCGGAGATGGCGGATATATCGCCGATGTGTTCCATCATGGTGGCCAGGGCGATGGGCGCCATTACCAGGATCGCCGTGACATCGAATTTACAAAGAAGGAAAGGCGGCAGCCCCACCAGGGATGAGGACGCAACGCCTGAAAAGTCCAGGATGGCGCTTCCGTCTGCATTGGTAAAGCCAAGTGCATTCATGACCAGGGCTGCTATGTACGAGACTACGACGCCCAGAAGGATAGGAATGATCTTCCACATGCCTTTGCCCCAGATATTAAAGATAACGATGACTGCCAGCGCGATCAGCGCCAGGAACCAGTTGGAGGATGCGTTGTTTACTGCGGACGGCGCCAGGCTCAGGCCGATGCAGATGATGATTGGTCCGGTTACCACCGGCGGCAGAAACCGCATGACCTTCTTTACACCAACAAACTTGATCACCAGCGCCAGGATCAGGTACAGCAGGCCGGCAATCACGATACCGCCGCAGGCATAGGGCAGCTTTTCTCCGTAAGTCATGCCGGCAAAGATACCGCTGTCTAAATTTGCCACCGTGGCAAATCCGCCCAGAAAGGCGAAAGAGGAACCCAGGAAGGCCGGCACTTTCAGCTTGGAGCAGACATGGAAAAAGAGGGTGCCGATTCCTGCAAAAAACAGTGTTACCTGAATCGAAAGACCCTCTCCGTTAAAATAACTGTTGACCAGAATCGGTACAAGAATTGTTGCACCGAACATTGCGAACATATGCTGCAGACCAAGCAGCAGCATCTTGGGAACTCCAAGGCTCCTTGCGTCGCGAATGGTTTCGAAGTTGTTACTCATTATAAATCTCCCTTCTCAAATGTATTGGTAATTGGATTAACAGGTAGCCTAAAGAGATTATAAAGATTGCGGTTCTATTTGGCAAGAGAATTTGTGAAACTCTGGGAAAACAGATAAAAGTTGTTGACTTAAACGTCAGAAATCATTACTATTTATAGATAGGAGTGATTCTGGAAGATACCTGTAACCGCATTTTTAAAGAATGGAAAGTGTCTGCATAAGAAGAAGCCATGAGGTGCAGATCTAGGGACGGGAGCAGGAAGGACGCGGGAGAAGTGAGGTTTTGGATACAGAACCGAAAACAGGAAGAAAGGACGAAAGATGGAAAAGAAGGAAAATGTATTTATTATGGATCATCCGCTGATACAGCACAAGATCTCCCATATCAGAGATATCAGTACGGGAACCAACGAGTTTCGGAAATGTATCGAGGAGATCGCAATGCTGATGGGATATGAAGCGCTGAGAGATCTGCCGTTGGAGAATGTGGAGGTGGAAACGCCGATTGAGAAGTGCATGACGCCTATGCTGGCCGGCAAGAAACTGGCTGTGGTACCTATCTTAAGAGCGGGACTGGGTATGGTTAACGGCATTCTGGCTCTGGTACCCAGCGCCAAAGTAGGGCATATCGGGCTTTACAGGGATCCGGAGACTCATGAACCTCATGAATACTACTGTAAGCTGCCTGAACCGATTGATTTGAGAACGATTGTTGTTGTGGACCCGATGCTTGCCACGGGCGGATCCGGTTCCGAGGCAGTGGATTTCATCAAACAGCATGGCGGGAGACATATCAAATTTATGTGTATTATCGCTGCACCGGAAGGACTGGAACGACTGAAAAAGGATCATCCGGATATTCAGATCTATGTAGGACATCTGGATCGCTGTCTGAATGAACATGCTTATATCTGTCCTGGACTGGGGGATGCCGGGGACAGAATCTTCGGAACCAGATAGGTAATGTCAGGGACAGGATCTTTGGAACCAGACAGGTAATACCAGAATATATGACCGGAGGAAATATTTGTGAAGACTGGAAATGGAGTCTCGAAGATTCGAGGCGTTTTCCGATGTAATAAAATAGTGATCTTATGTGTACTTCTTGTGTGTGGTGTTCTGCTCACGGCCTGCGGACAGGATGAGGAACTGACGGCTTATCAGGAAGACATGAATACGTTTTTTGAGCATATTGCTTCTTATCACGAAGGGATGAATGCGATCGATGCTTCCGCCCCGGATGCAAAGAATCAGCTGCTTTCTTATCTGGATCAGCTGCAGACGGAGTTTGCCTGGATGGCGGAACTTACTGTACCGGATGAGTTTTCGGCAGTGGACAGTCTGGCGGATGAGGCGGACGAGAATATGCGGCAGGCAGTGGCGCTGTATCACAGCGCCTATGAGGCGGAAGTTTTCGACGAACCGACGGCGCAGGCTGCCAGAGAATATTATGACAGAGCAAATATCCGCATACAGTATATCGTCTCCATTCTGCACGGAGAGATTCCGGAGGGTGAAGGGATTACTTACACGGAAGAGAGCGGTATCCTGGGCGGCGGTTATCTGAATAAGGATGATGAGGAAGAGGATGGAGCCGAAGGAGAGACATCCTCAGAGACGCAGACGGAGACAGGTACAGAGGAAGCAGATGATTTCGATACGGACGATACCGTTTTCTATGAGGAAACGGATACGGATGAGGAATAAATGTGATTACCATTGAATCATCAGCTGTATAAGACAGAAAACAGGAGAGTACACGAGGGGATGAAGAAACAGGAATTTCATGCATTGATGAAAGAAAATCCTATTTTTCTGGACGGAGCAACAGGATCGAATTTACAGCGGCAGGGAATGCCCGCGGGAGTATGTCCGGAGCGGTGGATCCTGGAAAACAGGGAGGTTCTGATAAATCTTCAACGGGGTTTTGTGGATGCGGGCACGAATATCGTCTATGCGCCTACGTTTACTGCCAACCGTATAAAGCTGGCAGAGTATGGATTGGAAGCACAGATCCGTGAAATCAATCGGGAGCTGGTGGCGCTGTCCAGGAAGGCTGTCGGTGACAGGGCTTTGGTAGCAGGTGACCTTACCATGACGGGGGCACAGCTGGCGCCGATGGGAAATCTCGACTTTGAGGAATTGATCGATGTCTATAAGGAGCAGATCGCCTTTCTGGTGGAGGCTGGAGTGGATCTTCTGGTTGTGGAGACAATGATGAGCCTGCAGGAGACCAGGGCCGCACTGATTGCGGCGAAGGAGGTCTGCGAACTGCCGGTGATGGCTACGATGACTTTTGAGTCAGACGGCAGAACATTGTACGGGACGGATGCCGTGACGGCGGCTGTGGTACTGGAGAGCCTGGGCGCCGATGCGGTGGGGACCAACTGCTCTTCAGGACCGGATAAAATGCTGGATATAATCCGACAGATGGCCGAGGTTACTTCTGTACCGATCATTGCCAAACCCAATGCCGGACTTCCGTCTCTTGATCGGAACGGAGATACGGTCTATGATATGGATCCGGCTGTCTTTGGAGAGAGTATGAAGATGCTTGTAGAAGCCGGCGCCTCCATCGTAGGCGGCTGCTGCGGAACCACACCGGATCATATCAAAGCACTGCGCGGGGCGGTAAGCGCCATGACGCTGCCACCCAGACAGATAACCGAAAAGCGGTATCTGACAAGTGAGCGGCAGACCATTGCCTTCGGGCTGGAGGATAATTTTGTCATTGTCGGGGAGCGGATCAATCCCACGGGGAAGAAGAAACTGCAGGAACAGCTGCGGGCCGGTTCCATGGAGCTGGTGGCTGATTTTGCCGAGGAACAAGAAGCCTGTGGCGCAGGCATTCTGGATATTAATATGGGGATGGGGGGTATTGACGAGAAGAAGATGATGCTGAAAGCCATCGATACGGTGAGCGGCATTACGAGTCTGCCTCTTTCTCTTGACTCCAGTCATGTAGATGTGCTGGAAGCAGCGCTGCGCAGATATCCGGGGAGGGCGTTGATTAATTCCATCTCTTATGAGAAGGCGAAAGTTGATGCCTTGTTACCGCTTGCGAAGAAGTATGGCGCGATGTTCGTTCTGCTGCCGCTGTCAGACGCGGGTCTGCCAGGAAGTCTGCAGGAGAAGATTGCTATTATAGAGAAGATACAGGAACGGGCCTGTGCCATCGGCCTGACCAAAGAAGATATTGTAGTGGATGGCCTGGTGACAACGGTGGGCGCTAACAGGAATGCGGCGCTGGAGACGCTGGAGACAATCCGTTACTGTAAGGAACAGGGGCTGGCGACGATCTGCGGTCTTTCCAATATTTCTTTTGGACTGCCGGAGCGCAGTTTTGTCAATACGACATTTTTGACGATGGCGATTCAGGCCGGCCTGACCATGGCTATTGCCAATCCGTCTCAGGAGCTGCTTGTCAGCTGTGCTTTCGCATCGGATCTTCTTCTGGGGAAAAAGGAGGCGGATCTGCGCTATATACAGCTGATGGATGCGGTAAAGGCCAAACGGGAAGCGATGGGTGTTACGCAGACGCAGGGTACAGGTATCCATATGCGTCAGACGGCTGCCGGGCAGGCTCAGGGCGGTACCGCGAAGGACAGGCTGTATGCCGACGTACTCAAAGGCAGCGGCGGCGCTATCGTGGAGGATACGAAGAAGGCGCTTGCGGAAGGTCATGAAGCGAAGGCGCTTTTGGATGAAGTTCTGCTGCCTGCTATCAATGAGGTGGGGGAGCTTTTTGACAGGGGAAAATATTTCCTCCCTCAGCTGATCGCCAGTGCAGAGGCTATGAAAGCCTCTATAGAGTATCTGGAACCGTTATTGATGGACAAACAGTCTGCTCAGGAGATGCCCACGGTGGTGATCGCCACAGTAGAAGGGGATATCCATGATATCGGTAAGAATCTTGTGGCGTTGATGCTTAAAAACTATGGATTTAAGGTGATCGATCTTGGCAAGGATGTGCCGAAGGAAAAGATCGTTGAGGCTGCAAAGGAACATCATGCTCAGGTTATCGCCCTGTCTGCCTTGATGACGACCACTATGCGGCAGATGCAGCAGGTGATCGATTACGCAAGAATGCAGCAGGTAGATGCCAGGATTATTGTGGGCGGTGCCGTGATCACACAGGAATATGCGGATGAGATTGGGGCGGACGGATATTCCAAAGACGCGGCGGATGCCGTGAAGCTGACGAAACGGCTTCTGCAGATAGGAAAGTAACTTACAGTGCATATTTGATGAAACACCTGACCATTTCAGGGAAAGCCACACCATGCGGCACAGGTGTTTGAAAAAGGGAGAGTGAACTATGTTAGGTGCAGACGCGATCGTAAAATGTCTGGAAGAAGAAGGAGTAAAGTATGTATTCGGTTATCCTGGGGTGGCGATATGCCCTTTTTTCAATAGTATTCTAAATTCCCCGGTGGAGACAATATTGATACGCACGGAGCAGAACGCGGCTCATGCGGCCAGCGGGTTTGCCCGGGTGACGGGACAGGTGGGCGTCTGTGCCGTCACATCCGGCCCCGGAGCTACGAATGTGATCACCGGTATTGCTACAGCCTTTGCGGACAGTATTCCGCTTGTATGCATTACAGGACAGGTGAACAGTGAGCTGATTGGCTCTGATGTGTTCCAGGAGGCTGATATCACCGGTGCGGTGGAGTCTTTTGTCAAATACAGCTATCTGATAAAGGATGCGGCCGAGATACCGCGGGTCTTCAAAGAGGCATTTTACATTGCCAATTCCGGACGGAAAGGGCCTGTTCTGATCGATGTGCCCATCGATATCCAGAATGCGGTTGTTAACAGATTCAAATATCCGGAAGAAGTCAGTCTGCGCACCTATAAACCGACCATCAGAGGGCATGCAGTGCAGATCCAGAAGGTGGTAAAGGAACTTTCCAAAGCGAAACGTCCTATTATCTGCGTGGGCGGCGGCGTGCTTTTAAGTGAAGCAGTGGAGGAATTCCGGTCCTTTGTGGAGAAACACCATGTGCCGGTTGTCTCTACGATGATGGGAATCAGCGCCATGCCTACCAGACATCCGATGTATTACGGTATGGTAGGGAATAACGGACATCCATATGCCAACCGGGCCATGAACGAATCGGATCTCCTCATCATGGTAGGCGCCAGAGTGGCGGATCGGGCCGTAAGTCAGCCGGATCTGATCACGGAAAATAAGGTGCTGGTACATATCGATGTGGATCCGGCAGAGATCGGTAAGAATGTAGGGCCAACCATCCCTCTGGTGGGTGATGCAAGGCATATTTTTGAAGACTTTAACAAGGAAAACTTTACCTGTGACCATGAAGAGTGGATCGGAACTCTGGATGCATATCGTTCCACCATGGCGCGGGTGCGAAAACCTGATCCGGCTTATGTAGATCCGGCGGAGTTTATCCGTATGCTGTCGGAATCCATGGAGGAGGATGCGGTCTATGTGGCTGATGTCGGGCAGAATCAGATCTGGTCCTGTAACTATCATATAGTTAAGAACGGAAGATTTCTGACTACGGGCGGCATGGGTACCATGGGGTACTCCATTCCGGCGGCTATGGGAGCCAAACTGGCTGCGCCGGACAGACAGGTGGTGGCGGTATGCGGCGATGGTTCTTTTCAAATGTCCATGATGGAGCTGGCTACCATGCGGCAGTTCCATGTGCCGGTAAAGATCATCGTGCTTAAGAATAATTTTCTGGGGATGGTCAGGGAGTTTCAGCACTATACCTACAAAGATAATTATTCGGTTGTAGATCTTTCGGGAAGCCCTGATCTGGAGAAACTGTCTTCGGCCTACGATATGAAGTTTATGCGGCTGCATACGATGGAGCGTGCACAGGAAACAATCGAGGAGTTTCTGAAGAAGGACGAATCGGTGCTGTTAGAGTGCATCATCGATCCGATGGATCTGGTAAAATAGAAAATGGGGGATGGCGATGAAGAAAATATATTCGGTTTTGGTGGAGAACAGATCCGGTGTACTTTGCAAAGTGTCGGGGCTTTTTTCCAGAAGATCTTTCAATATTGACAGTCTGGCAGTAGGGGAGACGGACGATCCGACAACTTCCTGCATGACCATTGTCAGCAGCGGAGACGAGCGCACGCTGGAGCAGATCGAGAAGCAGCTGAACAAGAAGCTGGATGTCTTCAAGGTGAAGACGTTTGATGAGACGGCCAGCATCAGTCGGGAACTGATGCTGATGAAAGTCAAATATAACAAGGGTAACCGCCGGGATATCATGGAAACATGTGAGATTATGAAGGCGCAGATCGTGGATATGTCCAAAAAGACGATGATCATTCAGATCTGTGACGTGCCGGAGCGGATCCGGCTGTTCATCGGTATGATGCAGTCCATCAGTATTGTGGAGGTGGCACGTACCGGGACTCTGGCTCTGCAGAAATGCCTGGAGACGGATAACTAAGGTGCCTGGCTGCGTGACAGGCCGGTTTCCGGCCTGTTAAGACGTCGTAAGCAGAATCGTTATAAGCGGTTGACTTTTGTCTGGTAAATTGTTAAAATAATGGACAGCGTGTGACAGATAAGCAGTCATGTGCGGAAAGGTTTACTTTATGCAGAAGAAAGTATTTCAGTTATTAGTGGATAATACCTCCGGGGTGCTCAGCCGGATTGCAGGACTTTTTTCCAGGCGGGGTTACAACATTGACAGTATCACGGCAGGCGGGACCGCAGATGAACGTTTTACCCGTATTACGATCGTAACATCGGGGGACGATGAGATCCTGGATCAGATCGAGAAGCAGGTGGCAAAGCTGATTGATGTACGGGACATCAAGGAATTAAAGCCGGAAGACAGTGTCTACAGAGAACTGGTCATGATCAAGGTTAAGACTTCTGCCGAAGAACGGCAGGGAGTGATTGCTATTGCCGATATTTTCCGGGCGAAGATTATTGATGTGGCGCCGGAAAGCCTGGTTATCGAATTGACCGGTACGCAGGATAAGGTGGGAGCATTTATCAATCTGCTGGAAAGCTATGAGATTCTGGAGCTTGCCAGAACGGGTATCACGGGTCTGGGAAGAGGAATCGAGAATGTGACTTATCTGGAATAGTGACGGATTGACAGAGGGAAAGATTCTCTCTTGTTATATATAGTAAACGAAATTTCCAATGTTGTTTGCTGTGAAAGTCTTCGACTTTCACAGCATGGATGGCCATGCGGCCCGCTCGACGGCAGGCTAAGCATGATGTAAGTTTACTATAGAATGGAACAATTAAGTAAATTACGAATGGAGGAGCAGGAAATGGCAAATATTTTTTATCAGGAAGATTGTAATCTTTCCCTTTTGGAAGGGAAGACGATCGCGGTGATCGGGTACGGAAGCCAGGGACATGCACATGCCCTGAACGCGAAAGAATCAGGCTGTCATGTGATCATTGGTCTGTATGAGGGTTCCAGATCCTGGGCGAAGGCCGAGGCACAGGGATTCGAAGTATTTACGGCGGCAGAGGCGACGAAGAGAGCCGATATCATCATGATCCTGATCAACGATGAACTGCAGGCTTCCCTGTATAAGAATGATATCGAACCCAACCTGGAGCCCGGCAATATGTTGATGTTCGCACACGGCTTCAACATTCATTTCGGCTGTATCGTACCGCCTGCAGATGTGGATGTGACCATGATCGCGCCCAAGGGGCCGGGACATACGGTAAGAAGCGAGTATCTGGCAGGCAAGGGTGTTCCCTGTCTGGTAGCCGTTCATCAGGATGCCACCGGCAAGGCGCAGGATATGGCGCTGGCTTATGCGCTGGCAATCGGCGGTGCGAGAGCAGGCGTATTGGAGACGACTTTCAGAACAGAGACAGAGACAGATCTCTTCGGTGAACAGGCAGTGCTGTGCGGCGGCGTGTGCGCGCTTATGCAGGCGGGATATGAGACACTGGTGGAAGCAGGATATGATCCGAGAAACGCATACTTCGAGTGTATCCATGAGATGAAGCTGATCGTTGATTTGATCTATCAGTCCGGTTTTGCCGGCATGAGATATTCGATCTCCAACACAGCGGAGTACGGCGATTATATTACCGGCCCGAAGATCATCACGGAAGAGACCAAAGCGAACATGAAGAAGATTCTGTCAGACATCCAGGACGGTACTTTTGCGAAAGACTTCCTGCTTGACATGTCTTCCGCAGGCGGACAGGTACACTTCAAGGCGATGAGAAAGCTTGCTGCAGAGCATCCGTCGGAGATCGTCGGCGAGGAGATCAGGAAACTTTACAGCTGGAACGGCGAAGACAAGCTGATCAATAATTAATAGAATGCCGTGTCATCTGGCATTACCTCTAAAGTAGAAGCAGACAGTTAAGAGAGCCTAAGATGAATACACAGTCCAAAACCGATGTGGATCAGATGTTGGCAGAGAGCTTTAAGGATCTTGCGCTCAGAATGCCGATCGATAAGATAACGATCAAGCAGATAACAGACGGGGCGGGTGTTATCCGCCCGACTTTCTACAATCATTTTCAGGACAAATATGAACTGCTGGAGTGGATCATCCGCGCGGAGGTGCTTGATCCGGTCATTCCGCTTATGCAGTCCGGGAATCTGAAAGACAGCATGGTGCAGATCTTTCACAACATGCATCAGAACAAGAAGTTCTATAAGAAGGTTACCCGTCTGGAAGGGCAGAACTCCTGTGAGAGTATCGCGAAGAAGTTCATTATGGAGATTCTTTTCACTTTCATTAATGAGAAGGTCGGGGAGAAGAAGCTGGCAAAAAGAGGTCTGACAGTCAGCATGGTGGCGGAATACTATGCACAGTCCATGGCTTTTGTCGTCATCCAGTGGACAAAGCTGGATATGAGTCTGACACCGGAGCAGGTGGCGGATATTTTCGAGTATATTACGACGCATTCCATGGATGAAGTGATAGCAGAGATGAATTGATACCAGGGCTTGTCTGGGGTTTCCGGATAGGCCCTGTTTTCGAAGAGCAGAAAGCAGTATGAGAATAACAGGTAAGGAGAACTGGAGTATGGGAATGACAATGACACAGAAAATTCTGGCGGCACATGCGGGGCTGGATCATGTGGAAGCGGGACAGCTGATTGAGGCCGATCTTGATCTGGTGCTGGGCAATGATATCACCAGTCCGGTAGCCATCAAGGAGATGGAGAAGATGAACGTGGACGGTGTATTCCACAAAGATAAGATAGCGCTTGTGCCGGACCATTTCGTGCCGAACAAGGATATTAAGTCGGCGGAGCACTGTAAGTGTGTGCGGGAGTTTGCAAAGCGCAATGAGATCACCAATTATTTTGAAGTGGGCGAGATGGGGATCGAACATGCGCTGTTACCCGAGAAAGGGTTGACGGTGGCCGGAGACGTCGTGATCGGTGCGGATTCCCACACCTGTACTTACGGTGCACTCGGCGCTTTCTCCACGGGCGTAGGCAGTACGGATATGGCGGCAGGCATGGCAACTGGTAAGGCCTGGTTTAAAGTGCCGGCGGCGATCCGTTTTAATCTGACCGGCAAACCGGCAGAGTGGGTAAGCGGCAAGGATGTGATCTTACATATCATCGGCATGATCGGCGTGGACGGTGCGCTGTATAAATCCATGGAGTTCGTGGGAGATGGTATCCGGAATCTTTCCATGGATGACCGTTTTACGATTGCCAATATGGCCATCGAGGCGGGCGGCAAGAACGGCATCTTCCCTGTAGACGAGCTGGCGGTGGCTTACATGAAGGAGCACTCCACGAAAGAATATAAGATCTATGAAGCGGATGCGGACGCCGTGTACGATGAAGAGTATACCATTGATCTAAGCGCGCTTCGGCCGACCATTGCATTTCCCCATCTGCCGGAGAATACGAAGACCATTGACGAGATCACGGAAGATATCGCGATCGACCAGGTGGTGATCGGTTCCTGCACCAACGGCAGGCTGGACGATCTGCGGATCGCTGCCAAAGTGCTTCAGGGCAGGCACGTGGCTTCGGGAATGCGCTGCATCGTGATCCCGGCTACGCAGGCGATCTACTTACAGGCGATGGAGGAGGGGCTTTTAAAGACCTTTATCGAGGCCGGAGCAATCGTGAGCACGCCTACCTGCGGGCCTTGTCTCGGCGGCTATATGGGTATTCTGGCAGAAGGGGAGCGGTGTGTCTCCACCACCAACCGTAATTTTGTAGGCCGCATGGGCCATGTTGATTCCGAGATTTATCTGGCCAGTCCGGCGGTAGCGGCGGCAAGTGCAGTGGCCGGAAAGATTTCCTGTCCCTGCAGGCTTGCATGACAGATGACATAACAGAATAAAGAAAATAAAACGGAGGTAGGATCATGCAATCAGCGAAAGGGATTGTTTTTAAATACGGGGACAATGTGGATACGGACGTGATCATTCCGGCACGGTACTTGAATTCTTCCGATCCGGCAGAACTGGCCACACATTGTATGGAAGATATTGACAGGGAATTTATACAGAAGGTGAGCAAAGGGGACATCATCGTGGCTACCAAAAATTTTGGCTGCGGTTCCTCCAGAGAGCACGCGCCGATCGCCATCAAGGCCGCCGGCGTAAGCTGTGTCATCGCCGAAACTTTTGCCAGGATCTTCTATCGGAATGCGATCAATATCGGACTGCCGATCATTGAGTGTCCGGAGGCGGCGCAGGCGATCGAGGCGGGCGATACCGTGGAAGTGAATTTCGATACCGGTGTGATCACGGATGTCACCAAAGGCACAACATATAAGGGGCAGGCATTTCCGGAATTCATGCAGAAGATCATTGCGGCGGAAGGGCTTGTGAATTATATCAATCAGAAATAAGGTATTTTAGATTTTATAACATTGTGTAGAAGCCGTCAGAAATGACGGCTTCACTGCATTCATACATCTGTTCGATTGAGCTGCCTGATCACACGGCAGGGATTACCGACGGCCAGAGAATTTGCCGGGATATCCTTTGTCACAACGCTTCCGGCGCCGATCACGGAGCCGTCGCCGATGGTCACACCGGGCAGGACGATCACGCCGCCGCCCAGCCAGCAGCCGTTCCCGATGTGGATCGGCAGGGCATAAGTGCGGCAGAAGTATTGTCCGGTTCCGGGACACCAGTCAGGAGTCAGACGGTCAGTCAGTTCTACGGGATGCGTCGCCGTATAGAGCTGCACATTGGAGGCGATCAGAACATCGTCTCCGATGGTTATCGTATTGCAGTCTACGAATGTACAGTTCATGTTTACGGATACATTGTTTCCCAGATGGATATTTCGTCCATAATCACAGATAAAAGGCAGGCCAACGGATACGTTCGTCCCGAGGCTGCCAAATAGCTGCTTTAGGATATTGGTTTTTTCGCTTTTCTGCTCATAGGCAAGAGCATGATACTCTTTCAGCAGTTTTCTGGCCTGGGTCTTATATTCCAGAAAGATCCCATCATGGCAGTTATAATATTCACCGGCCATGCATTTTTCCAGTTCATTCGTACATTCACTCATTCGGTCATACCTCCGGGGACAGCGTTCGGTTTTAAGATTATAGATATAACACCTTTAATTATCCTTGTTGGTTACCCTCAGTGAACAAAGGAATACACGCCTTTTGTTCACTGAGGGTAATGGAAAGTAATGAAACTATATCACAAAATAAATGATATCACAATGCTGTTTTAGAATCTGTTCCGGAAACGCATATTTTATGATACAGCCAGTATACTGACACGTTTCTGTCTCACCGGATGATTTGCCTGCACTGGTTGATTTCTGCTTCAACGGACAGTTGTTTTACAATACCGGATTTATGAGCTATGATGCAGATAGAGTAATGTTGGAGGCGGAAGTAAGACTGAAAAATCACACCGATGCGCTGATTTTTCAATCGGAAATCCGGACGCTTCGGAATGGAGGAAAATATGCAGCAAATAGGTGAAAATATCAGCAGGTTACGGAAAGAACAGAACATGACACAAGATGAATTCGCACTGCGGCTCGGCGTAACGCCGCAGGCCGTGAGTAAATGGGAGCGGGGTTATAGTCTTCCGGATGTTACCCTGGTCGCGGAAATCTGCCGCTTGCTGAAGGTACGGGCGGATTCCCTGCTTGGCATGGAAGATGTTCTTTTTTGTGAAAACGAGAATACTGTGGTGGAACGGGAGATCAGACAGAACCTGATCGCGGAACCCCTTCGTATTGAAGTGGGCGTTGCATTGATTTCCTGTATTGCGGAAGGTTTAAAAACCGATTACGTGAACAAATGTCGGAAAAAACTTGCGGCTGAGACAGGAATGTTACTGCCAATCCTTAGAATTCGGGATTCTCTGCATCTGTCAGAGAAGGAAGTCCGCATCACGTCCTATGATCAGGTGTTACTGCAAAATGAATACGTACAGCCGGATGAGCATACATTTTATGCGGTCATTGACGAGACTGTCAGGCTGTGTAGAGAGAACTATGACAGGATCTTAAACAAGCAGATTGTAAAAAGTCTGCTGGATAATCTGCAGGAGCAGTATCCGGGCACATTGGATGGACTGGTGCCGGACAGAGCAGGCTATTTTGAAGTGATGGAATATTTGCGTACAGTGATCGCGCAGAAGGGGACGTTACGGGATCTGATCCATATCATGGAGGAACTGGAGCGGTTACTTTCTATGGGTGGAATATGTTACAGTTCGCGGCTGGTTAAGCCGTGAGCTGTAATAACGGAAGAGGCTTACGAAGACAGAAAATGATAGTAGTTGCTTTCCGGGGAAGAACAGGATATACTTATAAAAAAGATAAAAAGAGCAGTGTTTATGAGAGGCGTTTTGATAACCCGGAAATTTGTTTAATCAAAGTGCTCATCACGGAAAGCAAGATACCATGATCAACAGAGTCAGTGATAACGATTATTATGATTACAAAAAATTGAATATGCCCACAACCGCAGATACAAACAGCAGCGGCGAAAAGTTCAGTCTGGATTACCAGCGTGCGGATGATAAAAAAGAGGACGACGAGAAAAAAGAGAAGATATCCAAAGAAGGAATGGACAAAAATCTTGCCGGAAACAGGCCGCGCACGGTAGTACAGAGCGGTGTTAAGCTGGAACTGTCAGGAGACGGTCAGGAGAAAGCAGAAACCGGCGGCGGAAGCGCTTTTTCGGATTTGATCCAGACTGTCCGCTCATGGCTGACCATGATGGTACAGTCGTTCAAGGGACTTCTCGACAGAATCTGGAATGATCCGGTGCCGGAGGATATGGTATTGTCTGCAGATGAAGCACCGGTAGAGGAAACCGACCGTCTGTCGGAAGAATATCTGGAGATGAACTCGTCCGGGCAGGAGAACGCGATGAAAGCGGAGACTGTGGAAGCAGTACAGACCGGGTCTGCGGAAGGGTCGGCACTGGAATCTGCTGCGGACGCTGACAGGACGGGCAATCCGTCAGACAGGGCGGACTCTATGGAGAGAATCGGTCAACTGCTGTCAGGCCGGGGAGCCAGGGATCAGGAGATTCAGAAATATCTTCGTTCCGGCAATCTGGAGCAGGTGATTACTCTGCTGACAGAGAATGGACACCGGACAATGGCCAGGAATTCGTCTCTGTTGACTTATTATGACCGGACCGGCAGGCTCACGTCACTCAGCGCATCGGATCAGGAACGGATCCTGCACGGGGACAGGAATGTGAAGAAGCTGTAGCGACTGTTATCTGGAGGTCTCATCAAAATAATCTGCAGGAAATAATTCGAAAGAATTTTGGGAATATTGAGAATGAAGATTTCAGGCATAAAAGCAATGATGGATTTGACTTTGCGGACAACAAAGCAGGCGGTATGTTGCTCTCTTTGGGAACATACCGCTTTTGCTGTTGCCCTGACTCTGCTCAGGGAACAATTTTCTTTGACGCAGAAAGAGCTTGCGCTGGGACTTGGGTGGACAGTGGACCAGATAAAACAAAACGCTTGTTCGAGTCGGGTTTTTCTGCTATACTGATAAAAGCAGCATCTGGAACCCTTTTACAAGGCTGCTCTGCCAAACACAACAGTAACAGTAAGGAACAACAGCTGTGAATACACTAAACCGGGAAGCCTTTGAACAGGCCAAGCTTAAAGTACTTTTAAAACAGAATGATCCTCATGGTTTCGGTACGCTGCAGGAGAAGACGGTTCATGCGGTGATGAAGCTCTATTATGAACCGGATGAAGACTACCATGAGGTGCCCATCGAAGGGTACATAGCGGATATTTATACGGGAAAGAGGATCATAGAGATCCAGAACGGTAATTTCAACAGGCTGCGGCCGAAGCTGGCAGCATTTTTGCCGTTGTATCCTGTGACGGTAGTCTATCCGATTCCTCATTATAAATGGGTGATCTGGATGGAGGAGAAGACGGGAGAACTGTCGAAGAAGCACAAGTCTCCGGTCACGGGCAATGTCTATCATGCCTTTCCGGAGTTGTACAGGATCAAGCAGTTTCTGGGGCATCCGAACCTGTCTTTTGCCTTTCCGCTGCTGGATATAGATGAGTACAGACTGCTGAACGGCTGGAGTAAGAACAGGAAGCGGGGATCAAGCCGGTATGACAGGATGCCGCTGGCGCTGGCCGATGAGATACGGATCGACTGTGCGGCGGATTTTCTACAACTTGTGCCTTATGAACTGCAGGAGCCTTTTACGGTGAAGGAGTTCGCACAGGCCACAGGGATACACAGGGATCTTGCGGGTTCGACGCTGCCTCTGCTCACGTATATGCAGCTGCTTGCGCGCGCCGGGAAGCGGGGCCGGGAATATTTGTATGAAGTGGATGACAACTATAGATAGAACTTGTTTCGGGCGGATATGTCCGTTATAATGTAGGTGTAAATTTTCCGAAGGCTTTCGGACAGTGTAAAACGGGGTTTCTTATGGGGGCGATCATAACAGTACACGGAATGGGCGTATTGGTCTGTTTTGTCATGATCCTTTTGGTGTGGATGGCGAAGCCGACTGTACAGCAGAAGATCCTGCTGGTGGGGACAATATGTACTTTTCTGGACATGACCGGATATTTTCTGGAACTGCAGAGTGTCAGCGAGGAAGCGGCGCGCCTTTCGATCAAGGTGGAATATATCGGCACCACGATGGGGCTTCTCAGTTTCCTGTATTTTTCATGCCTGTACAGCACCCATCTGGGGGACTGGCATGTCAGGCTGATTAAGCGGTTTTATGCGGTGAATCATCTGTTTATTCTGGTTGTGGTGTTTACGATCGACTTCAATACGATCTTCTACAGGAAAGTGGAACGTGTGGTCCAGAACGGGTATCATCTGTGGTCTATTGATCCGGGACCGGTCTATTACTGGTGGTTTATAACGACGATGGTTCTTGGATTTCTGATCACATTCATCGTGCTGCAGTCGGCATTGGAGCACAGGGGAGAGAAGCGTCCGGAACTGTTTCTGCTCTGTCTGGCTTCTCTGCTGCCAATCTGCCTGTGGTTTTTTAGAATGGCAGGGGTATTCGGTTATTACGACCCTTATCCTATGTCGATGATGATCACGGAATGTTTCCTGGTATTTATCATGTACAAATACCGTCTGTTTGATACCGTCAAGACGGCGAAAGACCGGGTGATCGATAACATCCGGGAAGGAATTCTCGTCACCGATCATAACGGGGAGGTCATCTATCTGAACCGGGAAATTTCAAGAATCTTTCCGGAGGTGGACTGGAAGGACCGTCGCATGGTGGAAGAGCGGGTGTTTCGGTTCCTGGAGGATCACAGAGACGGATTTACGACGGTGAAGAATCAATATTATCAGTGGAAGTCGGGAGAGATTCTTGACGATAACCGCCGCCGGGCAGGCGTGCTCTACCGCATCAGTGATATAACGGAGGGTCATCTGTATACCCGGCAGCTGATCAGCTTAAAGGAAGAGGCGGAACGCGCCAATGCAGCCAAGAGTATCTTCCTCGCGCATATGTCCCACGAGATCAGGACGCCGATCAACGCGGTGCTGGGCATGAATGAGATGATACTGCGGGAGAGCTGTTCCGACACGATCAAAGATTATGCCCGAAACATTCAGAGTGCGGGCAAGATCCTGCTCTCCATCATCAATGACATTCTCGATCTTTCCAAGATAGAATCGGGCCAGATGGAGATCGTGGAGAAGGATTATCATCTCGGCAGGATGCTGATCGATATCGAGAATATGGTGACCATGCGGGCGGAGGAGAACAGTCTGGCCTTACATATTCAGGCAAATCCGATGCTGCCAGAAACGCTCCACGGAGATGAACAGCGGATCAAGCAGTGCATCATCAATTTCCTCACCAATTCGCTCAAATACACGAGAGAGGGGCAGGTTACGCTCCAGGTGGATTTTACCGATAAAGACAAAGATACGATCGATTTGCGGATTATTGTAACGGATACCGGCATCGGTATCGAGGAAGACAAACTGGCGGTACTCTTCGAGCCGTTTGTCAGGCTGGACAGGTCGAAGAACGAACATATAGAGGGTACGGGACTGGGCTTAAGCATCACGAAGAAGCTGATCGACAGGATGAAGGGCAGCCTGAGCGTTGAAAGCGTGTACGGCAGGGGCAGCGTATTTTCCTTTGCCCTGCCGCAGAAGGTGGCAGGCCCGGATCTGCTGGGAGACTATAAGGATAAGCACAGGCGGGTGACGGAGCGTGAGCAGGCCCGGGAGAAATTTACCGCGCCCGGCGCCAGAATCCTTGCCGTGGATGATAACCGTGTCAATATCACAGTGGCCAGAGGGCTGCTTCGAAGACTGAAAGTGCAGTTTGATTCTGCGACAAGCGGGCAGGAATGTCTGGACAAATTCGCGAAGAACGATTATGATATCATTCTGCTGGATCATATGATGCCTGTGATGGACGGTGTGCAGACGCTGCACCGGATGCAGGAGACGGAACGTTTCCGGCAGAATGCACCGGCGGTCATCGCGATGACGGCCAATGCAGTCATCGGGGCAAGAGAAAAATATCTTGAAGAAGGGTTTACGGATTATCTGTCGAAACCGATCGATCATAAGAGACTGGAAGAAATGATCCGTGCCTATCTGCCGGAGGAGATGATCCGGTACAACGAATAAATGGCGGGAAAAGTTATTCAAGGCATTCCATGGCAGGCGTATCTGTCAGGTTTGAAGTTTGTGAAAACAGAACAAGAGGTATGACTAAATGGCAAAGAATACGGCAAACAATTATGATGCTTCCAGCATTACCGTGCTGGAAGGGCTGGAGGCGGTGCGTGTCCGGCCGGGCATGTATATCGGCAGTGTGTCCACCAAGGGCCTGAACCATCTGATCTATGAGATCATGGACAATGCAGTGGATGAACATCTGGCGGGTTTCTGTTCCACGATACATGTGACGCTGGAAGCGGACGGTTCGGCCACCGTGTCGGACAACGGACGCGGCATTCCGGTGGGGATGCATGAGAAAGGGATCAGCGCGGAACGGCTGGTCTTCACCACGCTCCATGCGGGCGGCAAGTTCGACAATGACGCCTATAAGACCAGCGGCGGTCTGCACGGCGTAGGCTCTTCCGTGGTGAATGCCCTGTCGGCGCATATGCATGTGACGGTAAAGACCGGCGGCTATATCTATGAAGACCGCTATGAGCGCGGTATCCCCACTCTGGAACTGCAGGACGGCCTTCTGCCGGTGGTGGGTAAGACGAAGGAATCCGGCACCACCATCAATTTTCTGCCGGACGACACCATATTTGACCGGACGCGGTTTAAGGAGGATGAGGTCAAGAGCCGTCTTCACGAGACCGCCTATCTGAATCCGGCGCTGACGATCATCTATGAGGATAAGCGCAGAGAAGAGATTGAGCATATTGAGTATCATGAACCGGAGGGGATTATCGGTTTCATCAAGGACATGAACAAGTCCAAGGAAGCGATCCATGACGTGATCTACTACAAAGGGGAGTCGGAAGGCATCACGGTGGAAGTGGCTTTGCAGTATGTAAATGAGTTCCACGAGAATGTGCTGGGCTTCTGCAACAATATCTATAACGCGGAGGGCGGCACCCATCTGACCGGTTTTAAGACCATGTTTACCAACGTGATCAATACCTATGCCAGAGGACTGAATATCTTAAAGGAGAAGGACGTCAACTTTACCGGAGCGGATGTGCGAAACGGCATGACGGCCGTTGTTTCCATCAAGCATCCGGATCCCCGTTTCGAGGGGCAGACGAAGACCAAGCTGGACAACCAGGATGCCACGAAGATTGTGAGCAAGGTGACGGGAGAGGAGATCGTGCGTTTCTTCGACCGCAATCTGGAAACATTAAAAAGTATTATCGGCTGTGCGGAGAAGGCAGCGAAGATCCGCAAGACGGAGGAGAAGGCGAAGACGAATCTGCTGACCAAGCAGAAATTCTCTTTTGACTCCAACGGGAAGCTGGCCAACTGCGAGTCCAGAGACGCTTCCAAGTGTGAGATCTTTATCGTGGAGGGAGATTCCGCAGGGGGCAGCGCCAAGACGGCGCGCAACCGTATGTTTCAGGCGATCCTGCCCATCCGCGGTAAGATCCTGAATGTGGAGAAAGCCAGTATCGACAAGATTCTGGCCAACGCGGAGATCAAGACGATGATCAACGCTTTCGGCTGCGGTTTTTCGGAAGGCTACGGCAATGACTTCGATATCAGCAGGCTGCGCTACGACAAGATCATCATCATGGCCGATGCGGACGTGGACGGAGAACATATCTCCACCCTGCTTTTGACCTTATTCTACCGGTTTATGCCGGAACTGATCTATGAGGGGCACGTGTATATCGCCATGCCGCCTCTCTATAAAGTCATGCCTTCGAAGGGGGCGGAAGAGTATCTTTACGACGATAAGGCGCTGGAGAAGTACCGGAAGCGGCACAAGGGGCCTTTTACCCTGCAGCGCTACAAAGGTCTGGGTGAGATGGACGCCGAGCAGCTGTGGGAGACGACCCTTGATCCTGACACGAGGCTGTTGAAGCAGGTGGAGATTGAGGACGCCCGCATGGCTACCGAGGTGACGGAAATGCTGATGGGCACGGAAGTGCTGCCGCGCAAAGAATTTATCTACCGGCACGCGCAGGATGCGGAGCTGGATATCTGATTTGAAATTATATTTGATCGGGAGTTTGTGCCGAAGCGTCCCAAACTCCTTACGCGCAGAGCAGAATTTGGGATTCTGCCCGCATTTTTCAATAAAAACGCTTCGGAATGGAAGAAAATATGAGTGTGAATGACAGAAACGACAGAATTATCAAGACAGAATATTCCGAGGTGATGCAGAAGTCTTTTATCGACTATGCCATGAGCGTGATCATCGCCAGAGCGCTGCCGGATGTGCGGGACGGTTTAAAACCGGTGCAGAGAAGGACGCTGTACGATATGTATGAGCTTGGCATCCGCTATGACAGGCCCTACCGTAAGTCGGCGCGTATCGTGGGCGATACCATGGGTAAATATCATCCTCACGGAGACAGTTCGATCTATGAGGCGCTGGTGGTCATGTCCCAGGACTTCAAGAAGGGGTTGCCCCTGATCGACGGGCACGGCAACTTCGGCAATATCGAAGGGGACGGCGCCGCGGCCATGCGTTACACGGAGGCCCGGCTGGAAAAGATCACGCAGGAGGCGTTTTTGGCCGATCTGGACAAGGATGTGGTGGATTTTCTGCCCAACTTCGACGCCACGGAGAAGGAGCCGGGCGTGCTGCCGGTGAAGATCCCGAATCTGCTCATCAACGGTTCCGAGGGAATCGCGGTAGGTATGGCGACCAGCATTCCGCCCCATAATCTGGCGGAGGTGATCGAGGCTGTAAAGGCCTATATGCTGGATGAGAATATCACCACCAGAGAGTTGATGCGTTATGTGAAAGGGCCGGATTTTCCCACCGGCGGCATCGTCATCAACGAGGACGAACTGCTGGGGATCTACGAGAGCGGAACGGGCAAGATCAAGATCCGTGGTAAAGTGGAGGTGGAAAAGGCCAAAGGCGGTAAGACCAATCTGGTGATCACGGAAATTCCCTATACCATGATCGGGGCGGGCATCGGCAAATTCCTGATGGACGTGGCGGCACTGGCAGAGACCAAGAAGACGCAGGATATCGTGGACATCACCAACCAGTCTTCCAAGGAAGGCATCCGCATCGTCATCGAACTGCGCAAAGATGCGGACGTGGAGAATTTTAAGAATCTTCTTTATAAGAAAACCCGGCTGGAGGATACGTTCGGCGTCAATATGCTGGCCATCTGCGACGGCAGGCCGGAGACTATGGGGCTTAAGCAGATCCTGAAGGAGAATGTCAGGTTCCAGTATGAGGTGGCCACGAGGAAATACACGAATCTGCTGGCAAAAGAGCTGGAACGCAAGGAGATACAGGAAGGACTGATCAAAGCCTGCAACGTGATCGACCTGATCATCGAGATCCTGCGCGGTTCCAAGGACAGGGCCATGGCGAAGGCCTGCCTGATTGAGGGCAAAATCGACGGCATCAAATTTAAATCCAAGGAATCCAAGATCATGGCTGCACAGCTGATGTTTACCGAGAAACAGGCCAATGCCATTCTGGATATGCGGCTCTACAAGCTGATCGGTCTGGAGATCGAAGCGCTGATCAACGAGCATGAGGATACCATGGCCAATATTTACCGCTATGAGGATATCCTGGCCAGAAAGGATTCCATGGCCCAGGTCATCATCAACGAGCTGGACGAGATCCGGGAAGAATACAGGCGTAGCCGCAGGACGGTGATCACGCAGGCCAGTGAGGCGGTCTATGTGGAAAAGAAGGTGGAGGAGATGGATATCGTCTTCCTGATGGACCGTTTCGGCTACGCCAGAACGATAGATACCGCCACCTATGAGAGAAACAAAGAGGCGGCGGACAGCGAGAACAAGTATGCCTTTGTCTGCAGGAATACGGGTAAGGTGTGCCTGTTTACGAATACCGGCCAGCTGCATACCCTGAAGGTGATGGATCTGCCTATGGGCAAATTCCGCGATAAGGGCGTGCCGGTGGACAATATCAGCAATTTTGATTCCTCGAAGGAAACCATCCTTTATGCCGCCAGCCAGAGCGACTTAAATCTCTACCGGGTCATCTTTGCCACCAGACAGGCCATGCTCAAGGTGGTGGACGGCGGTGAATTTGACGTGGCCAAGCGGACGGTGGCGGCCACGAAGCTGGCAGACGGGGATGAGGTGATAAGCGTTGCGACACTGAAAGAACAGCGCAATATCGTCCTGCAGTCGGCAGAAGGGTATTTTCTGCGGTTTCCGGTGGAGGAGATACCGGAGAAGAAGAAAGGGGCTATCGGCGTCCGCGGCATGAAGCTGGGAGCAAAAGACAGCCTGGAAGCAGTTTACTACACCCGCAATGCAGTGGAGCAGACGATCGAGTATGGCGGGAAGGAAATCGAGCTGAATAAGATCAAGCCGGGAAAACGGGACGGCAAAGGGTTTAAGATCCGGGTTTGACGGTTTATGACAGGAAGTATTCGAGATTTCGCAGAGCGGAGTTACAGAGGTTAATGTGGAGGATGGACAATGAGAGTGATTGCGGGAACGGCGAGAAGCCTGCCGCTTAAGACGCCGGCGGGGATGGATACCAGGCCGACAACGGACAGGATCAAAGAGACTTTATTTAATATGCTGCAGCCGTATCTGCCGGGCGCCGTATTCTTAGACTTATACAGTGGCAGCGGCGGCATCGGGATCGAGGCGCTGAGCAGAGGGGCAGGACACGCCTATTTCGTGGAGAATAACAGGAATGCAATCTCCTGTATCACGGAAAATCTGCAGTTTACGAAGTTTACGGACAGAGCCACTGTCTTACGGCAGGACGTACTTGGTGCGCTGCCCGGTATTCATGAGAAGGAAGTGGACGTGATCTTTATGGATCCACCCTATCACAGCGAGTATGAACAGCAGGTATTCAGGATGTTACGTGGATTGCCTTATGTGACAGAGGATACTTTAATTGTGACGGAGGCTGCTTTGAAGACAGATTTTTCATATTTGAAAGAAGAAGGATTTTATATAGAAAAAGAGAAATGCTACAAAACAAATAAACATGTGTTCAGCAGAATCGTAAAAAAATAAAAAAAGATAGAGACATTTTGCGCAAAGTGATTTATAATGCCAAAAGTGGATATTTTTTCCAGTGTTTATTTGGGTTGATATGATACATGAGGAGATGGAAGATCTATGAAAGCAGCAATTTACCCGGGAAGTTTTGATCCGGTCACCTATGGTCATCTGGATATTATTAAGCGTGCGGCCGAGATATTTGATGAATTAACGGTAAGTGTGTTGAATAATAAAGCAAAGACTCCATTGTTTTCTGTGGAAGAACGTGTTAAGATGTTAGAGGAAGCGACAAAGGATATGCCAAATGTGGTGATTGATTCTTTTAGCGGATTGTTGATCGATTACGCAAAAGAGAAAGACATTCATGTAGCGATCAGAGGACTTCGTGCAATTACGGATTTTGAATATGAACTGCAGATTGCACAGACGAACAGGAAGTTTTCAGGCGGTGATCTGGATACGATGTTTCTGACTACCAGTCTGGAATATGCTTATTTGAGTTCGTCCACTGTCAGGGAGTTTGCCAGCTTTAACGGTGATATTTCTCAGTGTGTGCCGGAATTTGTAGCGAAGCTGATCTATGAGAAATATGGGCATATGAAGTAGGGAAGAGACAGAATATGGGAGATACTCATCCTGCCGTGGCTGTAAATCCAGACATGGATGAAGTAAAGGCCATGTCTTATAGAATATTCAGGAATGAGGATAAAAATGAGCAGTAAAATTGAACAACTTATCGATGAGATCGAAGATTACATTGATGGCTGCAAATATCAGCCCTTATCTAAGTCGAACATAATTGTAAATAAAGAAGAAATCGATGAGCTTCTGCGGGAACTTCGCATGAAGACACCGGATGAAATCAAACGATATCAGAAGATTATCACCAATAAGGAAGCTATTTTAAATGATGCGCGTTCTAAGGCAGAGGCTTTGATCAAAGATGCAACGGTACAGACCACTGAATTGATCAACGAGCATGAAATCATGCAGCAGGCTTATGCACAGGCGAATGAAGTGGTTCGAATGGCCACGATGCAGGCTCAGGAAATTCTTAATAATGCAACCCTGGAGGCAAATGGAGTTCGAACGTCTGCCATGCAGTATCTTGATGAGATGCTGGCCAATCTGGAGAATGCCATGACGGCTACTTTGGCAACGACGACAGAACACTATGAGAGTTTCTATAACACGATCAGCGGTTATAATGAAACCGTTAAGGCAAATCGTGCCGAGCTGCGTCCAATCGAGGTAGAACAGATGCTGAAGGAAGCTGAGGGCGAAAGTGAACCGGCTGAACTGAATTTGATGTAAAGCCATGGGTTTGGCTTGAATGATAGAGTTTGCCACAGGGCAGACTCTTTTTTATCCCACAGGATAAAAAGCGGTCCTCCGCAGGCGGAGAATCCTGCAGGCGGGATTCTTTTTTATGGTACGGGAAATGTATAGAATTAAGGCAACAATGGTGGGAACATTAAGATGAGTGTGCGGCTATCGACAAGTGCGGTTCTATGCGGAATCATTATATGCTGCTGTGGTATTTTCTACAGAGCCTTTAGCGGCTCTGATGCCGGGATGATAACTGTATGTGCGGCGGAGAAGGATACAGTGGTTGATATAAATGCAGATGCAGAGACAGATTTCAGGGATGCAACGGATAACGAAGGGATTACAGCAGATGCAGCGAATGTTGACAATGCATTATGCATTGTGATAGATCCCGGTCACGGCGGAGAGAATTTGGGTGGTGAATATGAGGATTATACAGAAAAAGAAATGACCATGGTTGTAGCAAAGGCCATGAAAGAAGAGTTGGAGAAATACGAAGGCGTAAACGTTTATCTGACCAGGGACGGAGATCAGGAGCTGTCTTTGGAAGAGAGATGTGAATATGCAGAAAGCGTTAATGCGGATTTTCTGTTCTGCCTGCACTTTAACCTGTCGGAATATCATACGTTGTTTGGTGCAGAATGCTGGGTGTCGGCGTTTGGTGAGAACTATAGTAAGGGATATCAGTTTGCCAGTGTCGAGATGGAATTGCTGCAGGAACTTGGCCTGTATTCCAGAGGAATCAAGACGAGACTTAACAGCAGGGGACTGGACTATTATGGGATTATCCGTCATGCCACAGAACGGGAAATTCCCTGTGTATTGATAGAGCACTGTCATCTGGACCAGGATAACGATAAGCCCTTCTATGACCATGACGAGAAACTGAAAGCTTTTGGCAGACTGGACGCCACCGCAGTGGCAAAATACTTTCATCTCAGTTCCGGGGAACTGGGTGTTGACTATACGGAATATCAGAATCCAGAGGTGGATGTACCGACGGATGTGGTGGAGCCGGATCACACGGAACCGGATTTCTGTACAATTGAAATATTGGAACAGAATGCAGACAACGGTGAAATTACAGTGCAGGTTTCGGCAAAGGACCAGGATAGCGGTATGCTGTATTATGCGTACAGTTATGATGGCGGAGAGGTATTTTCCGAACTGATGAGATGGCCGGACCGATCGTCTGATACATTCAGCTTCACCATACAGGTTCCGCCCCGGGAAGTGCCGCGTATCGTGGTGAACGGTTATAACGGTTATGATCTGTATACCGCCAGCAATATGATTTCGCTGCCCGCTATGGATTATAAGACGCCGGAAGAGATCGCCGCAGAGGCGGCCGGGAAAGAAGCGCTGGAAAGTATCTCCATTCATGTTGATCTCATAGAGAATATGGCTGAAGATACAGCGGCGGTCAGTAAGAAGGAAAAGACAGAATACGATAGATTTTTGATTGCCATATGTGCTGCATGTGTATTGCTGGCTGTAGGTATGACAGTTGCTATGATAATGATCCTGCGCGGCAGAAACAGAAAAAGACGGCTCAGGAGAAAAAAATCCAGGAGAAGAAGACATTAGTGTTTATACTGTAATTGATTTGGATCATGAGCACAATTCTTTATCTATGTGTTCAGGAGATTTCAGTGCAGATACAGAAACAGGTAGCATAACGCAGTAACAGCTGTTTGCACAGTTTTGTGGAATAGGTAGGAATGTATACTAAGATCGGTCTGTCGAATCATACTGTAGGTTTGGGCAATACAGGAAAAACCGCCAAAGGGCAGCAAAATAAGAACAGCATAATAGATTGACCGACCGGAATAGTCAATACCGCTGGTGATTTCCAGAAGACACCTGTATACTTTCAGGATCTCTGTGTTAATATGATCAAAAGGTTGAAATATAATATTAAGCAGATTGAAGAAGACCATATAACCGCCCAGTTTGGCTATGCCGATCAGAGATGACAGTACAGAGGCATCAATGGCGGCCGGCAGGGAGCTGGAACTGTCCTTATGTGCAGGATGGGCACAGACTTCTGCATTCAACAGACATAATTCACTCCGGTTTTTACACTGTCCGCGTTTTATGCCCGGATTTGTTATTGTCGGCTTGATTCGCATCAACAGGAGACCATACAGTAGAGGAATACCGTACATAAGCAGAAACGGACCCAATGGCCTGTCAATCTCCAGCGTAGGGATCACATAGCTGAAAAAATAGACCGGACCGATATTATTGCAGAAATACAGCAGGAGTGCGCTTTCTTCCCGGGACAGTTTTCGCTGCTCGTAAAGCTCCCCGACGATTCGGGCGCCCATCGGAAAGCCGCACAGAAATCCCATCACAATAGTATAGGAACCGTTTCTGGAGGTTCTGAACAGAAAATGCAGGAGTGGATGGAGCAGTCGTACGAAGTTTTCCGTCAGATTCATGCGGATCATGATCCCCGAGAGAATCATGAATGGCAGGAGGGTCGGCACCATTTTATTGAACCAGAGATTCAACCCGGTAGAGGCATATTTCAGGGCAGACGTCGGATAGCGGAGCAGCAGGAAGATCAGATAGAGAGCAAGCGCTGTGAACAGGAATTGATATAAAATCTCTCTCTTTTTCATGACGATTGTTCCTCGTACAAGATGACTTACTTATTTATATTCTCAAGTATGGATTAATATTAACAGGATGTGACCAGGATGCGTTTGGACAGATATTTATGTGAATTGAATCTCGGCACAAGAAGTCAGATAAAAAAGGATATTAAGGCAGGTTTGGTATCCGTTAATGATGTGACGATTGTGCGGCCGGAGGAACAGATTCAGACAGAAAGGGACTGTGTCTGTTATCGAGGGCAGCCTTGTATCTATGAAGAATGTGTCTATTATCTTCTGCATAAACCAGCAGGAGTGGTATCTGCCACAAAAGACCGGCGGGATCGGACAGTTCTTGATTTGATCGGTGACAAAGCGCGGAAAGATATTTTTCCGGTTGGAAGACTGGATAAGGATGCGGAGGGCCTCCTGCTGATCACCAATGACGGCGCGTTTGCACATGATCTGCTGGCGCCTGCCAGACATGTGGAGAAGGAATATGAATGCCATCTGGCCTATTCCTTTGATATCAGGCAGAGACAGCTGCTGGAACAGGGCGTGGATATTGGGGAGAAGAAGCCGGCCAGACCGGCAGTGGTACGGGTTCTGGAAGAAAAGAAGATCACATTGACAATCACTGAGGGCAAATTTCATCAGGTAAAACGAATGCTGCACGCAGCAGGTAATGAAGTGACCTATCTGAAAAGAATTCGCATGGGAACGCTGACTTTGGATGATACTCTGCCCAAAGGAGCCTTCCGCAGACTGACAAAGGAAGAAGTGGAGAGCTTAAAACATGATAGAAGCAGTCATCTTTGATCTGGATGGCTCCCTGGTGGATTCCATGTGGGTGTGGGAGAGCATTGATATAGAGTATCTGGGAAAATTTGACATTATGCCGCCGAAGAATCTGCAGGCCTCTATTGGAGGAAGAAGTTTTACCGAGACGGCGATTTATTTTAAGGAACGATTTCAGATTCCCGATACATTGGAAATGATCAAAGCCGACTGGAACCGTATGGCCTGGGACAAGTATACACACAAAGTCCCTCTGAAAAAAGGGGTACGGGAACTCCTGCAATATTGCAGTGCACAGGGCATTAAAATGGGAATCGCCACCAGTAATTCACGGGAACTGGTGGAAAATGTTGTAGCGGTGCATCATTTGGAACATTATTTTTCCTGTATCATTACGGGCTGTGATGTGGAGAAGGGAAAACCGGCTCCGGATGTATATCTGGCTGCGGCACAGGTCCTTAAAGTAAATCCGGAGAACTGTCTTGTTTTTGAAGATATTGTTCAGGGTATTCAGGCTGGAAAGGCGGCAGGCATGAAAGTGTGTGCCGTCTATGACAGGCATTCGGAATATCAGGACGCGGAGAAAGGCCGACTGGCAGATTATTATACCCGTGAGTTTACGGAATTGTTAAAAGCAGATATCTGGCGCTGACACCCTTGGAACAGGATGTTTCATAAGTCAGCGGCTTCATTACCTGCGGGGATAAAGATACAGGAGCAGAGGAAATGGATTTTTTACCGATTTCAAAAGAAGATATGGAAAAACAGGGTATAAAGCAGCTGGATTTCGTCTATGTGATCGGAGATGCCTATGTGGATCATCCTTCTTTCGGCCACGCCATTATCAGCAGAGTCCTGGAGGCTAACGGTTACCTTGTGGGTATCATCTCACAACCTGACTGGAAGGATGAACGCAGTATTACGGTATTGGGAAAGCCAAAGCTTGGGTTTCTGATCTCCGGCGGCAATATGGATTCCATGGTCAATCACTACTTTGTATCCGGCAGACATCGCCCTACGGATGCCTATACGCCCGGCGGTGAGGCCTATAAGAGACCCGATCATGCCACTGTCGTCTATGGCAATCTGATCCGCAGAGTCTATAAAGACGTGCCGGTAATCGTAGGCGGCATCGAGGCCAGTCTGCGCCGTATGGCACACTATGATTACTGGTCGGACAGTTTCAAACGTTCCATTCTGCTGGACAGTCAGGCGGATTTAATTTCTTACGGCATGGGCGAGAAATCCATAGTGGAGATTGCAGATGCACTGGCTGGCGGCATTGCAGTGAAAGATATTACATTTATCCCGGGAACAGTCTATAAGACGAAAGAGATCACAGGAATTTATGACGCCATCCGGCTTCCTTCCTATGAGGAAATGAAAGCTGTACCGCGCAGATACGCAGAAAGCTTCCAGGTACAATACTGCAATACCGACCCTTTTGTGGGCAGGACACTGATCGAGGAATATCCGCATGGCGTCTTTGTTGTGCAGAATCCGCCTCAGATGCCGTTGACGACGCAGGAAATGGATGCAGTCTATGACCTGCCCTATATGCGCACCTATCATCCGTCTTATGAAGCGGCGGGAGGAGTACCGGCCATTTCGGAGATCAGATTTTCCCTTGTCAGTAACAGAGGGTGTTTCGGCGGCTGTAATTTCTGTGCCCTGACGTTTCATCAGGGACGGACTGTGCAGGTCAGAAGCCATGAATCGATCCTGCGGGAAGCGGAGAGAATGATTCGTGAGAAAGATTTTAAAGGTTATATACATGATGTAGGCGGTCCGACTGCCAATTTCAGGCAGCCATCCTGTCAGAAACAGATGACACAAGGCGTCTGCAAAAACAGGCAGTGTCTTTTTCCGGAACCCTGTCCCAATCTGGAAGCGGATCATTCTGATTATCTGCAGCTGCTGCGCAGACTGCGGGCGCTGCCCGGCGTGAAGAAGGTCTTTATCCGTTCGGGCATCCGTTTTGATTATCTGCTGGCGGACCGGGATGACACCTTTTTCAGGGAACTGGTGGAGCATCATGTCAGCGGACAGCTCAAGGTGGCGCCGGAGCATATTTCGGATGCGGTTCTTCAGAAGCTGGGCAAACCGAAGAAAGCGGTCTATGAACGGTTTGTCAAAAAATATTACAGACTCAATGAACAGCTTGGCAAAAAGCAGTTTCTGGTGCCATATCTGATGTCCTCTCATCCCGGCTCCACCTTGAAAGAGGCCATTGAACTGGCGGAATATCTTCGGGATCTGGGTTATATGCCGGAGCAGGTGCAGGATTTCTATCCGACGCCCTCCACGGTATCTACGGTTATGTACTATACAGGAATCGATCCACGGGACGGGACGAAAGTGTATGTCTGTCATAATCCTCACGAGAAGGCCATGCAGAGGGCGCTGATCCAGTACATAAATCCGAACAATTATGAACTGGTGAAGGAGGCATTAATTAAGGGAGGCCGGGAAGATCTGATCGGGTTTGACAAAAAATGCCTGATCAGGCCGCGGAAGATGGACAACAGGAATTCGAATTCATGCAAAACCTCTGTTGATGCGAAGCAGCGGAATAAAAAAGGGGAAAAAAGCAGGAATGCGAAAGCCGGAAAGAAGACGATCCGGAATGTGCATAAGAAAAAACGAGATATGTGAAAAGGAGACAAAAATTGAAAAATCACACTGATGTGCTGATTTTTCAATCCAGAGTTTGTGCCGAAGCGTCCCAAACTCCTTGATCGCAGCGCAGAATTTGAAATTCTGCACGCGTTCCTCAGCAAAAAAACGCTTCGGAATGGAGGAAACTATGAATATTGCGCTTATTACAGGTGCGTCTTCCGGGATGGGAATGGAATTTGCACGACAGCTGGACAGAAGTTTACATAAAACAGATGAAATTTGGCTTCTGGCCCGCAGGCGGGAGCCGATGGAGGAGCTGGCGCGTACCTTGCAGCACAAAACACAGATCATCGCCATGGATGTCACACTGGACAGTGCGGTGAAGCAGTTTGCAGAAGTGCTTGCGATCAGCAATCCGAAGATTACAGTGCTGGTTAATTGTGCAGGGGTGGGAAAGTATGGTAAATTTGCGCATCAGAGTGATGAAGAAGTATCGAATATGATGCAGCTTAATATCGTGGCATTGACCAGAATGACGAAACTGTGTCTGCCGTATATGCGCAGAGGCAGCAAGATCATACAACTGGCATCAGGAGCAGCCTTTGTGCCGCAGAAGGCTTTCGCGGTCTATGCCGCATCTAAAGCTTATGTCTATTCTTTAAGCAGAGCGTTAAACAAAGAACTGGCAGAGCGCGGGATTCGTGTCATGGCAGTCTGTCCGGGGCCTGTGAATACACCTTTTCTATCCAGAGCTTATGGAGAAGACTCCAATATAGGCAGACTGAAAAAACTTGCCACGATGGAGGCGGAGAGCGTGGTTAACAAGGCGGTCATGGACTGTAAGAGAGGAAAGTCGGTTTCCGTTTGCGGTCTGCCCATGAAGGCATTGTATTATGCCACGCAGGGGATACAGAATCTGTTATGTAAGTTTACATAACACAAGATGGATAAGGAGTTTTATGCTATGAAAAACTGGTTAGTTCCAAAGGGATCCTATGGATATCTCAAAGCGCACAGGGCAGTGGCGGCAATCCGAACGCTTCTTTTCTTTGGCGTCAGTATCGGTTTGTATGCCATGGGGTATAAGACGACCGGAAGCAATCGGAATCTGCTGACAATCGTTGCGGTTTTGGGCTGTCTTCCGGCCTGTAAAAGTCTGGTGAACTTTATTATCTTTCTGAAGGCGGAAGGATGCAGTGAAGCGCTGAAAAACAGAGTAAACGCCTATGACGAATGCCTGCGCACTTTCTATGATATGTATTTTACTTCTTATCAGAAAAATTTTGCCATCAGTCATATGGCGCTGAAAGGCAATGTGCTCTGCGGCATAACGGAGACATCTGAATGTGACTGCAGCGCAGCGGAGAAACATCTGGATCAAATGCTTTCTCAGGAAGGTATTCATAATATCACGGTTAAGATTTACGCGAATGGGGATAAGTATATTGACCGACTGAGTCAGATTGTAAATCTGGAGACGGATGAGAATAGAAATCAGGAACGGATTCCTGATCTGCTGTATTCTATTTCCTTATAGGACTATATCAGTATCACGACAAATGTATGCAATATTTATATTCTTTCAATATGACAAAGACATATTAATGGAAGGCAGGATATCATCTGCGCAGACAGTGTGGGAATCAGCATGAAGGACAGCGATATATAATATGTATCAGAAAACGATTACGAACAGGGAAGCCGGGCAAAGGTTTGATAAATATCTGCACAGGCTTCTGCCGGAAGCCGGAAGCAGCTTTTTATACAAGATGCTGCGCAAAAAGAATATTACTTTAAATGGAAAGAGAGCAGACGGCAGCGAAAAGATTGCGGCCGGAGACAGCGTATCAATTTATTTTGCGGAGGATACACTGGCCAAATTTATGGGAAGAGGCATTGCAGAATGTGGAGAGTTTACACTTGCCTATGAAAAGCTGGAAGGCATTAAGATCCTGTATGAGGATGCTCATATTCTTCTGGCAGACAAGCCGGCCGGTATTCTATCCCAGAAGGCAGCAAAGACGGATCTGTCCCTGAATGAATGGCTGACAGGTTATCTGCTTCACAGTAAAGCGATGACACTGGAGGATCTCGCCGTGTATAAACCGGCTGTCTGTAATCGTCTGGATCGTAATACAAGCGGTATCGTACTTTGTGCCAAATCTCTTCAGGGTGCACAGCTGTTGGGAGATCTGTTGAAAAACAGGACTCTTCATAAATATTATCAGCTTTACGTTAAAGGATCTGTTACAAAAGAGCAGGTAATTGAAGGGTATCTGCAAAAGGATGAGAGACATAATAAAGTGTTCATTGTATCAGAAGGCACGGCGGATTCCTATATTAAAACAAAATACAGACCACTGCAGGCACAGGGGGACAAAACTCTGCTGGAAGTGGAACTGATGACAGGACGATCCCATCAGATCAGAGCGCATCTGGCCAGCATTGGACACCCGCTTCTGGGAGATTATAAGTACGGTGACAGAGTGTGGAATAATTTCTATCAAAAAAAATATCAGATTAATTCACAGCTGCTGCACGCTTATAAGGTGACATTTCCTGAACTGGCTTCTCCTTTTGAAGGGGTAAGCGGTATAAGTTTCTATGCACAGATTCCGGAAGTCTTTGAGAAAGTTTCAAAAGAATGTAATGAATTGCGTTGAAATTCAGAATGGAGGAGCCGTTATGGCTACTTGGAATTCCCGCGGGCTGCGCGGATCCACGTTGGAAGATCTGATCAACAGGACGAATGAAAAATATCTGGAAAATGGATTGGCCTTGATCCAAAAGGTTCCTACGCCCATCACGCCTGTCAACATCGACAAGGAGAGCCGCCATATCACGCTGGCCTATTTCGATCAGAAAAGTACAGTGGATTATATCGGTGTGGTGCAGGGAATCCCGGTCTGCTTCGACGCCAAGGAGTGCGCCGCAGATACTTTTGCTCTTCAGAATATCCATGAGCATCAGGTTAAGTTTATGGGAGACTTCGAGAACCAAAAAGGGATCGCCTTTTTTCTGATCTATTATACGCACAGAGACAGTTTCTATTATCTGCCCTATGAGATGCTTCGCTTTTTCTGGGACAGGGCCAGAGATGGCGGGCGGAAAAGCTTTCGCTATGAAGAGTTGAATCCGGCCTATGTTCTGCCGAAAAAGCATGGAATCCTCGTGCCGTATCTGGACGCGCTGCAGAGAGATCTGGAAGACAGGGAGTAGATAACATGGATAACGTTGACAAACGCTCTGAAGTATCTTATAGTATATAAGATTGAATTTTAACAAATTATCACTTCGCAGTATTAAAGTGCTGGAAGTTGATATTATATGGTTTTGCTGTACTGATAACAGCACACATCCTGTTTTTGAGACAGGATGCTGAAACGTAAACAGAAATTACAGGGGAAAGTATATGAGTAAAAGATTAGTACATACACCGGAAGGCGTAAGGGATATTTATGGCGACGAGAAAGCCGCGAAGAACATTGTGGAACATCTTCTGCAGGATAAGATCAGAAGCTACGGCTATCAGGACATTCAAACGCCGACCTTTGAATTTTTTGATGTTTTTTCCAGGGAGGTGGGCACTACACCGTCCAGAGAGTTATATAAATTCTTTGACAAAGAAGGCAATACGCTGGTTCTGCGTCCTGATTTTACACCGTCCATTGCCAGATGCGCTGCCAAATATTTTATGGATGAGGATGTGCCGATCCGTTTCTGTTACCGTGGCAACACGTTTACGAATACTTCAAGCCTGCAGGGTAAATTGAAAGAAGCGACTCAAATGGGAGCTGAACTGATTGGAGATGCATCTGTACAGGCAGATGCAGAGATGATAGCCATGGTGATCGAGGCTTTATACCATGCCGGGTTGTCTGATTTTCAGATCAGCATTGGAAATCTGGAATATTTCAAGGGCATCTGTGCGGAAGCCGGACTGGATGAGGAGACGGAACTGGAACTCAGAGAGCTGATTTCCGGTAAGAATTATTTTGGTGCGGAGGAACTGTTGGAGGGCATTCATGTCGGCAGAAAAGATAAGGAGCTTCTTCTGAAGGTGAGCGATTTGTTCGGAACATCCGAAATTCTGCGGGAGGCGAAACAGGCGGCTTCCAATAAGCGGTCTGAACAGGCTGTTGACAGGCTTGAGAAAGTTTATCAGGTGTTGTGTGAGTACGGTGTCGAGAAATATGTTTCCTTTGACCTGGGCATGTTAAGTAAGTATAATTATTATACAGGTATTATTTTTAAAGGCTTTACTTACGGTGTCGGGGACGCCATTGTGAAAGGCGGGCGTTACGACAATTTGCTGCAGCGTTTCGGCAAGAATGCGCCGGCCATCGGGTTTATGATCGTGGTGGATGACCTGTTGGCGGCGATGAACCGGCAGGGCGTTATTATTTCCGGTATAGAACGATGCGGAAAGTTATATTATACGCCGGAGAATTTTCGGGATAAGCTGTTGGAAGCCAGACAGATGCGCGCCGCCGGGAAATGTGTGGAACTGCTGCCGGACAAATAAGTTGATGTTCATAAGAAATAGAGGATAGAACAGATGAGTGAGAACAGATATTTAACTTTTGCGCTCGGAAAAGGACGGCTCGCCAATAAAACTATGGAGCTGTTGGAAGAGATCGGTATCACCTGCGAAGAGATGAAGGATAAGAATTCCCGAAAACTGATCTTTGTGAACGAAGAGCTGAAACTGAAATTTTTCCTGGCAAAAGGCCCGGATGTGCCAACCTATGTAGAATATGGTGCGGCGGATATTGGCGTAGTAGGCAAGGATACAATTCTGGAGGAGAATCGCCGGGTTTATGAGGTGCTTGACCTTGGTTATGGTAAATGCCGAATGTGTGTGTGCGGCCCTAAAAGCGCCGCAGACCTGCTGAAGCATCATGAGATGATCCGTGTAGCTACAAAGTATCCAAATATTGCCAAGGATTATTTCTACAATAAAAAACATCAGACGGTTGATATTATTAAGCTGAACGGTTCTGTGGAACTGGGGCCGATTGTAAAACTGGCGGATGTAATCGTAGATATAGTGGAGACAGGCTCAACCTTAAAGGAAAACGGCCTGGAAGTGCTGGATGAAATCTGCCCTTTATCTGCCCGCATGATTGTCAATCAGGTCAGTATGCAAATGGAACCGGAACGGATCAAGAAGTTGATCACGGATATCCGCAGTAAGTTGAACTGAGTCTTTTTTGATAAAAGAATATTGATTTCAAATGATAAGATGAAAAGAGGAGACAATGAAAACAATAAAACTGACGGAAGAAACCAGAAAAGATATTCTGAATACGCTGTTAAAACGCAGTCCTGACAATTACTCTGATTACGAAAATGTAGTGGCAGGCATTATCTCAGATGTGCGTTCGAATGGCGACCAGGCGGTTTTTGCCTACACGAAGAAATTCGACCAATGGACCTGCAGCGCCGAAAATATCCGTGTGACTGAGGCGGAGATTGAAGAGGCTTTCGACAGCATCGAGGAGGCCTTCGTGGAGGTAATGCGCAAGTCTGCCGCCAATATCGAAGTTTTCCACAGGAAACAGCTTCGTAACAGCTGGATTGACACAAAGCCGGACGGCAGCCTTCTGGGCCAGAGAATCCTGCCTTTATCTGTATCCGGCGTTTATGTACCGGGTGGCAGGGCTGCTTATCCCAGCAGCGTGCTGATGAATGTGATTCCGGCGAAAGTAGCAGGCGTGCGGCGGATCATTATGACCACACCGGCGGGAGCAGACGGTAAAGTAAATCCCGGCACGCTGGCAGCGGCAAAGATTGCAGGCGTAGATGAGATCTACAAAGTCGGCGGTGCACAGGCAATTGCGGCTATGGCTTTTGGAACGGAGAGTATCCCCAGGGTGGATAAGATTACAGGGCCGGGCAATATCTTTGTCGCCCTTGCGAAAAAGGCCTGCTTTGGCCATGTCAGCATCGATTCCATCGCAGGTCCCAGTGAAATTCTGATCATTGCAGACGAAACCGCAAATCCCCGTTATGTGGCGGCCGATCTGCTTTCACAGGCGGAACACGACGAGCTGGCCAGCGCGATCCTGATTACTACAGATGCAAAACTGGCGGCGGAAGTAGAGCGGCAGATCGAAAAATTCCTGCAGGAACTGTCTCGAACGGAGATCATCCGCAGATCATTGGACAATTATGGTTATATTCTGCTGGCTGATTCTATGGAAGAAGCAGTGAATACAGCCAACGTTATCGCATCGGAGCATCTGGAAATTCTGACAAGGGACCCTTATGCGGTGATGACAGGGATCGAAAACGCAGGAGCTGTTTTCCTGGGAGAGTATTCTTCCGAACCGTTAGGCGATTATTATGCAGGACCGAACCATATCCTGCCCACAAACGGCACGGCAAAATTCTTTTCCCCGCTGAATGTAGATGATTTCACGAAGAAAATGAGTCTGATTTCCTATTCGAGAGAAGCGCTTGAGAAAGCGCATCAGGATATTGAGCTTTTTGCAGAAAAAGAAGGATTGACTGCTCATGCTAATTCTATCCGGGTGCGGTTCGAACAGGAGTGATGTGCAACAGATAAAGCAAATAACCGGCAGTAAATTGGCGGGACACCAAAAAGGAAATAATGTCATGTTTTACAAGAAATTTATCCCCTGTATTTATTTATATAAAGGCAATGCCGTTAAAGGATTCCATGACCACACGATCATCGATACGAATCCGGCAGCGCTTGGAAAGTTTTACAGTGATAATAACGCAGATGAACTGATTGTATATGATATGTCGGAGGGTGATGCGGAACACGATGAGGCGCTGGACATCATCAAATCGATCTGTACAGCGGCTGAGATTCCTGTGACAGGCGCCGGAAACGTGAAACGCATGGAGGATATTAAGAAACTGCTCTATGCGGGCTGTAAGAGAGCCGCACTCAATTACTCCAGGCAGGACAATGTGGAAATTACGGAAGAGGTTTCATTAAAATTCGGCAGGGACAAGATTTCAGCCTGTGTGACGGAGGCAGATACCATCACTCGTAATGACAGGCTGTTGGACGAATATGTATCGGAATTGATCCTTGTGCGGGAGAAGGAGCTGAAGGACGTGATCTCTGTATCCAGATTCCCGGTTATAGTTTCCATACCGGAGGTTTCTCTCGACAAGCTGCTTGAGCTGTTGGCGAAAGATAACATCTGTGGCATTTCAGGATATGCGATTAATGAGAATGCCAGGGAACTGCTGGCCATCAAGAATCTTTGTCAGAACAACGGTATTGCAGTCAATACTTTTGATGCAGCCGTCAGATGGGAAGAGTTCAAGTTGAATACCGAAGGACATGTGCCGGTAATTGTACAGGATTATAAGACGGATGAAGTGCTGATGATGGCCTATATGAATGAAGAAGCTTACCGTATGACCATTAAAACCGGCAGAATGACCTACTATAGCAGGAGTCGTCAGGAGTTGTGGATCAAAGGCGAGACGAGCGGACACTATCAGTATGTGAAATCGCTGACGGCAGATTGTGATATGGATACCATACTGGCCCGTGTCTCACAGGTTGGCGCTGCCTGCCATACCGGCGCGCATTCATGCTTCTTTCATGAAATCATGGGCAAAGAGTATGCGGCTTCTAATCCTCTGCGGGTATTTGAACAGGTATTCGACGTAATCAATGACCGAAAGAAGCATCCGAAAGAAGGATCCTACACGAATTATCTGTTTGACAAGGGGTTGGACAAGATCCTGAAAAAACTGGGCGAAGAGGCGACGGAAATTGTGATCGCAGCCAAGAATCCGAATGCTAATGAGGTAAAGTATGAGATATCCGATTTCCTGTATCATATGATGGTGCTGATGGCAGAGAAAAACATTACCTGGGAAGAGATCACAGCGGAACTGGCACAGCGTTGATACGTCCTAATTGCTCTTTTTGGACTTCTTTTTTTCCTGTATGGATCATAGAATGTACCAACAGATGTATGGGATAGGCAATCAGAATGGATCATAAAGTTCCTTTGGAAAAGAAAATGCAGCTGGCGCAGTATATTCGGGAGGAAAATCTGGGAAACCGCATGAAGATCAGACAGCGGGAGCGGATTTTGTACGGCACGGATACGCAGCAGCCGCTTTTTGATAAGGGCAGGCTGCAGCAGGCAATGCCCTATGACAACCACCAGCAGCAGCCGGAACAGGAGGGAATGGCGCCAATAGTTTCTGCAAATACTTTCCGATACCGGATGATTCTTGCCGTTCTTCTGTTCGTAGGGTTTCTGCTCTGCGACACAAGAGACGGCCGGGTCGGCGCCTACACGACAAATGAGATTCATGAGATGATCGTGGCGGATACGTTTCATTTGTATGACGGGGAGGGAAACGAGACGATGGAGGGACTGGCGTCGCTGTTTGAACTGGATTGAAAGGAAAGATATGAGAAAAACAGCTCTGAGCGAAGAGATATTACTGCAGGTCGAGAAGCCTGCCAGATATATCGGCAATGAAGTTAACAGTGTGGTAAAGAACCGGGAAGACGTGGCGGTCCGTTTTGCCATGTGCTTTCCGGATGTGTATGAGATCGGCATGTCGCACCTGGGAATTCAGATTCTGTACAGCATGTTTAATTCCTGGGAAGATGTGTGGTGTGAACGGGTCTATTCTCCATGGACGGACCTGGATCGGATTATGCGGGAGCAGGATATCCCGCTTTTTGGGCTGGAATCCCAGGAACCGGTGAAAGAGATGGACTTCCTGGGGATCACGCTGCAGTATGAGATGTGTTATACGAATATTCTGCAGATTCTGGAGCTTTCGCAGATTCCTCTGCAGGCCACAGAACGGGGCGAGGACATGCCTGTAGTGATCGGCGGCGGCCCCTGTACTTACAATCCGGAGCCGATTGCAGATTTCTTCGACCTCTTCTATATCGGGGAAGGAGAGACCCAGTACCGCAGGCTTCTGGACTGGTATGTGGAGAACCGGAAACAGGGTGGAACGAGACAGGAATTCCTGCGGGGTGCAGCACAGATTCCGGGTATTTATGTGCCGCAGTTCTATGAAGAGCTGTATCATGAGGACGGCACGATAAGCGGCCGGCGGAAATTATACGAAGAGCTGCCGGACAGAGTTCGCAAGGAGATTGTGACGGATGTATCGGATACCTATTATCCGTTAAAGCCCGTGGTGCCCTTTATCAAAGTGACGCAGGACCGTGTGGTGCTGGAGATCCAGAGGGGGTGCATCCGGGGCTGCCGTTTTTGTCAGGCGGGGCAGATCTACCGGCCGGTACGGGAGCGGGATGCGGAAGTGCTGAAAAAGTACGCCGTGGAAATGCTGGCGAATACGGGCCATGAGGAGATCTCCTTAAGTTCCTTAAGTTCCAGCGATTATTCCCGGCTGGACGAGCTGCTGGAATTTCTGATCGAGGAATGCGGCAGGAAGCATATCAATATCTCCCTGCCTTCGCTGCGGATCGACGCCTTTTCCCTGGATGTGATGAGCAAGGTACAGGATGTGAAGAAGAGCAGCCTCACTTTTGCGCCGGAGGCGGGCAGCCAGAGACTGCGGGATGTGATCAACAAGGGATTGACCGAAGAAGTCATTCTAAAAGGCTCAGCGCTGGCATTCGAAGGCGGCTGGACGCGGGTCAAGCTGTACTTTATGCTGGGGCTTCCCACCGAGACAGAGGAAGATATCAGGGGGATCGGCGAGCTTTCCAATAAAATCGCAGCCACCTTTTTTGAGACAGTGCCGAAGGACAGGCGTGTGAACGGCAAAGTACAGATCGTCACCAGCACTTCCTTCTTCATTCCCAAGCCTTTTACCCCTTTCCAGTGGGCGTCCATGTGTACGAAGGAGGAATTTCTGGAGAAGGCTTATCAGACGAAAAAAGGGATCATGGAACAGCTGAACCAGAAGAGCATCAAATACAACTGGCATGAGGCGGACGTGAGTGTGCTGGAGGGTGTGTTTGCCCGGGGCGACCGCAGGATCGCGAAAGTGATTCTTGAGGCATACAGGCGGGGCTGCCTGTTTGATTCCTGGAGCGAATATTTTAAGAACGACGTATGGCTGCAGTGTTTCGAAGACTGTGGAGTGGATATCGGTTTCTATACGACGAGAGAGCGGGCGGACGATGAGATATTCCCCTGGGATTTCATCGACTGCGGCATTACCAGACAATTCCTCTTAAAGGAATGGAAGAAAGCGCAGGAGGGCGTCGTGTCCCCGAACTGTCAGACGCAGTGCCAGGGGTGCGGGGCGGGCACTTTCCAGTGCGGGATTTGTCCGACGGCTTCCTGAAATCAGACGAGAGCTTAACATAGTGAAAGGCTATTTATGCATGAAGATAAGAATTAAATTTTCCAAATATGGAACGATGAAATATATCGGGCATCTGGATATGATGCGCTTTTTTCAGAAAGCAATCCGGCGTGCCGGAATTGACGTAAGATACTCGGAAGGGTTCAGTCCCCATCAGATCATGTCCTTTGCAGCGCCGTTGGGAGTCGGGATGGAGAGCTGTGGGGAATATATGGACATCGAGGTACTTTCCATGACCACCGCACAGGAGATGAAAGAGGCGCTTAACCGTGTGATGGTGGAGGGGGTGGAAATCCTGTCCGTAAGTATTCTGCCGGATCATGTCCAAAATGCCATGGCCAGTGTGGCGGCGGCTTCCTACCTGCTGCAGAAGAAAGAAGGCGATTACCCGGTGGACGAGCTGACCGGAAAATTGGAGGCTTTTCTGGCACAGGAGACAATTCCCTATACAAAAGAGACAAAAAAAGGTGTGAAGGAGTTGAATTTAAAAGAAGGGATTTATGAACTGGAGGCCGAAAGTAACAGAGCCATCCGTATGCTGGTAAATGCCAGCAGCAGCGGCAATATCAAGCCGGGGATGGTCATGGACGCATTCAGCGCCTTTGCCGGGGTGGAGATTCCACCAAGTGCATACCGGATCATAAAACTGGAAACCTACATGGATCCTGCAGCAAATGGCAAAGACCGGCAGGGCAGTCATAAATTGATTCCTTTGGACGCTGTCCAATAAAGTGTATCGAGAAAGAGCTTTCCTGTCTTTTGGGCAAAGGAAAGCGGCATAATTAACGGATGCTGTCCGTGAAAAGTAACTTTTCGGTTGATTTTAACAAAAACCATTGACATTCCACCTTGTGTAAGGCTTATTCTGACAGTGTAAGACGAAGAAATGAGGCTGTCTTTCGACAGACCAATAGCTGACAAAGCCGGTGAGGTATTCAGGAACCCTGAAAAAGAAAGTATGGAGGAGGCGGATTCGATGAAGATCAATGAAGTGGAACAACAGGCTGGCATCACCAAGCGAAACATCCGCTTCTATGAACAGCAGGGACTTTTGTCTCCAAAACGCAACGGTGAGAACGGGTATCGTGATTATTCGGAAGAAGATGTGGAGGAATTAAAGAAGATAAAACTTCTTCGAAAACTGTCTCTGCCCATTGAAGAGATCCGTAAGATCCAGAGCGGAGCACTTGTTCTGGAAGACGCCCTGATGCGTCAGGTCATCGTCCTGGAGCGCGAAAAGACGGATCTGGAAGCGATGTCCAGACTCTGCCGCAGCCTCAGTGAGGAGCGCTGTCAGTATCTTACTCTTTTGCCTGAACAATATTTGGAAAGGATGGTAGAAATGGAAAAAGACGGAACAAGATTTTCAAATGTGGACAAACAGGATGTGATCCGCAGAAAGCGCGGTTCAATCCTTGCAGCGGCAGTTTTTATCCTGATCATGGTATTCCTGATCATGATCTTCATCTGGGGCTTTCTGGAGGATCCGATCCCGGTGTGGATGTTATGTGGTTTTGTTATGATCCCGGCAGTGTTTATTCTGGGGGTAATCATATCGCTGGTGCAGCGAATCAAAGAGATTGAAGGAGGAGAAGAAGATGTTGCTCGTAAATACTGATTATATTTCAGGAAAGGAACTGGAGACCCTGGGAGTCGTGAAGGGGAATATCGTGCAGACGAAGAATTTCGGCAAGGACTTTATGGCCGGCATTAAGACCCTGGTGGGCGGTGAAATCACGCAGTATACGGAGATGCTCAATCAGGCAAGACAGATCGCCGTGAAGCGTATGGTAGACGAGGCCCAGGCCATGGGTGCGGACGCCATTGTCAATGTCCGGTATGCTTCTGCGTCTGTGATGCAGGGTGCGGCAGAAGTGATCGCCTATGGCACTGCTGTAAAGTACAAATAAGCATTGTTTCGACAATGTTCCTGAGAAGTAAGTGTTTGCATGTAAGGCGGTATAGCTGCGTTATAAAGCTATACCGTCTTTTTGTATAAAAATATCCTTTAAAATAATTATTCTATATATCATAATGGGTAGACTTTACTCCTTTATCTGTGATATGCTTATCGCACACAGGAGACATACATCAACCAGCAGTCACAACAGTTACGAAAAGGCGGTGAAATAATGACAGATAATGAATTGTTGCTTGCAATATCGAATATGATTGATCCATTGAGAGAAGATATTGGTTCAATGAAAACAGAAATTGGTTCTGTAAAAGAGGAACTTGGCTCTGTAAAAGAGGAACTTGGCTCTGTAAAAGAGGAACTTGGCTCTGTAAAAGAGG
>CANPTH010000002.1 GCA_947576945.1 uncultured Lachnospiraceae bacterium
TGCACGGAACTTTTGGACTTGTTGGATTCCGTCAGGCCTTCGCCGTCAAAGATATCAAAGATCTTTCCTACAGAGATTACATCCAGTCCGGCGTCCTTCAAGGCATTTAAGGCGGTCCGGCCATAGGGTTTCAGCGCATAATCGTGTCGGTTGCTGGTGCGCTTGAACTCGCCCCGCTTCTTTCCCACGTAAGGTCTGGCGATCACACGCCCCACCTTCCACTCATCCTTCATGGTAAGCTCTCTTGCGATCTCGCAGCAGCGGTACAGCTCTTCCAGACCGAAGGTCTCCTCGTTGCCGCAGATCTGCAGCACCGAATCCGCCGAAGTATAGACGATCATATGACCCGTGGCGATCTCCTCCTCCGCCAGTTCCTCCAGAATCTCCGTGCCGCTGGCGCTTTTATTGCCGATGATCACGCGGCCGGTCCGTCTGGACAGTTCCTCCAGCAGTTCTTTCGGGAAGCCCGTTTCCGTAAACGTCTGAAAAGGCTTTGTGATATGAAGCCCCATCATCTCCCAGTGACCCGTCATGGTATCCTTGCCGGTGCTGGCCTCATTCATTTTCATAAAATATCCCAGAGGCTGTTCCACCGCCGGAACCTGTTTTAAAGGATGCAGGTTCGCCATGCCCAGCTTCTGGAGATTGGGAATCCTGAATTCCTCCATCTCCCGGGATATGTGCCCTAAAGTATCCGTCCCTTCATCGCCGTAAGCGGCAGCATCCGCCAATGCTCCCACGCCCAGCGAGTCGATCACGATCGTAAAGATTCTCTTATATTTCCTTTCCGCCATTTCAACACTCCTCCTGATATTGTTGCGCAGATCCGACGTCCGTCCGTCTTCTGCTACCGGCGCTGTCAATGCTTCTCCCGGTCTGCCCTGATCAGCCTTCTCAACGCTCCCACTGCCACCGTGATAGCCGCTTCCGTATCGTGTATGATCGGATTATCCAGCCCCTGCGCATTTCTCTCCTGATTCCCCACCACCAGGAAGTTGGAACCGCAGCGCACTCTCAGATGGCTGGCCGCAATGAACAGCGCCGCCGACTCCATCTCGGAAGCCTTACAGCCCATACGCTTCCAAGCTTCCCATTTGTTCAGCAGTTCATAACTCACCGGCATCCGCTCCGGCTCATGCTGGCCGTAGAAAGCATCCTTGCACTGTACCACACCCACATGATATGGCAGCCCCAGTTCCCTGCAGGACTCCACCAGCGCATTGGCCACCTCAAAATCAGCCACCGCCGGATATTCTATGGGCGCATATTCCCTGCTGGTGCCTTCCATGCGCACCGCTCCGGTGGCAACGACGATATCGCCGCCCTTGACATCCAGATCAATGCCGCCGCAGGTGCCCACCCGGATAAAAGTGTCCGCTCCACTCAGCGTCAGCTCTTCAATGGCGATGGTGGCGGAAGGCCCGCCAATACCCGTGGAGGTAACGCTTACCTTTTCCCCGTCCAGATATCCCGTGTAAGTAACGAATTCCCGGCTGTCCGCCACCAGCTTCGCATCCTCAAAATGCTTCGCGATCTTCGCGCACCGCTTGGGATCCCCCGGCAGGATCACGTACTTTCCCACGTCCCCCGGCCTGATCTGTAAATGATACTGTAACCCTGCTTCTCCCGAATAATTCTGCATACTCTTTCCTCCTGTATCGTTATGATTTTCTATGGGGCTGCCCTTTTTACCGTCGTTGATAGTGTCATCATAGCTCTTATACACCCTTTTTACAAGGACTCGTGTCCTTCTCCAATTCGATTTTCGTTGTTCTGCTATTTCGGGCGCTTTATGCCGCCTTTCCTCTTTAATCCGAACCCATGCAGATATATTTCGGGAATATTGATTCTTTCATCCGCCGTTCTCATTACGATGCCTAAAGTGACCAGTACTTCGAGAATTTCAACATTTGTCTTGCCCGGCAGCTTATCACGCTCTGCTGCCGGCCAGTTTTCCGGCTCCAGATAACGCAGGAATTCATCCGATCCCATCAACATCGTTTTGCCATACAAACGGCCGATCAGATTTTGCAGCCACTGATATTCTTCCTGTGTCAGTTCCTGCACTCTGTCTGCCGAAACTTTTGCCACCGCCCCCTGTAATCTGGTCGGCAAAAGTATCCTGTTTTCTTCCAACAGCGATACATCACCCTTATGGTTCAGCATCTCTTCTGCCGCAAAAGCAAAGCATTTCAGGAAAGCCCGCGGCGCTGTCTCCCCGTTTGCGTCCTGAATGTGGTTGGGTACCCAGGTATAACTGATGCCTCTCTTCGCATTCTTCCCCATATACTGCCCGATCATTTTATTGATAAGCAGACGAAATGCGTCTTCTGAATTGCCCGGCAGATACCCCAACGCTCCATCGGCTTCTGTCTGCAGCAATCCCGGTACTTCTTTCAAATATACCTCCATTTCCTCAACCCCTGCATTGGCCATCCTTTTGACAAGCAGACGATAGAGCGAATGAGTATCCCAATTCAATTCCAGTCGGTACGCCCCCATCTTTGAGGCATCCACAAACTGAAGCGCCTTCGCATTATACAGATCACTGCGCAGAAAAATTTTTGCTTTCACATGTGTATAGCGGCTGTTATGGCGATACCAGAAATCCAGTAGACTTCTGATAAACAGAAAAAGATTCTCATAGTTACCGCAGATACGATCCAGTTCATCGTATACCAGACAAATGTGTATATCCCTTTTTTCAAGGACAGTATCCGCCTGGTCGAGAAAACTCTCCCATTTTTCCTTTCTGACATCCAGGACATTCCACCATTTTGACACCTCGTTACTGTCCTGCTCCAGAATCTTTCTGGTTTCAGCACCAAAATAATGATCCGCCAGTTCACGAAACTCCCAGTCTTCTCTAAACTTTCTTAAGATCACCGAACAGACCAATCCGCCCCAGAAGGAGGTCAAATTATCCGGTTTTTCAATCTTCAACAGATCATCACAGGAATTGGCAGTCGGAAACGCCTTCGCCCCCAAACCGGTTGCGATATATCCGGTCAAAAACTCCTGTTCCCGCAGGCCGGTATATCGTTTTCTGTCTTTCTCACTGATCACATGGCGCAGTCCTCCACAGGATGTCAAAATGCGAAACAATTCCGTTTTTCCTGAACCACGTCCTCCCGTGATCAGGAAATTTTTAGGATCTGCCAATTTAGCGTAACTGCGCAGAGGCAGGAAATTTTGTAAAAGATTTTCTTCATCTTCTCCCGAACCGTTTTCCGGAACACAATTTGAAATTCCTTCCAGTATTCTATACTTTGCTTCCATCTCCATGCTCATTCCTCTCCAAACCAGCCACAGATCCTCTCTGTAATTTTCCTGTAGCTTTCTCCGGTCAGTATGTTTTCATAAGCCTTCACACGCTGTTTCCTCTCCGGACTCTCATCTGAGTACAATTCTACACCCCGCAGCAGCTCGTCATTAAACGGGATAAGTTCAGGATAATGAATCTCACCTTCCGCCTCGATACCCGGCACTTTACTGCTTTCATCATAGTAGTTTTCCATACAAACCGTATACGCTTTTCGCATAAAACGCTGCCTGGCTGCAACAAAATCCTCTGCCGTCGGTTTTGGACACATAGTATCCACTATCATTACAGGGAAATCTTCTTCATGTCCTTCTGCTATTGTACGCAGAACCTGTGTGATCCCGTCCCAGGATTGTCTGCTGTCATTGCCAAACAGTACGACGCCGTGAGGAATCTGCGTAACCGCTATACCACCCATATCATGGAATCCTGCCCGTGCATCCACCAGAATATAATCTATATCATAACTGTTTCTTGCGGCGATCAGCAATCCTTTCAAAGCCTCTCGCAAATAACCGTCTCTGTTATCCTGATAATCAATACGTGCCAGCTTTTGCAGATAGTTTTCATCTACCTTTCCGGCAGACATAAGGAATAATTTCCCTGCATCTTCATCCAGAAGGGCGGGTTCCACCACATCCAACACAAAATCTGTCAACTTGATCCCCGGCTCTACTTCCCGCTCTATAAGATAATCCAAAACCCCTCGTGTCACAGCTTCCTCGTCAAAAAATAACGTTGCCAGTCCGGGGGCTTCAATATCTGTATCTACCATCAATACATTCTTACCCTGCTTTACCAGACACAAAGCTACGCCGGCTAATGCCGTTGTCCTTCCCATGCCGCCTTTGAATGAGTAAAACGTGATCACTTTGGCGCCATTTTCCGCCTCTTCATAGGGCCACACTGATTCTGAATCCTGCCATCTGCAAACCCAGGCCTTCTTTGCAATAGCCCGCTCAGACAAATAGAATTTAATACCGTCTTCTTCTTTCCAGAAAAGCCGTTCACTCTCTATGAGATCAACTATGATCTTTTCCCGCTCTTCCAGTCTTTTGCGGTTATGCGCTGATTTTTTCCAATAAACTCTCCCGCTGAAATATGCTCCCATATCACCGCTTAAAACAGACGAAAGAGTCCCTTTGTCAGAATCATCTACAGGCTCTGTGTTATCCATCAGCAAAGACACTTTGCCGTATACATCTCTGATCAATGTAGCTTCTTTCACAAGCGTATTTTTATTCCATTTACGTATACAGGCCACTGCCGTATCCAGAGTATCATTAAATGTTATCATCTCACAGTCTCCTTACACATATCCATCCAAACGCATAAACGCCAGCTCTCTGATCAGACACCCTGCCGCCTGCCGACAATCCTCAGCATCTTTCTTTACGAATTTATCATCTCCGAAATATCTTCTTTCCGGATGGTCTCGAAACAGAACTTCGGGCAGCGCCACTTGAGATAATCTCAGCGCACATGCCGGATCGATCATCATTGTCAGCCCCACATCACCTGTCAGCATCATAACGATATCCTGAAAAAGCGCTTCTCCAAAATGACTGTATTTTCTGATATTACTGGACGAACATATTCTCTCCATAATTCTTTTCAAAGCACACTCTGCTGCAAATCCCTGCATACAGACTGCATTATCATATTCTTCATTTTCTTCCAGAATGCTTCCATCAATCCAGTGCCTTATTGCTGACTCATAGAAATCTTCATATGCCATTTATCCTCTGCTCCTTCGTCCGGTCATTTCCATCCGGATTTATCTCAATCTCTGCGCTGCCCCTCTATGGATTCTGCCTGCCCCGCCTACACGTCAAATTCCATAACAAAAGGATCCGCCGCGCTGCATTCCCGCCACTGCGGCAGCCCGTCCCCGTTGGGGTCTCCTTTTTTCATAAAATTGGTCCAGTAATCCAGCATCCGTTCACTCAGCTGCACATCCGCCTCCGTAAGCGGCCGCCAGCAGCGCTTTACAGTGCCGAACACATACCACAATTCCGCAGAATGGAAGGCGCCTTCTTCGTCGCCCGGCATCTGTCTGGAAAAATAGTAGACATGGGAAGGCTCGGCCCAAAGCTCCTCCATCTTATGGCTGAACGCCATGCAGCCCTCATACAGGGTTCCCTTCTCACCTGCCGCCAGCTGCTCCTTCGTCACCATAATATCATTCTTCGTGCTGCCCAGCAGATAAGGGATATGTTTCAGCTTTTTCTCCTCAATGGTTGCATTGTAGCCCTGCTTCAGCACATGACCGTCGATATTGGGGACGAAAAACAGCCCCTTGCCGGAAGTAAAAGCCTCCGCCATCATCTGTCCAAGCGGTTTCTCCAGTTCCTGCGTGGACATGGCCCGAAGCCCGGCCAGATCTTTGGCCCCGGTCAGCTCCACAAATCTCTCTCCGTACTCTTCCGCTTCCCGCAAAGGCATATCCCGGTGCACTCCCACGCGATAGCTGCCGCCGCTCTGCAGGATTGCTTTGGCGATCTTATTGCCGGTCAGCTCCGAAGACAGCAGCGTCTGCACGCTCATCGCACCGGCAGACTGTCCGAAGATCGTGATATTGTCAGGATCACCGCCGAAAGCCGCGATATGATCAGAAACCCACTGCAATGCGGCGATCTGATCCAGTATACCGTAATTCCCGGATATGCCCCGTCCGCTCTCCTCATCCAGCCAGGGATGCGCAAGAAAGCCATACACATTCAGGCGGTAATTGATGGTCACAAGAATCACACCCCGTTTCGCATACGCCGCGCCGTCGAACTCCTGCTCACTCCCGTACCCGCTCATAAATGCTCCGCCGTGAATCCAGAATGCCACCGGCAGTCCTGCCTTCGCATCTTCCCCCACCGCATCTTCCGGCGTCCAGATATTCAAATACAGGCAGTCCTCACTGATCTCCACATCATACGCCGGATCCGCATAGAATTCCCTGCCGTAGAATCCCACGTTCTGCTCCCCCTGCACCGCCTTGCCGGAAAACCGCACCGCTTCATAGATGCCTTCCCAGTTCTCCGTCTCCTGGGGCTCCCGCCAGCGAAGTTCCCCCACCGGCGGTTTTGCGTAAGGTATGCCCTTGAATACAAGGCAGCCATTTTCCGCGCATCCTCTGATCTTTCCTTTTTTGGTTGTGACAACTGTGCTCATCTGTTTTCCCCTTTCGTTATTCTGTTATTCTTTGCCTCTGCCTGCTCCCTGAAAAAAGAGCCCCGCCGCGTCTGTAAAATATTATAGCACGCTCAGGACTCTTTTTCACTATATGCCTTCAAAGTGTCGATGACTTTATGCCCTTTTCCTCTGATATACGGAAAGGCCAATATACAGCAGGAACCATCCGATACAATGGGCCAAAAGAATCAAAATATCTTTGACCGCCGCCGTCCCGCTGCCGGTTGACAAGTCCATGATACCCTCGAATGCCGCCTGCGAGGGGACAAGGTAGCTGACCGCCATAAGAAGCGGCTGACTTGTCCCCACAAGAAAACCAAGGATCGGCACGGCCATAAACAGCAGCATAACGATTTTGATATAGACCACGCCAACCATCAGCCCATTGGAAATCCTGCCGATGAATAAGCCCATCAGCGCCGCCACAAATGCGGAAAGCACCAGCATCACCAGCATCAGCGCCCCATTCTGCAAAGAAAGCCCGAAGCAGATGCAGACCGTAATTATGGAGGACAGGAACCCGCAGATAAATCCCACAAAGAGTTTTTGCATGATATACTGACTGTGGGGCATCGGCAGAATCTCATTGATCAGCGCAACGCCGTCCTCCTTTTCAGAAATCATGTTCATGGCGTTAAAGGTGCATCCCATAAACATGGCGACGATCAGTACGACAGCGATAAACATATCCTGTAGTCCGGCCAGCACATCGGGGCGTTCTAAAATGTGAACCGCTGTCTGTCCCGCGGCATTTCGCTGTTCATACAGGTCGGGCAGTGTGTCTGCGGTTTGGCGAAACAGCTCCAGCTCGTCACCGGCAAGCATTGTTTTGATGCTGTTTCCGGCAGCTTCCACACCGATCACATTCGTAGACGGCTCTTTGACGGCCTCTGCCAGTTCTTCCCTCGTCGCATACACCGTCACCGGTCCATACCGTTCCAGCCAGGAAACAGCCTGCTCCGGCAAATCGCCCTGCCAGACCCCAAAACGCAGCTCACTCAGCGCAGAGAAATCGACTGCACCGACAAATTGCAGCGCTGCCGCAACGACAACCGGCAACAGAAACGTCATCAGGCAAAACCTGTCACGCAGCACACTTTTCAGTTGATACCATAATCCTTTCATATTCTCTCCATTTCTGCGCTGCTTTTTGCGCATATCGAGTTTGTGGCAAGCAACGCGCAGACACAAATCTCGCGATTGAAAATTTTAATTTTCAACCTTACCTCCATGCCGAAGCGCCTTGCTCTTAATTCAGCCTTCCTTTCTCATCTCCCTGCGGAACACGCACTGTGCTCCCGCGAATAATGCTGCGATCGCAGCCAGACAACCCAGGTAATAGACAGGGCTGTGCAGGGACGTCTCAAAGTATGCGTTTTTCAGTCCCATATAGATATGAAAAAAGGGATGAAAGTAAACCCAGTCCGGCTTTAACGCCGTATTCGCAGACAAGAACACCGGACTCGCCACAAAAATGGCAACCACCAGATAGGCCAGTGTGAACTGTCGGAAGTCTTTTAAAAGCAGGGCGCAGATCAGTCCTGTCAGAGCCATGATCAAAGACAGGAGCGCCGTCTGCAGCAGCACTCCGGGCAGCAGGGATGCGGTATCCGAAACGCCCACATTCAGCACGGTGAGCAGTATTGCAAAGACCAGATCAGACAACAGGAAGATTGCCAGCTTGGACAGGAGAAACAGATTCTTCCGCATGGGCAGAACCGCATGGACCCGGATAATGCCCATACTTTTTTCCTGAAACAGCACAGAGGCAATCCCCAGAAATCCGACAGCGGCTATTTCAAAAAACAACAGCTCGCAGGTGATCTCTTTCCGCGCCTTTTGTTCCGGCGTATTGGAGCCGATCACCTCGGCGCTGTGATGCCCTGACGGCCGCAGGAGAGAAAGCGCGTAGTCGGCCCGGTGCCGGTCCGTACTTTCTTCCATCTCATAAAACGCAAGCTGCGGCTCTCCGGAGCTGGCGTCAATGCCAACGCCGCTTGTATCGTCGCGTAAAACCGCAGCAAGCGCTTCTTCTGACGACACCTGCTGAACCAGGGCCGAAACCGTTGTCTGGGTTTTTGCCGGGTCATACAGATATACGTTGTACAGCCGGGCATCCATAAACCTGACATAACCAAAATTCACGTACAGGGTATAAGCCGCCAGAAAGCCAAACGACATGAGGAAGAATTTTCCGGACAGCATCATCCGGCAGTCTTTTTTGAATAAGGAGCAAAAGGTTTTCCACATCAGGACAGCCCCCTTCCCGTATATTGGATGAACATATCTTCCAGCGTCGGCTCCTGGGAGTGGATGCTCACAATCCCGTCATGTGCAAAAGGGATGCCGGCCGCCAGTTCCGGAGCCTCCATCGTCTTTTCTTCCCGCCTCCCCTGATACAGATAGCCGATCACCACACGGTGATCGCTGTTGCGCTCTTTCAGGTTTTTGGGCGTGTCCAGCGCCACGATATTGCCGTTGGATATAAAAGCCACCCGGTCACACAACAGATCGGCATCCAGCATATTGTGGGTTGTCAAAAATACCGTCGTGCCCTTTTTGCGTTCCTGCTCAATGATCCGGCGAAACAGAACCGCACCGGAGGGGTCAAGCCCGCTGGTGGGTTCGTCCAGAAACAGCAGCCTGGGATTGCTGATCAGCGCCCGTGCCATGCTTACCCGCTGCCGCATCCCCTTTGAGTAGGACGAAACCGGCTTCTTCATAAAGTCCGCCTTAAATTCCAGTTCCTCCAGAATTTCCTCAATACCGCGTACCTGCTCTTTCGGATAGAACGAGGAAAAATATCTGAGATTGTCAACGGCGCTTAAATTGGCATACAGATAGGGAAACTCAAACAGAACGCCGATCTTCCGGAAAAATTCCTGCGTATGTGCCGCGGAAATATCCTGCCCGAACAGCGATACTCTGCCGCCGTGTCCTTTCAAAATTCCGGTCAGGATTTTCTGGGTCGTCGACTTTCCGGAGCCATTAGGCCCCAGAAAACCAAAGATTTCCCCGTCTTCCACCGTGAAGTCCAGACCGTGCAGCGCCTGTTTGTCCCTGCCGTAGGAGAAAGTCAGCTCCTTTACTTCAATCATGCATCATCACCCCATTTCCCGCGCTGCTCCTGTTTCTTTTCCTGCTCCCGCCTGCTCCACCACTTCACAAATTTAATCTTGCACGGGACAGCAACTGCCAGCACCGCCACGATCACCAGCCACCAGTACCATTCCAGTCCTGAAAATGTCATAACGATTCCCTCCTTTGTCTGCGGGTTCTCTCTGCCCGCCTGTTGAGGTAAGTTTATGATACGGGGGTGAAGTCGACGTGAGGCCGGTGTGAAATTGGTGTGAAATTTCCCATACTGTATGTTGCAGAATAAACGAAAAGGAAAAAATCCAATGCCGCTGTCTCGTCTGAAAAAGTGGAAGAAATCATGCATATATGGTAAAATGAGAAGCACATATACAGGATTTTACTGAACCGGAAGCAAAATAGCAGCAACAAATACACGGTATCCATTTCCACACAGGCAAAAGGCCCGCGGGATGGATACAGACGGAGGTTTGCCATGCAGAAGATCATGATCATTGAAGACGATCCGCTGATCCGGGAGGAACTTTCTCTCCTTCTGGAAAACGAAGGGTACGGGGTCGTCTCCGTCACCGATTTTACCGATATACCGGAACAGATCCGGGACTGTGCCCCTGACCTGCTCCTTCTCGACCTGGGGCTGCCGGAGCAGGACGGACTCACGTTATGTGCCGGAATCCGAAAAAGTTCCGCCCTTCCCATCATCATCGTCACCAGCCGGGATTCCTCCGCGGACGAATTCCACGGCTTAAGCCTGGGCTGCGACGACTATATCACCAAGCCCTATGACGTGCCCATTCTTCTGGCCCGCATCAAAGCCGTGCTCCGCCGCAGCGCCGGCGTACCGGACGCCGACGTGCTTGCGGTAAACGGTCTGCAGGTCAGCCTGACCAGAGGCACGGTCTCCTTAAACGGCCGCAGCGAAGAACTTACCCGCAACGAATTGAAGATTCTGGCCCATTTGATGACACATGCCGGAGAGATCGTCTCCCGCGCCGACCTGATTGACGTGTTGTGGGAAAACCAGATCTATATTGACGACAACACCTTAAGTGTGAACATCACCAGGCTGCGCACCAAACTAAAGGATCTGGGAATGCCGGACTGCATCCGCACAAGGCGGGGAATGGGGTATCAGCTATGACCATACGCGAATTTCTATCCGACAGGCTGGGGAAGATCACCGGGCAGCTTTGTTGCACCGTCTCCGCTGCGCTCTTTCTGCTGGCGACCGGCACCTCTTCCGGCGTGATCGTCCTCCTGCTGCTCTTTTTGCTTCTTATTTCTATTACCACACAGGCCGCCGAATATCTGAAATGCCGCCGCCGGTTATCAGAATTAGATGTGCTGATGCAGGGGCTGGATCAGAAATATCTGTTCAGCGAGTGTGCACCGCCGCCCCGTACTGTCTATGAACAGAAACTTTTTGACCTGATGCGCTGTTCCGGCAGGGCCATGATCGGCGCCGTCTCGGATGCCCAGGCTTCCATGCAGGAGTATCGGGAGTATATCGAAAGCTGGGTGCATGAGATCAAGACGCCGCTCACTGCCGCCAAACTTACCTGCCGGCATCTGGAGCCTGACAGCCGCCGTAAATTCTCTGCGGAACTGGCACAGATCGAGGCGCATGTGGAACGCGCCCTCTATTATGCGAGGGTCAAAAGCCCGGAGCAGGACTGTATCATCCGCCAGACCGACCTGGCCGACATCGTCTCACAGGCTGTGGGGAACCACCGGACGCTGCTCATCCAGAGTCAGATGAAGATCGAGACCGGTGATCTGGACTTTACGGTCTACACCGACAGGAAATGGGCAGTATTCATGCTCGGACAGTTATTGCAGAATGCATCCCGCTATCGAAATAACGATTCCCCTTCCATCCTCCTGACCGCCACGCGTTGTGGCCGGCAGGTACGACTTACTGTCTCCGATAACGGCATCGGCATCCCGGCCCATGAGCTGCCCCGTGTATTTGACCGTGGATTTACCGGCAGCAACGGGCGGACGCGGGGCGGTTCCACCGGTATAGGCCTCTATCTGTGCCGCAAACTGGCGGCTTTGCTGGAAATCGACCTGCAGATCTCTTCCGAAGAACAGAAAGGCACTGCCGTGACCCTCACTTTTCCGGCCAGGCAGGCCGCAGAAACCTTACAGGATTGTAAGACAAATCCATACTGATTCGATACCTTTCTTCTTCCTGTTTCTCTATACTGGATATACCCTCATTGAACAAAAGAATACACGTACCTTTGTTCAATGAGAGTAACGACGGACGATATCGGATCCCTTCAACAACCGGGGCCGACGAAAAGAAGAAGTCAAAAGACTACAGACAGAACAGGAGGTAGCACATGCTGCAGGTAGAAAATATCGAAAAATATTACGGAAACGGCACAGGCGTCACCAAGGCGCTATGCAGAATCAGTTTCCGCGTGGAGGACGGTGAGTTTATCGCCATTATGGGAGCGTCCGGCAGCGGTAAGACGACGCTGCTCAACTGCATCTCCACCATCGACACAATAAGCGCCGGACGGATCTGTCTGGACGGCATCGACGTCTCTGCCCTTTCTTCCGCCGAGCTGGCCCGTTTCAGACGCGAGAAGCTGGGGTTCGTATTTCAGGACTTCAACCTCCTGGATACGCTGACCATTGAAGAAAATATCGGCCTGGCCCTCTCTTTGACACACACGGAGCCGGCGGCCGTACAGAGGCAGGTGCAGGATGTGGCGCAGAAGCTGGGCATCGACGATATTCTGCCCAAATTCCCCTATCAGGTATCCGGCGGCCAGAAGCAGCGCGCCGCCTGTGCCCGCGCCATGGTGGCGGGACAGTCCCTGCTTCTGGCCGACGAACCCACCGGCGCGCTGGATTCCAGGGCGTCCAAAAATCTTCTGGAGATCATGACGCAGATGAACCGGGCCATGCACGCTACCATCCTCATGGTCACCCACGACGCCTACAGCGCCAGCTATGCCTCCCGCATCCTGTTCCTCAAGGACGGCCGGCTTTTCAACGAACTGATCCGCGGCGGCAGGGACCGCTCCGTGTTCTATCATGAGATTCTGGATGTGCTTGCCCTGACAGGAGGTGATATCAGTGACGTTATCTAAACTCTCCCTGCGCAACGCAAAACGCCAGACCGGCGATTATCTGGTCTACTTCGTCACGGTCACGATAACTGCCGCCCTGCTCTATGCCTGCAACGGCCTGATCTTCTCACCGGAGATCCTGAAATTGTCCACGCTGATGAAATCACTGCCCGTAACGATCGTTCTCGCCAGCATCGTGGTCGTCTGCATCATGGGCTGGCTGGTCCAGTACACCACGGGTTTCATGTTCACGAAGCGCAGCCGGGAATTCGGGACCTATATCCTGATCGGGCTGGAAAACAGACAGGTGGCGCGGCTTTTCTTCCTGGAAAATCTGATCGTGGGCGCCTTTGCGCTGCTGTTCGGCATCCTGCTTGGCAACCTGGTCTTTCAGGCGCTGCGGGCCATCCTGCTGGCATTGTTTGGCATCCCCTACACCTTTGCCTTTACCTTTTCTTTCAGAGCCGTAGCGCTGACGCTTTTTTACTTCGTACTGATCTATCTGTCTGCGCAGCTTAGAAGCCGCAGGCGGATCCGTTCCATGAAAATATACGACCTGATCTATTTCGACCGGCTCAATGAAAATGCCGCCCTTGCGAAGAGCGGCCGGCGGAAGAAGATCTTCTCCGCCTCCATCGTGTTCGGAGTGGCCGGAACGCTCCTGCTCCTGACAAGGAGCCTGCCCACCGGCATTCTGGGAGCCGCCTGCATCATCGTGTTCCTGTACGGCTTCTTCTTAAGCTTCTCCTCCGGCGTCCCGGCCTGGTTTGACCGGCGTCCCGGCCGTAAGTATCAGGGACAGACGCTGCTCATCTTCCGCACGCTGTCCGCCAAATTAAATACCATGGGAATCGTGATGGCCACAATCGCGCTGCTGTTCACCGCCGTGCTGATCTCACAGGGCACCGGCCTGATCTTTGGCGCCATCTTCGAGAGCCGGCAGACTGCCGAAACCTGTTTCGATATTTTCATCGGCACGGAGACCCCGGCGCAGGACGGCAGTGACCTGATCGCATATATAGAATCTTCCATCCCCGTCACAGCCGCGCATTCGTACAGCATCTATCAGGGAACGGATGCCCGTATCACGGATTATCTGAATGAAAATACGGACTATTATCCCTGTTATCCTTATGATACATGGATGAAGTTCAGCGACTACGCCGCCCTGCGCTCCATGCTGGGATACCCTGACGCTGCCCTGGAACCTGGTGAATATTTGATCCACTGCGTACCCTGGCAAAAGGACGCCGTGACGGCCTGCGCGAAGCCGATCGCCATTGGAGGAGCGACGCTGCAGCCAGGCAGTGTCCATACGGAGACTCTCAATCAACGGCTCTGGAATGTCAATGGGACAGACTTTATCCTCATCCTGCCGGATGAAGCCGCCCTCTCCCGTCCTGTCAGCCACAATCTGTACGCTGCCATGACGAAAGAGCCTGTCAGCGAAGAACAATATGCCACACTGTGCCGGATCCGGGATGACCGTGAGCTCTATAGTCATATTACGCTCTACACCGCGCCGCAGGTGCAGGCAGAGTATGCAAGTTCGACGGCAATGCTGGTCCTTCCGCTTTATTATCTGGCCCTGGTCCTCATCATGACTGCGGCTACGATCCTGACCATCCAGCAGCTTTCCGAGACGGACCGGTACAGGCGGCAGTTCCTGCTGCTTAAGAAGCTGGGCATGGACCGACAGGAAATGCACAGGGCGCTGCGCCTGCAGTTTATGATCTACTACACAATGCCTGCCATTCCGCCTCTGTTTGTCAGCATCCCTTTTCTCCTGAACCTGTGCAATGCCACGGATCCGGGCGTCACGGAGGGCTTTTACCGGCCGTTCAACATCATCTGCCTGACGCTGGCGTTGTTTTTCATGATCTATGCCGTCTATATCGTAATGGCCTACCGCAGCCTGAAGCGAAATGTGCTGCCATAGGGATTGCCGCCCCTTTAGCGGGCGGCTTATTCCAATACATCGTAGATCCGTATCTCGATCCCATCCTCCACGGACTGGACTTCCGAACGGAATCTCGCCTGACACAGAAAAGCGCCCAGCACAGGACTGTCCGTTATAAATCTCGGGCAGGCATGAAAGAAAGCATTCTCCCTGTCTGCCTTCGAGAAGTAACCGTTGTTTTCTACAAAGAGATGACAGGCATTGCCTTCCCGGTCTTTTCCCTGAAACATATATTTTGCGCACATGTTCCTGCTGCCGGCAGGATTTTCCACCTGTACATCCACCGCGCCCGGCAGGATTTCGCCGGTGAAAAGTTCTGATTCCACTCTGCCCGTAAAAGGGATCATGGTCACTGCCCCATAAGGCCCTTCCATATTTGAAATCTGTGAATCCTCCACAAATATCTGAAATGTCATGATCGGTTCGTTCATCTGTTTTGTTCCCCTTTCTCCCACATAGGGCGATGCATGCTTTACAGCTTCTGTTTTCAGTCTGATTCTATCTTGTATTCATATGGATAATAATTTTGTAATTCGTCTATATCTATTTCTTTCCCCGCATACGTCCTGAACCAGTTTTCATAATTTGGGTTATTCCAGACTGTGCCATCTTCAAAAACAACTTGCTCTAAACAAAGCAGCGAATATGCAGCCTGCTTCGCTTCGCCATTCCCAGCTTTCGGAAAGTCCTCCATGATTTCACCATCATATAATGACCAGCCGCCACGGTATTCCTCGGTTTGATCAGGTAAAATGTTCTCCTTTGTCCGAACAATATTTTCAAAGCTGCTTTCCGTACTGCTGTCAAGGAAATTCCAATATAGCTTTAGCGGTGAACCATTTTTGCTATAAGCCAGCATACAATATTGAGTTTCTACAATTGTACTGCCGGTATTGTTTGTAAGTATATCGTGAATATACGGTGCGCCATCTTCGTAATGGAGAATATCTGCGCTTTCATGGATAATGGTCACAGCGCCTTTTTTATCTGCGGCAATATCACTTGTGTTTGTTTTCGAGTCACTGACAGCAAGCGTATCATTCGTTTTACTATCAGTTGAAGCTGTTGCAGACGTGACAAACAAAATGACAGTAACCAGCACGATAAGGCAGGCGGATAAAAAAGTAATGGCCGTTGTTCGTTTTGTGTTCATAATTGCAGTAATCCTTTCCTCGACAGCATTTTTGCTGAAATGATTGCAAAGCGGCGGCAACCCGCTTTTCTTTGCTTCCATACTGATAAGCATCAGCGAATAGGCAGATTTTGATTTATCGCCAAATTGCCGTATAACACTTTCATCACATGCCAGCTCAATATCACGATTGAAAAGAATGTACATTCCCCAAACAAAAGGATTGAACCAATGAATACAAAGGGCATATGTAGCCATCAGCTTTGCAAGCGTATCAAAACGATAAATATGCACATATTCATGCGCAAAAATATATCGTAACTGATTTATATTTTTCCAATCCGTTTGCTTCGGCATTAAAATAACAGGATGTAAAATGCCATACGTTAGCGGTGTGGAAATTCTATCCGACTGTTTAATTGAAATTCGCCGTTTTAGAGGACGCTCTTTTATCCATTGTTCTACATAGGCATTATTGACTGGTAAAGCTGTCCGAAACTCAATCCGGCAGCGTAAATAAGATACCGTGAAAAATACAGCAAGAAGTATCATTCCAATACACCAGACAACAAACCAAACAGAAACAAACGGGATATTTGTCACTGGCTGTTCTATGCCTTGTATCACTACAAAATATTCCCGTGATATGGCAGAAGCAACATTGTTTGTTTCTGCTTCAAAAAATGCGGGTGTAGATATACTGTGGTTAAGAAGCGTATATATACTAAACGCAGACGGAATAGTAAACGGAATAGTCAGCCTCAATAACACCATTTCCCACAAAACAAGAAATGTTTTTTTAGGCAGACTATTTATTGCTGTTGCCCGAATCACCATAACCGCAAGAATAAAAACAGCCCCGGAAAAGCTCACTTCCAGTAAAGTCATGCTTATCACCTCATTCCAGATCTGCAACAATTTGTTTCAGCTTTTCAATTTCTTCAGCAGAAAGTTTTTTCCTGCTCAACAGTGTAGCAAACAACCTGTCCACAGAACCATCAAAAATTCTGTTAATCAGTTCATTCGTTTCGGCTTCCTGTACTTCTTCTTTGGGAATAAGCGCGCGACACATAAAATTTGGTTCAGAACGTTCAATCGCCCCCTTTTTTATACAACGCTTAATAAGCGTGTAGGTAGTGTTTTTATTCCAACCCAACTCTTTTGTAAGAACATCTGCAACATGCTTTGCCGGTACATCACCCTCTTTCCAAAGAACATCCATAACCTTTAATTCGGAATCAAAAAGTTTTACAGTTTCTTTATCCACGTAATATACGCTCCTTTCAAATAAGACTGCAGTAGTCTTTACCATATAGACTACTACAGTCTTATCCAACTGTCAACTATCTTCTTTTCCGGGAAAAAACGTCAGGACCGGGTGTGAAGCTAAAATACTATTAACTTTGCTTTACTGTTCTTTCTATCACACAACTATGCGGTTTATCCTTATTTCCCCTCTCATAATTGATCCCCACGAGCAATATATTACCCGCATATCCTGCAAGCGCCTGCGTGTACTGCCTGTCCTTGATCTGCTGTATGGCCGTCCTGGCATCCTTATCGTATTTCAGTTCTACCACCAGCGCCGGCTTATCCGTATGCGGCAGCGGCAGAAAAACAACGTCTGCAAAACCCTTTCCTGCCGGCAGCTCCCGTACCAGTTTGTAATCCTTCCTCGCACTATAGTAAGCAAGCCCTATGGCACTGCCAAGTGCATTTTCGTCATTATAGGTCAATATGGACGCCACTTCCATATGCGCCCGGTCAAGTCCTCTTGCCACGCTTTCCTCATCGCCGTTTAAAGTAGCTTCCAGAAGCTTCTCCGATGCTTTCAGCACACGCATCACTTCCGGCCATCCGCTCACGCTCATGGCATTCTCGAATTCTCCGATGATCTCTTTATTAGGAATAAACGCTTCCTTCGTCTCCGCATCATAGCCAAGATAACCGATATGGATCAGCAGCGTCAGCACATCATCCTTCGTTCTGAAGCTGTGCATATCATTTTGAAAACTGAGTGTATTCACCTTCACCCGTTCGCCGCCCAGCATCTGCACAATATCTGCTTTCAGCCCGTCATAATCCATATCGATATATAACTTTAATGCCTCGTAAGTTTCTGTAGATGTCCAGTAGTTTGAAAAAACACGGCTCTTCATCGCCGCCACAACAGAGCGCGGATTATAAATATGCCGGAACTGCCGAAGCCTGTAACCGTCATACCAGTCGCTGACTTTCGCAACATCCATGTCATACCGAACGCAGAGCGCTTTTACCTCCTCCTCCGTGAAGCCTGTATATTCCTCAAAGATAAACTGATCTGTCATCGAGTATTCCCAGAACATATTCAGCGCGGAATGCTGCCCGTATTTCTTTATGGGAAGAATTCCTGTCACATACGCCAGCGCAACATAAGGCTGATCCTTTAAAAGATCCCGCAGAAAATCCAGGTACTTCTTCTGCAGCTCTTCGGATTCCTGCCTTTCCCGCATCACACAATCCCATTCATCGATCAGAAAGATAAACTGCTTTTCCGTTTTTGCATAAATTCTCTCAAGCGCTTCTGCCAGACCCGTAATCCGTTCCGAAAACAAATCTCCATAACTCTCCCGCAGTTCTTCAAGCACAGCCCGTTCCAGATATTCCGTTACATCCTCTTCCTTTGCTCTGATCAGAAACTGCTGCATGTTCATAAAGATAACATCATACTGGTTCAGATGTTCCCTGAAAGTCCCTTCTTTTTCTATCTGAAAGCCCTTGAATAAATCCCCGGAATCACAGCCACGGCTATAATAAGCCGCAAGCATCTTAAGCGCCATGGATTTACCGAATCGTCTCGGCCTGCTGACACATATATACTGCTGCTCCGTATTCAAATATTGGTTCGTCTTTGCGATCACCCCCGTCTTATCTACATAGATCTCGGATCGAATCGACTGCCAGAAACCTCTGTTGCCCGGATTCAGATAGATTCCCATTAAGTTTGCGCCTCCTCATTGGCCTGCTTTTCTATTGAAATTGTGCTTTCACCTCTATAAACACCGGCAACTGGAACAACCTTTCATGCCATTTACTATAGTTTATCACATTTTCCTCTATTGCGAAGCGTCACAAATTTAAAATGACTCTCAATCGAACTGCATCACTCTGTTATAATCATAGCCTCTGTCACTTGTCGTTTCCACCGGCTGCAGCTCAAAATAGATCACCCCGTGCTCTTTCACCGACAGGGAAAACTCAACCTGCTCCCCGGACGCTTTCGCCCTTCTGCTTGACACAAACGGTCCTGCACACGCCAGAATCAGCTCCTTCTGTCTCTGATCCGGAGAAGAAGGCTCTCCCAGATCATGCCACATGCGCAGCGGATTACAGGTCTCTTCATCTACCGTCTTCGTCACCACCACATAATCCTGCCCGTCTTTCGCCGGGAAGGAAACCGTTATCTCCAATTCCCTGCCGGTACGCTGCCGTGCTGCATTCCACGCGATTCCCCGGTAGATGCCGTCGTCCCCTTTTGTCACCACCAGATCCTCTTCCCTGCACACACAGACGCCGTTCAGATCCTTGTAGAATTTAAACACCCAGAAGGTAGGCTTGGGAATGCCGCCGTTGGCCACCAAACCGAAGCCGCCGTGGAAAGGCGTAAAGGGAACGCCCCGCTCCTCGAAAATATCTCCGAATGTCCAGTAGGAATAGGATTCGTTCCTGTCTCCCAGCCGGGACAGCTGGTGTGCGATGTATGCCGCATTCTGGTTGGTATCGTGCAGCGGACAGTTGGGAATATAAGAAGTATTAAATTCCGTAATATGGATCTCCATCCCCCTGTACTCCTCAAAACTGTCGATAATATCCCGGGAAGACTGCAGGTTCAAAAATCCCTGCTCCGCATCTGAAAGCGCGGCATAGCCATAGTGCCCCACATCCTCCGGAAGTTCTGTCGTGTAATGATGACGGGTGACAAAATCCAGGGCGATCTGTCTTTCCCTGCAGAACTCCAGAAATTTCCGGATCCACAATTCATCCTGCACACCGCAGACTGCCGGTCCGCCTACCCGAAAACGTTCGTCTACTTTCTTCACCGCACGGAAAGTCTCCTCAAACAACCGGAAATACTCCTGCATATCGGCATCCTTCCAGAATCCCGGCAGATTCGGCTCATTCCATACTTCGATCGGCCAAGTCACCACTTCATCCTCTCCATAACGTTCCATCAGATGGCGCAGTGTAGCCGTTGTCAGATCACACCAGGCCGCGTAACTTGCCGGCGGCGTGGTATTCCCTTTCCAATAGAATACAGTCTGATCGCCGGACGCCATTTTATCCGGCATAAATCCCAGCTCCAAAAAGGGCTTAAGACCGCATTTGCGGTAACTGTCCATCACCAGATCCAGATAGGTAAAATTATACTCCGCCCGCTTCGTGCCGTCTGCCTCTTCAAATTCCTGATAAATAGCCATATCGTCCGAAAAAAGCCCATGCCCACGGATATGCCGAAACCCGATCTGACTCTGCACAAGCTTTAACTGCTCCTGATATTCCTGCTGCAGCGCAAGTCCCATCCTTCCTGTTCCGACACAATAATCCACCTGATTGTGAAACATGGCCCTGCTGTCTTTTTCGATCCTGTAACATTTGTTTTCCCGCATACGCTCCTCCGTTTCCTGTTCGCAGGCACCCGGCGCCATCATGGCAATGTCCGGCTGCCTTCTCTCATTCCTGCATTGTATTATTACTATACTCTATTGCCCTTTTTCCTGCAATTCCCCCGTCACAGAAGATTACCGATCACCACAATCCCTGCCGCTGCGCCAACCACAAGCGCATGCCTTTTCCATGTCAGATGCAGGTATCCGATAAACTCCCGCAGCAGGGCATTCAATGTAAAATACCATTTGGTTCTGGCGCCGAATCCCACGCATTTTATCCCCTGCCGCCGTGCCAGGATCAGCGACCGGAATACATGATATGCTGTTGTAACAAGGATAATCCTGGGTTTCCTGCCCTCCATCAGTTCTCTGGAAAACTGTAAATTTTCCTGGGTCGATACGGATTTCTGTTCCCGGATGATTCTGGCAGCATCCACCCCCTGTTCGATTGCGTAATCTGCCATGGCCTCACTCTCCGGTATCTTCTCGCCCGGTCCCTGACCGCCGGACATGATCAACACAGCCCTGGGATTGCATCGCAGCAGCGCTATCCCTCTGTCGATCCGCGCCGCAAGCAACGGCGTTACTTTCTCTCCTGAGATCCCACACCCCAGTACCACAATATAGTCTGCGTTTCTTCTTTTTCTCAGATGTATAAGATTGAGGATTGCCGACAGACAATAGACGGCCATCAATGACAATATATAGACTGCTGCAAAACTGACAATTCCATAAAACATAGTGCCGGGCGTATTTTTCTTCAGGTTTCCGACTGCCGGCCAGATCGCCAGATAACCATACAACAGAATAGAAAACAGTATCGATAACAGATTCGACGGTTTGGCCCCCTCATGCCTGATCACCTTGATTCCTTCCACAAAAAACACAAGAATCAAAACCGCCGGAAATGCCACAATGCTGCCCACCGCCAGGATGATCAAGAAGAGCAGTATCCCGATTATAACGTCATTTGTCATCAGGCCGGCTGCATATTCGGAAAGAATCAGAAATAAAGTTACAGCCGACCACACCATCAGCCAGAAAAAGGAAACGCCGCTCCACAAAGTTCTGGCATCACGCACCATAATTCCAATGAAGATGAAAAGTGCGATCAGGAAAAACGGAAATGTAAACTGCCACATGGCTGCCTCTTCCTCCTTGTCATGAATAAGTCCACGGAACTGGCATTCTTTTTCGCCTTCACGTCCCGGCAAAAGTATAGCCTTCCCATATTACATCTACCTTACCATAAGAATATATTTTTGCAAGAATCAAAAATCTCTGCACATAGTCTCCCCTCCTGCTCCGTTCCAAAATTGACGAATTTTTCCCTGCCGCTTATAATAATAGACAGCATTACCCTCAGTAAACAAAACGTGTTATCGTCTCGGAGGAACGTCATGTATCGTTTAATCATTGTCGATGATGAACCAGTCAATTTTTACAGCATCCACCACGTTGTTGACTGGCAAAGTTATGAAATAGAGATCTGCTGCACCTGCACTTCCGGCAGAGAAGCCCATGAGGCCATTCTTACACACCAGCCCGATTTCGTGATCACGGATATTGCCATGCCCGACATGAGCGGCCTCGACCTGATCGCGTCTATCCGCAGTCTCGGCTTCGAGACGGAATTTATCATCCTTACCGCGTACCGTAATTTCACCTATGCCTGCCAGGCGCTGGACAATCAGGCGCTGGCCTATCTGCTCAAACCGGTAAAGAAAGAAGACATTGAACGCGTGCTTCCAAAGCTGTTGGACAAGCTCTCCCAAAAGAACAGCGTCGGTATCCCCACCTACGACCTGAATTATTCTGCAGACAACCTGTCCACGCCTTTGAAGGAATATCTGACAAGAGCCGCCGTCTACCCCCACAACCGGGTTTTATTAAGCGACCGTCCCCTGACGTCTGCCGCAAAGGACGCACAGATCTTTCAGATTCCCGTGAGGCAGTTCGCAAACGCCTGCCTGTTTTCCGGCGCCTCTCCTGACGTGACAGATATTCTCCCTTACGGATACAGCCCGTCATATCCGGATTTCTCAGGTTTTCACCAGATGGTGCTGGATGCCGCCCTGTCGCTAAACGGCGAATTCCCTTATGCAGGCCATGCAGGCGTCGCTTCCATACAGAAATTTATCGCCTCGCATTATACCGAAGAACTTGGCATTCCTCTTCTGGCCGAACATTTTTCCATGTCGGAAAGCTATTTGTGCAACATATTTAAAAAGCATACCGACACTACCATCGTAAACTTCATCCGGCATGTGCGCATCCATCAGGCCATGCGGATGATCCGTTTTACGAACAACGATAATATTACCGTCTCCGAACTGGCCGGCTATAACAGTTACAGTTATTTCGGCAAACAGTTTAAGGAAGTCACCGGTATGACGCCTTCTCAATACCGCAGAGAAAACAGTCTCCAGGAGGATCATGTATGCTGTCATCCCAGAAATCCCTGAAAAAAATACTCGTATCTGCCTGTATGCTTCTATGCATCGTGTCCATCCTGCTTTTCAGTGTCCTTCTGTTTTTCGGATACCATCGGGAACAGGAACGGGTCGACGCGCTGGCCGCCTCATCAGAACATACTTTAAGGCAATATCTGACCAATGAGACGAGCAAATACAAAGATGCGCTGTCCCTGCTGGGATACAGCTCTCTGACACAGACTTACCTTTTCTCATCCGGTTCTTCCTACGAATACATGGATATGAGCTATATCCTGTCCTCTCTGAATTACGTGCGTAATTCCATAGACCACTGCAGCGAAGTATTCCTGCAGTCCAACATGGGAAAAGTGCTGGGCACCGCATCCTCCCTTTCCTCTGATTCGGCAGAAATGATGCTTTTCAAACAAATGTCAAAGGATTACCGTCTGTACGATGAGAAACCCTATGACAGCTTTTTTTCAAAACCATACTACATCACCGGCTGCGACCTTCCCTATATTTTCTATGTACAGCGCATGACCAATATCATCAGTACAGAATCGGACAAATACATTACCTGCGCCATCATGCTCGATTATCAGGCCTGGATCAACGCACTGCAGGTTTCCTTGAACGAGGAGAACGGTTATTATGTAATTTTGACTGACGACCGGCTTTTCTACGCAGATTCTGCCGGCCTGGAAGGTCTCACCTCACAAATGCTCAGGACAGCCAGCCAGCGTATTTCGGTGCAGAATACTGCCTACCGGGTGGATCGCCTGAGCAGCCCGAATGACAGATGGAATGCCTGGTACTTCTATCCGGTTTCTAAAATAACCGGATCTGTTTTTTCCTCCATGCAGTTTGAATTATACGTGGTTATCTTCCTGTTCATAACCATTCTCACCACCTACCTGCTCTTATCTCTTGTGTTGAAACGTCTGACTCTTTTTCTGAAGGAAAAAATGGTGGACCTGCACCCGGAAGGAAAATTGGAAATGAACGGCCTCTTTGCCTACGAAGAGTTTATGCCCATTCTGATCACCATTAATGAAATGCTGGAGCATATCTCTTCCATTACGCAAAAAGAGATGGAGACGCAGATAAAGCTTTATCAGACTATAGCCGAGCAGAAAATAGCCGAACTGCGCTCCCTGCGGATGCAGCTGAATGCTCATTTTCTTTTTAATACCCTCTCCGCCGTAAACTCTATCGCCCTCTCTCACGAGGATCATGAAGTCTCCGATATCGTCTTAAGGCTGGGTAATATCTTCCACTACATTCTGTTTACACCAGCCGTGACGGAACTGTCTGATGAGCTGGATATGGTCACTAACTTTGCCGAAATCATGGAACAGCGTTTTCCGGCCTTCCATGAACTCATACTGGATATTACCCCGGAAGCGCTGGATTGGCAGGTGCCCACCATGTTTCTTCAGCCTCTGGTAGAAAATTCTTTTGAACATGGCCATAAAATGCCTGCAGAGAAGTCCCGGACTGCCACCACCAGGATCACCGCCTTCATCGAACAGGATACCCTTATTCTCAGAATCTGGGATAACGGCTGCGGAATTCCTGCCTGTCGTCTGGAACAGATCCTGTCCAACATCCAGCTTCCGAAGGATCCCTCTGACGAGCGTGACGCCATTACGTTAAAGAACATCTGCTACCGCTTCTCACTCATCTACGCAGAACAATTCCACTTCTCCATACGTTCCGAAGAAAACGTATACACGGAAGTGGAATTGCAGATTCCTGTTATGGAGCCGGAAACTCTGGACAGACTCGCCAGAGTGCAGCATATCGTTATTTAATAGTAAACGACATTAGAAATTTGTTATGTCGTTTACTATAATTACAGAGACAATATCCCCATCGCAGCCGCCGCCAAAGTCAGGATCGCACTGACCAGCCACAGATACTTGAAGGAGTATTTCAAATGTTCCTTCATGCTGATCCCGGCCAGCCCCACAGACAGATAGGGCGCCGGACCGATAAAGGTAATGTTGGCTGCGAAACTGCTGCCCAGCAGCACTGCCACTACCGCCTGCATCATGCTCCCGCCTGACTCGGCAGAGATCGTCCCGATGATTGGCGCCAGTATGCTGTAACAGCAGTCACTTCCAAGCACGACCGAGATCGGAACACCCACCAGACCATAAATAAACGGAAGAATCCTGCCGCCGTTTGAAGGAATAAACAACAGCAAAGAATGCGCGATCGCATCCACCATACCGGTATTCTTCATGATGCCGATCAAAGCCCCCAAAGAGAAAATAACCAGCACCAGCGGATATGCCGTCGCCCCATGCTTCTTAATCTGCTCCTCCTGCTCCTTCACTTTCGGAAAATTAACCACCAGAATGACCGCCAGGCCAAGCATAAATCCCATAGTGCTGTTCACCTTTCCAAGCAGCAGCAGAATGATCAGCCCGATGGTAAAGAGGACGTCGAAGGCGATCACACCTTTTGGAGCCTTCAAGGCTGCCGGTTTATTCAAGGTTTCTTTCAGCGTACGGAATTCTATATCCGTCATCCCGGAATGATTCTTTCTCTCGACTCTGGCCAAAAACAGATCCATCACGATCAGCAATACTGCACCGGCCACCTGCAGAGGCAGCATGGTATTCCAGATCTCTACCGCGTCAAGCCCCGTACTGGCAGATGCCCGCAGCATGGCCGAGCACCAGGGAAGCACATTCATAACGCCTGCCGAAGCAGATACCAGAAATACCAGCACTGTCCTCCTGACCTTCATCGCATCGAACAGCGGCAGCATGGCCGGTATGGTGATCAGCATCGTCATCGCACCGGAACCGTCCATCTGCACGCCCATGGCAACGACCGTTGTAATGATCAGCAGCATTTCGATATGATTGTTCATATGCTTCATGATCTGCTGCACCATCAATTCAAAGATGCCAACCTCGCTTAAAACAGAAAAGTAGACAATAGAAAATACAAACAACAACGCCGTATTCAGCACAGACTCAATTCCCTGCGCTACAAAACCGGCAATCTCCGTCATGGAAAATCCACAACATAGCGCCGCCGCAACAGGTACCACTATGAACACCGGCGCCAGGGAATATTTCTCCCGGATCAACAGATAAACGATCAACAATATCATACCATACGCAGCCACAGTAAGCGCCATTTATACCACACCCTTCTCTTAACACGGCAGCCTGGTCTCCGGCTTCACTGCCGCTTTCCTTCTCTTACAGCCGATGCCTGATGGCACCCATCCGGTTCCGGATCGGATATGCTGTATTCCTTCGTGATCTTTATACCGGCCTCCGTGGCAGTCATACGGATCTCATATGCAAAACAGGTTTCCGGCAGCCGGCATTCCATACATAATTCCTTTTCTCCTTCAAATCTGCAGGCCATCTCCAGCACCGACACCGGATAGAACGGAACCTGCAGGATATTTCTCCGATACGCGCCGTCCATGCCTGCCCGCAGTTCCTTCCTCCTGCCCGCTTCCTCTATGGTAAGAATGCACTCATCTCCTGCAAATCTCAGTGCAAAGCGGTCGATCGGCGTTACCGGATAGTATTTCTGCATGATCCCGCCGGTCACAATACCCATGTGGAATCTTCCGTCCGCTATCTCCCACTTTCCCTCGAAGGCTTTTCGATCACCCTTCTTTCCGGTAAGCGGAGCCGGCAATGACAGGCAGCGCAGCCGTTTCTGCAAAGCTTCCTGCTCTTCTTTCGACGACGCCTCTCCATCCACGCCTTCCTCCAGAAGATGATAGAAATAAGAGAGGATCGTGTCGCATTTACTGCTGTCCACCGTCTCATGCAGGATGATGACCATATCCTCTTCCGGCGCCACAAACCCATACTGCCCCATAGCGCCGTCGGCACGGAAACATCCCGTTCTGCTGCACATCCACATCTGGAACCCATACCCGGCGCTGCCTTCTGCAAGCGGACCGGCATGGTGATCGATCTGTCGGGAAGATGCCAGCTTTACATATTCCTCAGACAGGATCCGCTCCCCCTCCCAGACACCACCATCCAGATACAGCTTCATCAGCCGCAGATTATCTTCCAGCGTAGTAAAGATCCCGCTGCCCCCGACTTCCATCCCATCCTGCAGCCTGAGCCAGCCAACATGCGTTTCGTCGATCCCGATCTTCTGAAACAGGTTCTCCGAAAGGAACTGATGCAGTGTTTTCCCTGTTTTCGCCCGGATGACCGCTCCCAGCATGGTGGAGCCTACGCTGTTGTAGAAGAACTCACTGCCCGGCTCCTTCTCGATCGGATGGCTTAAGAAATTCTCAACCCAGTCCCCGTCAAATCCGGGCAGGCTTCTCATACCCGTTCCCATCCGCAGAAGATTTCTGACTGTCAGCCGGTCGCTGTATTCCTGCACCGTTCCCTTTCCCGGAAAGATATCCCCCAGCCTTTCATCCAGAGAAAGCAGTCCCTGCGTGCAGGCAATGCCGATGGCCGTACCGGCATAAGTTTTGGTAAAAGACTGCATGCCGTGGTTCATCCCCACTGCATAAGGTTTCCATGCCCCTTCCACACATATTTTCCCGTGCCGCATGATCATGACGCCGTGAGGCTCCGTTATTCCTTCCTCCAGTTCATCCAGAAACCGCATCACTGCACTGCTGGATATCCCGACCTCTTCCGGTGTTACTCTTTCTAAATCTCCCATGTTCTACTCCCTTTCTGCGCTTTTTTCCTGATGAAGCCAATAAGGAGCCGCCGCATATCCGGCAGCCCCTTTTATGATAACCTCTTCCGGCAGCCTGCGCTACTCTTTTTGCCAGGTACCGGCGTTTGTCGCAGCTGTCTGGTCTTTGGGTCTGTTACTCTTATTTCCAGCCGGTCTCCGTAAACAGCGGGAAGCCCTGGCACTTGCTGACTATATTAAGTCCGGCATCTTTACCGCTTAAGTTCTGTATGTTGTACAGTCCATATGCGGGAAGGATATCGTAAAGATCCTGATACAGCGACAGCATAACCTCATCCTTTTCCGCATCATCATAAGCTGCTACCGCTTCCTCAATCTTGCCAAAGATGCTGTCCTGTTCTTCTCCCTCCAGATGCATATAATTGCTGGAATAGATAAAAGTATTCAAGGTCGCCAGACTGCTCTGCGCAGGGAAATTGGTCCATGTCCACAGCACGATATCCCAGCTCTCCGGCTGATTGCTCACCAGATCAGCGGTCGTATCCGGCACGGATACCAGCTCACAGTTTAAGCCGATCTCTTTCAGGCAGGACTGTATCACTTCTGCCTCTGCTGCCTGTTTGTTATTGCCATTATGCACCAGCCTGACCGTCGTACCCTCTGCCACACCGGCATTTGCCAGACATTCTTTTGCCTTATCCACATCATATGCGTAGTAACCCGTGTCCGCCGAAAGTTCCGCCCATGCTTCCTTGTAATCCCCGAATCTTGGAGAAGTACAGGTTGACACATTGGAGGCATAGCCGCCAAAAGATGCGCTCTTGCAGGCTTCATTATTGATCGCAAAGGCAATTGCCTTACGCAGTTCCTCATTGTCGCAGACAGATGCCGACGAGCAGTTATAGAACAGCGCACTTGCGGTCAGGGTATCTTCAATCCACACTTCCAGGCCATCCGTGCTGTCTACAGTGGAAACATCCACATAGGCAATGTCTCTTGCCATGTCCACTTCTCCGGTCAGTAATGCATTGGTTCTCTGGGATTCTTCCGCAATGAACTGAAGCGTTACCTCCTTCAGCGCCGGTGCGCCTGCCCAGTAGCTTTCATTTGCCTCCAGTACAAGATAAGAACCGGATACATATTCTTTTAATTTATAGGGTCCGCTGCCCACCGGTGTCGTTACCATGCCGTCACTGCTTGCATTGTAAGCTGCCTCTGAAACGATATTCACCATCGACAGGGCGTCCGCCTGGAAGGAACAGGGTTGGGATAACGCGAGCCGTACTGTCGTATCGTCCACCACTTCACTGTTATCCATGTCAATGTATCTGGTAGCTCCGGGATATCCGGCTGTCCCGTTCTTAGCCAGTCCAACCGAGAACAGCACATCTGAAGCGCTGATCTCATTCCCTTCTATATCCTGGATCCCTGACTGGATCTTGATCAGAAGATGCGTATCATCCTCGACCTCCACGCTTTCTGCAAGGCGCATGATCCGCTCACCGTCTGTCAGGTACCAAAGCTGATCATACAACTGCGCCGCAGAAAATCCATCCGAAGAATAACCGTTGGGCGCCAGTGTCAGGGGATCGTTGTTCATCGCTATCTTAACGGTATTCTTCACTTCCCCGCCCGAAGCCTCCTCTCCGGAATCCTGCGTTTCCTCCGTGTCCGTCTGTTCACCGGCGTCTGCCTCTGTCCCGGTATCTGCCGACGGACTGTCGTTTCCGGAACCGCCGCAGCCGGCCAGAGAACAGGTCATTGCAACAGCAAGTACCAATGCAACTAATTTCTTTTTCATATTTTTCTCCTTTCTACTACAATAAATTTATGGTTGATATCCCTTACAGTCAGTAAGGAATTACCCATCCTGAAGTGTCCCCGTCATCAGTTCCTCTGCCCTGCAGCAAGCCACAAAATGATTCGGCATGATCTCCTTCTGTACCTGCGGTTCATGGCACCTGTCACAGGCATACAGGCATCTTGCCGCAAAACGGCAGCCCGGTTTCGGATTGATCGGTGAAGTGAGCTCGCCTTTCAACAGAATCCGTTTACTCTTCTCGTGTACATCCGGCTTCGGTATGGCCGACAGCAGAGCCTTCGTATAAGGATGCAGCGGCGAACGGAAAATTTCCACCGAAGGAGCTTTTTCCACCAGCTGGCCCAGGTACATTACCACAATATCATGGGAGATATATTTGACCACCGAAAGGTCATGCGTCACAAAGATATAGCTGAGTCCTCTTTCCTCCTGCAGATCCTGCATCAGATTTAAGATCTGCGCCTGGATGGATACATCCAGAGCCGATACCGGCTCGTCACATACGATGAATTTCGGATTTAAAGCCAGCGCCCTGGCAATCACCACCCGCTGCCTTCTCCCGCCGTCCATCTCATGCGGATAGGCGTTTGCGAAGCGGTCGGCCAATCCTACCGTATCCATCAATTTCTCCACTTCCTGACCGATCTGTACCTTCTGCAGCTTTTTCTGCAGGATCAACGGCTCTGCAATGGTATCGCTTACCGTCATACGAGGATTCAGAGAGGAAAAAGGATCCTGAAAGATAATCTGCATGTCTTCCCGCAGCTTATGGAGTTCCTTCTTTCCAACCTTCGTGATATCTTTCCCTTCAAAATAAATCTTACCTGCCGTTGGTTCCAGCAGATGGAGCACAGTTCTTCCAAGCGTGGATTTTCCACAGCCCGATTCTCCCACTACTCCTAAAGTCTTCCCCTTTTCCAGCGAAAAGCTGACACCGTCCACAGCATGAAGCTTTCCTCCCGATGTATCAAAAAACTTTGTTAAATTCTCTACCCGTAATATCTCGCTCATCTGTACCTCCATCCCGAAACATTATTACGATGTCCGCATGCATCTGACAACATGACTGCCACCTGCGCTTCTGAGTTCCGGTCTGCCCTGGCGGCACTTTTCCGTTGCAAAGCGGCATCTCGGGGCAAACTTACAGCCCTCCGGCAGTTCGGTCGGATCCGGCATCATACCATCGATCGGCTTCAGCCTTCCCCCTTCCTTTGCCATATTCGGCAGAGAGCCAAACAGGCCTGTTGTGTAGGGATGCTGCGGATTGTCGAATATTTCCGCCGCCGTCCCGTACTCTACGATCTCTCCCGCATAGATCACGGCAACACAGTCGCATGTCTCAGCTACGATTCCCAGATCATGGGTGATCATCAATACGGAAGTTCCGAATTCCTGCTTCAGTTCATTCATCATATCGAGCACCTGCGCCTGGATCGTCACATCCAGTGCCGTTGTCGGTTCATCCGCCAGTAAAAGTTCCGGATTACAGGCCAGCGCAATGGCTATGATCACCCTTTGCTTCATGCCTCCTGAAAACTGGTGCGGGTAATCAGAATATCTCTCTTTCGGGATCCCCACCTTCTCCAGCATTTCTTCCGCCTTCCTGCAGGCTTCTCTTGATGACACCTTCTCATGCAGGGAGATCGCTTCCATGATCTGCTTCCCGACCACGATCGTCGGATTCAAAGCCGTCATGGGATCCTGAAAGATCATGGATATCCTGTTTCCCCGTATCTTCTGCATTTTATCTTCTTTCAGATCAAGCAGGTTCTCACCGTCCATGATGACCTTTCCGCCCGTTATTCTGGCCGGCGGGTCCGGCAGAATCTGCATGATCGCTTTCGCTATCGTAGTCTTTCCGGCCCCTGTCTCCCCCACCAGCCCGAGGGTCTGTCCCTTACTGATCTGCAGACTGACATCATTTACGGCATGTACAATTTCCGAATCGGAAGAATATTCCACCACCAGGTCTTCAATTGACAAAAGCACATCCTTTTCGCTCATTTCTTCCTCCTTTTCCTCTATATCCAGATCGTTACGCAGGACGCTAATCTTTCAGCCTTGGATCCAGTGCATCCCTGAGTCCGTCGCCGAGCAGATTAAAAGCAAGCACACAGATCATGATCATCAGGCCCGGAAAAATTACGATAAAGCCATAATCCCGCATATAACTCCTGCCGCCTGCCAGCATACTTCCCCACTCCGGCATGGGAGCCTGCGCGCCAAGGCCGATGTAACTTAATGTAGATGCCATCAGGATCGCTCCGCCAATTCCCATTGTCATCTGCACGATCAGAGGCGATATGGCATTCGGCATAATATGCTTCAGGATGATCCGCCTGTCTCCGGCATTGATCGCTACGGCGGCTTCTATATATTCCATGCCCTTCACCTGCATGATCGAACCCCGGATCATTCTCGCATAACCCGACATCGTCGTGATCCCCACCGCCAGAATGGAATTGTTGAGGCCGTGACCCAGCACTGCCGCCAATGCCACACACATGACCAGTCCCGGAATGGACTGATAGATATCCAGAAAACGCATGATAATGTCATCTACGATTCCGCCGTAGTAACCTGCAATGCTTCCGAGAAACGTTCCCAGCGCCGCCGCAAGAAGCACGGATAAGATACCCATTTTCATTGAAAGTCTTGTTCCATAGATCAGTCTGCTCAGAATATCCCTTCCCAGATTGTCCGTTCCCAGCAGATGCTTAGCACAGGGCGCCTGTAAAAGTGCACTGGTATCCTGGTACCCATAGTCATAGGGAATAATCACATTTGCCAGAACAGCGATCATCAGCAAAATGATCACAATCACAAGGCCCACAATAGCCATTTTATTTTTTGCAAGACGCTTCATCACCATACCGAACTGAGATTTTTTTACCATACTTTGATTTGTCTTCACCGATTGCATAGCTGCTCCTTTCCAGTTACTTAAGAATGTTTCTGAACCTGGGATCCACCACCGCATACATAAGATCCACACAAAGCATTGTCAGACTGAAGATCAGCGAAAGAATTACCACGCACCCAAGCACTACCGGGTAATCTCTCTGATTGACTCCTGTTACCAGGTAGGAACCGATCCCCGGTATGGAAAAGATCGTCTCGCAGACCAGTGAGCTTCCCACCAGAACCGCCATCTGGCTGCCGATCACCGTCAGGACAGGAATCAATGCATTCCGCAGGCAGTGTCCCCAGATAATCCTGGAATGGCTTTGTCCTTTTGCCTTTGCCGTCGTCACATAATCCTGCCGGATCACCTCCAGCATACTGGATCTTGTCTGTCTCGCAATGCCGGCCGCTCCGCCGATGCCGATCGACACACAGGGCAGAATATAGCCTGTCCAGCTCTTTACGCCCACAGTTGGCAGCCAGCCCAGCCGCAATGCGAAGAACATGACCAGCAGCAGTGCAAACCAGAAGCTTGGCATGGAGGCGCAGAATAAGGATACCACCATGGAAAGGCTGTCCTTCCATGTATTCTGATTAGTCGCCGCTATGATGCCTGCCGGTATCCCCAGCACAATGGAAATCAGTATACCGATATACGTGATCTTAAGCGTATACCCAAGCCGCGATGTAATCTGTTCGGAGACCGAACTGCCGTTTATGTAGGAAGTTCCCAGATCAAATTCCACAAATGTGGATTTTAGAAAACTGCCCAGCCGGACCAGATACGATTCATTCAAGCCATGTTTTTCATTAAATTCATCGATGGATTCCTGAGAAGCATCTGCACCGAGTGCATTTCTCGCCGGATCCCCCGGTGTAAAGCACATGATCGTAAAGATCAGAACGGAAACTCCCAACACCACCGGTATCAACCATAAAATACGTTTTACCAGAAATTTTAACATTGTACTTCTCTGCTCCTTTCGCCTTTTGCTTTCTACATTATAGAAAAAAGAGAAGCCGGGATGAAGCAAGGATTCTTTTCTGTTTTCGTAAGATTTTGAGATTGTATTCTAAAGATTTTGAGATATTTCTAACGATTCTGAGATAAATTGAGACAGATCAAGACAAATTGAAACAAATTGTTAGACTGGTTTAAAGACGGTTCATATAGCATCTATGCAAAAAAAGAAGCCGCCTCCTGGAAATTCCAGACAGCTGCTTCTTTAATCCATGCCTTTTTCTTTCTTACCCAATTACTTTCTTGCCATTTACGGCTCGCTTTCTTCCACCCGTATGAAATGCACCTGCATTGCCTCGTATTCTCCAAGTTCCATGGGAATCGGCACCCCGGCGCCCATCAGTGCAGCGCCATCATAGATTCTTCCTTCCAATTGCTTTCTGTCTCTGCGTGGTTCACTGCCATGATAAGGCTTTACGGACCTTTTCTCTTCCACACACCGGTAACTGGCGCCGGCCTCCAATCCTTTACAACAGATATAGTTAATTGGTGCATTGCCGTGAGCATCCAGCTTCACCACATTCAACGGCATTTCTCCCCTGTCTTCTGCAACAAAACTCCACGCTGCCGCTTCCCTGTCCCGTTCCGGATCATGTAGTCTGTAATATCTGCCGTTGTGAATCAGATTCCAGTATTTCTTATAGTCCGCAATCTGTTCTTTCACCTCCGCCCTTTCCGACTCACTGATCAGATTCAGATCCAGCTCATAACCGAAACTGCCTGCCATAGCCACCACACTTCTCGTAAAAAGCTTCGTCGTCCTTCCGGTCTGATGGTTTGGGACCGCAGACACATGGGAACCTACTGCGGAGATCGGATATGCAAAGGATGTACCATGCTGGATCCTGATCCGCTCTATGGCATCCGTATCGTCACTGCACCAGATCTGCGGCGTATAATACAACATGCCCGCATCAAACCTGCCGCCGCCCCCGCTGCATCCCTCGATCAGTATATTCGGATAACGCGCGATCAGCCGCTCAAGAAAGTCATACACACCCAGCACATAACCGTGCATGGTCTTCGCATAATTCTGATAGCTTTCCGCTGTCTGCGTATAGATATCGGTAAGGCTGCGGTTCATATCCATCTTGATGTACGACACATTCACCGTATCCAGCACGCCTGCGATCTGCTTAAAAATATGATCCACCACTTCTTTTCTGGAGAAATCAAGCACCAGCTGATTGCGGCCCCGGCAGGGCTGTCGCCCGGGGATCCGAAAAGCCCAGTCCGGATGCTGCCTGTACAATTCGCTGTCCTCATTGACCATTTCCGGCTCAATCCAGAGCCCAAACTGCATACCCATTTCGCCTATCTTCTCCGCCAATTCTGCAAGCGGCATTCCCAGCTTCTTCTCATTGACAGACCAATCGCCGAGTCCACTGTTGTCATCATCTCTTTTTCCGAACCAGCCATCATCCAATACCAGCATTTCCACGCCCAGCTTCGCTGCCTGTTCTGCGATCCTTAAGATCTTCTCGCCAGTAAAATGAAGATACGTAGCCTCCCAGTTATTGATCAGCACCGGTCTTCTGACGGTCTTATAACGACCGCGGCAGACATGTCCTCTGATCATTCTATGGAAAATATGAGATAAGTCACTAAGACCATTCTTCGTATATGCCATCGCCGTTTCCGGTACATACAGGCATTCGCCAGCCGAAAGCTGATAATCCATCATATCATCCAGCATTCCCATCTGCATCCTTACCTGCCGGTACTGATCCTGTTCTACTTCAAAGCTGAAATTCCCGCTGTATAAAAAAGCCATTCCATAGCAGCTGCCACAATCCTCCGTGGTCTCCCTCTCCGCCAATATGGCAAAAGGATTATGCTGATGGCTGGAAGTTCCTCTCCTGCTGCCAAAGCTCTGCTTCCCGTGCATTACCGGCACTCTCTCCACATTCCTCTCCATAGTGTGCCGCCCATGGAAATGCAGCAGATCGTAATTTCCGCTCAGAAAATCCAGCGTACAGCCAAACATCCTGTTGATAAAAATATTTCCCTTCCCACTGTTGCGCACCACCGCACTACGAGTGATCACATCCAACTCCGGCAGTACACCATAGAATAGTACGACCTCCACCCCGCTGTTTTGATCGGCAAGCGTCACTTCCAGGGTATAAGCCCCCTGCTCCTTCCTTAGGTCCGTCTCTTCTTCATAAACCGTCGGCAGACCTGGCAGCGCATATTTCCCACGCCGTATTTGATGGCTCACGTAACGCAGATCTACGCCGTGCACTCCCTGCTCATTGCGCACATTAAAAGCCGCACTGCGGAAATCTCCCGTCCCGTAACAGGGAAATTCCTGCGGCAGAGCATCCAGCGACAACGTTCTGTCTTCCCCGGCATCGTATGGATTACCCGAAAAGCCACGGTCATACTCCTGCAAAAGATAACTCATATCACATTCCGTTCTCTCACCGTAATACAAATGCAATAAAAAACCCAGCCGATGGATTCCAATCTGATACGTTGTGTTTCTTGAATGTAGACTAATCTGCTTCATTCTCTCATCTCCCTGCTGATTAAAATCCTGTTTGCCCTGTACTTTCTATTTCCCTCCTGTCATGGCTACACCTTCGATAAACTGCTTCTGGAACAGAAGATACAGCGCCACCATCGGCAACATGGCAAGCAGCGAACCTGCCATCAGTACCGGATAGTTCGTACTGAACTGACCGTTTAAGCTGGAAAGTCCGGCTGAGAGCGTAGTCGCATTGATATCTGTATTGACGATCATAGGCCACATCAGATCCGTGTAGGCAAACACTGCCGTAAAGACAGACAGCGCCGCAACAGAAGCCTTCGTGAGTGGCGCCATGACTTTGATAAAAGTCTGCCATCGGTTACAGCCGTCCAGATAGGCCGCCTCTCCCACTTCATCCGGAATGCCCAGATAAGCCTGCCGCAGGAAAAATGTGCCGAATGCGCTGACGATTCCCGGAAAGATCAAAGCAAACAGCGTATTACTGGCTCCCAGTTTGGCGATCATCTGATACTGAGGAATGATGAAAATCTGTCCCGGTATCATCTGCTGTACGATCACCAGCGTGAACAGAAAGTTCTTACCCTTAAAGTTCAGTTTTGCAAAAGCATAGCCTGCCATGGAACAGAACACCACCGCACAGATCACACGCCCGACAATCAGCAGGATCGTATTAATATAAAGATTACCAAAAGGCAGAAGATCCGTCGCCTTTACAAAAGAATCCAGATTCCAGTTTGCCGGCAATATGGTCGGCGGAATCTGCATGACTTCCGCATTCGTCTTAAATGCAGTCAGCAGCATCCATACGAAAGGGAAGATCATAATAACAGAACCGATTATCAATGCCGCGTAAGTCATCCCTACGGACATCCCTCTATTCTTTTTCATCTTGAAACACCCATACCTTTCTCATTGTCTGTGAACTTACCGCAGGCCTGCTGCCTTCCCAATCTATCTCTTTGACGTAAATACCCGTGCAAGCAGGCGCAGACCGCACGATAAATACAAACTTTTCCGAACTGTTACACATTATCTACACTTCATAATTAACCCACTTCTTCTGACCAAGGAACTGCAGCAATGTCACAACGCCGATCAGCAGCACTGTCCAGATGACGATCGCAGAAGCGTAGCCACGATTACCGGATACGAAAGATTCACGATAGAACAGATAGATCAGCGATTGTGCCTTGCCAAGCGCCGGATTACCCTCGCCAACCATCATGTAGAGCAGGTCGTACACTTTCAAAGATGCCATCAAACGCATGATCAGCACAACAAAGAGCGTAGGTGATACCATCGGCAGGGTAATATACCAAAACTGCTGTATCTTACTGCAGCCGTCCAATCCTGCCGCCTCATAGTAACTTTTGGACACATTCTGAATACCGGACAGCAACAGTACCGCATCATACCCGATGGCGCTCCAAATGGCTACGATCGCCACTGTAATGATGACCACGTTCGGGTCAGTGATCCAGTCAACATGAGTGTGAAAAACCGTATTGATAATGCCGTACTCCGCGTTGAACATCCACTTCCACACCATGGCAACTGCCGCCGGTGCCACTACCATAGGCAGGAAAAAGATGGCACGAAATGCTGTCTTTCCCTTAATCTTCGCATTAAGCAGAACAGCCACGACAAGCGCCAACAGCACGCCCAACGGCACCGTCAGGATACAGAAAAGGATCGTGTTCCAGGTGGCTCTTAGAAACTCTTCACTTGTTATCATTTTCATATAATTGCTCAGACCGACAAACTTGTATTTGCCGAATACCTTCGCATTGGTAAAGCTCAGGTAGATCGTCTGCAGAAAGGGATATACATTCAAAGCAAGCAGTCCGATTATGGTCGGTGCTACCATCAGATATCCCCAGAAATGGTTCTGGTCGATTTTTGCTTTTTTCTTCATATTAACCTCCATGATTTGTACCTGCACCCCATATCTGTTTCAATACAAAACTATCTGTCAATATTCCGCGATCGCTTCCGTCACTGCATCCTGCATCTTCTGAATGCCTTCTTCTGCTGTCACGGTACCTGCATAGATATCGAGCATAATCTGCTCCACACGTGGCTCCCACGCAGGGCGAGATGGGTTGTTTACGTATTTTACACTGTAATCAAATGCATCGATCAGACCGCCTACATTGATCTCATATCCATTATCCGCAAAAGTCTTGACCCAAGTCTCTTCCAGGCCATTGTATGCCGGGATGGCCGCGCCGGATTCCCCCTGAATCTTCTGCCCTTCTTCCGAGCCAAGGAAAGCCAGGAAGTCCATTGCCAGATCTTTGTTTTTGCCTTCTGCTGCTGTAGCATAGGAAACACTGTTGGAAATCACTGCACGGCCGTCTCCGCTTGCCGGATCCGGACACTTGGGCAATACTGCCACATCCCATTTGCCGTTCATATCCGGATAAGTCTTACACAAGTTCGCCAGATCCCAGTTGCCCGCATAGTACATTGCACCTTCCCCCGAGAAGAAAAGTTCCGAAGCACCCGTGTTTGCAAACTGTGCCTGTGTAGGACACCATGCATTTTCCTGAATACTGATAAAATATTTGATAGCGTCTGCAGTTGCCGGATCAGTATACTTCGCCTCCGTTCCCTCATCATTCAGAATCTTTCCGCCGTTCTGATAAACGAAGTTCCAGTAGCCGATCTGATCATGTGAAAAAGCCATGTAGCCATATTTTCCAGTCTGCTCATTGATCTGTGCAGACGCACTCTCCAGATCATCCCAAGTCCAATCCGCAGTCGGATATGCTACCCCTGCCGCATCAAACAGTTCCTTATTATAGAGCAATGCGATGGTATCCTTATCCTTCGGTACACCATATACCTTACCGTCGCTTCCCTTTGCGTTCGCTACCGCAATCTCCGAATAATCTGCCTCGTTGATGATCTCCGAGCAGTCGGCCAGATAACCATTATCCGCATATTTAAACATCTGGTTGGAATGCATCCAGAAAATATCCGGCATCGTGTTACTGGTAGCGGCTCCCTCCAGTTTCGTCCAGTACTCATCCCAGCCGGTAGCCTGTACTTCAATGCTCACCTCCGGATGTTCATCCATATAAGCCTGTGCCATCGCTTCCATTCCCGCCTTCTGACCTGGATCCCAGATCAAGAAGATCAGGCTGCCGCCCGCAGTACCGGAACCGCCTCCAGAACCACAGCCCGTCAAACAACCGACTGTCATAGCCATCGCAAACAAAACAGAAAGTCCCATTTTTACCCATTTGTTCATAATTGTATTTCCTCCATTCATAAAAGGCATCCACAAATATACCCAAATCACACATTTACAAAATTTGAGTTACCACTACATATAAAATTGTCATCTGCATTGAATTTCAAAAGAATCGGCCGAATCGTTTGAATTTACGTCATATGTATCAGACTGGATTTATTATAGGAAAAAGAATTTCTTTTTGAAATATCTATCGCACACAACTTATATGCTATGATGCAACATTTAATTTCACAATTGCATATCAGTGTGCATTTTGATATATTTATAATGAACAATATTGGAAATATCCTAATAAAGAATACCCACAAAGCTTCAAAAATGATTATATGGATAAGAGCAACCACACATCTCACGGAACAGGAGGCAGCTATGGAAGAACGTTATAATACTTTACAAAACCAGAGTTTTATCGATCTGTGCATGTATCAATATGTCTATGCGCAAACTGGGCCGCTTCATTTTTTCGGACCGCATATCCGCAGCCACTATCTGTTCCACTTTGTCCTTTCTGGCTGCGGCACTCTTGTCACCGTAGATGACAGAGGCAATGATCATACTTACCATATCCACACCGGTCAAGGCTTCCTGATCTTTCCCGGACAAGTGACTACCTATACAGCAGATGAACAACATCCCTGGGAGTATACCTGGGTAGAATTCAATGGTCTGCATGTTAAAGAAGCCCTGATGAGCGCAGGACTCTCTATTGACAATCCAGTCTACCGCTCCTCCGATCCATACTATACGGACCAAATGAAAGAAAGCATGCTCTATATGACCCAACATGCTGAGGAGACTACATTTAACCTGATTTCCCATCTTTACCGGTTCCTTGACTGCCTGACGCGTTCTTCCTCCTCACGTACGATTCCCGCTGCCAATACTATGCGCAGCCAATATCTGGGACGGGCGTTTACTTTCATCCACCAGAATTTTCAGAATGATATCACCGTATCCGATATCGCTGAATTCTGCAAAATTCACCGCAATTATCTGGGTAAGATCTTCCGTGAGCAACTTGGCACCAGCCCACAGGAATTCCTGATCACCTACCGCATGAATAAGGCTGACCGCCTCCTGCGTACGACCAGGCTATCCATTAAAGATATCGGCAATGCCGTAGGTTACCCAGACCAACTGCACTTTTCACGTGCTTTTAAGAATGTATACGGATTGTCGCCGAGCCAGTGTCGAAAGCGTGAAGGAGTTACGAAGTAGAAATGACTCATCAGCTAACCTGGTGAGTCATTTCATTCAAAAGATTCTCATTAAAACAAATTCCGCAAATCTTGGCAGAACAAAGGATACCTCCCCATATTTACTCGTATCGAGAACCCCTTTTGTTTTCAAACGATCCCTTTCTTCCGGAGTTCATCCAATAACACGACTTCTCCGTCTGCTTCATCTATGCTTTTATAACTTTTTATAACTTTGGAATGATTTTATAACCTTTTATAACTTTTTATTTATTATATAAGTCTTTATAACTCTTGACAAGGAAGATGCCCTACTGTTTTTCAATTCTTTCTATCACACAGCTATGGGGTTTATCCTTGTCCTCACTGTTATAGTTGATCCCCACGAGCAGGATTTCTCCGCAGTACCCGTCAAACACCTGCATGTACTGCCGGTCTTTGATCTGCCCGATCGCAGCATCAGCCGATTTATCGTATTTCAGTTCCACCACCAGAGCCGGCCTGTCCGTATGTGGCAGTGGCAGGAAAACAACATCTGCAAAGCCCTTCCCGGCAGGCATTTCCCGAATCAGCTTATAGTCTTTCCTCGCACTGTAGTAGGCAAGCCCGATTGCGCAGCCAAGTGAATTTTCATCATTGTAAGTCAGGATAGACGCCACTTCCGAATGCGCCCGGTCAAGGCCCCTGGCCACGCTTTCTTCGTCACCGTTCAAAGTATCCTCCACCAGTTTGTCCGATGCTTTCAGGACACGCATCACCTCCGGCCAGCCGCTCACGCTCATGGCATTCTCGAATTCTCCCCTGATCTCCTTATTTGGAATAAACGCCTCCTTCATCTCGGCGTCATAGCCAAGATAGCCGATATGGATCAGCAATGTGAGGACATCATCCTTCGTCCTGAAATTGCGCATATCATTCTGAAAGCTGAGCGTATTGATCCTTACCCGTTCCCCGCCGAGCATCTGCACAATATCCGCCTTTAATCCGTCAAAATCCATATCCATATACAGTTTCAACGCTTCATAGGTCTCCGTAGCCGTCCAGTAATTTGAGAAAACGCTGCTCTTCATTGCCGCCACGACGGATCTTGGATTATAGATATGCCGAAACCGGCGGAATCTGTACCCATCGTACCAGTCGCTGACTTTTGCAAAGTCCATCTCATAACGCCCGCACAGTTCCTTCACTTCCTCTTCCGTAAAGCCGGTATATTCCTCAAAGTCAAACTGGTCTGTCATGGAATATTCCCAGAACATGTTCAACGCCGAATGCTGCCCGTATTTCTTTACCGGCAGGATTCCCGTCATATACGCCAGCGCGACATAAGGCTGATCCTTTAACAGGTTCCGCATGAAATCAAGATATTGCTTCTGCAGATCCTCGGACTCCTGTCTCTCCCGCATTACACAGTCCCACTCGTCGATCAGGAAGATAAACTGACGGTCCGTTTCTACAAAAATATCCCGCAGCGCGGCGGCAAGCCCCCTGCCCTCCCTCTCCAAAATATCCGCATATTCCTTCCGCAGTTCCCTGAGAACCTCCTGCTCCAGATATTCCGTTACATTCCCAAGATCAGCCTCAATCAAAAACTGCTGCATGTTCAGACAGATCACATCATACTGATTCAAATATTCCTTAAAGGTCTTATCCTGCGCTATCTTATAACCTGCAAATAATTCCCCGGAATCGCAACCGCGGCTGTAATAAGCCGCAAGCATCTTAAGCGCCATGGACTTTCCGAAGCGTCTCGGCCTGCTGACACAGATATATTGCTGTTCCGTATTCAAATATTGGTTCGTCTTCGCGATCAGCCCCGTCTTATCCACATAGATTTCGGAACGGATCGACTGCCAGAAACCCCTGTTGCCCGGATTCAGATAGATTCCCATAATACCAACCTCCGTCTGCTTTTCACACTGGTCTGTCTAAATGTTAGCATATAACCATTGATTACGCAAACATGTTACAGTTCACAGCCCATCCTGCACTGTTGCGTAACCGGCAGATAAAACCTCTGCACTACAGTTCGATCCCGTACCATCTGACCCGAAAGCCCTCTTCTGTCTTCGTCATCTGCAGAGACAGATATGCCAGCGCCTCGCCGGTTTCCGCGTGGCCGCCAAACTCATAGAACACATAGCAGGTGACGCCGACCTCTACATTTTCATCCGGCATACCGCGCCCGCCGATATAACTCTCCCGGATTTGATCCGCCTGCTCCGGATAGGCATACATTTCCACGCGTCCTTCAAAGTCCTCTGTCAAAAGTCCACGGAGCGTATCGGCATCATTCCCGAAATAAGCATCCGCAAAATCCCGAATCGTGTCTGCGATCGCCACGGCATCTTCACAGGGTTCTCCACTGTTCACTGCCTGCATGGCATTGGCTTCCGGATCCAGACTGAAAGATTCCCGGTTGTCGAAATACATCCGCCCGTCATACACGCCGCAGTGCCTGTACCAGCCGTCGGCCCCGTATGTATCCACCTGCCCCTCGAAACGATATACTTTCTGCGCCTCGCCGCCATCTCTGGGAGCACGCACGATATAGGTCTCCGTCACCTCATTGTTTTCCCTGTCGTCACCGATGTTTCTATTCTGCAGCAGATAAACGTAATCCGCATCATACGTCATCAGAGAAAGTTCCACCGGCTCTCTGTCCTTCCTCTCGTAAAATACGGCCGTCTGTTTTGTCGTAAAATCCGCATACCAGATATCACCCGAGATATCGTCATAATATATCCCCGACTCTGTCACAAGCGGCGGAGAATTCATAATATCGCATACATAATCATAAGTTCCGTCCTCATTTTCCAGATAGATGCTGCGCAGGGATTCATCCTTGTACTGGCTCACCACCACTCTGTCGCCTAACAGCTTCCTGCAGGACGCCACATCAATTACTGCCTGATAACGCTGGTTCTGCACCTCGCACAGTTCCCAGTATTCCTCCGAAGCAAATTCGGCATTCAGCCTTTCGATCTCTGTTCGCATATACTCATTATATTCCTGGTAAAGAAAGTCCTCCGCCTGCTGGTCCATCTGACTGACCGCCTGCCCGTTTTCATTTAAAGAAAAACCAAGCCGTTCCGACGCTGCCCCCAGCGCCACATACAGGTTTCCTTCATAGACCGATATATTGGTGATCAGGACATCCTCATATTCCAGATTAAATCCCGCCAGCGCATCCACTACCTCATGCGTCTCCAGATCCATCCGGCAGACCGTCACCGTATCCTCCTTTTCCGCCGGCGCCTGTCCGCAGAAATAAAGATAGTTACCGTCTATCTCCATCCCTCTGCTCCTGTAATCGTCATAGGCGCTTTCGTAGAGAAGCTGTTCTTCTCCCTGACCGCCCTGCAGACAGTAGATGCCATCTTCTTTCGCCAGATACAGGTCACCCTGCCAGTACCTGATCACATCATTATAAGCATGATTGTAGTCAAATCCGTTCCGGTCTGCCCCACTTTCCACCATTTCGCCGCCAGGTCCATCGTCTTGTGATCCGCTTTCACTGCCGCTCTGCCTGTCCTCATCATACAGACCGTCCTCTCCGTTTTGCATTCCGCTGCCATCTTCTGCCTTGTTATTTTCCGCGGCTGTGCCGCCTTCTCCCGCTTTATAACCGCAGGAGACCACGACTCCCATAGCCAGAATAAAAGCTGCTGCCAGCACGATACTCACGATCCCTTTTTTCTTTGCCCCCGTATCCAGCATATAGTCGATCCTCGCTTTCATTTTTTTCTGATTTCCACTGAATCCGGTGGAAAAGGCCGAAGCGCTCCGGCTGCCGCCCGCAAAACGCAGCATCACTCTGGCGTAAATTTCCCGTTCTTCCTCATTTCTGCCCGCAAGGACAATGCCGTCGCAGGCAAGCTCCATATCGTAGGCCGACTGCCTTTTCATTATATGGACCATCGGATTGAACCAGTTGACACAGCAGGCCGCTGCCAGCAGCATTTTCAGCCAGAGATCCTTTTTACGATAGTGGCACAGCTCGTGGGCCATGACCAGCTCCAGCTGCCGTGTATTCCACTGTTCTGCATCAGCGGGCAGAATCAGCCTTGGGCGGATCAGTCCGGTGATCATGGGGCTGGAAACTGCCGTGCTCTTACAGGCCATGATCCTGACCTGGCCGATATGGCTGCGCTGCTGCCTGCATATTTCTTTGAGCAGCCGGGAATCTGTGATCGGGCACAGACTCCTTTTGCATCTGCCATAAAAAAGCAGATAACCGATCAGCAGGCAGAGCACACTTGCTGCCACTCCTGCCAGCCATATTTTTATCAAAAGTGCGGTATAGAAAAGGCCGGGCTGTCCTGTGGCCCCATTCCCCGTTTGCCCTGTCTGACCCTCTACCGGCACGGCTCCGGCATGATCTGTTTGAATGCCTGCAGCATTTTCCACGCCGTCTCCGGTATCTGTCAACATGCTTCCTTCCTGCTTTGCACTGCCATCCGCCGTCGTGCCATTTCCCTGCCCTGTCTGGATACCTCCCGACGCAGCGCTGTCTCCCTGCCCTGTCTGGATATCTTCCGGCGCAGCGCTGTCTCCCTGCCCTGTCTGGATACCTTCCGGTGCGGCGCTGTCTCCCTGCCCTGTCTGGATACCTCCCGACGCGGTGCTGTCTCCCTGCCCTGTCTGGATGCCTTCCGGTGCGGCGCTGTCTCCCTGCCCTGTCTGGATGCCTTCCGGTGCGGCGCTGTCTCCCTGCCCTGGCCAGCTGCTTTCTGCTGCCTCTCGCTCCTGCTCGAATCCGACATAATTTAACAGCTGAACTCCCGTAAACGATGTGGAAAAATTATAAGGAATCAAAAGCCGTACTGCCAGCAGCAGCCAGGCCAGTTTCATCCATCCTGCACCGTACCTTCTGCGCAGTTTCCCCGCAAACAGGCACAAAAGGGCGATTCCGACAGAAACCACGATATTCATTTCCAGTATATCAAATATCATTCCGCCCATTATATTTTGAATATTTCCCATACTGTTTTACCTTACCCCTTATACGATTGATGCAATGGTCAATGATGCCTTCCTCCCCGATTGTTTTGTACCTTAGTCTGTTCGCTTATCGTCCTGTCCGCTCACTCTCTTATTTTCATCTCATACATTCCCGATATCCCGTATCCGCTCGCATTTTCTTCCGCCATCTGATGATTCAGGACATCTATATTAATCTGATTGGGCAGAAACGTAATGTGCAGCGTCCCCGTTCCTCCCCAGCCGTCATCCGTAAAATCATAAAATAATTCACCATTCTGGATTGTTCCGGTAATCTCGTCCACCGAAGCGATCCGCTGCGTCATTCCCTGTTCCGTAAACAGACTTCCGGAAAATTCATTGCCGTTGGTGATCTGACAGGTAAGCTCATTCCTGCTGACAGGAGCAGTTTCTTCATATGCCGCTACATAGCCGGTACTCACCCGCCATTTGCCCGAGTAGCTCTCGTAATCCGTGAGCTGCCCGTTTCCGCCGGTCAACTGGATCAGTCGTTTTACGTCTTTTGCCAGCACATTGCTCTCCCACGGAAGATAGTCGTTTATTTTATCGCTGAACCCCTCGTTGTAAGTAAAGTGATCTCCATAATCTTCATAGATCCGCACCACCACATGCGGAATCGCGCCCTGAGGCCCTGCCCCTGTCATATATTCCGCTCCTATGACGACATCCTCTTTTCCGTCGGCATTCGTATCTGTAAACACCACAAACTTCACATCATAATACATACCATAATCACTGGTATCCTCCGTACCGATATACGGAAACTGATACAGGATCTCTTCACCTCTCAATAAATAAAACGTCACATCTTCCAACGGGTTTTCACCGGAATGATCAGGTTCATAAGATACAAACCGTACTTCTCCCCAGTCATTCAACACCACTTGAAAAGACTGCTCTTCCAGGATTCTGCCCGCATCCAGCCTGCCCGGCAGCCGACCACCAGATTCTCCGCCCGGTGACTGCTGTGGCAGCTGCCCCTGCCTGTCTGATCGCTCCGCCTGCTCTGACTGACCCTGCTGGCCTGACTGATCCTGCTCTTCCGCCTGATCCTGATGGCCGGACTGTCCTGACTGCTCCGGCTGTTCTTCTGATCCTGCTTCCGCTCTGTCCTGCTCTTCTATATTCTGTTGTAACTGCAAAGCGTCATCCTTCTCTGTGTCCTCAGTCCGACTCTCTATATCGCTCCCGCCGCATCCTGCAAGCAGCATGACCGCTGCCGCGATTCCCACTGTACCTTTAATGCTCTTTTTGCTCCTGTAATTCATTTCTGTTTCCCGCGTTCCTTTCTTTTCTCGCTGATATAGTCCTCCAGTTCTTTCAGTTCTTCGTCGGAAAGACTGTCGCCGTCATAAAGCGCCGCGATAAAATTTCTGGCGGAATTCCTGTAGATACGCTTCAAAATACTTCTGCTCTCCGCCTGCATGTAACTTTCCCGGTCGATCAAAGCTATGTAGACATTGTTCTTTCCCGATTTCTGCACAGCAAGAAATCCTTTCTCCTGTAATCTTGACAGAAAGGAAAGCACTGTCGTGGGCGAAAGCCTCCTGCCCTGATCCATCTGCGCTTCGATCTCAAACCTCGTCACCGGTTTATCCAAATCCCATATGATCATCATAATTTCCAGTTCTGAATCCGGTAGTCTTTTCATTTCCTCCTCCTTTTTCTTGTTCTGCATTTGCCGAATATCTGTTATATATTCTACGCTTGCCGAATATGTGTGTCAACATATTTATACGTTGATCAACATCTTCCTTGCTTTCAGCGGAATTTTCGATTAGAATGAGGGAAATACCAGTCCGTAATGTTCAAAAAGAGGTGGCTCATTTATGATCCTTTATCATGCCAGTAAAGAAATCGTCAAATTTCCAGAAATACGCAAAACAGCCTATACTAAGGATTTTTCATGGGGATTTTATTGCACCAGTTATTTTGAGCAGGCATTGCGTTGGGCAAATCGTGGCGTGGGAGACCCTGTTATCAATTACTATACCTATGAGCCAGACGATAGTTTATCCGTGTTAAAATTTGACCGCATGACAGATGAGTGGCTGGATTTCATTGCCGGATGCAGAAGTGGTGAAACGCATCACTATGATGTTGTGGAAGGCCCAATGGCCAACGATACCATATGGAATTACGTGAATGATTTTCTTGCAGGCAGAATAAACCGCAGGCAGTTTTGGGTACTGGCAGAATTCAGATATCCGACCCATCAGATAAGCTTTCATACCTTATCGGCATTGAATTGTCTGACCTTTGACAGGAGTGAGATTATTTATGACAGAAAAAGAAAAAAATGATTATTTTTATGTCTGCTCTCTAATCGAATACACAGCACGCCAGACCAAAAACAAACGTCGTGTTATCGTAGAAGCATTAGGAAAAACAGGGATTGAAAAACAGCTTAATGACGCCGAAGTAAATCACTGTCTTTCCTTCGAGCAGGTAAGCGATGAACTGATCGCGCAATATAAGATCGCAGACGGCGATTTCGATACGATCACAGACTGCAAATATACCGTTCCAGGTTTTATGGACATCGGGAAACTATACAGCATTATGATTGAGGATTGTGCAGAGTCCGGTAAAGAAGTGGATGAATTGATGAAACTCTTTTCTTCCTTTATCAGTGACGAAATATCTGATTTCCAAACAGATGTTTATTATCAAAATCCCAGCTATCTGGAATGCTCCTATAGAGCTGGATATTTACTGGATTGAAAATTTAAGAAAAAACTTCACAGACCATCTTCCCGGACTCTAATTTCTGTAAATCCATAAAACCTGCAGCAACGTTTCTGCTGTCTTAACTGAAAAACGCCCGCGCAAACCGTTCCAGCGCCTCCTGGTCCTTCGCCCCCATCATCTCACAGGATGAATGCATGGCCAGCAGGCCCACACCCAGATCCGCCGTCTTCATGGGCAGATGGGAAGAAATGATAGAACCGATCGTCCCGCCGCCCCTTGTATTGGAATGCTTCACAAAACGCTGATAAGGAATCTCCTTCTCTTCGCAGAGCGCCATCACTGCGCCAAGGATCTCCGGATCCCAGGAATAGCTCTGGTTGCTGGCCGTCTTTAACACAAATCCCTGATTGAGTACCGGATAATTGGTAATATCCTGGCTACCCGGATAGTTCGGATGGTAAGCGTGGGCAACATCTACAGAAAGCATCATGCCATCTGTGATATCCGCCATGCAGTCTACCACGCTTTTGCCAAAAGCCTGCCATATTTTCTGGATGATAACGGCCGGCAGCTGGGAATCCGCCCCCTGCTTGCTGAGACTGCCGATCTCCTCATTGTCAAAAAGGCATACCAGATTCACCCGGTCTGTATTCCCGCTCTCGATCAGGCCATGCACCAGCGCACAGACGGAAGTGATGTCGTCAAGCCGCGGCGCACAGATAAATTCGCCCGTGATGCCCGCCTGATAAGGCTGCCCGGTATTGTAGACACACAGGTCATAATCCAGAATGTCCTCCTTCTTAAGATCGAATCTCTCCGCCAGCAGTTCCATAAATGTAGTTTCCTTGTTCAGTTCCTCCCCAATAGTGCCCAGCAGCGGCAGAAGATGCTTCTGGTTGTCGATAGGTACGCCCTTCTCATTCACTTCCCGGTTCATATGCACTGCCAGATTCGGCAGATACAGCACCGGTTCCTTGAAATCCACCAGCTGGCTTACCGGCCTGTCGTAACGCTCCCCGCGGGTCACCACCCTGCCGGCCAGGGAGAGCGGCCTGTCAAAGAACGTATTCAGAATCGGTCCGCCGTACACTTCCGTATTTAACTGCATATATCCCTGGGTGAAGATCTCCGGCTTGGGCTTGATCTTGATCGCCGGGAAATCCGTGTGAGCGCCGCCGATGTGGATCCCATTCGCCAGCTCACACGCGCTGCCGATCGTAAACGCATAGAGCGTCGTGCCAAAAGGCATACAGAAGTATCGCCCGCCCTTCTCCAGCTTCCATGTCTCTTTCAGCGCCAGCTCTGTAAATCCGGCTTCCAAAAGAACCTGCCTGCTGTGGGCAGCTACATGATAGGCCGATACACCGGCGCTCAGATACGAAAATAAATTTGTGACTTCCTTTGACAGTTGCTGCATTGTATAAACTCCCTTCTATCTCATCATTGCATATTGATTTTCCTGTATTAACATACCCTATTCTTCTACTCCATCTTAAGTCCCAGACACTTTGCCCTTTTACAGAAACTTTGATACTGCCTGTCACGGTTGCTGATCAGGAAATCCACGATCCACATTTTATAAATGCTCTCCCCGTCAATCTCCATCATCCGGGCATCCGCATCAATGTCGTTGACATTGCAGTAAGAGACGAACTCCATCCCGGTCAGGACAGCCTCCCTCTCCGTCGTCATACAGGGACACATACACACATACTGATCCTCATTCTTACGGACGGCAAGCAGAGACTGGGACATATCAGTTGTCCTGACTTCTACTCATTTTCCTGAAGCAAACGCCTGAACCAGCTGTCACTCACCATGGCCTCCACGTCTGACACGATCAGCCACTCTCTTAATCGCAATCTCCACGTTCTCTACTCCTACAAAATACATATCCACAAAATATCCTGATGCTTTCGCTTTCTTGATCGGCAACATTTTCATTCAAATGATATAATGTAGATTTACCTGCTCCATTCACACCTGCAAATATAATATACTTTTTCATGCTAGAAGCCCCCTTTTTCAATGAGTTCCCTTTGCTTTTCTGCCAAAAAGAAATCAGAGATATGAACTGCAAATCTACGCTCTTCGTCGTTTTCTATTCTTTCAATAAGTTTTCCGGAAACAAAACCATTGTATTCCTGATCCAATCTTCTGCATTCATTATAAATCCTGCGTAATTCTTCATTTATTTCCACAGCCATCATCCTTTCTTTTTGGTATATAAACACATATTACCCTCAGTGAACAAAGGAATACACGACCGTGTGTACCTTTGTTCACTGAGGGTAGTATACACAAAAAAACTCCAAACCACAACCATATCGTGCCCTGGAGTTTTCCTCGTTCATAACATGATGCCAGGGTCAAAAGGTCATGTATGACATGCTTGCGTGACCATACATGACTTTGAGACCCACAAAAACATGAAAAAGCAGCCCAATAGGGCGGATTTTGAATGTTTTTAGAATTCAACTCTGCTTCCTGAGCCGTTCCCGGTATTCCATGGGAGACATGCCTTCCATATCCCGAAATACTTTGGAAAAATAGGAGAAATTACTATAGCCTGTCTGCAGCGCCACATTCTTCACCGACATATCGCTCTTAAGCAGCCTTTTCGCCTTTTCCATGCGTTTCTCCAGCATATACTGCGCCAGAGAACGCCCTGTCTCCCTTTTAAACGTGCGGGACAGATAGTCCGGACTGACATAGACAAGATCCACCAGATCATTGCGCGTGATATCCTCACAGTAATGCTCGTCCACATACTGCAGGACCATGCTCATCAGGGAGGAGGGCTGCTCCAGTCTCTCTTTATGCCAGAAGACCTGTTCCAGCATAAAGTCGCAGTACCGGCACATGTCCTGCATGGAGTTACACGCTCTCTGGTAGAGGGTTTCCGCCTGTCTGCCCGCAAACGCCTTATGTGCCTGTATCCCCGCTCCGCGCAGAAAGGAATAAAACATCTGCGTCACATCCTGCCGGAAGGCCTGCGCACCCTGCCAGGAGGCACCGCCTGCGACCCTGCACTCCACATAACCGTGTATATCCGTCCGCAGCTGCTCCTTCTGCCCTTCCTTCAACAAACTTTCCCAGATGGAGATGTCCGGCGTCTCATAGATATACGGTGCAGGGCTGTATTCTTCCAGATACCATATCGCTCCGCCGTCTTCCAATACATTCTCCATCATCTCCCGCATCTTGACAAACTGCCCTGACAGCTCCGCCTCCCGACAGATCATGCCGATCGCACAGATTGCCTCAAAATGTATTTTCTCCCGGCAGACTTCCTTCACTTTCTCCATACATTCTTCCACCGCCCCCATATTGGGCGCCGCTATCCCGCTGAAACGACAGACCATAAACCATACGCCCTCCGGCGTGCCAAAAGCGCTTTCCAGCCGGAAGCAGGTCGTATCCAGCAGTTCAAACAACACGTTTTTCAGCACATATTCAAACATATCCGTGCCCCATAATTCTTCCACCTCGGACAGGGACACCGCTTTCAGAGACGCCAGCGTAAACAGATCCTGTTCCCCGTATCCCAGCCTGCGCAGTGCTTCTTCTCCCTGCACCGCATTCCCCAGAAGCCTCCTCTGCCAGAAAAGGTCTTTCGCCTCCCTGCCGGTGTCCAGCCAGTACCGTCTCGCCTGCTCGTCCTGTTTCTCCTTTTCCGCCCGCTCCATGGCAAGCCGTACCGTCCGGCACAGCTGCTTTTCCTCGATCGGCTTTAGCATATATTCCATGCTGTCCAGACGGATGGCCTGTCTCGCATAGGAAAAATCCGCGTAATTCGTCAGAAAGATACACTGCACGTTCAGCGCCTCCGCCCGCACCCACGACAGCAGGTCAAGGCCCGAGCCGCCGGGCATCTCGATATCACAGAGCATGATCTGCACGGAGACGGTCTTAAGAACCTTCTTCGCCTCTGCAATACAGGTGGCAATATAGATCTTCTCGATCTCCGGAACCGTCCGCTCCAGCGCTTCCTTTACTTCCTGTAATATCAGATTGTCATCATCCGTCAGTAAGATATTCATTTCAATCTCCTTGGCCGCTTTCCTGTCCTGTCTGCTGAAACTGCATCGGCACCCGGATCTCCGCCACCGCACCACCCATGGGACTGTTATAAAACCGCGCTTTGGCCTGTTCCCCATAGGTGTACTGCAGCCGCGCCCGGATATTCGCGATACCGATATGGCTGCCTTCGCTCTGATCCAGATCCTTCCCCTGTTCCCAGATCCGGATGTATTCCTCCGGATATCCTCTGCCGTTATCACTGACATTGATACACAGCAAACCGCCCTCCGGCAGCACTTCCACAGTCACGGATATTTCCAGGAGCCGTTCCGGCAGTTTGCCGTATTTATAGGAATTCTCCACCAGCGTCTGTATCATCAGCGGCGGCAGCACACAGTCCCCGGCCTTTTCATCCACATAGATATCCGCCTCCACTTCATCCGGATACCGCAGCTTCATGATCTCGAAATAGTCATTCACATGCTCGATCGATTCCGATACCCTGACCGCATCCATACCCGCGCTGAACAGATACCGCAGATAACGGATCGATGCCATACACATTCCCTGCGCCTCCGCCACTCTGCCCACCTGCAGAAGACGATGGATCTGACTTAGATTGTTCAGGAAAAAATGGGGCTTAAGCTGCAGTTTCATATTATCCATTTCCAGTTTCTGACGCTGCAGTTTTTCCTCATAAATATCAATCTTCAAGGCGCCGATCTGATGAACGAACCGCCTGAACTGCTCGTTGATCTGCTCCAGTTCATGGATATCGCTGACTGTCAGTTCACCGTTTTCCGCCTCATGATCCGCATAATCCAGAAGTCCTTTCACAAACTTCTGCACCGGCGCTATGATCCGGCTTCTCGTGTATACCGTCATCAGTACGAATGCCCCCAGAGTGACCATCACCATAAAAAGGACGACCGCCTGCAGAATCAGGATCCTCTGAAAACCGCCATACCCCCGCATCACCACCGCTATGGAAATATCAAGCACCGCAGAATCTTCCTTCACGATCTGTATCCGTCCGGCGGGCCATCTGCGCCAGGCGCCGCCCGCCGCCAGCATCTCTTCATCCAGCCTCCAGGCGTTCGCCGTCTCCTGCCCGGACAGGATCTCCCCGTCGCCGTGCAGCAGAAGCACCTGATACTCCTCGTCCTGGTAGACCTGCCGCAGCGCGTCGATCAGATGATCCGCCGGCACATAACAGGCAATCCAGACGTCGTTGTAACAGTAGGCCCGCAGCATATAATAGACGTCGTCATGAGAAAAGGAGATCCACTGCTGCAGATCCGTCTTCAGTTCTTCCCGTCCGGTAACCTCCTCGATCACCCGATCCAGAATGCCCCGCTCCTTCTCATCCTGCATATCGACCCACGGTCTCCCCAGTACCTCCCCCGTCTTTTCAAAATAAAAAAAGGGATGATATACCTCCCGGTTTCCGAAGGAATAGGTGAGCCTGTCGATCAGATTTCCTTTCGCGTAGATCTTTTCCCGTTCACTCCCGTGCTGCGCTGCCGCCGTGGCATCCATATTTTCCATCAAAAGGCGCCGCATATCATACCCGACCCTGTCACACTCCTCATAGACAAGCGAAGTGTGCAGGGAGGTCAGCATCCGCATCTGCTCCGTCGTCTCCTGCCCGATCTTTCTGACGGAAATGCCGCTCACCGCAAGGTCAAGCAGCGCTACGATAAGAAGCGCTGCAAACATGGCCCTCTGTCTGGCGGCAAAGCTGTATTCGTGCTGTTTTCTTCTCCGCAAGATGTCCCTCCCCGCTCTCTTCGCCTGCCATGCGGCCCGGCGCCGTTTCACGAACAAAAGTGCGCTTCGCGCACCCTCGCTTTCCAATTCCTATGACAAGTGCAGCTTTTATTCCGCGCGCGTAGCTGCGCATCCGGTTTTGTATCATAGGACGCACTTTCCTATGATACAAGAAAGCGCATAATGTATGACATCACCCTGACCATCCTGTTACGTCATATCATCTCTCATTATCCATGTGTCCGTTAATTCTGTCAACCAGCCGCTTAATAAAATGATCGTCCACGGTTCCCTTAAAGAAACTTCTGAGTGAGCGCAGCGGACTGTCTGAAAAGATTGCCTCAGCCATCTTTCTCATGCCCTCTCCCAGTCCTTCCATAGAACCAAGTCCCTCGAAGGGCAGTCTACCGATCTCTTCCTGCAGAAACTGCCTGTAGGCTTCTGCTGCCTGCGGGCGGCTCATGATCTCGCCCAGCGTCGTGTTGCGGTGGCAGACCCAATGCTCCAGAACGCTGTCCGTGCGTGTTACCACACCGCGCAGACGGATATCCCGGCTGGAAGCTCCCACCAGGATTTCGTAATCGCCCGGCTCCACACACCATGCCTTCGCCTCCTCGTCATACCAGGCAAAACTTCTGCGGTCCAGACGTATCACGACCTCTCTCTCCTCTCCCGCTGCCAGCGCCACCTTTTCAAACCCTTTTAACTCCTGACGGGCACGGCTGATCACGGAATCCTTCTTGTGTACATACACCTGCGGCGCCTCGCTGCCTTCCCGGTCTCCTGTATTTCTGATCCGGAATCTGATCTCCAGCGTCTCTTCCCCACAGAGGCTTTCCCTGTCAAACCGCAGATCATCATAAGCAAATTCCGTGTAGCCAAGTCCATGACCAAAGGGAAACAATACCGGCATCTCCTTCGTATCATAATAGCGGTAACCTACGAAAATGCCCTCCCCATAGTGCACCACATCCTTACTGCCGCCAAAGTCCAGCCAGGCCGGATTATCCTGAACCCGCAGCGGAAAAGTCTCGGCCAGTTTTCCGCATGGATTCCGCTCTCCGAACAGCAGCGCCGCCTGCGCTTCTCCCACCGCCTCGCCGGCCAGATAGCTTTCCAGGATCGCCGGCGCCTGCTCTGCCCAGGGCATTTCCACCGGAGACCCGTTATGCAGCACCACCACCGTATTGGGCTGAACCGATACCACCGCCCGGATCAGTTCGTTCTGACACGCAGGCAGACGCATATGGTCCCGGTCATAGGCTTCCGACTCAATGGATTCCGGCAGCCCTGCGAAAATTACCGCCGCGTCGCTCTCTTTCGCTGCCTGTACCGCTTCCGCCAGCTTCACCGCGTCTGTCGCATCCTGTTCTGCCGCGAATCCTTCCGCAAACCGGATCGCCCCATATCCGGCGCACTCCTTTAGTGCATTGGTCACCCGATAGGCATTGATATGGCTGGAACCGCCTCCCTGATAGCGCGGCTCTTTCGCAAAGGAACCGATAAAAGCATACCTGCCGCCTTTTTTAAGGGGTAAAAGCCTGCTGCCGTCCGCCATCGCATCATTTTTCAAAAGTACCATGGACTGGCAGGCCGCCTCTCTTGCGACTTCGTGATGCTTCTCACGATCGAACTGCGCGGACTCGTCCCGGTGATCCACATAACGGAAAATAATCGTAAGAATGCGGGCCACCGCCTGATCCAGCACCGCTTCCTCTATCTCGCCCTTTTGCACTGCCTCCACGATCAGACGGTCGTTGACCCCGCCGGAATCCGGCATTTCCAGATCCTGTCCGGCCACCAGCCCTTTGACCCGCTCGTCACAGGCGCTCCAGTCCGTCACCAGAAATCCGTCGAATCCCCACTCTTCCCTGAGTATGTCCGTCAGCAGCCTGCGGCTCTGGGATACGTACTCACCGTTTACCCTGTTGTAGGAACACATCACTGTCCACGGCTTCCCTTCCCTGACTGCCCCCTCGAAGGAAGCCAGGTACAACTCCCAAAGCGCCCGCTCACTCACCTGCGCTGTCACCGTGGAGCGGCGTTTTTCCTGATTGTTAACCGCGAAATGCTTCACGCTCGCTCCCACGTTTCTGGACTGCAGGCCGCCTATATAAGACGCCGCAAGCTGAGACGACAGGTAGGGATCTTCCGAAAGATATTCAAAGTTCCTCCCGCAAAGCGGACTTCTCTTAATGTTGATGGCCGGCCCCAGAAGCACCGCCACATCCTCCGCCTGGCATTCCTCACCCAGTGTCTCTCCTGTCTTCCTCAGAAGCTCTCTGTCAAAAGAAGCCGCAAGACCGGCCGCCGAAGGAAAACAGACTGCACAAATGGAATCGTTGATCCCCAAATGGTCTGCCGCCTCATCCTGCCTGCGCAGTCCGTGCGGCCCGTCAGCTGCCATGACAGACGGAATCCCCAGCCTCTCCACACCCTTCAAATGCCAGAAATCACTGCCCGAACACATGCCCGCCTTCTCCTCCAGCGTCATCTGCCGTACCAGATCCTCTATTCTCCTCATCGCTGTTCTCCCTCCATCTCTTAGCCTCTCTGTTGCCTTCTACCCGGTAAGAATCGTCTCGCAGAATCTCCATCTCTTAGCCTTTCACCGCCCCCATGGCGATTCCTTCCGCAAAATACTTCTGCAGGAACGGGTACACCGCCAGGATCGGCAGCATTGCCACGAACGCGATCGCCATCCGCACCGACACCGACGGCATGGTAGCGATCATGCCCGCCATTTCTTTAGACATAAGCCCGCTGGTCAGCGCCTGCACGTCGCTGATCATCTTGTTCAGCAGATTCTGGATGCCCCAGAACTGCTCCTGATTCACATAATAAAGACCATTGGTCCAGTCATTCCAGTAGCCCAGCGCCGCAAACAGCCCCGTCGTGACCAGGATCGGTTTGCCCAAAGGCAGCGCCACCTGAAAGTAGATCCGCATCTGTCCCGCACCGTCGATCTCAGCCGCCTCGTAGAGCGCCTCCGGAATACTGTTCGTAAAATAGGTCCGCACCAGCAGCACATTCACCGCGCTCATCAACAGATTCGGCACGATCATGGCAAAAATGGTGTTCTTGATATGAAAGGCGCCTGTATACATCATGTAAGTAGGCACCAGGCCGCCGTTAAACAGCATGGTAAAGAACACATAGAACGTTATGACACGGCGAAACGGCAGATTCTTTCTGGATAGTCCGAAGGCCAGCATGGAGCTCATCCAGAGATTGATGCAGGTGCCGGCGACCGTGACGAAGATCGTCACACCGTAGGCATGAAATATCTTCTGTCCGTTCTGAAAAATATATTTGTATGCCTCCAGACTCAGCTTCCGCGGAAAAAGGGAATACCCGTTCATGATCAGCGTATTCTCCTCCGTGATGGAGGACATAAATAACAGTGCAAAGGGAAACACCATAAAAATCGTGAGCAGTGCCAGCACCACATTACAGAGGATCTGGTACCTTCTGTTTTCTCTTGTTTTCAACATAATCCTGTCGCAGCCTCCCTTTCCTTAGAACAAAGCGTTTTCTTTGCTGAATTTACGCACCAGCGCATTCACCGCCAGCACCAGAACAAATCCGACGATAGACTGATAGAAACCTGCGGCCGCCGACATGCTGGGATTGTTCTGCTGCAAAAGCGCGCGGTATACATAGGTATCGATCGTGTTGGTCGTCGAATAGATCGCTCCCGAATTCTGCGGCACCTGATAAAACAGTCCGAAATCCGAGAAAAAGATCTTACTGACATTGAGCATGACCAGCGTAATGACAGACGGAACGATGCTCGGCAGTGTGATATGCCCTATCAGCTGAAGCCTGGATGCCCCGTCGATCTGTGCCGCCTCGTAGATGGCCTTGTCAATCCCTGCGATGGACGCAATATAGATCAGACAGCCGTACCCCACGCCCTTCCAGAAATTCACCAGGATCAGGATCACCGGCCATGCCTGCGGCGTCGCATACCAGGAGACCGGCTCCATGCCGAAAAGCGGCAGGATGCTCTTGTTGAGCATGCCGTTTTCGTTGCTCAGAAGCGCAAACACTATGTAGGACACGATGACCATGGACATCAGGAACGGAAATAGAATCGCGCTCTGATAGACCTTTTTCGCCCGCTTGCTCTGCACGTCGGATATAAAGATCGCAATCGCGATCCCCAGCGAGTTGTTGACCAGAATGAACGCAAAGTTATAGAGAATCGTATTTCTGGTGATCTCCAACGCATCCTTTGACGTGAACAGATATATGAAGTTCTTGTACCATGGGTCCGCCCATGGGCTGCCGTATATGCCGTCCGCAAAATTAACCTGCTTGAAAGCCGATATCAGACCGCCCATAGGTATATAGTTGTTAATAAACAGATAAAGCAACCCCGGCAGCATCATGATAAATACCGGCAGCCAATACTTAAATTTCGCCAGTCTGTTGTTCTTTTTCTCCATAAGACCCAACCTTCCCTCTCCGTTATTTCGATGCATACCAGGCATCCAGCTGTGCCTGCTTCTCTTCGATCACCTTCTGCATACCCGCATTGTCCAGCTCTTCCAGGAACTTCGGCAGTTCAACGGACGGATCTACTGCCCCGGTGTTAAGCGAGTCGATATACTGGCTCTTAATATTGGAAAGGGCTGCGATCTCCGTGCTGAGCGCGCTGCTGTCGTAGGCGAATCCGAGTGCGCAGGAATGCCTGGCGGATTTCGTCGCTTCGATATTTTTCGCCCAGAGATCAGGATCGTTTCCTTCCCAGATACCGCCCCGGAACTGATTCGGAAGCTCCCATCCCTGGTTAAATGTATAGGAAGAACTTGTAAGGTCAACGCCAGCCGGATAGTGATAGAGTCCGTCTTCTCCTACTACATAGTGGGTTCCCTCGATACCGAAATTGATCAGGTCTGTCACTTCGCCGCTGTTGTAAAGATAGTCAAGGAGCAGGAACGCTCTTTCCGGATTCTCACTGGCCTGCGCGATGCCCCAGCTGTTCCAGCAGTAACCGGTGGTGGTCAGCTGTCCTTCCGTTACCGGCACGCAGATCATTTCCGTCCCGCTGCCCGCGCTGTTGGCCGCCTCCGCATCAGGGCCGCCCGGTGTATAATAGGAAAAGGCTCTTCCCGCCTGTATGGCGCTGGCCGCCGTATCCGTAGTCGTCGCCGCATCTTTGGAGATCCACCCTTTCTGCGCCCACTCATAATGCCTTGTCACCAGCTCCTTATACTCATCACTGACAAAATAATTCACGACCTCCGGCTTCTCACCATAGTTGAGCAGCACCCCGTTATAATCTGTCAGCGGATCCGTAACCTCATATCTGCTGTCCGCCGTATTGCCCTTCGTCATCCACATCATGATGGCTTCCGGATGATTGGCATATACTTTCTCATATACCTGATCCATATCCTCCACGCCTTTGATATCTTCTCTGGTAAACCCGGCCTCCTCCAGCCAGTCCGCACGCATACAGATCGTAGAAACACCAGAAGCACCCTTGACTACCGGAATACCGAACATAAAGTCATTGATGCAGCCCGTATACAGCAGCTCTTCACCCATATCCGCAAACGCTTCTTTCATGTTGACGCCGTACTGCTCCACATAGCCGCTCAGATCCAGCACCATCTTATTGTTGATAAAAGTGCCCGCAAAACTGTTGATCACCGGAACCAGATCCACCTTATCGCCGCCCTGCAGCATGAGTGGAAGCTGCGTCGTAAAATCGCCCATGGACAGCATAACAATATCCATCTTCGTATTGATATCCCGCATCAGGATCTCATTGATCTTATCCAGCACCATCTGCTGATCGGCCTGCTGGCTGCCGATCAATACCATTGTGGCCTCGTAAGGTTCACTGATATCGATACCGTTCACCACGTTGCCGCCTTCGCCTTCTGCCTGCGTCTTTGCTGCGGCCTCAGTTTCGGCGCTGCCGCCATTATCCTGCTTTGCGCTGTCTCCGCATCCTGTCAGCATGCTTACCGCCAGGATTCCCGTTAATAACCAGGATACTACTCTCTTCTTCATGTTATATGCTCCCTTCTCACTTCTGCAGATGCTTTGCCGTCATGCCGCTCTGCTTTCTGTCTCGCTGTTTCGCCAATGCATCTCTGCAGTTTTGTTGTTTTGCTTTCCTCGGTTAGTATAAGTTTTATTCGATTCTTTCGTCTATAACGCAACTGTCCTGTACATGACAGAATTCTGTCATCCTGATATACTGACTATATTCTATTGAGTCAAACATCTTTATCCATTTTTCATCAAACTGTATTGTTTTTGGTCAACACACCAGACCGTGATCAAAACAGACAGCGTTTAATAGAAAAACCACCGGTTCGCGTTACACCGATGGTTTCCTTTCATTACCCTCTATTCTGTTCCTGACTTACCTTGCTGTTCCTGATTTACTTTGCTTCTCCTGCTGTCAACTTATCTTCCCCCGCCGATCAGCACTTCCTTCCCGCAGAATGCAAATCCATACCTGCGGATACGCTCTGCCGGAATCCCCCGCTCCAGTAATTCCGCGGCATATCCTTTCTCTTCTATCTGCGCCAGTGCGGAAGCCACCGTCTCTTCCGGATCTTTCTCTTTCCTTGGCTGGAAAACCTTGAATTCCAGAATAAAAGCATCATCCCCGGCACGCTTCGGTTCCAGCATCACATCATATCTGCCGAAGCCGCTCTCCCGGTTGGATCTAAGCAGGTAACGGTCCGATAAATCCACCATCAGCCCCAGAACAAATCCATGATAGAACTTCTCCGGCTCTGTCCTTCCCGGATTCTTTCCCGTATCAAAATAGCTGAAAGAATCGAAAGCCACCCTGTTCATATACTCATTCATGGCATCCACGTCATCCTGCAGGAGCGCTTTGATAAAGTCATTATAATCCCCGCTCCCGGAAAACCAGTCCTGGATCATGATCTCAAACATCAGAGTGACTTCCCTGTTGGTCAGGGCCAGATCATAGTAGGTACGCCCTGTTTCTTCCATCAGCGTCGTACTCACCACCTTCAGATAACCGCTGGCAAGCAGCAGGCTCCAAACCGCATTCTTCTTCGCAGATAACTGGTTATAGACAATCTGCTCATCAATCTCCATACTGATCTTTCCGCCGTGCAGTAAATCCTCAAATGCCTGTTTGATACTCGCATCTCCTTCTCTGAGCAGCTTTCCCACCAGACTGTTGGAACTGGTGTTGGCCCAGTAGGCGCCGACTTTCTTTTCATCAAGATAATTGATAATTGACCATGGGTTATAGATATCGCTCTTTTCTCCGAAAGTAAAACCATCGTACCAGTCTTTGACCTTCTGCTTCTGATCTGACAGCCCATACTCCTCCAAAGCCGCAAAAACTTCCTTCTCCGTAAATCCAAAGCATTCCTCATATTTCTCTGTAATGGCTGTCACTACTTTCAGATTATTCAAATCGGAAAAAACAGACTCCTTACTGACTCTGGTAATCCCTGTCAGCAGCGCCCGCTCCAGATAAGGATTTGTTTTAAATGCAGCATTGAACAGACTCCTTATGAAAGCCACCATCTCTTCCCAATATCCGCTCACATACGCTTCCTGCATCGGCGTGTCATACTCATCCAGAAGAATGATCGCCTTTTTCCCATGATATTTACAGAGGAAATCCGCCATTGCCCGCAGAGACGCCGCCGCCGTGCTGTCCGACATATCGGCGGTAACCTCCTGATAGAACGCCCGCTCTTTCTCATTGAGCAGATCACCCTTAAGCAGATACTCATTCTTGTTATACTGCTCTTCAATGATCCTGCAGATACTTCGTCTTGCCTCCCTGAAGGTATTCTCCTTGACCCGCGCGAAACTGATGGAAAGCACCGGCCAGGTTCCCTGCATCTGCCGGTACTTTTCTTCCTGCCATATGGAAAGCCCTTCAAACAGCTCTCCGCGTCCGGCATACTTCACGGAAAAAAACTGCTCCAGCATACTCATATTCAGCGTCTTGCCAAACCGTCTCGGGCGCGTGATCAAGGTTACATCGTCCTCCGCCTCCCACCACTTTTTGATAAAATCGGTCTTGTCGATATAGAAATTATTATTTACTCTGATTCTCTCAAAGTCCTGTCCGCCAATCCGAATCGTTCTCGCCATATTCAATCTCCCTCTGACAATCTTTCGATCAAACACTGATGCTTTTTGCCGGCATTTCTTTGGAGCTGTCCACGATCTGCTTGACTGCTCCCATGCTTTCCCGCGCTAATACTCCCTGATATTTTTCCATCAGTTCATGATTCGGGATGCTCAAAAATCCGTCATGATACAGGAGAAAACCGTAGACTACCATAGCCGACAGAATCTCGTCTCTGCTGTTCATCTCCTGTTCAATGACGCTGTAACCAGTCAGATCAGCCTCGACCGGCAGGCCTGAGACCATGCGGACAATGTCCTCCCGCACTTCATCCACGTTATGCTCCACACAATCCGCAACTTCATTCATTGGGCCTGTCTCTGTCCAATAATTCTGACAATGCCCGTCAGTCAACGCCCTGTTGACGGACAGCAGGTTAAATAAATGCCTGCCGTCTCCCATACGGTAACCGTCATACCACCATTCCAGTTCTTCATAGCTGATATTCTTATATCTGCCGCACAGTTCCCTTACCTCGTCTTCCGTCAGTCCGAACTGCTCCTCAAAGGTGCGGTCATTCATGAAATTGTATTCCCAGAACACGTTCAGTTCAGACCCGCTGGAATATTTTCGATCAGCATACTCTTATCCACATAAATCTCACTGTTCAGCGTATCCTGGAACAATATGATCTGTGTATTCGTATTCAAATAATACATGCCTCTTCCTCCACAGACTTTTCCTTATGGCGTTTCCTATAGTATACACAAAAAGAGGCCAGGCCACAACAAAGCGGTTTAGGAATCAATTCTCCATTCTGTTCGGACAACTGCAGCGTATACAACACTATCTTGTCCTTCTTATGTTCTCTGCGTCCGCACACAGCCGTGCCGATCTAACCTCCTATGCTTCTATACCTGATTTCTATTCTTCCAGCATCCACTGGATTGCCGGCTCCAGATACTGATTCCAGAAAGCCCAGTTATGAATGCCCGGACTCTCATGGTAAACATGCTCGACGCCCTTCTCCTGCAGGAAATCGCGAAGTTCCCTGTTGTTTTCCAGCAGTCCGTCCTCCGTCCCGCAAGCCATGAAGATAGGCGGTATCCTGTCACCCGCCGCCTGATGTCTCCGAATCAGTTCCTCCGGATTGTTGATGCTTGTGAGCAGTTTATCCGGTTCTCCGAACATCAGTCTGTAATACTCGTAATTGGCTACCGGATTCCCGCTGCCCGGCTGCATCTGCGCAACCTCATGTACGATCAACGCCGAAGACAGTGCGAATGCCCTGGCAAAATTGTGGTTAAACTGCAGCGCGGTATGGATCGCCCCAAAACCGCCCATGGACAATCCGCCAATATACGTATCCTCCATCCGCTCCGCCAGTCCGAACGTCTTACGCACATACTGCACCAGCTCTTCTCCCACATAGGTTGCATACTTACGTCCTGTCTCCGGTCCATCCAGGTAGAAAGAATTCTCCCCGGCAGGACACACCACCGCCAGGTTATAATTCCCCGCCAGTTCACAGACCGCGCTTCCCGTCATCCAGTCCATACTGTTCCCGGTATAACCGTGCAGCAGGAACAAAGTCTTCATCGGACTTTTGTGGTGCGGATTGTCCGCCGTCCATTCTTTCGGCAGATCATTTGGAAGCACAATATGGAAATTCACCATCCTTCTCAAACAATCCGAGTTAAATTCAAATCTTCCGTTCGCCATGATCATTCCTCCTAACTTATACATATCAAATTTGTACCTGCTTCCATTTTACCCCCTGGCTGCTCCGACCACAATGCCTCTGCCGGATATTTCTGCACGCGCCCTCAACATAAAACACTTCGGAATGGAAGAAAAACAGGTATAATCCAAAAATACCCCATACAATTTAAAAAACTGCACAGGGTATCTTTATGTATCCGTCTCTGTTTAAGGCAGTATAACGTCTGCTGTTTACACCGTCTGCTTTTCCTTCGTTCTATAACTCATCTTTCTTCTCCAGAATTGCCTGACATGCCGCACATGCAGGACAGTCACAGTACTTTGCTCCTGCTTCTTTGATCTCCTCGGCGTGCGCCAGTACCTCCTTCGCCTTCTCGGCCCCGAATACCTGCGCACCCATCTCGGATCCGGCAAAAGTGATCAGACCATCAATCGTTACAATGTCCGCCTCCAGCTCGGCGATCAACTTCTGCGAAGCCTCTGCCTCCTGCTCGGTGCCCAACGCCTCCAGCCAATTCTGCCCCACTGCCTTCGCCTCCGCACAACAGGACGGTGCATTGATGAGATCCTTTACTTTTTCGGTTACATACACTTTTACATTTTCATTCATTGTCATTTACCTCTACCCTTTCGTACAATCAGCACAGTCAAATACACAGCAGCAGGCTGCGGGGTATTTGACCCTCGCGGCAGTCGCCAAATATCCATGCAGGCATGGCTGCCTGGCTCGCTGCTTCGCGGGAATAAATGCGCATTCCTGCCCTCATGAAACAGTGTCAGTCAGGTAAGCCGCACACCCCTGTTCCATCAGGTGCTGCGTACTGGTTGACATTGCCTTCGAAAAGCTGCTCAAAGTCTGCCTTTCTCCTTATTTTATTATGTTTTAAAAGTTGTGTCCACACAAAAAAGAGAGTACAATACTATTAATAATCCTGGAAGAAAGGAATTATTGCCATGGCATTGCCTATATTATCCGGAATCTTTCTTGTCCTATGGGGTCTGGTCGCTTTTAAAAAACCTGATCTGGTCTGGAAAATAGAGTTTTGTATAATAGATGAACCGTCTGAATCATATTTATTCTTCACCAAACTCAAAGGTATCATGGCTATATTGCTCGGTATTGCACTAATCGTATTAGGGCCATTCCTCGTTTAACCAGTCAGTCTTTTACACATCATTCTATGGAGGCGCCACATGCTTTACCACTACACCACTTTTGCCGCTTTCGACGGTATCATCCGCTGTGCGGAACTTCGGCTCAATAATATCCTGAATATGAACGATGCTTCCGAGATGCGGCTTTTCATGAACGGCATATGCAAAGCTGTGACCGAGAGGCTTGCGCAGAGCAGGGCGCAAGATAAATGCCGCGAAGTCGAAGCCTTTTTTCAAAAAGAACTGGAAGAAGAATTCCACTATTCCGCCTATGCAGCCTGTTTCTCCGAATACCGGGATGACGCCGCACAGTGGGAACGGTACGGCTATCTCGGACAGGGTGTATGTATCGCCTTCCACGAAGACCTGATGCAGAAAATGGTGGGAGGCGTCATATCCCTCCAGAAAGTATACTATCAGACCGACATGCGGGAACACCGGCTCGTAGACGATTTCTATGAAATGGTCAACGATGCGGATACTTTCTCGGCCTGCTTTCCCTCCCTGCAGAATCTGATGAACGACGCCTGGCTGCAGTCCGCCGCCTTCAAACATCCCTCTTTTGCAAGCGAAAAGGAAGTCCGCCTCGTGGTATCGCCCTTTATGGACCAGATGATCAACCATTCGACCGGATCGTGTGCAAAATGCGGCTTTACCATGGAACCAAAGTACCACGTATCCTCGGAGCGAATCAAAAAGTATTATCCGCTTGATCTGTGTAAGATGTGCGGCGAACTGGGCCTTAGCCTGTCCGACCTGGTGGGCGAGATCATCATCGGTCCCACCTCCTCCCAATCCCTGCCCATCCTGCAGGACTATCTGGAGGACTGCGGACTGGGTGTACTGAAAGACAGGATCAGCGTGTCCGAATGCCCCCTCAGAAAACCACGGCCATAACAGAAAGTCTCTTTGCCGGGAGGTAATATATGAACAGAGAAACCTATTGTCTGCTGGAAGAATTTATGCTTTGCTCAATGGATGATGCCGCCCATGATAAGGAGCATATATATCGCGTATTGTACAATGCACTGGAGATTGCGAAGACCGAAAAGGATGTGAATTATGACGTCCTGATCGCGGCATGCCTATTACATGACATCGGAAGAAAAGAACAATTTGAAAATCCCGCCTTATGTCATGCAATCGTGGGAAGCGAAAAAGCCTGTCAATTTCTTGTAACCCATGGTTTTGAAGCATTCTATGCAGAACAGGTAAAGCAGTGTATCAGGACACACCGCTATAGAAAAGAGGAACCTCCTCAAAGTTTAGAGGCAAAAATCTTATTTGACGCCGATAAGTTAGATGTCGCAGGAGCGCTCGGAATTGCAAGGACACTGCTTTATAAAGGCATCGTTTCCGAGCCATTATATTCTGTGCTGCCAAATGGAGTCGTTTCGACAGGCGAAAATGACAACATGCCATCTTTCCTTCCAGGAATATAAGTATAAACTGGAAAATTTATATTCCAGCTTTTATACGGAAAAAGCTACGGCCATTGCCAAAGATCGACAGCATATTGCCGTTGCATTTTATAACAAACTGTATCAGGAGATAAACGCATCGTACCAGAGTGGCATAGATGAACTTAACAATGTCCTGGAAGATAAACTGCATACAACTGCCCTGGATACCGGTTCATTTACGGAGGAAAACAAGATGAACGATTTTAGCATAAATGAAATGAAGGAAATGCAAAGAACTCTGCAGGACAAATATAAACACAAATGGGAACCCATCTGCCCGGAAACAGGACAGAACAAGCTGTTATGGATGATCGGTGAGATCGGCGAAGTCATTGATATCGTGAAAAAGCACGGTGGCGCAAGCGCCTCCACAAACGCCGCTTTAAGAAAAGACCTGATCGAGGAACTGGCCGATGTTCTCATGTACTACAATGATGTGCTGCTTTGCTATGGAATAACCGCCGAGGAGTTGAAACAGGCCTATACAGAGAAGTTTGCCAAAAATATGAAACGCTGGTAATTCCGGGTTTCCACTACAAGCAGAATACCCCACAGTCATTCACCAGGTGCCCGTGCAGACACGGCACCTGACTCAGTATGGTTTGCTTCCTGCTTCCGATGTAATTCCTGCCATCCTCGCCTCAAACTCTGATATGCTGGATACCGCCGCTGCACATTTAAGCCATCCAGCCAAAACATTAAGATCTGTCTCCTGCGTGATCCGCTGCGCAATCTTTGTTGGAATCTTCCCCAGCTCTTCCAGTAATTGCATAATGTCTTCTATTCTACCTTCTATTTTGCCTTCTCTCCTGATTCTGTCCGTTATCTCGCACATAATGTCTACTCCCTTTCGCTGAATCTTGTAAAAGTTTACCCGCTCCACGATCCTCATCCCTGGTCGAATACTTCAGATTAAAATATCTCTCATGCACTCCGTTGCCCACATCAATCGACTGGCTCTTGCCTCCTGCCTTCCTATGAATCTGATAAGATCCCTTCTTATGTCCAATAAAATCGCTTTTCGTAATGTAGAGCACCGTCACCTCCGGCAGTTCATAGTATTCCCTGCCTTTTTCCAGAATGCTCATGTCAATACATGACGTGTAATAACGGGTTCTTCTAAACGGCTCATCCTCACTGTACATCTGAAATTCTACGTTGATCATATTGCCAATCTCCTCTTCGGCCAAAAAATCCAACTACACCGAATGGCTCTGTAAATTCCTGATCACATATTGTGTCCTGACGCTCTTAAGCCGAAGTCCCGGCTTCTGCATCAGAATACTGCAAAGTTCCCGGCCAGCCTCCACATCCTCAAATACTTTTCCTGCAAAAAGATCATTGGTCAGATTGAATTCCTGTACCCGTTCTCTCTTCTGCTCATAGATTTCCAAAACATTCTTCACTTCCACTACAGACTTCCCTGTTTACAAATTTAACATTTGTTTTGTTACTGGAAGTATATCACGTCATTTGCACAAAGGTCCCTGCTTTTTACGAAAGGTAAATGTATAAAAGTCCCCGTCTGATACCCTGACAAAAAAGATGCCATATACAGCCAAATCACTGCATATGACATCTTCTTTATTTCCTGTATCGTACAAACTCCCGCTTTGCAGAATCTCAGATCCGTGTACAAAATACCTGCACGTTTCCACTGATTCCAGTAAACTTAGTTTGCTGCCTGTACCGCTGTGATATGCGGGTTAGCGCCTTCATACCAGTAGAGGAAGCCTTCCATATCGATCGTATCACCAATCTGCAGCTCCTTCACCGCCTTGTAGACGTCTGTCGAGCTGTCACACAGATAAGATTCAACGGTAAATGTGTAGGTTGCTCCGTCAAGGGATACGTTAAAATAAAGGTCGTCTCCCTCCTGACCGGAACCGTCCCATTTATAAAGGAACGCCACGTCGTTGCCTGCGTCATCCTGGCCTGCCGCCTCAACGGTCATACCCTTGAAGGACACGTAACGGTTCTGGTAATCCACCAGATCATCCTGCCCAAGATAAGGGGTAACATCCATGGCTTCTGCCACGTAATTGCCTTCTACAATCTCAAATGTCGCATCAATGATCTCCACCTCACCGGACCACTCTGCCTTATAACCTGTCACTTTGATCTTCGTACCGGGTGTAAGCTTCTCATAATCTTCTTCGGAACAAGCCATCTCATAGATGAAATATGCGCCGTCCTGATCCTGTGTATAGAGAGTCGCCTTGTCCTCCCACCAGGACTGCTTCGCCTGCACATAAGTCTCAACCACCACTTCCGTGTCAAGTTCTGCTGCCGCATACTCTGCATAAGTCATAACGCCCTCAGATTTCTCCTCTGTACCGGCGCTCTCTGCCTCAGCCGGCTCTTCGCTCTCGGTTTCTGCTGTCTCAGCCTCCGCCTCTGCTGCATCCTCTGCTTCTGTCTCTTCCGGCGCTGCTTCCTCTGTCTCAGTCTCTTCCGCTGCTGCATCCTCTGCCGCCGCCTGCTCCGGTGCTGCTTCCTCTGCCGCGCCTGCATTGTCCGAGCCGCAGCCCACACATGCGAACGCAAGCGCGAATGCCATCAGTAACGCTGTCATTTTCTTCATAATTTTCCTCCTTTTTCACCTTATATAAGGTGTCTCGCAGAGTAAACAGTAACCGTTTCTTCTCTATTTTCACTGTTACACGACATTACTCTGCTATGTGAATTTCATTCCGACATAAATTATACGCGTTATTTCTGATATGTCAATCATTTCCTCTTTATAACGTTTATGATTCCTTTCTTTTTGTTGCAGGTCACCGTGCATAGTGATTCCTCTTCTTCCTCACGATCCCAATCCCCACATACAGCAGGATCAGCCCCCACGCCCCACCGAGACTGGCAAGCAGGATCACCGCTGTCCGCGGCAGCTTCCCCAGATCGCTTCTGCCGGAGGTCATGCCATTCTGCCGCTCGATCTGATCCAGACGGTACAGCGAAGATACATCCGCATAAAGCTCTTCCATATAGACATCGTCTACCGTCTGCTTCCTCCGCACCGACTTCACCGTATTCTCGATCATCTGTCCCGCGGCGTCACGCAGAGATGCCGAACCGTTAAATACCGGCGTCACGAAGGTGTCCTCCATATGATCTAACAACAGACCGGCCGCTTTGATCTTCACCTCATAGTGCGCCTCATCCTCGCCACAGGCGGCAAGATACGCCCTGTATTCTTCCGACTCCTGCGCCTTGGAAGTGACCGGCACATAGCCTTCCGTCCCCGCATAGGCGATCTGCACCTCGTTGGTGAGCAGATACTGCGCAAACAGCCAGGAGGCCAGCACTTCCTGCGGATCCTCCTTATTGAAAATACAGACCGAAGGCCCCTGCGAGATCATCTTCGGATGCATAGGGTCAAACTGCGGAATCGGCATCACCACCGTCTCAAACTCCACGATCTTGTCCTCACTGATATCGGAGAGAGGAGCATCCGTCCCCATCCAGGTTGCTCCCGCCGTGGAATCCACCGCAAAGATGCACTGTCCGGCATTGAAGAAGTTGGCCGGATAACTGGAAATCTTAAATGTGGAAAAGGCCCCGTTTTTCGCATGTTCTGCTATGGTATACAGCAGTTCCTCCGTGGTGTCGTTGAAGATCTCGATCTCTCCGGTCTCCGTGGAGTAACCTGCCTCTTTCTGCCGCAGCATCTGGATCATCATATTGTCGGTGGACTTATAGATAAAAGGAATCATGACGCTCTGGCCGTTGACCAGATAATTCTCCTCCCCGTCCATCGCCATGGCGGCCTCCGATACCTCCCACACAAAATCCCAGGTCAGCGTTTCCGGCAGCGTATAACCCATGGCCTCCACATAAGTCTTATTGACATAGCAGGCTTCCGTGGACCGCATATACGGCATGGCATAGTAATGGCCGCCAAAGGAACACTCTTCCAGAAATTTCGGGATGATCTCCTCCGCCCGCGGCGCATCGAACCGTACCTCGCTCCCGCCGGAGCCGTACCGCTTATCCGCAAACAGTTCATCCAAAGGCACCACAAGATTGCCGCCCGTCAGATAGGTGGCGATATGATCCGGATAGGTGATGCACACATTAGGCGTGGTATTCGTGGCGATGTTGGTGATCACGTCATTATAGATCTTGCCGTAATCCGTATACAGACGCAGATTCACGGTGATATTCGGATAAAGATCTTCAAAATCCTCGATCGCTTTCTCATAGATGGCTGTCTGGTTCTTATTGGTGTCATTTTTGGCCCAGAAAGTGACCTCATATTCCCTGGAAAGATCGAACTCTTCCGGCACGGCAAAACTGCGCATTCCCTCGCTGCCGTGACAGCCGGTGAGCACAATCGAACCGCACAGCATAAGAACCGCCGCACACACTCTGCTTATTCCATATCTGTATCGTTCCTCAAACAGACTTCTCATAAGTCCTCTTTTCATAGCGATATCCATTCCCTTTGCAAACTCATTTCCTTTTCAAATCCGCTCCTGCATCATCCGCAGCGCAGACACTCCTGACTTCTGTCTTCCGCCAGCTATCCTTTGATTCCGCCCCTTGATACTCCCGCCGGCTTTCCTTTCGTTCCGCCCTTGACACTCCCGCCGGCTTTCCTTTCGTTCCGCCCCTTGATACTCCCGCCGGTTATCCTTTCGTTCCGCCCCTTGATACCCCGGCCATAACCTTTTTCCGGAAGATCAGAAACAGCACGATCAGCGGCACGGAAATGACCACCACTGCCGCCATCATAGCCGGAATATTCTCCCGGCCGAATCCGTTTTCCCGGATCTCCTGAATACCGTTGGACACCAGATAATAATTTTCGTCATCAGTGATCAGCCGCGGCCAGACGTAAGAGTTCCAGCACTCGATCACTTTCAGAATGGTGATCGTGATCAAAGTCGGCTTCGAGATCGGAATCATCACCTTAAACAGATATTTCAAGTCGGAAGTCCCGTCCACCTTGGCCGCATAGTAAAGGCTGTCCGGTATCTGCTCGAAATTTTCCTTCAACAGATAAATATAGAAGACTGAGGTGACGGAGGGCAGGATCAGCCCCGGAAATGTATTGCGCATCTCCAGATTGGTAATCGTGACGAAATTGGTGATGATCACCAGTTCGCTGGGAATCATCATCAGCGAGAGGAAAAGCACGAACAGCACATTTTTTCCCCGGAAGTCGAGTCTCGCGAAGGCGAAAGCCGCCAGCGTGATCACCGCCAGCATCAATGCCGTCGTCACCACGGTAAAAATCGTTGTATTGAGCAGATAGCGGCCCAGCGGCACCGCCGTAAACGCATCCGCGTAATTCTGCAGCGTAGGCGACAGGGTAAAAAACTTCGGAATGCTCTCCGCATTATAGGCGCTGTAACTCTTGACGGAAGTTAAGAGCATCCAGTAAAAAGGAAACAGCACGATCACCGCCCAGACTGCCAGCAGGAAATACGTGACCGCATTCGCCGTAGTTTTGCGGGCTTTGGCCGCCTTTTCTATTCTAATATAATCTCTGCCACTGTTCATATTGCTATAGTTTCTGCCACCACTCATATCGGGATTCTCCTCGTCTTCTGATACAGTCTTACTCTCATCCGCCCTGCTTTCTCAATCTGTTTATCTGCCCTGCAGATGATTTCGATTCCTGTTGCTGACCAGCAGGTTGATACATGTGATCGTCAGCACGATCGCAAACAGCAGGATCGCCGCCGCGGACGCGTAGGAAGGATATCCGCCGCTGTCCCCGTAAAGCATATCGTAGACGTATCCCACGATCGTATTCATCTCCGCGGCATTTAAATCCGTCCCAAACAACGCCACCACGTCGCTGTACGCCTTGAATGCCCCGATAAAGCCCGTGATGACCAGGTAAAAGATCATTGGAGAGATCATCGGCAGCGTGATCCGCATAAAGATCCGGAACGCCGGAGTACCGTCCACTCTGGCCGCCTGATAAAGCTGCGGGTTCACCGAAGCCAGCGCGCTGGTCAGAATCAGGATCTTAAAGGGCATCACCACCCAGATCGTATACAGGCACAAAACAAACATCTTCGCCCAGTACGGCCCGTCGATAAAATCAACGGAGTGCCCGCCGAACCATGCAAGCAGCAGATTGATCAGCCCGTCCGAGTAGGCCGTCTTTTTAAACAGGATCATAAACACCAGCCCCACCGCCAGCGTATTCGTCACATAAGGCAGGAAATAGACCGTCTGAAACAGATTCCGCAGCGGTCTGATGGCATTAAGCCCCACAGAGATCAACAGCGCGATCACGGTAGAAAGCGGCACCGTGACGATCACCAGCAGAAATGTATTCCGGACTGCCTGCAGGAAATAAGGATCATGCAGCACATAGGCATAATTGTAAGCGCCGATCCCGAAATGCGTCTGGGATGCAGAATTGTACCCCTCCTCGAAGGAATAGACGAAAACATCGATCAGGGGGTATACCATAAACACCCCCAGAAAAAGAATCGCCGGCAAAAGATACAGCCAGCCCTTAAGGCCGCTGTCCCTCCATCTCTTCTTCATCTCTTCCGCACTCCTTTCCGGAAAATCATGACTCTGTCCCTATGCGATACAGCTCATGGTTCCGTTATCCATAACAACATATCATTACATCACTCTGTTATCTCACCGTAAAGCCGCTCCTCTGTCTCCTTACGGAAAAGAAACACCTTCTGCGGCTTTAAGGAAAATCTGACTGTACCATCCTTTGCATCCACCCGGTTCTCCGCACTGATTATCGAACGGATCGTCGGATTTAAGGATGCTCCATGCCTGGAGACCACGCTGATATCGCGCCCCATCACCTCCACGCTGCCAAATTCACAGCTAAGGCAGCCCGTCTCGCAGAGTACAAAGCCCTCCGGCCGCACGCCCACATAAACCTCCTGATCGGCAATGCCCGAAACGCCAAGCACGACATCCTCTCCCAGATACAGCCTGCCGCCTCTGCACTGCCCTGCAAACACATTGATCGGCGGCGTGCCAAGGAACCTGGCCACAAACAGATTTGCCGGATCGTCATAGACCGCCTGCGGCTTCCCGATCTGCTGTACAACACCTTCTTTCATCACCACAATCCTGTCGGAAATACTCATGGCCTCTTCCTGATCATGGGTCACGAAAACGGTGGTAATGCCGGTCTCCCTCTGAATCCTTCTGATCTCTTCCCTCGTCTGGAGGCGCAGACGGGCGTCCAGATTCGATAAAGGCTCGTCCAGCAACAGCACACCAGGCATTTTCACCAGCGCCCGGGCGATAGCCACCCGCTGCTGCTGCCCGCCGGAAAGCTCCCCGGGCTTGCGGTCCATCAACTCATCTATCTGTACAAGCCTGGCCGCCTCATTTGCCTTCGATAACATGACTGCCTTCGACAGCCTGTCTTTTCCTTTCAGGTTCTGCAGCGGAAACAGGATATTCTGCTGCACCGTAAGATGCGGATACAACGCATAATTCTGAAACACCAGCCCCACGCCCCTGTTCTCCGGCGGCAGGTCAGTGATGTCGTCCTCCCCGAAAAAGATCCGCCCGGCAGTCGGCTTCAAAAGGCCGCTGATCAGATTGAGCGCAGTGCTCTTACCGCAGCCGGAAGGCCCCAAAAGCCCCACCAGCTCCCCGTCCGGGATCTCAAAAGTGAGACCGCTTACTGCCGTCACCTCTCCGGCGTTCTTCTTCCCCCTGCCGGGAAAATTTTTCGTCAGGTTCTGTAATACAACTTTCATGTCCGCTCCCATTCCTCCGTGATCTTCTCACTGACATAAGCGGCCACATTCCGGTATCCATCCGTAAACGGCTTTACATACGTCAGATCCAGATAGATCACAGCATACTGATTCAGATATTTCCTGTAACTTTCATTGAGACTCTTGTTTTCCGCAATCTCCAGATCATCAAACAGTCCCGCAGAATCGCAGCATTTGTCATAATAGGCGCATAACATCTGCGCCGCAAACGATTTTCCGACAAATCCGCTGTTGCCGGGATTCAGGTAAGATCCCATTTCGTCACCGCCTCTTTTTCTTCCCTATACAAAAGGTACAAAAGAATTCCCGCCACTGCAATAAACCCGGCTCCGCCGATCAGCCCCGTGGGCGCCGGCCCCAGGAAGACATTGCAGGGACGTTCCGGCGAGGTAAACAAAATTCCCGCAGAGGCAAATCCATTCAGGGTGCTATGTCCCATGACGGCCGGAATACAGCTTTTCGTCTTGATTGTAACATAGGACAGGATAATCCCCATCACAGTACAGAACAGGCACATAGCCAGGATTCCCGTAAAAGGATAACCCATATAATCGACACCATAGTTATGTCCGATAACGGTCAGCGGAAGATGCCAGAGTCCCCAGATCACCCCGCTTAAAAGAACGGCCGGCACTACCTTAAACTGTTTCATCATCCGCGGCAGCAGAAATCCCCGCCAGCCCCATTCCTCGCCGAAACAGTTCAGCAGATTTGCAAAAGGTGCAATCACCGCTCCCATCGCAAGCTGTACCACCACTACCTGCTGCACCTGCGCCTGTGTAGATTCCAGTCCCTGCGCCTCAAAGAGCGCTTTCATAGATCCAAACCCCACATCAAACTGCTCCCGGAAGATCAGGAAATACAATGCCGCGCCAAAAAGGATCAGCAGATCAAAGCCGAACCACACCAATCCGTAATATCGCAGATTCTTTTTCAGGTCGATCGTAAGCATCAGACTTCTCAACGTAAGTCTCTCTTTCGTCAGCAGACGCGTGAGCAGGGCGCCCAGCGCCGGAAGAAACATCACACTGGCGATCACACTCTGTACAATATAAGCCTGCTGCTCATCTGCATTCTTCGCCATGGGCATAATGCCGAAGATCTCCACAACATAGGTCAGCGCAAACGTGATCAAAAGATAGAGGCCGATCTGCTTAAGGTTCCTTTTCTTTTCTTCCTCGGGCGTCAGTTTCGGCGCAGGTTTAACGCCTCCCGCACCGTTACCCTGTTTATTGAATTTTTTCCAGATTTCCTGCATCTCCTGTTGGTTATGATCCGTATCCATAGATACTCCTCCCATTCTCATTCCGGTACAATATAGTTTCTGTTGATATAGCCTGACAGCCAGTCGGATATTGTCCATCTGTCTTAGATATACTATACAATATTTTCCTGTCTCCTGCAAACCGTCATACAATACTGCTGCCACTTTTTATAACCACTTAATCATCATTTACTGCCTGACACTATGCGCCTGCAAAAACAAACCCCACTTAACAAAAGGAGAGTGCAGTTTTCACCACACTCCCCTGAAATTTCACGCTCTCTGTATTTATCCCGCCTTACGAACCCGCAATGCCATATACTGATTCCCCGGCAGCTCGATCTTACAGATTCCTCTCTTCACTCCCATCGGCGTGATCGTCATATTCCACGTATCGATCACATCCACCTCATAATCCGTATCCTCCGGAAGCACAAGCTGTCTGTACGTCGGCTGGCAGACACCCAGATAATGAATGGCATAATCATAGCAGATACCCCAGCCTTCGCCCACATGGCCGCCGGCATAGCCTACCACCTCGTCAAAGATGCCTTCGCCCTTGGTCAGATAACCGCCCGGCACATCCTGCAGGACATCCAGCAGAAACCGCAGTCTCGCCGGACTCTCTCCCTTTAAGATACCGCCGTGGGACCACCAGAGAATATCCTCCGGATCCATAAAGGTCTCGCCGTGTCCGCAGTGACCGCCCCGCACGAACGCCTCCCAGAATCTTCTCACCAGTTCTTCACCGGTGATATTGCCCCAGCCCAGGCCGATATTGCCTTCATAACAGATCTCATCCCACACAACCGGCTTGCCGTATTTCTCCACGAACTGATCCGTATCCTCGGTGGTCCGGTAGAAATCCACTCTCTGCAGAGAACAGTGCGTCACCCAATCCCTGGAAAAGTCATAGTTTGGGCCGCCGTTATGTACCGACAACAGCCTGTGGAACGGGTCATTGGAAGATACCACCTTACCATAACGCTCCCAGTCCTCCAGCGTCTTGATCCTGATAAAGTCAAACTCGTTGGCCAGCGACCACCACACATTCCGGTAGGCCCCGTATCTCGCCACCACATATCTCAAATACCAGTCACAGGCGTCCTTGTCCATCTCATTTAAGCCCCACTTATCGTAAGGGTGCATCAGGATCATGTCCGCCTCGATGCCCAACTCCATCAGCTGTGCGATCCGCATATCATAACGTCTGAAATGCTCCACATTCGGTCTCGTATAATCAAAGCCGTAATCCTGCTCCGTCTCCTGCATCCCCGGAAATCTCATGCGGCAGGACTTTTCCTGCTCCACCCGCTCCGGATCCAGTCCTTCGCCGTTTCCTCTCTCAAAAGGGTAAGTCAGCGGCTCTTTTCTGTTAAACTCATAGAACTTGGGGAAGAAACAGAACCTGATCTTATTGAACGCATTGTTCTTCAAGGTTTCCAATGTCTGCTCCTGCCGCTCCATCGGTTGATTCGCCCACGCATAGCAGGTCGTCCCAATCGAATAGTAGGGCGTATGATCCGCATACCCAAGATGCGTCTTATCCACCACCACTACCGGTCCGTGGTTCTTCCCAGACGGCGCCACTACCTCAAAAGCGCCTTCCGCGTTCTCAATCACATCTGCAAAATTTCCTTCCACCTTATATGTATAAGCGCCCTCGTAAGACGGCATAAATCTCGCCCTGTAGACACCGTCCCCATCGTAGAAGCCGTTAACCCGGATCTCTTCCTTCTCTCCCTTAAACGTAACCGTCATCGCGTAATCGCGAAACGGATTCCCGTCGCTTTTGCCCCTGCTGCTGACTTCAAAAAGTCCCCATTTCTCTACCTGCTGCATAAAAACAACCTCCTCGTTTTTCACCTGTTACCTCTTATTTGCCGGTCCTGATCAGCCCTACCGCATTCTGATACCCCGCAAACTTCTTCTCCCGAACTTCCTGCGCCATCTGCGGCGTTACCTGCTTCCAGCTTATGGTATCAAAAATTTCTTCCCCCCACAAGCCCAATGCCATACCCGCCATAAAGGCCGCTCCTGTGCCCGACAGTTCTTCGATCGTCGAGATCGCAACTTCGCTGCCCGCGATATCGCTCTGGAACTGCATCAGATACCGGTTCTTCGTGGGGCCGCCGTCCACCCGCAAAACCTCGATCCGCTTCTGCGAGTCTTTCTCCATGGCCCGGACAATATCCGTGATCTGATAAGCGATACTTTCCAATGCCGCCCGCGTCAGTTCGGCCTTACCCGTCGTCCTGTCCATGCCGATCATAGCCGCTCTGGCGCTGCTGTCCCAATAAGGCGCCCCCAGACCGGTAAACGCCGGCACCAGATACAGACCGTCATCCTTACCCGCCTCATACGCCAGCGCTTCCGTCTCGGCCGCGCTCCCGATCAGCTTCACATCATCTTTTAACCAGGAAATGACCGCGCCCGTATAGTTCAGATTCCCTTCCAGCACGTATTCCGCCCTGCCGTTCAGTCCCCAGGCCAGCGACGTCACCAGCCCGTTCCTGCTCAGAATAGGTTCGCAGCCGATATTCATCATAATAGAAGATCCTGTCCCGTAAGTCACCTTCGTCTTACCGTCGCTCCGGCAATTCTGCCCGAAAAGCGCCGCATGGGAATCTCCCATCACCGCATGAATCGGCACCGGCTGTGGAAAAAGCCCTTCGCAGTCTGTATAGCCAAAGCAGCTGTTGGAATCCCTGACCTCCGGCAGATTGTCCGCGTCAATACCGAACACTCTGCAGATCTCCTCATCCCATTTTAATGTGAAGATGTTAAAAAGCTGCGTCCGCGAAGCATTGGAATAATCCGTCGCATAGACCTCGCCCTTCGTCATCCTGTAGACCAGATAAGAATCAATCGTCCCATGGCATACCTTATGCCGCTTCGCTTTCTCCCCGGCTCCCGCCGCATTTTCCAGCAGCCAGCAGATCTTAGCCGCCGTAAAATACGGTGACAGCTTAAGTCCCGTTCTCAACCGGACCTGCTCCGCCATCTCCTGTATCTCCTTGCGCTCACAGATCTCAGCTGCCCGTGCGCACTGCCACACGATCGCGTGATCGAGAGGCTGTCCCGTCTCCCGATCCCACATAATGGCCGTCTCCCGCTGGTTGCTGATGCCGATCCCCGCCACATCCTCCGGGCTGACCTGCGCCCGCTCCAGCACATTCCTGATCACCTGCATCGTATTTTGATAGATTTCCTCACCGTCGTGAGAAACCCACCCCTGCTCGTTGACGATCTGCCTGTGCGCAAGATCCGCACGCGCGCACAGCTCTCCTTTTTCACTGAAAAGCAGTGCCTTCGTCCCCTGCGTGCTCTGATCAATGCTGATCAAATATTTATTCCCCATAATTCTTCTCCAAACTACTTCTTTCTATTATCCATATCCGTTAAGGCCAGCCCCGACCCCTCATCTGGATTCACAAATGAATCAAACCGGCCCGCTCTTACTTAAGTACCTCTACCGCCTTCTTCGCAATCCCTTCTCCGTTCAAACCATAATAGTCAAACACCGCAGCGGATTTTCCTGTGATCACATGATCATCCGGCAGCGCCATGGTAATTACCTTCTTCGGACAGTTTTCGCCCACCGTCACCGCGACAGCGCTTCCCATGCCGCCATAAGGAGCATGTTCCTCCACCGTGATCACCAGCTTCGCGCTCTTCGCCGCTTTTATCACCGTATCCTGATCCAGCGGCTTCACGCAGTACATATCCGCCACCACAGCTTTAATGCCTTTATCCTGCAGGAGCTTCGCCGCTTCCAGGGCCGGGCGCACCATCTCGCCGCAGGCAATGATCGCCACGTCGTTCTCCGCCTCCAGATCTCCGTGTACGGTAGCCCGATCCATCTCGAACGGACACTCTGTCTCACTGTAGATATCCTCCACCGGATTGCGTCCCACTCTCACATACGCCGGCTTCTTATCCTGCAGCAGGCTCTCGATCAGCTTCGCCGTCTGGAATCTGTCGCTGGGCAGATATACTCTCATATTGGGGATCGCAGACATGGCTGCGATATCCTGTGCCGAATGATGGCTCATGCCCAGTTCCCCGTAGCTGATACCGCCGCTGATGCCGATCAGCTTTACATTGGTGTTGGAATACGCCACGTCCACCTTGGCCTGCTCATAACTCCTCGTGGAGATAAAACATGCCGGAGAAAAGCAGTAAGGCTTCTCCCCGCAATGCGCCATACCGGCCGCGATACTCACCAGATTCTGCTCCGCGATGCCCACCTCGATGGACTGCTCCGGAAAAGCATTGAAGAAAGGCGTCATAGAAGCCGAACCTCTGGAGTCGGAGCACAAAGCGTAAATATGTCTGTCTTCTTTGGCATGTGCCATAAGTGTCTCGCAGATTGCCTGCCTGTTTGGAATCTTATTCATGAAGTACGCCCTCCTTCTTCGCCTCTAATGCTTTTACGATCTGATCATACTCTTCCTGATTCGGTACATGGTGATGCCACGCGGCCTTATTCTCCATGATCTCACCGCCGCCGTAGCCCTTGACCGTATTCGCGATAATGCAGGTCGGCCGATCCGTCACTGTCTTCGCCTGCTCAAATGCCTCATGCAGCTTCGCGATGTCGTTTCCGTCGGTCTCGATCACGTTCCAGCCGAAGCTCTCGATCTGCGCGTGCAGATTCTCATGCGTCATCACCTGCTCCGTGGCGCCGGAGATCTGCAGACGGTTTCTGTCCACCACCGCACACAGATTGGCCAGCTTATAATGTCCGGCCGCCATAAAGCCTTCCCAGACGGAACCTTCCGCCACTTCGCCGTCGCCCATCACCGTATAGACGCGGCTTGCCCTGTTCTCCTTCCGGCAGGCCAGCGCCATACCCACACTCACCGGCAGACCATGTCCAAGAGAACCGGAGTTCATCTCGATTCCCGGCAGCTCATTATTCGGATGGCCGATGAACCTGGAGCCGAACTGTGAAAACTCATTGACCACCGTCTCCGTCTCGAAGAATCCCTTCGCCGCCAGCACCGCATAATAGCTTTCCACGGAATGCCCTTTACTCATGATAAAGTAATCACGATCCGGATCATCCTGATTCTCCGGGCTTATATTCATCTGGTCAAAATACAGGGTTACCAGCGTATCCATAACGGAAAAGTCACCGCCGATATGGCCGCCGCCGGACTTCATGATCATATCCAGCACCACCTTACGAAGTTCAAGTGATCTGACTGTTAACGCTTTTGCATCAAATTCCTGTTTATTCATTATTGCCTCCATTCCTCGTATACTGCTTAAGCTCCTGCTGAAAAATCGCTCCAGGCGATTCTTCCCGGAATACCCTGGCTATTCTTTGCAAATCCTTACTTTCTCTTAACACCATGGATCGTATCGATCACCTGCTGTTCCACATCGTCATACAGATCCGGTTTCACGCCGATATACTTACATGCTTCATACAGTACCGGCACCACATCCTGATGAATGCCGACACAGTGATGGATATAAGGCCCTTCCACGATCTTCGCTTCCAGTCTCGGCCAGTTCTCCACTTCGATCCAAAGGTACGTTCCCTTCGTGTACGGCCCTTCGATCCCCTTCGCATTCCCCAACAGCAGGGAGTACTCGCCGTTGTCGCCATCAAAACGTGCCAGCGTCAGATCGCCGTGCTTCGCCTCTGCCTCCACAGCGCCCGGATGGGAAAATGCCAGCGGATAACCGATGGTCGGCTTGCAGGAAGCACAGCTGAGCGGCCACGGCCCGCAATGCTGCAGCAGTTCACCGTTGTCGTTGAACGGATGGCGGACGGTCCAGTCTGCGAAGAAGCCTCTGCTCTTATCCATACCGGCTGCTTCCACCATCAGCGCCGTAATCGCACCGTGTATATCCGTCTCGCATACTACCGGGAAGCCCTCCTCATTCAACAGGGCATTGGCCGCACAGGGCATAATGCCGATCTCACCCTGCAGTGCATTCCAGCACTGAATCGCGCCTGCCGAACATCCATACCGATCCGCCAGATTCCGGATCGCCACCTTCAGGGCGGCCACATTCAAGAGCTCCTCCTCTTTAATGGCTATATTGAAATGCTCTCTGCAGTAAGCCACTACCTCAGCCGCCTTCGTGCCTTCTTCCTTCACCTTCTTCATTTCTGCCGTCAGTTCAGGCATGGGGATCGGCGCCAGCTGGATATTGAATTTCTCCAGAAGTTCGCCCTCGTTACACATGGTAGACCAGAAGTCAAAAGGTCTCGGCCCGATCTGCAGGATACGGATGCCTCTGAATGTCTTTACCACATTACAAACTGCCAGGAAACGGTTAACACCCTCTGCAAACTCCGGATCCTCCAGATTACAGTTTGTCAGATAGGTAAAGGGCACCCGGAATCTCCTCAAGACCTTACCGGTGGCAAAAATACCGCACTGGCTGTCGCGCAGACGGATTCCCTTTTCATCCGGACATTCGTCCCTGGGACCCCAGAGCAGCACCGGAAGATTCATGTTCTTCGCCAGCCTTGCCACCTCGTATTCCGTGCCGAAATTACCGTGCGGGAAGAAAAGGCCGTCCACTTTTTCCTTCTTGAATTTCTCTTCGATCCTGATCCTGTCGCTCTCGTCATGCAGCAGGCCATCCTCCGCAATATCGTCGATATCTACGAAATCAACCCCCATTTTTCTAAGCTTCTCTCTCGTGTAATCAGCATATTCTACTGCCGCCGGTGCACTGAAGATACTCCGTCTGGTCGGAGCAAACCCAAGTCTGATCTTTGCCATATCGTCCTCCATTCCGAGGCGTTCTGCATACGCTTACTGCATCAGCCTCTGCCTTTCCTCTTCTTGATAAAATAAGAGTATGGCAGATACAGCTTTATTTCAATAAATAGTAAAGTGTATTTTACTTTATTTTCACTTTATTTATTGCAAATATTTAGTTTTTCCACTAAACTTATGATGAGGTATCAAAAGAGGATCCATTCTTTAAAAGGAAAGTCAGAATAACAGAAAAATTTACCGTTCACGGCCTGACCGGCCGATAAACCGTATACAAATACCGATACCATGATACATCACAGGAAAACTGAGATGAAATCAGGCAAGGAGGCCGCAACATGTCCGTCACAGCCAAAGAATTGGCACAGAAACTGGGGTTATCCGCCACTGCCGTTTCCATGGCGCTAAATAATAAAGCAGGCGTCAGCACCGAAACCCGCGCCCGGATTATCAAAGCCGCCGAAGAATTCGGATACGACTTTACTAAAGTAAAACACGACCCGAACCACAGTGGCTCCATCTATATCATCTTTTACAGAACTCACAACGCGATCCTCTCCTACTCGCCTATTTTCAACGAACTCTATGACGGAGTCAAAAGCGAATGCCAGAAAGAACACTTTACGGTAAAGATGATGCAATTCTACGAGAAAGTTGACGTGCTGGAAGACTGTTTCTCCGATCTTCGTCTCTCCGACTGTAAAGGGATCATCCTGATCGGCACGGAGATCCGGCAGGACGTATGCCGGCAGTTTCTCGCTCTGGGATATCCGCTGATTCTACTGGACACCTACTTTGACGGCCTCGACTGCACCAGCGTACTGATCAACAATGCGCAGGGCGCCTATATCGCCACCAACTATCTGATTGCCGGCACCGGCGTACAGCCCGGCTACCTGCAGTCCAGCTATCTGATCCCTAACTTTGTCGAAAGGCAGGAAGGATATTTCAAGGCGGTCAAAGAGAACGGGATGTCACCATCCCGTTCCATTATCCATAAACTGTCTCCGTCCATCGAAGCCGCCATGGCCGATATGCTGGAAATTATCGACCGCAGAGATCCTTTGGCCAAATGCTATTTTGCCGACAATGATATCATCGCCATCGGCGCCATGAAGGCGCTTATGCTCCGCGGTTACCGGATTCCCGAGGATATCTCCTTTATCGGCTTCGACAATATCTCCGAGGGCAGAATCATCGAACCGGCGCTGACCACTATGGACGTGCCCCGGCTCTATATCGGCAAGACTGCCGCCAAGCTGCTGGTAGAGCAGATCGACTCCAAAGTGGTTCATACTTCCAAAGTAGAGATCGCAGCCAGACTTGTGAAGCGGTTCTCCTGTGTGACGCCGGTATAATGGACTTGAGTTTTGCGCCCCAGGTCCTCACACTTTTTCAGAAACAGGTAAATGCGCCGTCAATAACAAAATCCGAGCCTGTCGTAAAGGTGCTGGTATCGCCTGCCAGGTATACACAGATCGACTGCAGTTCTTCCGGCGTCCCCATTCTGCCCAGCGGCGCCATATGGTTCCATTTCTCGATCAGCGGAACCAGAGTGGGAGAATTCAAAGTCAGTTCCGTGCCAATATAACCGGGACTGATGCTGTTTACGCGCACACCGCGTTTCGCCCACTCGATGGCCAGTGATTTCGTAAGCTGGATCACGGCTGCCTTGGATGCATTATAGGCACACTGCGGTTGAGGGACATTGACGATATGCGCCGACATGGAAGCCGTGTTGATGATAGAGCCGCCGCCATGCGCAAGCATGTATCTGCCTGCCGCTATGTCAGTTAAGAATATCCCGTTCAGGTTAATGTCGATCACCTTGCTCCACTGCTCATAAGTCATCTCTTCGGCTGGCGCATTGATACAGATGCCTGCATTGTTGTGACAGAAGTCAAGTCCTCCCAGCTGAATCACCACCTGCTCTACCATGGCGTTGACCTGCTCCGGATCAGTACAGTCACATCCGATCGCGATCACTTTCCTGCCCGTCTTCTCCGCCAGTTCTTCCGCTGTCTTCTTCGCCTCGTCAAGATCAAGATCTACGATCGCAACGTCCGCCCCCGCTTCTGCAAAAGCAGACGCCGTGCTTTTTCCGATGCCTCTGGCGCCTCCTGTCACAAATCCCTTCTTACCGTCCAACCGCATTTTCTCAATAATTCCCATATTGCATCTCCTTTTTCATGTAATTCATTTCATAAAATCCGAAATTATACCTGCGCCCAGATCATTCCTGACACAAGTATTCTTAAATACATGCTATCAACAGACATGCAGTTCGTCAATCAAAAACTGTACGTTCAGGCAGCAGCATCCTTTGAGACAATCATTCTTTTCTTATTCGCCTGTCCCGATTCACTATGTTCAATTCGATGCTATTCTATAAAGTAAGATAAAAAAACTTTTCAGAAGACTCGCTTATCCCGATTGCACTCTCTGATCACCTCAATCTCTTCTTCATCGTAAGGCGTAAAATCAGAATGAAAGATATCATGCATCCAAAGACTGGTATCGATATCCGGCAGCTTCTTGATAAATTCCCATACATAATTAAACTGTGCCTTGCCATTTACAAAGCCGAAGAAATAGCTGCCAATCTTCTCTTTCTTCCAAAGGGGCAGATGGGTCTGGATTAAGCTGCGGTAAGGGCGGTGCAGCCACTCCGTATTGATCAGCGGACGTCCGAATTCCTTTAACTTTGCGATATATATTCTGGCATGAGAATAGTCCCCGTAGAAGTGGAAGGAGATAATATCCGAAAGTTCGATGGCTGTACGTTCCACCTCTGCATAGATCCCGGGATTTTTCAGCCAGCCATAGGGATGGTCAGCGCCTGCACCCCATACATCGGCGGTCAAGGGCTGCATCACATCTTCCTCCCGCATCCAGCCAAATACCTTTGTCATCAACGGTACTGACTTTTCCATGCGCTGGGAATTACCGGCTTCATTCCAAATATTCCAGATCAGAATACGGTCATCCCGGCCAAAAGTGCGTGCCATCTCCCGCACATAAGCCTCCACCACCGGCTCCATTTCCGGTTCGTCAGTTATGTCATAACCAACAATATCACCATTCTGGGTATCCTCATCAAAGGGTGTCGCTGCTGTCCCGCCAAAATACCCGGGCACTGGTTCCGGCTGCGGCCCCAGGATTGGTTCCTGGTACTTTGCCTTAGCCACACAGCAGTCATTAAAAAGTATCGGCATCATAGTCATATGATATTTATCCAGCAGCGTCAGAAATTCTCCGAAGTTCTTCATAAAACTGTCATGCTGTACCCGCCATAAATAAAACGGAACAAAAAAGCGAATACTGTTAAATCCCAGGCCAGCCGCCAATGCAATTTCTTTCGCAGCGTCACGAAAAGCATTTTCGTGGTCGTATTCCTGCAGCATCCAAACTGCGCCATCCATAGCGCCGCTGGGAATAAAATTAAATCCGGTGATCCAGGGGCGGGCTTTATACCAATCCCATATTTCTTCCTGCGTCCATTTTCTCTTCATTTTTACCTCCATGCCGAAGCGTTTTACGCTGAGGACGCGAGCAGAATTTCAGAGTTTTCCGAAGGAATACTCCGATTTTGCCCTGCGATCAATAGAATTTGTGACGCTTCTGCACAAATCCCACTGCTAAAATTTTTGGATTTTGAAAACATATACCGACAGCATACGTCTCCTACGACTTCACTGCACCGGCTGTCATACCGGCCACAATATACTTCTGCGCACAGAAATAAATGATTACCGCCGGAGCCATCGCCAGCAGGGAAGCCGCGAAGGCTACGCTGACGTTGGCGGAATATTCGCCGAAGAAATAGAACTGCATCAAAGGCAGCGTCCTTTTCTCCAGCTTCTGGCAGATAATCATGGAGATGATAAAATCATTCCAGGAGCCGAGGAAAGAGAGTACGATCACGGTCATGGTAATCGGTTTCAACAGCGGAAATACAATGTGCAGAAAGGTCTGATAGCGATTACACCCGTCTATTCTGGCGGCTTCTTCCAGAGAGATCGGTACCCCTTTGATAAAACCGGTATAGAGAAACACATAATAGCCCACATTCACGCCGGCCTGCGCCAGACACAGGCCCCATAAAGTATTCAGTGCTCCTATATTGCTCAGTTCCTTGTACAGCGGAAACATAACCGTCTGAAAAGGAATCAGGATGACAAGCTGAAAAACATAAAAAATTGCGTTGTAGGGCTTATTATTTTTCCTGGCTATAATGTAGGCTCCTGCCGAGCAGAAAAACACAATGACGATCACCATGCATATGGCCACCACGGCGCTGTTTCGCACCGAGTCGAAAAAGTTCCTCACATGCAGCGCATCCACAAAATTACCGAGAAAGAGCGTTGTGGGAGGCGCAAGCTTCGTCCTGGCAAAATCGGTCTTGGACTTAAATGCATAGCAGACCGCCACATAGAAAGGCGCCAGACAGATCACGGCGAACAGACACAGCATTATGATCCGTATCATTGTTAAGATCCTGTTTTTTGGTGTTTTTATCATTGTTCAATCTCCCTCTTACGCAGTTGCCGGGTTACCATGTTGGAAAGTACAATACATACTACAAGATAAATGATCGCAACAGTCTGTCCATAGCCCACTTTATTGTAAGGGAACAGATAGCTGTAGATATAGTAGGCCATGGTTTCCGTAGAATGCTGTGGTCCGCCGGATGTCGCAACAAAGGAATAGTCGTACATACGCAGGCCGGCCGCCAGCCACAGCGGGATACAGTAGGTAAGAGCCGGGGCCAGGAAGGGTACGGTGACATTCCTGAACCGCTGCCAGAAATTAGCGCCGTCTATGATCGCAGCTTCGTTGATATCGGAGGGAATGCTCTTTAATCCGGCAAGATAGATCATCATCGCCAGGCCGATCTCACGCCAGATACTCATCATGCACAGGCCCAGCATGGAGGTTTTCTTGTCAATCAGCGGACTTTTCAGTCCGATCATCGAAAAGAAATCACTGTACACATACATCCACATCTGAGAGACCAGCACCAGACTGACCACCAGAGGAATGAATATGATGCTCTTGACGATATTGACACCCTTAAACTCTCTGTTGACAGCCATGGCCACTGTCAGGCCAAGCACATTGATAACAACCACGGTCACCGCCGTGAAAAGTATCGTATTGCCGATGGGCTGCAACAGATCGGCATCATGGAAAACCGTAATGTAATTTTTAAAGCCTACATAGTTCAGGTTTGGCATCAGGCCGTCCCAGTCCGTAAAGGTATATTTAATCCCCTGAACCAGCGGAATGATAATGATAAACAGAAACAAAACCAGTGCAGGCGCCAGAAAGCTGAAATCAATCAACTCTTTTTTCCAATTAAATTTTTTCTTCATGAGATATCCTTTCCTGCTCAATACCCGTGTCCTGCTTCCTGCGAGATCCTGACACTGTCACAGAGCACAAGTGTTGAAAGTATGAAGGGGAACGCCGCATCAGACGCTCCCCTGCCATATCTGTTATCGTTTATTTGCCTGCAGCTGCATATTCATTGTCCATATTGTCACACCATTCTTCCGGTGTCATTGTTTCGGATAATGCAAAATCCTGCAATCCATTGTAGTAAGCCGTCTGATACTGCCCGCTGGGAGCGCCGTACTGTGTCCACATGGATACCTTGCAGCCATTATTGATCAGGTCGGCGATATCCGCCGCCCCCTGCGGAAGCTTGTCTGCCTGTACACCGTCCAGCGCACTCAGCTGCCCTACGGTTCCGATCCACTCGGCATTGACTTCAGGGCGCGTCATATACTCAAAGAACGCCCTGGCAATCTCTACATTGGGAGAATCCTTTAAGATCATCCAGGTGTCATCCGTGTTCAGCGGCAATGCATTGTCCGCTGCATTTTCCTCGGAAGGATACAGGAATCCGCCGCAGTTCAGATCCGGATTATAATTCATGATAGCGCCCAGTCCCCAGGTACCGATAATGATCATGCCGGACTCACCATTGGCAAAAATCTGTTCCGCCCGGTCTGTCGTGATAGTCCTGCAATCCTCGTTCTGGTAACCGATAATCTCTCTGAATTGTGTGAGCGCCTGCGTTACCGTAGGATAATCATGCCAGCTCTTACCCTGATTCTGTGTCTCATCCGTATACTGTTCACAGGCAAGATACGGCGCACCGTAGAAAATAGTGAAATAATTGGCTCCCAGCGAAATCTGATCCTGGTACCCGGCCGCACAGGCTGCATAACCGGCTTCTTTTAACGCTTTGCAGACTTCTATAAACTCCGTATAAGTACCAGGAACGCTTAAGCTCAATTCCTCGAATATATCTTTATTATAGAAAACCACATTGGCCATCTGATCCAGCGGAATGCCATATACTACATCGTCGATTTTCATCAGTGACAGCGAACCTTCCGCCACCCGGCCCGTAAATTCCTCGTTGGTCAAATCCATGATATAGCCTGCATCGATCAGTTCCGGATACGTAGTCGGTCCGCCAAACATGATGTCCGGTGCGTCACCCGAAGACAGTCTCAGTTTCACAACATCCAGATAGTTGTCCATGCTCACCGCCTCGGTATTGACCGTAACATCCGGATTTTCTGCCGTGAAACCTGCAATCAGATCATCCAATGCCTGCAGCTTGGCATCCTCTGTCAGATAATGCAGGAGCGTCAGTTCACCGGATAGTCCACCGTCTGCTGCCGCATCCGCGGTTCCTTCACCTTCTGCCGCCGTATCCTGTACAGATTCTGTCTCCTCCGGCGCAGCTTCATCCCCGGCGGCAATTTCCTCAGGTATATCTTCCGGCGCCGGCTCATTGCCGGAACCGCCGCAGCCCGTCAACGAACCAATCACGATTGCACCGCCAAGAAGCATGCTCATCAGTCTCTTTTTCATAATAAAAGTCCCTCCTTTTTGATTGATACATTTATTTTATATCCACATCAGGTGGGTATAAATCCAGTTTTCAATCATTTTCAAAGGAGGAACCATATAAAATTTTGACAAATTATGTGGAAATCATGCCATGGGATACTCTCTCCGCATGATACAACAGACAATATCACAGATATTCGGTGGGAGCACGTCCGGTGATCTTCTTGAAAATCTGGTAGAAATAGGCATAATTACTGAACCCCACCGTTTCAGCCACCTCGTACACCTTATAGCCGCCGCTCCGGATCAATTCAAGGGCCTTCTGGATACGTATTTTATTCAATATATTGACAAAAGTCTCCCCGGTTTCACTTCTCAGCAGCCTGCACAAATGACTCTCCGAGATACCGGCATCCGCCGCCGCATCGCTCAGACTGATATGCTCCATATAATGGGTATTGACATAATCGAGTATGCGTCGCGTCTGTATGGAAACCGAAAGTCTGTCCTGCTCCAGTACCTGCACACTCTCCTGTACATACTGCTTAAGCCAGTCTATGATACTCTGCATGCTGTGTATCTCACCCACCTCTTCCAGTATCATATCCATCGTCTTGATTCGTATAGCCCCGGTGTTGTGTTCGTACAATGCCTGAGAGACAGAAAAAGCGATCTGAACGAAAATATTCTTCACATACTCCACGTCATATCTGTTATTTTCTTCAATCAATGTGAGAAAAGCATCCAGCTTTTCTGTAGACTCAGCCGGATTGCGCCGCAGCGATCCGCACAGTTCCTGCATAATCCTGCTGAGTACATATTCATTGTGCACGCTTTTGCTCATCACACTGCAATAATGGATTACAGTCTTATTTTCCAGAAAGAAACGGCTGTCTATGGCAAAAACCGCTTCCTCATACTGTCTCTGTAAAGATTCCAGGTTTTCTGCATAACTGCTTACGCCGATACAGACAGTAAGCCGTTGTTTACAGCATCGTTCTACGATAACGTGAGCAACCTGCAATGCCGTCAGGTCATAGTCCCTGGCGAACCGCAGTGTCTGACAGGCAAGCAGCGTCAAAATACCGACGCCGGTCTGTACCGACAAAGATTTGATCTTATTGGAATTCTCACAATCCGCCAGCGCTTCTTCCGCCTGTTTCTTCACATCTTCTATCTGACACCGCTCTTCCGTCATATTGATCAGCAGAAGAGAATACGCGTAAGAATGCCATTTTTCACGCAGCTGCCTGTCCAGCTCTGCAGAAGCCTCTGCCACACGATTTACACTATCCAACAGCAGTTTACCATACAACTCCTTTTCCACCTGCATTGATCCGGTGCATGGCGTCTGCTGTCTGCGCTCCTGCTGAATCCTGTGGGATGCTTTATCCAGAATCTGTTTCAATTCTGCATTGTCCAACGGCTTTAAAAGATAATCGAAGACGCCCAGCCGGAATCCTGATTGGGCATAAGAAAACTTATCATAGGCCGACAACAGAATGAGCAACGGCTTCTCAGGCTCCAGATTAATCTCCCTGGCAGCCTCCAGGCCGCTCATACCCGGCATGTTGATATCCAGGATTACGATATCCGGCTTATATTTTCTTACCTTCTCCACTGCCTCCGAACCGCTCTCGGCCATTGCGACCAGTTCATATCCCCACTCCAGCCAGGGGATCGTTCTTTCCATCGACTGCAGTGTCAGACGGTTATCATCTGCGATCAATATTTTTAACATGAATCCTGTCCCTTTCCGTATGGAAGATTGAGTCTTACGATCATGCCGTTACCGGGTTCGCTGTGCATCTCCAGACCGTATGCGCTGCCATATAGAATATGCAGCCGCTTCTGAATGCTTCGAATCCCGATATGCGCACGGTCTTCATCTTCCGGCGGCTCTTCCTGCAGCAGCAGACTGTCCAGAACCTCCTGACTGGCTCCTTTCCCGTTGTCACACACCTCCAGTACAAGCCGTTCCCCTCTTACATCGGCCGTAATAATGATAATGGCGTCATCCAGCAGATCTTTCAAACCATGCATAATGGCATTTTCAACAATGGGCTGCAGGATCAGTTTCGGCACCGGACATTCCTCAAGCTCTTCTTCCACGGCAATATCCCATGTAATCCGTCCCCCGGCAACAATCTTCTGCAGTTCCAGATAACAACGAATATAGATCAGCTCCTGTCTGAGCGGAATTTCCTGCTTTCCGCCGCTTAAAGAGGCGCGCAGCAGATGGCTCAGCATCCGTATGACTCTGACGATATCCTGCTGCCCGGAAAGCTTGGCCATGGCGCTGACAGATTCCAGTGTATTGTAGAGAAAATGCGGGTTCATCTGTGCCAGCAGAGAATTATACTCCGCTTTCTCTAACAGCATACCGCTCAAAACCATCTGCCTTGTATTTTCTTTCAGCTGTTCGTACATGTCATCAAACTGTTCACACAGATAGGCAGTCTCATCGTGAGAATGCGGTACGATCCTGAAAGGCTGCCGTCCTGCATTGATCTGTTTGAAATTATTCGTAAGTGTGGTAATATTCCACAAGAACCCCGCCGAAACCTTGTATACGATGTATATCATAACTATAAAGACGCCTGCTTCTGCGGCTGCCAACATCTTAAACAAAGCTGCGATCTCCCCGAAAGCTTCCTGCTTGGCGATCAATGCTGTCAGACGCCATTCCCCTTTCCTGCGGCGGATCGGACTTTCCACCCTGAGATATTCCTCCCAGTTCTCCTCCCCGGCAGAAGACGCAGTTCCTTCCCGTTCCCGGCTGTCGTAGAGCACCCCGCCCTTTTCGTCATAAATGATACTGTCAAATTTATGCTCACCGATCAAAGTCCGGAACAGCTCACGCTCTATCGTCAGACAGAGAATCCCCTTGTAATCCATATCCGCCGGGTCTATATAGGATTTGATAATATAGATCTCCTCCGGCTGGTCTGGAAAGCTTCGCCAGGCGGTACTTCCGCGACTCTGGAAAAGCGTCTCCCGGCCGGCGGTGATCTCCTGATATACCTGCCGTCTTCTGAAATCATCGATGGTCATTTCCTCATTCGGCTGGCAGTTATAGAAAAAGCGGCAGGTATACTTATCAAGAATAAAAACATTCTTACAATCCACGCCACGGAAGCGCATCAGCGTGGCCAGGCCCTTCATCTTCCTCACAACGCTGGAGGAAGCGGTTTCCGACAGTGCCGACTGATAATCGAACACATCACACCGTCCGATCTCATTCATCAGGTTTTCTTCAATGTTTGCGATCAGATTCCGGATATTGTCAGAGAGTATCTCGTTGGCATCCTGCATGGAGGTAAGTTCCGTATTTTCAATATCACGCTTGTAAATCTGATAGACTGCAAGATCAATAAAAGCTGTCATCACAAACAGCATCAGCATAATGCTGATGCTTAATTTTGCACGGATCCCCATAACGGTAAATCTTCTCCTCCACATTTCAGCCTTCCAATTATGCCGCCATGCAGCGCAATCATTCCCTTCCACGTTTACCTGACAGCCGGCGGTACTGTCCTGTCATGGATTGGCTGCAATTCAGGCGTCATTACCGTAACCCTGTTCTTGATATAATAATCCAGAAATTCCTGAACCACGCAGTCCACAAGCTCTCCGCCCAGACCGTGTACGCCGCCAGGAATCAGATACATATGCACAGGGACACCGGCGGCCTCCAACGCATTGCGCAGAATCCTGGACTGATCGGGCGAAACAGCAGGATCCACCGAACCATGCAGGATCAGGAACGGCGGTTCTGTCCCGTCAACATAAGTATCCGGTGAAGCCGCTGCACCCCTGCCGTCAAGCGCCTTGCCGCAGTCAGACACACCCAAAAACTGCCTCACAATGTCATGATCTGACGTATTACGGCGGCCAGGGCCTCCCAGCCGACAGGGTCCACAGAATTCCACTACAGCCTGTACCCCGTAATCCTCTCCCGCCTTTTCCCAATCACTGTTTCCGGCCGATACGGCCAGAAGGCTGCACAGATGTCCTCCTGCAGAATCACCGGACACCACCACCTTTGAGCCGTCATAACCATACGTATCGCCATTAGCCTTCACAAAAAGCAATGCATCCTTGAGATCCAGCATCTGTGCCGGAAAAGGAGCCTCGTCCGAATAGCGGTAATCAACGCTGCATACTGCATAGCCTCTTTCCAGCTGCGGATATACAAGACACCATTTCCGATTCAGGTCTTTCCATCCGCCTCCATGGATCCAGAGTATGACCGGTGGTCTGTCTATATCGTCCGGAATATAGAAATCGGCATATAATGCATGTCCGGCAGCCTCTTTAAACGGTATCTCCAAATAAGTCTTCAAATGCTAACCCTCCCGGCCAAAATGTATTCTGTTGGCTTACGCCAAAGTCTTTTTGAGCAATATAGCATATTCTATACCCACAACAGGCAGATGGACATTCAATTTCCAATCATTTTATTTTAAAGGTCCATATAATATTTTGATAAATTATACGAATATTTTACAAATAATTCTCCAGTACCAGGTTACGCAGCTTTCTGGTCAGCGCAAACGTCCCGCTGTCTTTCTTCTGCGTCCCCATCAGGAACGTCAGCTTCTCCTCCGGGAAGTTCGCAAAATATACGCCCAGCCAGCCGTCCCAGCCGTACTCTCCTTTTCCTGCAAGAAAAACTGTCTGTCCCGTATTCTTACAGATCCGCATTAAATTACCATAACTGAACCCGTCCAGCCCGATCCACTTCTGGAATGCCTTCTGTTGATCATCCAGAAGCTGCGCCCCTGTCATATATCGCACTGTGGCAGGCAGCAGGATCCGCGTTCCATCCAGCATGCCGCCCTGTCTCAACATCCGCGCAAAGCGCATATAGTCATCCAGCGTAGAGGCCAGCCCCGCACCGCCGGATTCAAACGCCGGCGGCTTCTCCATCCTGTTACAGATCGCCAGATGGTTGCCCTCATAGCGGATCAGGGACGTTCCTTCCGGCCCTTTGACCGTCTCATAAGTCACTGCCAGACGCTCCTGCTTCTCCTTTGGCACCCAGAATGCCGTATCCTTCATGCCAAGCGGCCCGAATAGCTCTTTCTCCAGAAACTCGCCAAAGCTCATCCCGGAAATCACTTCTACCACCGCGCCCAGCACATCTGCCGAGGTACCGTACCGCCAGGAACTGCCCGGCTCAAAAGCCAGTGTACAGCCGGCCAGCGCATCTGCCGCTTCTCTCGTCGTCATAGCTTCCTTCGTGAAAAGCCGCCTGTCCATCTCCTCGAACACTGCCGCCGTCTGCCGGCCGGCCACCGTTATCTCATCCGGATACGCAAGCCCGGAAGTCATGCGCAGAAGATCAAATACCCGCATGGGCTGCAGGACAGGCTTCCTGTGTTCTGCTTCCGTGCCGGCTGTTCCATTACCGCCGTTCATCGCTCCCTGCTCTTCTGCCGGCGCCTCTTTTCCCGCTTTTCCCCCGGCCGCTGCGTCCCCGATACTGTTCTCATCCACCGTATAGAACTGCTCGGCAAAGGCCGGCAGGAAATCGGATACCGGCTGGCACAAATCCAGTTCGCCCCGCTCCATCAGGATCATCGCTGCTGCGGCCGTGATGGGCTTACTCTGAGAATAAAGACGGAAAATCGTATCCCTGCTCATGGGCCGATTCCCTTCCCGGTCTGCCATCCCCGCCTGACAGTAACATACCTCCTGCCCGTCCTGTTCTACCAGCAGATTGACGCCTGCCACCTCGCAGTTGTCCACTGCCTGCTGCATTGTGTTCTGTAGTTTTTCCTGTAGTGTCATTTTGATACCTCCTGATTTCTTAATTACTATCCTGTGTTTCCGTTATAAAAATCTGTAATATGGCCCATTTACAAGCAATATGCCCTACAAATCCGACCGGCACATTCCCCAGTACCGCTTCACCTGTTCCTCCGTCAGCGAATCTGCAAACTCCTTTTTCAACCGCAGGAAGTACTCCAGATCCATCAGAATGCCATACAGCACCGCCCGGTCTTCAAATTCCTCCCTCGACACCGGCAGGGGCGATTCTTTCATCTGCCGCAGCACCTCCGATAGCCTGATCAGCAGTTCTCTGGCATTGTTGGATTCCCCGAAAGAAACTGCCACCTCACAGATCAGCACGGCCACTTGCTTAGTCTGCGGCAGAACAGCGCCGAGGCTGACAATTTTCTTATAAATATCCCGCAGGACGACCGTCTGCTGTTCCCGCATATTCATATACGCAATAAAATACTTCGATTCCTGGAAAAAGGTATTGTTCATATAAGCATACGCCTGCTTTGTACCGGCGGCAATGTCCTCCTGCAGCTTGTCAAAACAGGCTTCTGTATAGTCCGACCGGTCTTCTTTTTCGATATATTCCGCCATCCGCATGAGCACTCTTTGCATATCTTCCTCCAGTGTGCACTGCATGGCGCGGATTTCCCTGCCTTTACCCGGCATATAAAGATTTAACAGCGTGCCGATCCCGGCGCCGATCAGCAGAAGCAGCGCCTCATTCCCGATAAACGGAAGCGACATGTCCTGCTCCAGCAGATAATGCGTTGCCAGAACCGCATTGATCGATACTGCAGCGCCAAGGCAAAGCGGCCTACAACATGCAATAAAAAGAAACAGAAAAATTCCGTAAGCAATCACATGGTACCCCACAAGATGGAAAATCAAATAAGCCAGAAATGTGGCCAGCAGAAAAGCAAAGCTTCTTTTTATCGAGATTATGACAGTCTCCCGGGAGGTATCCTGGATCGTCAGAAGTGTTATGATGCCGGCAGCGGTACTGTAGCTTAACCCCAGCACATCCGCCAAAAAAATAGACACCGCACTCCCGACAGCGATTTTGATCAGTTTCAACATATAAGAACCTTTCTTTTTCATTCTCACCCCATAAGCGGCATAATATAAACAGTCCACAGATAACTTACCGGCATCGCCAGAGCCATGGCCGGAATCATATCGGCCACCGGAAATTCCTTTACCTTAATCATGCGAAACCCTGTCGCCAACAGAAGAATGCCGCCGCAGGCCTTAAAGTCGTTGATCATAGCCAGCGAGCAAAGCGGATAGATCATCCCTGCCAGCAGATAAAGAGCCATGAAAATAAGAAACTGCGGCAACGCAATCAGGGCGACAACAATCCCCAGCGTACAGGCAAAGATAAGCGCCGTGGCAAAATCCAGGATCGATTTCGCCAGTAAGATGGAGTGATCGCCCGTCATGCCCGCCACGATGGAGCCATAGATGCCTGTGCCGCTGGCACAGAACAACACCAATGCCGTCACCAGCACGGCACTGTTGTTTGCTGTGCCTGCTGTATCTGTTTGACCCACTGTACCTGTGCTGTCCGCCGAATCCTTTTTGCCCACTGCATCTGTCTGGTCTGCTGCATTTATTTTGCCCGCCGGTTCCTGCTGTTCTTTCCCTGCTCTCTGCAGCCCGGAAAGCGCACGGCTGATCCCCTTCTGCATCATCAGCCCGACCCTGTCGATCCGCTGCCCCAAATGCATGGCCAGCCCGATCGAAGTTCCCACGATGACCGAAAAAACCACCGCCGGCATATTTTCCATCAATACGATCGAACTGATGCCCATTGCCATGGCACAGGCCCCAAATACCGTATTCAGATTTTCCTTGAAAGCATTGCTTATCTTATCCCCGGCCAGCGCGCCCACGATTCCTCCGCCAGCTACTACCAGCGCATTTGTAATGACTCCGATCGGCATACCGTACTTTCCTCCATAATTTTCTCCATTCCGAAGCGCTTTGCGCTGAGGACGCGAGCAGAATTTCAGATTCTGCTCTGCGATCAAGGAGTTTGTGACGCTTCGGCACAAACTCTTGGTTGAATAAATTGCTCATCAGAGAATTTATTCAACCTTATAACCTGTTCAAATCTCTCAATCCGAAGCCAGAAATCATCCTCCGCCATTCTTCCCTGCGTCTTCTCGATGATCAGCAGCGGTTCATAAAAAGGCAGATCAGGTTCCCGCAGAGTCAGCTTCATCTTATCCCTGCTCCTTGGAAAGCATCTGGATTCCAGAAACGCCTCATATGCCTCATATTATATCCTTAAAACAGAGACGCTTCAATCTTATTATGGCTTATGGATGAAGTCTGAGACAGGTATTTGAATGCATTATACCGAATCATCAAACAGCGGTTCGATATACTCTCGGGCTTCCCATCGACTGTGCTCCCTCGTGCTTTCGTCTATCCACTTTGCCGATACAATCTGTTTATGATTCCATATTCCATTGCTTAAATATAATTGCCCTGTTTTCGCCATATTTTTCACCCAGTCATCGCTTGTAAAATATTTAATGCAGGGATTAAATTTATATTTATATGGTGCGTTTTCTCTCTCTTTTTGACATTTTCAATCTTTTCTCCTTTGAGTGTTCCAGGGATATCCTTAGATAAAGGATAAGTCTATTAAAAATCATTTTCAAGACAATTTTTAACAGCAATCGAAACAACAAGGCGCATAGGCGTTCAAAAAGACGGTACAGCCCTTACTGCCGGGTCCATACCGCCTCAATCGAAAACACTTCCTTATAACCAAAATCATTACCCGAACATATACCGTTGGAAAACCAATGCTGCTTTCGCATCCTGATCAAGGGCCTCCTCCGAAATATCATCCCGCAGTTTTCTCCACACCCTGATGTCTCTGCCTACCTGGCCGCCGGGCATAACAAAAGGCTCCATAACGACCGCTCCGTTATACTGAATATCCCTTAAGGCATCGCCGATCTCACGCCAGGGCATATGCCCCTGTCCCGGAACCATCCTGTTGCATTCTCCGGTATGAAAATGTCCCAACAGACTGCCGGCTGCCCTGATCGCACTTCCGATGCTCTCTTCCTCAATATTCATATGGAACGTATCGAGCATCACTTTTACATTGGAAGCCTCCGGCTCCAGCTGCTGCACTGCCTTTACGAACGCAACACCCTCCTGCGCCGTATTCAACAGATGATTCTCGAATCTGTTGATACATTCCATGCCCAGAACCTCTATGCCATACTGTCTCGCGATCTTTCCAAGCTGCGCCACCCCTCTAACGCTGTTATCCCAATCCCTTGCCTTGTCGGGTTCGACGGAATAATCTATCGGCCAGCAAGAATATAACGCTCCGCCGATCAAAGCGGCATTGATCAGCTGCATCCGTTCAAACAGATCCTCATAGAACCGTAACGCATTCTTCCTGACCACCGAATCCGCCGATCCCACATTATGGTCAGGAGAAGGGCCATACCCCACAGTCAGACGGACGCCGGCATCCGCCGCACACTTCCCAAGCTCCTCAAGATCTGTCCTGGAATACTCGGGCAGCGGCCCGGCCGCTATCTCCAATATGTCAAATCCCAGTTCTGATACCTTACGAATATAATGTTTATAATCCCCTGCCCATTCATGTTCCCAATAAGCATAATATATTCCGTGCTGCATATGCACTACCCCCTCATTTTTCTTCATAGACTATTTTGTCCCGATACGCGCTCGGCGATATCCCTTCGATTCTGTTAAAAACATAATTAAAATTGACGTGACTGGAGAATCCCGTCGCTTCCGCTATCTCATATATTTTCAGATTTGTATCACCCAATAGCTTTTTCGCCTCATTGATCCGCACTTTATTCAGATATGCCAGGTAATTCTGTCCTGTCTCTTCTTTAAAAACGCGGCTGATATAATGCTCATTGAGATTACAATGCTTCGACAGGATCGACAGTGATATCTGCTTCTGATAGTTATCTTCGATAAACCGGATAATCATCTCCACCGTATGGCTATACCGCCTGTGACCGGCCATGTACTCCCCAAGCTGCTTCCGGTACGCCTCTTTCAATTCCCTGATCGATTCACAGCTGTTGAATTCGTCCAGCCACTTTTCACACAACAGAATATCCTGCATCAGTATTTTGTATAGAAAACTCTGAATATGATACATAAGCTGACGCTGGTTGATCATAAAATAACGCTGCAGCAGATCACACCATTCGCAAAAATGATTGACATGAATATTCAACCTTGCCAGAGAATCGTTTAACTGCAGCTCTTTGATCAAAACCTGATTCTGCTCGGCCGCTTCCTGATCCACCCGTGGAATCTGCCCAAAGGCCATGATCCTCTCCTCAAGAAAAAAGGTGCTCTCCCACGCCTCGTGCGCTTTCCCGCATAAAGCAGCCGCCTCCGCTGCATCCATCGTCACAGGACTGATCCCCGCTCTTATGCCGACATCAATAAATCTTTTCAAAACAGTGTTCATGGAATGGCTGATCGAAACCGCCTTTTTCTCCAAAACGTCATCCGTCTGATATCTGTCTTCCGTCAACAATACCAGGAGCCGATTGTCCTTAATGGTAATATTCCACACATTCTCTTTTTGTGCGCAAAACTCGGTGATCAAATTCTCCGCATAGCGGTATGTTTTGTGTACATCATAGCTGCTGTTGTTCTTTCTCTTACCGTAGATACCGATCAGGGAAAGGTAGAGAAAGCAGTACTTCCTGTCCCGAAGCAGCTCTGCCTGCCGGATTGGCGAATACCCAGCTTCTCCGTCAGGAATCAGATGCTTCAAAAATTCTATCTCCGGCTGATCTTCTGCGATCATCTGGCTGCATCTTTGTTCCATCACCTCCTTCTTGGCCTTGGAGAGCACTTCGATCAATTCACCGGAACCCAGGCGCGGTTTATGGATATAATCCAACGCCCCCAGTTTCAATGCCGCCCTCACCGTATCAAAATCGTCCAGCCCCGTGATCACGATCACCTTGGTGTCCATTTCCTCTTTTTGAATATGTTCCAGCACATCCAGCCCCGTAAGTCCCGGCATTTTTACATCGAGCAATAATATGTTTGGCCTGTATTGACGTAGTTTATTTAAGGTATCAATCCCGTTCTCACATTCACCGATCAGACTGAATCCGTTTTTCTCCCAATCGATGCTTGTCTTTAATCCCAATCTGACTAACAGTTCATCTTCTGCGATCATTACAGTGATCTTAATATTTCTCATAACATCTCTTATCCCTGCTCTATCTGCGAATCCAGGTCTATCAGATTCCTCCTACAGTTTCTATCGGAACACAGAAAAATATTCTTTAAAAAATTCCACGGTATCCACACTGGCGGCAACCTCATGCTTTCCGGACGGGGATTTTTCAAAAAAAGTATACCCCAATAAACGATCACTCATCAATTCTATATCCACATTTCCCTTCTCAAATTCACAAACCCTCTCATTAAAGATGCACACCGTAGCCAAAGGATCGTGAAAGCATACTTCCTCCTTTGACTGAAACCATATACCGGCCATATCCAGAACCGGCCTTAACAGCTCATGCTGTGAACACGCTTCCTGAAATTCCTTCATCGGCATCGTCACTCGATGTGTCATATCGACTCCGATCGATCTGTGTACCGGACAGGAATGCCGGTAGACAACCGCAGTGGCATAAGGATCGATCAACGCATTCATTTCCAGAGACCCACCGGCCATAAATGATTTCAGGTTGCGCGGCTCAAATGCTGTCAACGCTCCGTCTCCCTGATTCTGTGGATCATACCAGTTTTTGAATTCGTATTCACTGAACTTTCCGCACATCAGATACAGCCCTTTCAACAGAGACGGAAGTTCCGGATCCATAAGGAATAATCTCGCTATGTTACTCATCGGAGAAATGCCAAGCAGAATAACTTCACCCGGATTGTCACGAATCGTCTTCCTCATAAACTGCAGCGCTTCCCCCTCCGGAAAAGACTCCGTATGCTTCCACCGCCCCAGCACGCCGGCCTGAGGCGCATATTTCTCCTTCTGCGCAATATGCATGCATTCTTCAATTCCCGGGTAAATGGGAATGTCGTCCCTGCCTGCCGCATGGCATATAACGCTTGCCAGCATCGCACGTTCCCTTGCCTGTCCGGTAAGTGTCGTAATCCCCATAAGTTTACATCTCGGTTGCTGCAGCAAATAGGCAAGCGCCAGCGCGTCATCAATATCTGTCCCGATATCCGTATCCAAAATTATCTTTATTTTATTTTCACTCATTGAAAAAGTCCCTCCTTTTTGATACTCTAACATTAATCAACGTGAATCCGTCGGCTGGCAGGCATGGGAACCTGTGTCAATGCTGACATGGAGGTGCCAATATGAGCAACACCATACGTTTCCGCATACTCTGCCCTGTGCTCCTGATTATAACCATCGTGAGCACTTTCGAGATCTTTTATCTATATAACTATGCATTCCGTTCACTCGAAGAAATAGCCCTCGATACGGAACTCAAGAACTCCCTGCAGGTGAAAAATTCTATCGAACAATTCTTCCACACCATTCACAAAATTTCACAGAAGCCGCAAAATACCATAGAAATCAAATCCCTCCTGAAAAAAGACTATAACATATATCCATATTCCGAAAAATCCAAAGACGCCTATGCGATCCAGATGTTTCTCTTTCGGGAAGTCATGTTATCAAATACGGATATTGAGTCATGTATTATCTATGATTCCTCCGATGACAGCTATACCGGAATCAGCAATACCTATATTCTGAACAAAGACAGTTATTATGACTTCCATCAACATGACTCTGATTTTGAAATGCTGGAAAATGCTTCCTCGGATATTTATATAAGTGATCTCCACGAAAATTATCTATTGGTACAGCCACACGAGGACTATACGGTCACCTATGCTTCCGGATTTAACAACAATGTCTCCAAAAAGAAACAGCTGTACGGCGCTTTCTATATCAATATCAAGACCTCCACCTTCAAAACATTATGCGAAAACAGCTACGCAAAATCGGCTGGAGACTGCTATCTGATCGACGGCAGCCAGTCTATAGTTTATTGCAGTAAACAAGAATTGATCGGCAGCCCTATTACGGAACATTTTCCTGTCGGAGACTATCTCCGCTCAGACAGGTCTGCCTCTTATACGGATTCTTCCAACGTTTATACGATAACCCAGTCGATCCAGGGAACCGATTGGAAAGTACTGTCCATTGCGCCCAAAAACGAACTTCTCGGTTACAAGAATGAAGTCCTCCAGCTTGTGGTCATCAGCATGATCATTCTCCTGTTGATCATTACGGTCACTTTATGTATCATCATCTCTTCCTTTACAAAATCGATCACCCATATGAAGAACAACCTGCAGTCTGTTTCCAATGGCGATCTGAACATTCAATTCGAGACAGGCACCGGTGAAATAGGGGAAGTCAATGAGATGATTCAGCAGATGCTCGATAACATCAATGCTCTGATACATCGTATCTATAAAGAGGAAGATGAAAAGCGCAAACTGCAGATCCACTCCCTGCAGAATCAGATCACGCCGCACTTTATCTATAATACACTCAGCAGACTGAAATGGATGGCTTCCATGCAGCAGGCTGATGCGCTCGCTGACGCCATCGGTTCCTTCTCCGATATTCTGGCATACTGCATGAAGAGCACCAACTATTATATATCCATAGCGGAAGAGATCACATTTATCACCAACTACTGCCGGATTATGAACCTGCGCATGATCAGTGAAGTGCAGATCTTCTTCCAGATTCCTGAAGCTATCAAGAACCATAAGATTCTGCGGTTCCTGTTGCAGCCGATCGTGGAAAACGCATTTCAACATGCCTTTACCCATGTTGATCATGAATGCTGCCTTAAGATCAGCGCTGTAAAGATCGGGGATACCATCCAATTTTCCATCGAAGATAACGGAAACGGTATCTCACCCGACAAACTGGCGCATTTGCCAGGCACTAATGAAACTGCCGGTTCTGACTCTATCGCACTTGTCAATATTCAGAACCGTATACACTACCACTATGGTAATGCATACAGTCTGAATATAGAGAGCGTGGTCGGTCAAGGTACCCTGATCACCTTTTCCATACCCGGCGATTCCGATTAATCCGGATTGGCAGCGACAGCCGCTCTCATTTCCTCGGCCGCATTCTTACATCCCTCTTCCGGCGTCACTTCTCCCGCCATCACCGAGGTAAACGCGCGGTCGAAAATATTACTGAGTTCCGTGAAACTTGACGGGTTCTGCATAGGATAGGAGTTATCCGGCAGATCACTGAATAATTCCATATTCGTATACCCTTTATCTGTTAGCGGATCCGTCAGATTGACGCCCTTACATGCAGGTATATTTGCCGTATCGTTGGAATATTTCTCTACCCAGTCTTTACCGGCCGTATAGAAGCAGCACGCCGCCGCCAGATCGTAATTGTCCGTGCTGCTGCACACCTCGAAATTACCGATCGCATATTCCTGCCTGCTTGAGTACTTCTGCGGAACACGGACTACTGCCACATTATCCAGATCATTGTTGTTACAGTAATTCACCATCCATCTGCCTGCGGTTGTCATGGCAACATGTCCGTCCACAAGCTGCTGCTGATAATCGTAGTTCTTATCGGGCATCGGCGCGATCCCGTTTCTGACCGCCTCATAGCAGACCTCCATCAGCTCTATAGATGCCTCACTGTCAAACGTTACTTCCTTATATTCGTCATCCATATACCCTGTCCCGAAAGAATACAGCCACTGGTTATATACGAAATAATAGTCCGGAATCGCCCACGCATACTGCTTGTTGCCATCTGCATCCGGCTGAGACAGAACCTCAAGGTAATGTTCAAACTCATCCCAGGTCCAGTCCATATCCGGCACATCCAGACCCGCCGCTTCCAGGCGATCCATATTCAGCCACATGTACGTCGTCTGGTAGAAGCAGGGCAGCCCGTAGATCTTTCCGTCCACCTCACGCGCCTTCTGCAAAACATTGATCGTATTGGCGGTATATTCCTCCCATGCCTCCGGATGAGCATCCATATAGTCGTTGAGAGGCTGGCTAAGCCCAAGCGAATTAGCCATTCTTCCACCCTCGTGCGGGTTCTGGAACAAGTCCGGGCCATTGCCGGAAATAATCATTGTCTGCAGCTTGGTCATGTAATCGGCCCATCCGTCATGTGCGACAACGACAATCTCCACATCGCAGTCATTCTCCTCCTCGAACTTCTCAAACATGGCCTCCATAGGTGCAGTGCCTTCTTTCTCTGAAATAGAAGAGGAGGATACGGCTATCTTAAGAGTCTTTCCTGCGCTGACAGATTCCACCGCCGCAGGCTCTTCAGCCGTCTCTTCTCCGCTTTCAGATGTCTGCGCCGGACTTTCATCCACTGTCGCCGTACCGCATCCTGCCAGCCCTGTCAGCAGGGCAAGCGCCGTTGAAATGGCGATCGCTTTTTTCATTCTTTTCCTTCTCATTTCTTTCTTCCTCCTTTGAATGATTGTATGATCATCTTCTGCTGCACAGAAGAATGCATCCATGTATCTGTTCTACCCCTTAATGCCCGCCGTCATATTCCCCTGAATCAGATACTTCTGTCCGAACAGATAGATCAACAGCGGCGGAATCAGCGTCAATAGTACTGCCGCGGTGATCAACGGCATGTTAGAGTTCCCGTTCGTAGTATTCAACAGTGTAATGCCCAGCGGAAGAGTCATCTTATCCGTACTGTTGATAAAGATCATTGCGTTGAAGAAATTATTCCATACATTGATAAAATGCATGACGGCCGTTACGATGATGGCCGTTTTACTCATGGGCAGAATTATTCTGAAATAGATCTGTAACCTGCCTGCCCCGTCGCATACTGCAGCTTCGTCATAGCTTCTGGGGATTGTCATCATAAACTGTCTCATCATAAACAATCCCAGCGGATAATAGATCGATGTTGTAACCAAAGACCATGGCGAATCGATCAGCCCGAATTTCTTTATAATCAGAAAAACAGGGATACTGATCGACTGCTGTGGAATCATCAGTCCGGCAAGCATGAGTACGAACAAAGCATTCTTTCCCTTAAACTGTAACCTCGTAAATCCGTACGCTGCCAGGCTCGTCAAAAAGACCATCAGCACAACGGAGACCACCGCGACAAATAAGCTGTTCAAGGTAAAACGCACGATCGGAATCGCCGTAAATACCTGTCTGAAATTATCCGGATTCCATTCCGTGGGCCAAAAACTGGGCGGCAGCTTAAAAGAATTCCTGGATTGACGCATTGAAGTCCCCAGCATCCATCCGATCGGCATTAGCATGACAATTCCTATCATCAACATAAGACAATAATGTAATCCCGTACAAAAATATTTCTTGGTTCTAAACATATACCCCTCCTCTATTCATAGTCATAATTGACCCATTTCTTCTGCAGGCTCAGCTGTACCGCCGTCAGGATAAAAACTGCTATAAATAATATTGCCGCTATGCTGGACGCATATCCCATATCGTATGACTGGAATCCTTTCTCATAAATATACATGGCAACTGTTCTGGTATTATCTCCCGGTCCGCCATGCGTCAGGAAATACGGCTCGTCAAATGCCTGCATCGTACCGATCAGCGTTGTCAAAAGCACATAGAAAACAGAGGGCGTTGAGAGCGGAAGCACAATCTTGAAAAACAGCCTCCATTCATTCGCACCGTCGATTCTGGCCGCTTCATAATAAGACGTCGGTATATTCTCAAAACCGATCAGATAATATAAAAAGTGCAGTCCGGCAAACTTCCAGATGCTGAAAATCACCATGGCGATCATTGCATACTGGGAGGAATTCAGCCAGGGAATCCCCTCATTGATTATACCGGCCTTTTGCAGGAACCAGTTAAATACGCCGAAATCTCTGTTAAACAGGAATCCCCACGCCAGCGCGACCGACGCCGTTGTTGTCATCGCCGGAAAATAAATGGTTGTCCGACAGAAATATTTCAGATATTTGTTCTTGATCCTGTAGACTCCATATGCCAGCAGCAGGCCGCAAATCACATGCGCCGGAACCAAATACATAGGCAGCCTGACGGCATTCCAGGCAATCTGTGGGATGGCAGGATCCTGTAAGATCCTGATGAAATTATCCAGGCCGATCCATTGCGGATCCTTCATAATGTTGTACCTGGTAAACCCTAAATAGAATAACGTTACTACCACGGGAATCGCCACAAATATAAGAAAAAAGAGAAATAACGGCGCTATAAAGAGATACCCCTGCCCATCAATTTTAGTATGTTTTTTTGTTCTTTTCATTTTTCTATTTCGTCTCCCTCCTTTTGTTATCTGCATTATAGCAGACAGGTCTGTCCGCATAAATAAATATAATCTTGCTCTTTTTAAAGATTTTCCACCTTTTTTTGCGCTTTAAAGATTCTGTACTTTAACGGAACAACAAAAAAGATGACAGCGTTTGCTGCCACCTTCTATCGCTTTTTATGTTATATTTCCTGTAGCCTCCTCCACTTTCCAATATCGACCGGCGTCCCCCGTTTGATCTGTCTTAGTCATAAACGGCTGTTTTCATGTCACGACCTGGCGCAGCCCTTTGTCCCGGAAATCTCCGACGTATAAAACAAGGATGCCGCTCCCATCAGCTCTGATGGTCTGCAGCATCCTCTCACATAAGAAAACTTCTTACTGCTGTATCTCTACTACATGGCACGCCTTCTTCAACATGTCGATCAGCTCTGTCAGATAATCCGCAATTTCCATAGAATCCACATGCTCCCGCTTCCTGTAGGCTGCGATTTTCGCAGTGGGCGGATATGCCATCGGCACCAACTCGCCGCCCTCCAGCAGATTCGCCACAAACTCGCAGACTTCCAGCAGATCCTCCACATCATGGCCATGCGCGAAGCCCTGGTTCTGTCTTGCCTTACGAAGCGTTCTCTGTGCCAGGATACAGGCTCTTCTCACATAGTCCTCCTGATTCACGTCAGAACGGATCGCCGTTTCCCCTCTGTTGCGGAAGAATCCATAGATCGCGGACACAATAGAAGGATCCCTGACCGTTCCGTCCGGATAAACCACCCCGTGTACCCTTGACCACATATCTTTCCCGATCATCAACTCAAACAGATACCAGCCTACACCGTATTCATCATGCAGCTCGATGGACATATCATAAGGATTTGCTCTGCCGATACAACACATTTCGTTATCCAAAACCGGCTTGCCGTATTTCTCGCTCATCTGCTTCGCATACTCCAGCGTATCACGCATACGCTTCCTGGTCGGGCAATAGTCATGGAATACGATCACATCAACCAACTCCGCTGTCTTGCTCGGTTCCGTCTCATAGATAAAGATATTGCCGATCCCGATATCATGCACCGGATCCTTAGCCTTTACATACTTACAGAAATGCCGGACGATCTCCCAGGTCTTCTCCTGCCTGTAGCGCAGCGCCTCCATGTCAGGCCGGTCCTGATAATCCTGCACATAAGAAGGCTCCTCGTCATACCAGGTCACAAAGTTATCCGTATATCCGGGCTCGTTAGCGATATCCCAGAACAAGAGGCCTTCCTCCTTACCAATCGCATCATAGAGCGCGTCAAAATACTGCTCTCCAATATACCAGCTGGAAGGATCTTCCAGCGTCTTCGCGATCGGCCGCAGTCCGGCTTCCAGCATGAATCCCTCCGGCGGCAGCTCATCTTCGCGGAATCGGAATCCCATAAAAATAATCGGGTTTGTGGAAATACCATGTTTCCATGCCGTCTGCACAAAATCCTTAACATTTGCAAGAAACTGCCCGGGATTCTCCTTATAGAAATCGTAGCTTAGGAAAATCCGGGCGCTGTTCAGGTGCAGCCGCCTGGCATACCCCATATCCCTGTCCACAACGTCATGATGATAATGGGACCAGAAATCCCTGTCATTCACGGCGTCAGGCTGCGTGTAATTGAACCCTCGCAGGTTCCTGTAATCAACTGTTTTCTTCATTTTTCCTCCGTTCCGAAGCGCTTTATTCATCCTCGCTTCCAATCCCAATCCGAGGCGCTTTTATCTCCTGTCAGCCCTTCACGCCGCCCAGCGTGATACCCTTTACAAAGTTATTCTGTACGAAAGGATAGATCACCAGTACCGGCAGCACGCCTGCGATCGCCATCGCCATACGCACCGAGACCGTAGGCAGGTTCGCCAGCAGCGCCGCCGCATTGGAATCTCCGGACTGGAGCAGATATTGAATATTCTGTACGATCCTGTTCAGAAGATTTTGTATCGAATACAGGTCCTGTCTTCTGTTCAGATAAACATATCCGTTATTCCAGTCATTCCAGTAAGCAATTCCGGCAAACAATCCAATGGTAGCGATAATAGGCCTGGCGAGCGGAACGACTACCTTAAGAAACGTCTGCGTCTCAGATGCCCCGTCAATATACGCCGCTTCAACGATCTCATCCGGAATACTGGATGTGAAATAAGATTTCATGAGCAGAATATTAAATCCGTTCGTCACCAGACCCGGCAGCAACAACCCCCAGAAAGTATCCTTAATGTGGAATATATTCACATAATTGATATAGGTCGGAACCAAGCCACCGTTAAACAGCATAGTAAAGAAAACGTAGAAAGTAAGAACGCCTCTTGCCGGAAGTTCTTTCTTGGAAATGGCATAGGCAAGCAGTGTTGTAACCGACAGCGAAAGAACCGTTCCCACAGCCGTAAGACGGAAGGATACGAGATAAGCCTTCAAAACCTGCGGATTCTCTACAAAAATATAATGGTATGCATCCAAACTGAACTTTTCAGGAAAATAACTGTAGCCGTTCCGAATCAATGTATTATTGTCTGTAAAGGAAGAGATGATCACCAGGAGCAGGGGAGCCACCGCTAATATTGTCATGATTATCATAACAACATTACCCATAAATTGAAAGCGTTTTTCGTCTTTTGACTTCATAATTCCCTCTCCCTTCCCTAAAACAATGCGCTGTCCGGATCTATCTTACGAACGATCAGGTTTGCAGACATTACAAGGATAAATCCAATCAGTGACTGGTAGACGCCCGCTGCCGTAGCCATAGGCATATCATTTCTCTCCAGCAGTCCCCTGTACACATAAGTATCTATGGTCTGTGTCACATTCATCAATACACCGCTCTGCTGAGGCACCTGATAGAACAGACCGAAATCCGAATAGAAGATACGGCCGACGGACAGCAGCACCAGCATGATGATCGTAGGTCTTAGAAGCGGCAGCGTGATCTTTCTGATCTGCTGCCATTTCGATGCACCGTCAATGGCAGATGCCTCATAGATTTCTCTGTCGAATCCCAGGATCGTGGACAAATACACGATACAGTTATAGCCCACGCCCCTCCAGGTCTGTACGAATACCAGGATAAAAGGCCAATATTTCGGTTCCGTATACCAGGGAATCTGTTCCTTGCCAAACAATGGAAAGATACTGTTATTCAAAAATCCGTTTTCCGAACTCAGGAAAGCAAACACCAGATAACTGATAATCACCGTAGACAAAAAATGAGGCAGTAAGATGGTGGACTGATAAACCTTCTTCCATCTCGTGGTAAGCTCGGACAGGATGATGGCAATCGAAACAGCCATGACCACATTAACAATGATAAACAAAATATTATAACCCAGTGTATTTCTTGTAATGATCCAGGCATCCTGTGTCCGGAACAAATATTTGAAATTTTTGAGGCCTACCCATGGCGAACCCCAAATTCCCTTTTTCGTGGAATACTTCTTAAATGCCAGCACCAGGCCCGGAAGCGGCATATAATTATTGATAAACAGATAGATAATTCCCGGAAGAGCCATAAGATATACGGGAATAAACCGCTTGACAAGTCTTAAAGTCTTCTTGGAATCCCTCTTTACTTTTGCTGTCTGTTTCATAGCATGCCAGCCTTTCTTAATACAAGAGAAAAAGGAACAGGAATCTGAGATTTCCATTCCTTTTTCCCGTTTTCAGATACAACCGTCCAGGACGGATTCATGCATAATCAATCGTTTCCTACTCGACACCGTTCTCGGCTGCCCACGCCTCCAAAGCTTCCTTCTTCGCGTCTATATAAGTTTGAAGACCTGCAGCCTCCAGTCTCTCATTGAGTTCGGCAATACCTGCCTCCGGCTCGATCAGACCGAATACAAGGCTGTTGCCGTATTCTTCCCATACATTGGTCAACGCCGTATACTCTGCACTGACCTCCGAAGAGTCAAAGCTGAAGCCAAGCGCCTTGGACTTCATGGCATTGTTGTTGAAATCTATCGTCTTCTCCCAAAGGTCGATGTCATCCCCTTCACGTACATAGGTAGGATATTCACAAGGCATCATCCAAGCCCACACCAGATTGTAATACTCTACTGTCTGCTCGGTCACTCCCTCAGGGAAAGTACAATGACCGGACTCCGTAAGAACATAATCCACACCTTCTTCACCCCACAGAAGCAGGTTGGTCACTACGGGACTGGTATACAGATCGTTCAGAACCGTCATCGCAGCCTCAGGAGCTTCTGTCGTGGAATTGATGCTCCATGCAGCGCCAACAGGCGCGCTGCTTGCCACAAAGTCAGGCCCCAGCTGGAATACAACGGAATCCCGTCCGCCACGTTCTGCTTCCTTCTGACGTACAATACCGGGCTTTCCGGCTGTCGTATCAGCGATCAGAGTGCCGGCAATAACCTGTGCACCGCCGTTCTGTGTCTCGGTAGCGGCATCCTTCGACATAAATCCTGCCTGCTGCCACTCATACATCAGCTGACAATATTCCCTGAACATATCGCTGGTAAACAGATTGGACACTTCAAGGCTGTTGGAAGGATCAAGAAGCACGCCAAACACGTCTCCGCCAATAGCATCATAGGCAAGCTTCTGTCCAAGATATCCGTAATTCCAGGGATACACTACATTTACATCAGGATATGCTTCGTGAAGCTGCGTAAACAGTTCTGTCATATCCTCTGCAGTCGCAGGGTTAACTTCTTCCATGTTGATCTGGGAATAATCATAATCGATACCATCCATATACTCTTTATCGACTACGACGCACCACATACCGGTTGCCAGATCACGCATACAGGGAATCCCATACAAAGCGCCATTTACAACGCAGCCCTTTAAGAACTCCGGATCAATCAGTTCCACAATATCCTTACCATAATTATTGAGCAGATCTCCCTCATTCAGATCATAAGTACTCTCGTTCGCTACCGTATTCGAGAAGTTCATAACGCCTGAACTGAAAATATCCACCTGCTCCCCTGAGGAAAGCATCATATTCACGCTCTGCGTATAATCACCCATAAGAGATGTTACAAACTCAACATTAATATTGTAAGTGTCCAGATAATATTCTTTGATCTTACCGAATACTCTGTCTTTTCCAAGCACAGAATCATCGTTGCAGTACAATGCAACAACGATCGTCTCTCCACCAAAGTCGGTGATCAGATCACTTGCCGCCTCTCCGGCAGCCGCTTCATCTCCAGCGGCCTCAGCGCCCGTATCGTCAGCAGCAGGAGCAGCAGCACCGCCATTTGTTTCAGCCTGCCCTCCTCCACATCCGGCAAGAGTTCCTGCCGTAAGAACAAGACACATCATAAGTGCAAGAATCTTTTTCATTAATATTCCTCCTTCATTTGTTTATTTAAATTTATACATTCAATAATGGAAGAAGTTCTTATCGGCCGATATTTTCTTCTCTTTATTGTGTCATAATTATAACTGTTTTCAGGGCAAAAAAATATTCACACTTCTTAGCAGTTATTGCATTATTTTGACATCTTCTCTTCCATCACAAGCGCATTTATGCAAAATCCTGCAAAGAAATCCTTGTAAACGCATCAATACAGCCCATTTCCTTGTTGATGACCGGTTTGCCGCCCTGTTCCTGTTGGGATCCTTCTTCAGCAGACGGATCATGGCCGTCAAAAAGGCTCTCTTCTTCTCCTCCCTTTTCTTCCTCGGAGTAGATCTTTTTTCATTATAGGAAGATATCCACGAAAAAAAAGTGTACATATTTGAGCGAATATTTTAAAATTCTTACAACTTCTCATTTGTCGATTGCTTTTCCTTTCTATTAAGATTACTATCATACATAGACATTTTCCGACAGATGGAGGTATTTATGCTTTTTCACAAACGGGAGTACTCGCTTTTTTCTCAGCTGATCAAAATTGTTTTGGTGATATATGGCCTGTTTCTGATCTCCTTTTTGGTCCTTTTTCTGTTTCTGAACCATAATATGCGCTCCAATCTTTATGACAGCTACTACAGAACGATAGATTATTGTCTGACTGAGACTAAAAATGATCTGGAAATCGCCAACCGCTCCGTTCTGTCAACCCTTTACAACAACCCTGATCTGTCTCAGTTGTCCACTTCGGATAATATAATGACAATTTCCGCCTGCGAATCCCGTCTTCAAAGAACGCTGAGTTCTTATCTGCTGTGCTATTCGACAGTGGACGGATTGTTTTTCTACAGCGGGCGCAATGACCGTTTTATTTCCGAGTTAAGAGATCCCAACAGCTCCTTTTCCACCTATTTTAAAACCTTTCTGCGGTCGGTGGATTTTGCCGCCTTTTCCAGGGAGCTTGCTTCACAGAAAAGTTCTTTTGCTTTCTGCGAAATTGACGGCAGCTATTGTCTTGTGCGTATGTTTGCCTACAACAATACCATCGGCGGCGCATGGGTCAATGTGGATACAATCATGAATGATCTGGAAGGATGCACTTCCAAAGATACGCTCTGTGCCTTCCTCAACGCGCCGGAAACAGAGTTTCCCGTTGTCAATCAGGCTGTGGATTCCAACGAGTTACAACTGCTTCTTGGCAAAAACACACAGGTTGTAACCTGCTCCGGCAGTAAATATCTGAAATTTGAGAGCAGGCCCTCCTTTTGCCAATCGGATCTGTTGATCCTGATGCCCTATTCCCATCTCCAGCAGACGCTTGAGCTTCGATTTAAGCTACAGGGCGTATTCATCGTCATCCTCACCCTTTGCTTTCTCTCTACCTTTATCCTGTTCAGCACCAGACTGCGTCTGCCGATCCGTGAGCTGTACAGGATCTCGGAAACGGTGAAGGAAAGTCCTCAGCTTGAGGCGCTTAAGCTCCAGGAAGTCAGCCGCTGTAAGGAAGTACGGGAAATTCATGAGGAAGTCATTCGGCTTCTGGAGCACATCGATTCCCTGGAGAACCAGGTACTCCGGGAACAGCTTCTGAAAAAGGAGTACGAACTCCTGAGCCTGCGCAATCAGGTATCGCCCCATTTTCTGATCAATTGCCTGAGTGTTATCTCCTCCATGGCGGGCACCTCTGTGAGCCGTATTGTTTTAAAGTCCATGATATCCACTCTGGCAGAGCACCTGCGCTACACTCTTTCCACCAAGCCCTTTGTCAGTCTGGCGGAAGAGATGCATTTCGTGCACAATTATTATGATCTGAACAGTTACCGTTACCCTGACAGTCTGCTCTATCAAATTAATATACAGGGGTTATGTGATAATGCGGCCGTCTTTCCCAGCCTGGTTTTGATGTTGAGCGAGAATTCCATTAAGCATAATTTAAGCACCAGCGAAAAGCTGAGTCTCACCGTCACCGCCTTTGAGGAGCAGAATGATGGCGGGCAGGTCTATGTGCACATTAGACATACGGACACCGGAAGCGGTTTTCCGGAGCAGATGCTGGCGGCTTTGAACAACCCGGTACCTGCTTTGGAGGAAATTGCAGACGGCTCCAGAATCGGACTCTATAATATCAAAAAGAGGATCCTTCTGGCCTACGGCGATTCCCACACCAGCATCCTCTTTTCCAATCTCCCACATGGAGGCGGCGCACAGGTTGACATTATTCTTCCCTATATTTCCTACCAGGACTCTTAAGCTCCTGTTCCTACCGGTCATTTTATTTTGAAAGCTATAAATGAGCAAATTTGAAATTATACCATAGCTGACTCAAATAGCATAAAGCTAAAGACATCATGCCTTTTTGGGTATATACCGTTTTAGTCAAGAAAACAATAACCTGTAAAGGATGGTGTCTTATAGAAAACAGTATATACCATTCAAAACTGCTTTAAAAATTAAGTATATGTCGCCTCTTTCCGCAAAAGACTATCAAACATATCATGGGAAAACGAAAGCCCGTGTTCTGGCATCGTCCTTAATTATGCCGTCATCATGTACGATAAGACCATGTCAAAGGTGAAAATCGTACAGGAGATTGCCGATGTCAGCCTCGTGGCAGTTGGCAGTCGAAGCTATTATATCTATCGATATGAAGAAAGCCTCAACGGCATCGATGATGCAGTAGTACTGATCTAATTTTTTTGAATTTGCTCATTCATAGTTGAAAGGAAGGCTGTTATGAAAATATTGATCATAGACGATGAATTCTATATTGTTGAAGACATTCGGCTGAATACCGACTGGGACAAGCTGGGCATCAGTGAACAGTATACGGCTCACAGCGTACCGGAGGCAAAACATGTGATGGAGCAGCTTCCGGACATAAATATCGTTCTGACAGACATCGAAATGCCCAAAGAAAACGGATTTGATTTCATTCGCTGGCTTCACGAAAAGAATTTGAATCCTGTAATCCTGCTGCTGACCGGTCACGAACGATTTGACTATGCGCATTCTGCTATTGAGCTACACGTCCAGGACTATCTCACCAAACCGGTGGATATTTACCATCTGGAGACCACCCTGGCAAAAGCTGTAAAAGAAAGCAAGCGAAGAAATGTATATCCGGAATTATTTCAGATCAATCCAGAAGAGGAACAGCCGGAATCCACAATTGAAATCATTCAGGATTGTGTGCGCAAAAATCTCTCTTCTCCCGATCTGAACCGTCAGCTCATCGCCGAATTCGTTCACATGAATCCGGATTATATCTCTGCTATATTCAGCAAAAAGACCGGGGAATCTCTCACAAGCTTTATTCTCAAAGAGCGACTGAAAGCTGCGAAGGTTATGCTGTCCACAACAGATTATTCCTTACAGGAGATTGGATACAGAACCGGGTTTTCCACACCCTCTTATTTTCAGAGACAATTCAAAAAGAGTGTGGGCATCACACCGAAACAATATCGTATGGAGGAAAAGGTTAAATAATAGATTCCGGCAGCAGACTGAAATACTTCTCCGGTTCCGCCATGCAACGTTCCATCCATATCAAATGCAATCATCTGGTACATTGTTGCACACTCCTTATTCCAGCGTAAACGTTATCAACATGATCAATAAGCGTATCCAAACTATAAGCAAATACATCTGCATCACAAAACCGCGCCGCTTCGGTAAGACCTCTCTGCTGAACATGCTCGGCGCTTATTACGGGAAATCTTATGATACCAGGTTCCTGTTTGATACTTTAGAGATTGGCAAAAGCAAAGATTACCTGACTCACCTGAACAAATACAACGTCATTAGTATGTGCCTGAACAACCTTTCCGATAAAGGCAACGCCTACAATGACTATATCGATCTGATCAAAAACTCTTTCAAACGTGATATAGCCGCTGTCTACTCGGAGCTTGAAAACAGAGAATTTAACAGTATTTCCGATATGCTTGCCGCCACCGGAGACGAATTTATCTTCATCATAGACGAATGGGATTATATTTTCAGCCATGACCTGTACCCGGAGCATCAGGGCGATTTTCTGGAGTTCTTAAGAGATCTGCTGAAAGACCGGCCATACGTGGCGCTTGCCTACATGACCGGCGTCCTCCCGCTCAAACGCTGCAGCACCGGTTCAGCCCTGAATATGTTTAAGGAATATACCATGCTCAACGACCCTTCCTTCGAACATTATTTCGCCTTTACGGAAGAAGAGGTGACAGCCCTCTGTGAACAGCAGACCACTCTTTCCAGTGAACTGCCCATCCTGAAATACAACGACGAAAACAGCCTCGCATGTGTCGTGACCCTTGCCTACCCTCAGTGAACAAATACTGGGTTGAGCGTAAAGAAAAGAGCGGCAAAGGATTCGCAGACTTTATATTTTATCCCAGACGCAGAAATCTTCCCGATATTATCATCGAATTGAAAGCCGGCAGTTCACCGGAAATCGCTGTCGCACAGATCCGTAATATAGAATATTGCGAAAAGCTAAAAAATACGGCACTGACCAGATTCTTGCAGTCGGAATATGCTATGATCCCAAGACGAAAGACCATCAATGCCTGATCGAAAAGATTTAATAGAGATTCCTGCATCATTGAAAAAATACAAATGAGCTGACATAAAACCCGTTATTTTTTCACAAAACTATTGACACGCACATACAATGGTGCTATAGTGTATAAAAATTTCATACAGCAAACCGTTGAAGCGGAGATAACGGCAATCATGCCTTTACAGAGAACCTGCGATGCTGAGAAGCAGGCAAGAAACAAGTTGTCAAATGGACCGCTGAGGGCGCAGTCAAATGTGAGCTTTATCACAGAGTATTCTGCGACGCTGCAGGCAAGCGTAATATGCCGGGGATATGTTGGTATCCTGCTAAGCGCACGGGTCATACCGTGAATCAAGGTGGCACCGCGGATAGTGTCTACAATTATTGTATCTATTCGTCCTTGACAGAAAGTCTATTTCTGTCAGGGGCGTTTTTTGTTTGGCAGAAATGCACTTTTGTTACAAAATCACAAATTTCACAAGGAGGCAACTGCCATGAACAACGAAAAAATCCCTTACAAAATCTATCTCACCGAAAACGAAATGCCCAGGGCATGGTATAACCTGCGCGCCGATATGCAACAGAAACCGGCGCCGCTCTTACATCCCGGCACCCACAAGCCGATGACGGCATCAGAGCTCTCCGGCGTTTTCTGCGAGGAGCTGGTGGCGCAGGAGCTGGACAACGATACGCCGTACTTCGAGATTCCGGAGGAAATCCGCGATTTCTATAAGATGTACCGCCCGGCTCCGCTTGTCCGCGCCTACTGTCTGGAGAAAAAGCTCGGCACGCCCGCGAAGATCTATTACAAGTTCGAGGGCAACAACACCAGCGGCAGCCACAAGTTAAACTCCGCCATCGCCCAGGCCTATTACGCGAAGAAACAGGGGCTTAACGGTGTGACCACCGAAACCGGAGCCGGTCAATGGGGCACGGCGCTTTCCATGGCCTGTTCCTATCTGGGCCTTGACTGCAAGGTCTACATGGTGAAATGCTCCTACGAGCAGAAACCTTTCCGCCGGGAAGTGATGCGCACCTACGGTGCGTCGGTAACGCCGTCGCCCTCCATGGAAACCGAGGTTGGCCGGAAGATCCTGGCCGAACATCCGGGCACTACGGGGAGCCTCGGCTGCGCTATTTCCGAAGCGGTGGAGACGGCGGTATCCAGTGACGGCTACCGCTACGTGCTGGGCAGCGTGCTCAACCAGGTGCTTCTCCACCAGTCCATCATAGGCTTAGAGACCAAAACCGCCCTGGATAAATACGGCATAAAACCCGACATCATCATCGGCTGTGCCGGCGGCGGATCCAATCTGGGCGGTCTGATCGCACCGTTTATGGGCGAAAAGCTCCGCGGCGAAGCCGACTATCGAATCATCGCCGTTGAACCCGCTTCCTGCCCCAGCCTTACCCGCGGCGTATACGCCTACGATTTCTGCGATACCGGTATGGTCTGCCCCCTGGCCAAAATGTACACGCTGGGCAGCGACTTTATCCCCTCCGCCAACCATGCCGGCGGCCTTCGCTATCACGGCATGAGTTCTACCCTGTCCGAGCTCTATCATCAGGGCCTGATGGAAGCAGTCAGCGTCAAGCAGACGGAAGTTTTTGAAGCCGCGGAGTACTTCGCAAAAGTAGAAGGCATCCTGCCCGCGCCGGAAAGCTCCCACGCGATCCGCGTCGCCATTGACGAGGCAGTCCGGTGTAAGGAAACCGGCGAAGAGAAGACCATCGTCTTCGGCCTCACCGGTACAGGCTATTTCGATATGATGGCCTATGAGAAATTCCACGACGGGAAAATGGATGACTACATCCCCACCGACGAAGAACTGGCGCTCTATCGCAGCAGGCTGCCAAAGGTTGAATAAAAAGTCATTAAGAAACTCTAAGGCAGTGTTCTCTGCAGTCTTAGAGTTTCTTTAGTTGTCTTATTTCCTTCCATGTACCATATCCCTAATCCGTGTCTTCCACACGCCGATCCAGTTCTCTCTGCATTTCTTCAAAAAACACTTCCGGATGGCATGCACTGTACGCTTCCATATACTGTTCCCACATAGATTCAAAATCCTCGGCCAGAACAACCCGTGGCAGATATGTCTGCTTAACTTCTTCCATCGCCTTGTAGACTCTTCCGGCAGGCACGTCCTGTGTCAGCCGCTTTGCATGGGAATACATCGGATACCAGGCCCCTGGCTGTTCATTACTGCCAAGCATATCCACATAATTCCTGCATCCATACGCCGCCAGGCATGCCCGCACATCCTCCGGCAGGGCTGCATAGAACTCTTCCGGCTGAAATTCGGCCGAAAAGGCATTGATCCCGTCAGCTGCCATCCCTTCCAGCCTTGGAAAATAAGAATAATAGCAAAAGTGCCGTCTCAAATAGGCGCCGTCCCGTGCACGCGCGCGTTGCTCCGGTGTTTTATAATAAATGCCGCTTTCATCCTTATGATAATCGACATCCTCCACACCCCAGAACCGCAGTTTCATCACCCTTTCATCCAAGAGATCGTTGATAAACCACATGGCGCCTTTCACATCTTTACAACTTACCGTAATGGAGATTCCTTCCGCTGTGTCAATGTCATTTCCCCGTTTTGTATGCCACTGATTCTTTACGCCCTTTTCCATGACGATCGGCAGTGGAACATAACCGCAGCCTTCCTCCGCTTTCCGGCTCAGCGCGTCTCCCACATCGTAGGCGAACTGCCACCACTGCTCCACCATACCCAGCACCCGTCCGGAAGCCAGTATTTCGAGATATTCCTCATAACTTTGGGTGAAAGATTCCGGAGCGATCATCCCTGCATGAAACTCCTGATTTAAAAGGGCAAAATATGCTTTCGCCGTTTCTGTCACATTATAATCCATGACCGTCAGTGTGTCCGGATCTACCGTACAGCACCCGTCATTCGGATAGCCGGCCAGAAACTGCGGCGGATTTTCCAGACAGAAATAACGCCAGTCATCGCACAGGAGCATGAAAGGAATATTGCTCTCTCCGTCAGCCATGCAGGGATTTTCTTTCATATAAGCCTCGATCAAAGAAAAGTATTCCTGCACTGTAGTAATCTGTGGGTATCCTGCCCATTTTAAAACACGGGTCTGTATCCAGAATGCTTCCCCTTCATGCAACGCCTCCGCTCCTTCCCTGTGAACGACATTGAACTGTGGAATCCAGTAAATATGCCCGTCCTCCTGCCTGAGCTGATCCCAGACATCCTCCTCCAGATAACCACGGATATTCGGATATGCATCCCAGTATTCATCAATGGGGAGCAGCGCTCCGGCCTCATAGAGTGCAGCGCTGCCGGAAATAAAATCCGGATACTCTCCTCCCGCAATGCAGGAAGCAATGGCAGCATCCGCCGTCTGTCCTGACAGCCAGATTTCCCGGCATTTTGCCCCGGTCAGTTCCGCAATTTTTTCCATGATCTCATTGTCATCCTCCGGCGAAATGCCGGGTACAGTGAAAAACGCTGTGTATTCTCTGTATTCCGGCTTCTTTACCCTCAAATCGTATCCCGTATATCTGCTCGCAAAAAAAACAACAAAAAAGCATGCCGCCAACAGCAGCATACATTCCATCAACCTTTTTTTCATTCCTTCCTCCATTCCGAAGCGTTTTACGCTGAGGCCGCGAGCAGAATTTCAAATTCTGCTCTGCGATCAACAGAATTTGTGACGCTTCTGCACAAATTCTTGGTTGAATAAATTGCTCATCAGAGAATTTATTCAACCTTTAGACCTCGCTTCCTGATATATATAGTAAACGACATAACAAATTTCTGTTTCCGGCTCTTGCAGGAGCCATATACGGCAGCTCCTGCAAGGTCGAATACGAAATTTCTAATGTCGTTAACTATAGGATACACTATTTTGGCTTCTTCCGCCAGAAAAACTCATTTCGCTTTTATTCTTTCACACCGCCGATCGTCAATCCCGTTACAAAATAACGCTGCAGGAACGGATACAGACAGACAATGGGCAGCATCGTCAGTATCGTAGCTGCGGCCCGCACCGAGGTTGGCGTTACCGTGCCTGCCGCATTCTTCATCGCCTCCGCGCTGTTTCCCTGATTGGTCACGGAGGAAAGCAGTTTCATCAACTCATACTGTAAGGTAGTATATTCGCTGCTCATGCGGTTATACAACATGGCGTCAAACCATGAATTCCACTGCCCCACCGCAACGAACAACGCCACCGTTGCATATACCGGTTTACACAGCGGCGAGATGATCTTCCAGAAGATCGTCATATAACCGGCACCGTCCAACTGCGCGGATTCTTCCAAGCTATCCGGTATGCCGTTCATATAAGTTCGGATTACCAGCATATTAAAAGCGCTGATCATACCGGGAATTACATACACCCAGAAACTGTTCGTCAGATGCAGTCCCTTAAACAGCAGGAATGTAGGGATCATGCCGCCGTTCACATACATGGTGACTACCCAAAACAACGAGAGCTGTTGTTTGAACAGAAATCTTTTTCGACTGACTATGTACGCCAGGACTGCATTGGTCACCAGTGAAAATACCGTTCCGACCACCGTCCTCGCCACGGTGATGTAGGCGCCTGTGACCAGATTATCCTTCTCCAGAACAGTAATATAATTCTTCATTGTAAATTTCCGCGGGAACAGATAAATTCCGCCCCGAAGAGCATCCGTTCCGTCATTCAGTGAAATAGCCAGTGTATTCAGAACCGGATAAAGCGTTATGACCACAAATGCAATCATAAACAGCACATTACACACTGTAAATATTTTATCCCCAAACGAGGTTTTTCGTCTCTTCATTTCTTTCTGACTCATACCGATACCCATGCCTTTCCGACTTTAGAACAGTCTTTCTTCACCGCTTCTCTTTGCGATCATATTTGCAATGACGATCAGGACAATGCTGACCAGACTCTTAAAAATACCTGCCGCAGTACCGATAGCAAAGTCATTCTGGCTGATTCCCCATTTCAATACATATATGTCAATAGTCTGCGAAACACTCTGTACCAGTCCGTTTCCTAACAGATACTGGATCTCAAATCCGGCATTTAATACATTTCCCACATTCATCAGGAGCAGTATGATGATCGTCGGCTTGATACCCGGAAGGGTAACATAGCGAATCTTAGACCATCTTCCCGCACCGTCCATGCTCGCCGCTTCATAGAGCGACGGATCGATCGCCGTGATCGCCGACAGATAAATGATCGCATTCCATCCGGTTTCTTTCCACACATTGGCAAATGCCACGATCGGCCAGAAATATTTCGGATGAGCAAAGAAGTTCAGCGGCTGATCCAGAATACCGAATTTTAATAACAGTTCATTTACGATTCCCGTTCCGGAAAGCGCATCATGCAGAATACCGGTCACAATAATCCAGGAAAGGAAGTGCGGTAAATAGGATATAGTCTGCACGACTTTCTTTCCGCCGTTGGATTTTATCTCATTTAACAGGATCGCGAAGACGATCGCCATCACGAAAGTCACTACCAGATTGATCACGCCCATCGACAGCGTATTACGGATGACACGCAAAAAGGTTGCGTCTGAAAACAGCTGCTGGAATTTTGCCAGTCCTACAAACTGTGAATGGAACAGACCGTCCTTAGGTCTGTAATTCTGGAATGCCATGATCCAGCCGCCCAACGGCAGATAATAGAATATAATGCCATACAATACTATGGCCGCCGACCAGATCAGCAACACTTTCTGTCGTTTGATCTCTTTCCATGTGATCTCGATTTTGGGTTCTTTAATTTTTTGTTTTCTTTTTGCCATAGAAGCCATCTCTACCTCCATCCTCACTTTCCGGCCGGCGCTGCAGTACTGCCGGCTGCTTCCCCCGCAGCCCCATACTCCTGACGGGCATTCCCGGCTGTGCCTGCAGCGTCTGTGCCTGATATGGAAAACAGACAGGCCAGACTACTCTGACATCTGCCTGTTTTCACGGAATGTTTATTTATATTTTTCAGCCGCTTCCATTCTGCGGTCCAGTTCCTCCTGCATCTCATCCAGGAATGCCTGAGGATTGCAGCCTTCATAGACGCCCATATACTCTTCCCATGCGCTTTCGAAATCAGAAGCCATTACCACCTTTGGCAGGTATTCATGTTTGATTTCGTCCATCTTTGCCCAGGCCATGCCGCCCTCGGTCGCCGTCGTCATGTTGCTCGAAAATGAGTACATGGGATACCACGCCCCGGGCGCTTCGCTTGTACCCAGCATGTCCACGTATGTCTCCGCCCCGTATGCCTCAAAGCATTTCTGCACATCCTCGCTCAATGCATCATAAAACTCTTTTGGCTGGAACTGCGGCGACATTGCATTAATATTGTCACGGCTTGTTCCGGAATAATTCGGAAAATAAGAGTAACTGCACATATGGGATGCTTTATAAGCCGTATCGGATGCATTCATGCGCATTTCCTCCGTCTTATAAAACTCTCCGTTCTCATCCACTTCATAGTCAACGCCTTCAATACCCCAATAACGCAGATCATGTACCTCCTGACCCAGCAGCGCGTCCACAAAAGCCAGCGCTCCTTCTACGTCCTCACAGCTCGTCGTAATGGCCAGACCGCTCGATACATTCAGCACACCGCCGGAATTGTGCCACTGATTCTTGATTCCCTCCTCTATGGTGATGGGAAGCGGCACATAATTACAGCCCTGCTTATCCAGACCTTGCTGCTTTAACGCGTCGTTTACGTTGTAGGCGAAGTCCCACCACTGATCGATCATGCCAAGCACGCGGCCTGTAGACAGCTTCGCAATATACTCATCATAAGTCTGTGTAAAGGATTCCGGATCCACGATACCTTTCTGGTATTCTTCATTCAACTTCTGAAAATAACGCTTCGCCGTCGGTGTGGTATTATAGTCAATTACCTTGAGCGTATCAGGATCCACGATCACCGAACCGTCATTCGGATAACCGTCCAAAAACTGCGGCGCATTCTCCAGACAGAAGTAACGCCAGTCATCACAGAGGATTGTATAGGGAATGTTCTCCATGCCGTCCTCCATGGTGGGATTTGCTTCCTGATAGGATTCGATCAGGTCAAAATACTGATCCATGGTATGTACCTCAGGATAGCCTGCCCACTCCAATACGCGTGTCTGAATCCAGAAAGCTTCGTCATTATGTGTCGTTGCCTTTTCTTCTCCGTAAATATTGCCGAACTGCTGAATCCAGTAGATATGTCCGTCATCCTGCCGGAGTTTATCCCATTCCTCCTCCGTCAGATATTCTTTGATGTTCGGATACTGATCGATATAGTCGTCCAGTGGAATCAGCGCCCCTGCTTCGTACAGCTGTGCTGCTCCGTCGCCGCCGTCTATGAAATCAGGATACTCGCCGCCCGCGATCAAAGTACCCACCGCCTCCTGTGCCGTCTGTCCGGTAAGCCATGTCTCCTTACAGATTGCTCCTGTCAGTTCACCGATCTTCAGCATGATCTCGTTATCATCGTTGATCTCTGATCCCGGTACCGCAAAGAATGCCGTAAAATGTTTCATCTCCCCGTTGCTTCCCGCACTGTCTCCTCCGGTTCCCTCCACGCCTGCGACGTCGTTAGAATCCGCCTGTGTACTGTCTCCGCCGCATCCGGCCAGAGTGCCCGCCGCCACTGCGGCTGTGAGTAATAATGCTGCCAGCTTTTTCGCTTTCACAATATCCCCTCCCTTTCTCCATTTTTTTCATCCGCACAACCGGATGTTTTATTTGTTAACAATATTTTATCTACAGGGAATACTGACAACAACCGGAGAAAGAATATGAAAAGACGGGGCAAAGTATAGATAGATCACAATGCACACCTATACCTGCTCCGTCTGTTCCGCTCTGTTATCCGACCTGCCTACTCCCGCGCCTCCCGTCGGAATTTCGCAGGCGTACAGCCCTTTACCGCGATAAAGCGGTTGATGAAATAATCCAGATCCTTATATCCCACATCCTGTGCGATCTCATACACCTTGTCATCCGTTCGCAGCAGCCGCAGGGAAGCCTGTTCAATCCTGTAACCGTTCAGATAATCCTTAAAGGACTGCCCGTACTTTTTTCGAAAAATCTGTCCCAAATAAGCACTGTTCACATAATACTTTCCTGAGAGGTCCTTGAGCGTCAGATTCTGGGCATAATTTTCCCTTACTTCCCTTTCAATCTGTGCCAGCACCCCCCTGGAGACATTTTTCCGCAGCTGCATAAGATATTCCGCATACTCGCCGGCAAACCGCGCAAGGTGAATATTGCTCCCCCGCAAAATCCCTTCCTCGAACACGCTTTCACTGATAAAATGCAGAATCTCCTTTTGATCCACACTATTGTCCTGTTCCGTGGCCAGATGGATCAACTGAAACAGCAGATAATTGATATTAAGATTAACCGTTTTGCCTGCCACACCCATCTGCTTCATTTCTTCATAGAACCGTTCTGTATTTTCCCGGATCTGTATCTTATTATTCTGTTCGATCGAAGCGATCAGCGAATCCAGCCTTTGTTTGCACAACACAATTCCGCCTTGACTGACCTGCACCTCCTCCTCATAGAAATAGAGTGTTTTCTTCTCCCGAAAGGCCTCCAGCGATTTCAACACGCAGGCTGAACTGTAGGATTTTGCCGCAGCAGAGATATCGCTGACCTTCTTACCCGCAAGCATCCTTACCGGATGCTGCAGTGCCTTCTCCAGATTCCTGCGAAAATCCTGCAGATATTCCTTTTCACCGCATCCGTGTCTCTGCGCCATATAGTCGCAGTATAAAAAGCCGATATCATAACTCTTTTGATCATGCGAAACGTCGAAAATGCAATGGGTTTCATCCTCTTTGAGCCAGTCCATGCAGGCCTGGCAGAGCCGTCTCTGCAGCTGCCGCAGTTCCCCATCCTCCCGTTCCTGAACATCCTTTAAACCATCCGGCTCGATATTGATATAGCGGACGCCTTCAGAAAGGTGCATATGCCGCTTCACATACTCCAGATTCTGTGCGTCATGCTTTCCAAACAGCACCGCCAAAACATTCCTTTCCAGATAGGCCCGTTCCATCTTCTTCTGGTTCTGTTCGTCCATCCGGTCTACGGCGGATCGCTGTGCTACCTTGCGCAGGATAGCAGTCAGTTCCTCTCTCTCCACCGGCTTCAGTACATAGTCCATACAGTTCTGCTGGATTGCCTGTCTGGCAAAAGCAAAGTCGCTGTAACCGCTCAAAATCACGAAATAAGCCTCCGAAACCTTCTCGGAGCGTATCACATCCAACAATTCCAGCCCGCCCATGACGGGCATCTTGATATCCGCTATGATCAAGTCTACCTTATGATCCTGCAGATACTCCAACGCCTCCCTGCCATTAGCAGCTGTGGCCGCAATCTCGAATCCTTCCCGGCTCCAATCGATCAGGACTGCCAACCCCTGCACAATGAACGGTTCATCGTCAATAAGTAACACCTTAAGCATGTCCATTTTCACCCCCCCCCCGGTTCCGAAAGCATCTCCGGCGATATCCTGATCTGAATCATAGTCCCTGTTCCTTTTTCACTCTCTATATGAAAATCTGCTTTGCAGGCAGGCATCATTTTCAAACGCAGACAGGCATTCAAAATGCCCACACGCCCCTTCTCCCGCAGTCTGTTAATACTTGCGTTACGCATTTTATCCAGAATATCCGCCAGCGCGTCTTCTTCCATGCCATCCCCCGTATCCTCCACTTCTATACAAAGTATTTCGTTCTCTTTGTAAATACGGACAAAGATCCAGCCTGGAGCGGTCTTGCTTTCAATTCCATGGACACAGGCATTCTCTACAAACGTCACCAGTGTAAGTTTCGGTATCCTTACTGCCACACAATCCGGCGCCACACTCAGCTCATAAGAAAGCCTGTCCCCAAAACGGTATTTCTGAAGTCCCAGGTAGGCTTCAACAAATTCCATCTCCTTCCCGATCTCCACATCGTCAACACCCCAGTCTACGTTCTGCCGCTCCATAACGGCAAGCTTTTCCACCATATCCGCGGTCTCATATTCTCCTTTCAAAACACTGTGCATACGGATACTCTCCAGCGCATTGAAAAGAAAATGCGGATTAATCTGACTGCGCAGGGCAAGAAGTTCCGCACTCTGCCTGGCTATGTCCATCTCCTGCTCTTTCAGCTTGTCCTTATACACTGTCTGGATCAGATCATTCATCCTGACCGCCATGCGGTTGTAATTCAGCATCAGGCTCCCGATCTCATCCTTGCCGCGCACCCTGGAAAGCTCCGTCATACGATCCTTACTCACGCTCTCAAATACATGGCTGAGTTCCCGTATCCGGACGGTTATAGAACTGTCGATCTGCCGCATCAGAAACCAGGGAAGAATGATATTGACAAGCAGCAGTGGGCCGATCAATACAATATTCTCCCGCAGGAATGGCAGTATACTGCCGGGTGTTTTCAGCACATAAATCTGTAGTTTTTCTCCGTAAAGCGTGATCTCTTTCTCAAAACCGACCCTGTTAACGTCCGTAAAGCCTTCAAACTTCTGCAGTACGCTGTTATGGCCTTCATTAGACAGAAGGATCTCTCCGTCCCTGCAGATATAGACCGGCTGCTCGTAATGCATCCGCTCCAGATCCCTTACCATATCGCTGTAATCCATCTCGATCTTCAACACCTTTTCACAGGGGCTGTTGTGAAAAAAATTCATCTTACGCAGAAACAGGAGCTTCCTCTTTCCGTCAACTGACGGATTCCTCCCGTCGTCATAATAAAACAGAAAGAGCATGTCTTCGCCGCTTTCCTGCAGCCGTTCATACCAGCCCGTTCCTCTGGCTGCCGAGATCCTGGAAAACTCTCCGCCATTTACGATCGTCTCGTTATCAGCATACATGGTCAGCTTTGTATTATCCATTCCCAGACTGCTCTCAAACAGCGTGTCCTTCATAAATCTCTGTCTACCCATTACATAATCCAATGCCGATCCAAACTGCACGTTCAGAAAATTTTCTATGTAACGGTTCAGATAAATATTCTTAGCCGTAGCCGCAGAATGCTCCACGGTATTGGACAGGTTATACTGCACGGCGCTCGCCACATTTTCCATTTCATACTGCTGTCTCTGCCGCTCCAACCGGATCAGGTCATATAAGATCACCCCGTCTGTCACAACAAGAGGAAACAGAACGCAGAAAATATAAAGCATCTGCAGCTTTTTCTTCAGACGGTAATCGTTCAGATGGTTTTCCAGTTTCTCCATTATGATCCGCATACCCGTATCCATGTTCCTTTCTGCCATGACATTCTCAGTCATGACTGCTATCGTTTATCTTTTATTTTATTACATCTTTACAGAACATAAAACGGAAAAAATAAAGAAAATCCGGGGATAAATTATGGCCAATCTTCACTTCTTCACCTATTGCAGACGGGGCTGCCTGTATAGCCTCGGCTGTTCTATTTTCCAGCGGTACAGGTACGACTGAAAATTTGCCTTCTATAATACAGTATAGCGCACTGTTGCACTGTAAAGGTTCCTTACAGAAGATACGTGTCCGCATTGATGATGATCTGTTCGAATCCGTTTTATGCAAAAATGTTACCATTCAAACACCTTTTTTATTTCCATGACTCTTTTCGCCTCATAATATGTCTTTACCTGGATCGGCGGTCGGGAATCTTCTTTCTTAATGAGCAGCAGCCAGTCCTCGCATGCTCCGGACGACGGCGCACATACGGGCAAACGTCCGCCGCTCGGAAAATAGACGCAAACGCTCTCATTCTGCCCATTCACACATGCCTGCAGATGGCTGTCGATCGGTGCATCCTCGTTATCCGCAGGAAGTATCTCCTGACAGGGACGCCCAAGCTGCGGCTGCATATCATCCATAAATGCCCGGAGATATTTGATCTGCTGCGCCCCCTCGGAATGGAGTCCTTCAAACCAGATATGCTTAAAGAACGCCGACCTCCGTTTCTCGTCAATACTGCTCCACACGGAAGCATGTCCGTAAGTGTGCCCGAACGCGCCGGCCAGCAGCGCCCAATAGGCCCGCTTTCTCACTATCCAGGAACCATGGAACAGCGTATTCTTGTCGATCGGCCAGGCCGCCGGCATCATCTCGTAGGCGGGTTCACCGTCCCACACCGGCATTATCCGTGCACGGCCATATTCTTTCGAGATAATATCATAATTCTTCTTAATCCCGTGACCCGACTGGATCATGATAAAGCTGATCCATGCATCCTCTTCTGTCCAGTAGGACATGGTAGAGCATTCTCCTGTCTCCGCTTCATGGCAGGGATGGTATGTGATCGCCATTTCCTCCCACCCCTCCGGGCAGTCATATCTTAGCTCCCTTCCGATAACACCCCTTCCCAGGCCCTCCGCCAGGCGTCTCCACACATTCCGGTAATCAACGCCCGTATCAACAGGCATACGGTCGCCGCCCAAACACCATATAACATTTTTTCTGTCCTTGTAACGATCGCCGAACCATCTTCCGTATGCATAGGCATTCTCTTCCGTGATCGTCTTGTCAAAAGTTTTGCCGCCCCAGTCATGGCCCACCACCAGATGCGCCCATACCGGCAGAAGAAGAACATACAGGCCAATCTCCCCGGCTGCATCCAGCAGTCTGTCCAGATACTCAAAGTACTTTTCATTCGGCCTGTCTACATCGCCGTCTATAAAAGCGGTTTCCCCAACCGGGTTATGCATCTCCGGATCGTCCCCCAGGTCAAGGGCCACGATCTGCAATACCGTAAACCCCTGTTCTTTCCTTGTCTGCATCAGATACAGCGCATCATCCCATTTCATGGCCAGAGGCATCGTCCAGTCCGTATCCGCCAGCCAGGTAAAAGGCGTCCCGCCCTCTTTTACAAAATATCGTCTGTTCTCAGAAATCCTCAATCTATCCATACAATCCTCCTGTTTTCTTGTTAAAAACAGGGAAGTGCGGCATCGCAGCACCTCCCCTGATACATCCCCAATACATTTTACCGTTCTTAACGCTGCATTATCGAGCGTTTTTGCAACTTGCTTATTTAGCCAGAAAAGCGTCAAGCTGTTCCTGGTTTGCGGCGATAACGTCATTGATCCCTGCCGCTTCCAGCGCTTCATTGAATTCGTCAAGCAGCGCCAGTGTCTCCTCTTCACTCTTGCACATACCGCATGTGATCCTCGGCACATACTCCAGTATCGTCGAATAGATCACGGAAGACTCTGTCTGGAAATCGGTGTCGTCGAACATATACGCGCACAGTTTAGAGGTTGTTGCCTGATCAGCCATTGCCTGCAGTTGGTCGATATAATCCTCTCCTGCCGGGGACAGAATATGCATCTGTCTTGTATCGCCTCCTACATAAAACACCGGATCATAGGTGCCGTTAGCGACAACGATCTTATCGGACCCTTCTGCAAACTCATAGTTTGTACCCTCCAGTCCATACTTTAGGATATTGGCAACCTCTCCGTTGGAATAGAGGAAGTTCAGAAAATCCATGGCCTTATCCGGTTTCTCCGAATTAGAGGCAATGCCCCACATATATTCCGTAATACCGCTGTTTGTGATCATCGGATCTACCAGCACCGCCTGGCCCATTTCAAAACCGCTTTCCGCCACACGCGCCTGCCATCCCACCGTGTTCGCCGGATTCATGATATCCGCTACACAGAACAGATCCTGCGCCATAAAGTAATCCTGCGCTGTATTTGTGTCTGTCGGGTCGCCGGGCTGAATGCCGTCCTGTGTCCAGTGGAAAGCCCGCAACGCATACTCCTTATACATATCCGTCGCAAATATATTCTCGACTTTCATATTATTCGCCGGATCAAGAACTACGCCATAAGAGCATAACTGGCCGAATGTTTCAAACGGCTGCATCCACTGCAGTATGACTGACTGGCCGTTTCCCGAATAAAACGCCTTGATATCCGGCCTCGCCTCATGAACCCTGGCCAGGATCTCATCCAGTTCATCGAATGTGATCTTCTCCGGGAATACATGAAAGCGGTGCCGAACCCCAGATGCGGCCGGGAGACAAAACATGACCATGGGGAAGTGCTGGTATGCCTTGTGGCCGGTTTCCTTGCGGGGAAGACAACGATACGCAGGAGCCTCAGATGGTGTAAAAACCATTTGGAAGAATTGAGGAGGCACCTTCCATTAAAGAACGGCATCGCCTCCCCGTCCACAGCGTGCCGGCTCCTGTCAGGGATAGATGAGGAACTGTTTGCGCTGGAATTTATGGAATGGATTGGGGAGATCGTGAGCACGAAAGGGGTCCATCTTGCGGTGGATGGGAAAGCGCTGCGGGCCGCAATGGAGAAAGTGAAAGATTTCCGGGCACCAATGGTCCTGAATGCAGTTGATGCGGTAACGGGGGTGGTGGTGGCACAGATGCCCATAAAAAAATGGAGAAGGACAGGGACTACAGGCCAAGATACCCCCAGATGCAGGAAAAATATGAAGAGACCAGCCAAAAGGAACGGAACCGTGACCGACAGGAGTACCGGTGCTACAGCGTATGCACAGAATGCAGCCTCCTGACAAAAACACAGAAAGAATGGCCGTTTGTAAAAACAGTAGGACTGGCCAGACAGATACGGATACCGGTAGAAAGGGACGCACAGGGAAACGACATCACACCGGATATAAAAACTTTTCTGGAAAAGGGCTCCAGGCGGAGACCCAAACCTGCCCGGGACGAAGAAATCGGAAAGGATATCCAGAAAACAGGAATGATCTCAGACATGGAACTGACCGCGGAAGAAACAGGCCGGATAAAAAGGGAGCACTGGGCAGTTGAAAACCGTCTGCACCATGTGCTGGATGATACCTTCCGTGAAGACAGGTCACCGGCAAAAAGATCAAAGCACAATCTGGCGCTGATCAGGAAGTTCGCCTATAACATCCTGCGGATAGCCATACTGTCTGGCGACTGTGCGGAAATCATGACAGAAGCCATGGATGATTTCAGCGATGACCCTTCTTTGAGAAAGAAATATGTCTTCAGCGGAATAGCCAGTTTTTATTGATAAAATAAGTATACAGGGTTTGAAAAAAGGTGTAAATAAGACAGAGGGGATATTTTGCGCTTTTTTATCGAATGTGAGCAGCTGATAGGGAAGAGAGACTGTGAGAGCGTTCATTAGACGGGATTTTGGCTGGCTCAATAGCGGGGTTACAATAAAAAATAATTTTGGGCGCTTCATGAAACAACCCTGGATAACCGCTAAAAAATGCTTGCGGCACTTTGGAGATTGTGGTATATTAAACATAAAG
>CANPTH010000003.1 GCA_947576945.1 uncultured Lachnospiraceae bacterium
TGGCAGATTGGCAGATTGGCAGATTGGCAGATTGGCAGATTGGCAGATTGGCAGATTGGCAGAATTAGAAAATATCGGGAAGTATTTTCAAAAGAAACAGATATTGAATAGTGAACAGGAAAATTATAAAATAAAAGAAAAGAGGAGAAACATCATGAAAGAATTCAAGTATGTAATTACCGACCAGGAAGGAATCCACGCACGTCCGGCAGGGGAGCTGGTGAAGGCGGCCAAGGCTTTCGAGTGCAGTATCAAACTCTCCAGGGACGGTAAGTCCGGCGATTGTAAGAAGATCTTCGGGATCATGGGTCTTGGCGTTAAGAAAGGCAACGAGGTGACGCTTACTTTTGAAGGAGCCGACGAAGAGGCGGCGTATGAGGCGATCAGTAAGTTTATGCAGGATAATCTGTAACGGACTTATGCCGGAGCGGGTTCCGGCGGATATAAGGTACACGGAGGAAAACTATGTTATCGGAACAAAGATATGAGATGATCTTAAAGATTCTGGAGGAGAAGCGGAGCGTGACAGTGACCGAACTGACCAGGCTTCTGGATATCTCCGAATCTACCGCCAGAAGGGATATCGTCGTGCTGGATAAGGCAGGAAAACTGGTGAAGGTGTTCGGCGGGGCGGTGCTCTCGGACAATATTTATCAGGCGGCGGAGCAGACGGTAACACAGCGGACCGAGGTACACCGGGAAGAGAAAAGAAAAATCGCACAGTATGCGGTATCTTTGATCGAACCCCAGGATTTTATCTATCTGGATGCCGGAACGACTACCGGCTATATGCTGGATTTCATTGAGGACACGCGGGCCACCTTCGTCACCAATGCGGTGGCCCACGCGCAGCGCCTGGCGGCGAAGGGCGTTCATGTGATCCTGATCGGCGGAACGCTTAAGAGCACCACAGAAGCCGTCGTGGGAACCATGGCGGCTCTGGCGCTTAAGGACTATCATTTTACGAAAGGTTTTTTTGGAACCAACGGCATAAGTCTTACAGCCGGGCATACGACACCGGATGCGGATGAGGCGCTGGTCAAAAGAACCGCGGCGCAACAGTGCAGAAAACAGTATTTCCTGTGCGATAACAGTAAGTTTAATGTGGTCAGCGCAGTGACCTTTGCGGCCCTGGCCGCCGGCACGCTTCTGACTGACGCCGCACCGGAAGAATACGCAGAGGCCGCAGATATTATAGTCTGCTGATCAATCCAGTTCCTTATCATAACTGAGGATGGCGCCGGTGACAGCATCCACATCGCAGGAATACTCTGTCCGGCCCACGTACCACTCGATCTCATATTCACCGCGCCCATCGTCGTAGTCGAATTTGATCTGCAGACGCTGGGCGTCTTTCTCGGCTACGCCGGCATGCTGGAGGGCCAGCTGTTTTGCCTGCTCTTCTGTAATCTGCTCACTGCCGGTATTGGCAGCCTGCGCATGGTGATAATATTCGGCGTCCTGATCGAAGGAGAGGACTTCTCCGGTCAAGGCGTCGATATCGTAATCGTATTCCGTAGTATCCTTGTGAAATTCGATATCATACTGCCAGATTCCGTCATCCGATTCCAAATGTGCGTGCACGAAGTTTACTTCGTCGTTCTTTAAACCGGCGTGGTTCAGAGCGGCCAGCTTGGCGGCCTCGGCGCCGATATACTGTTGCTGTGCTGTGCCGGAGGCGGCTTGGGGGTCAGAGGTTATGTCATTCTGCGTCTGTTTTGCGCTGTCCTGCGAAGCAGCCGTATTGCCGTCCCCTGCCTGCTCTGTTTCAATTTCGGTGGCAGAGGCGGCTGTATCCGACGAAGAAAAGGCTGCCAGATCATAGCTGCCGCTCTCGCAGCTCATGGACAGGATTTCGCCGGTCAGGGCATTTACGGAATAGTTGTAAGCAGCTGTTTCGCAGAGAAACTCCATATCATAACAGGCAGTCCCCTGTATGGTCTCCAGTTGTGTCCGCACGAAATGCACGTTTTCTTCGGTAAGTCCCGCATTTTCGAGAACGATGGATCTGGCTTCGTCCAGTGTCAGGCAGTCGGCGTTCTTGTCGGAAGCGCCTGTTTCTGCGGGCGCGGTTTCAGCATCGGCGGCCGGTTCTTTTTCCGGAAGCGGCGCCTGGGAAGCTGTATCCCCACAGCCTGTCAATAAGAGCAGCGAACAGCTGATGACGATAATATTTTTGGCGGTTTTAAATGTACGGTTCAGTTTCATAATTTCCTCCTGCATATTATTTTGAATAAGATCTGCATAAAACCTTATCAGATCCTGTTTTGCTTTACTATATTATATAAAGGAAATTTTTTGAAGTCAACGAACCACGGGCTGCTTTTCGCGGTTATGTTCATTACATTTTAATCCAGAATCAATGGCACTGAAGCTGAGGAAATTATGTAGATATACTTTATTTGATTATACTTCCGGCTGACAAGGGAATACACGTGCAGGCCTTTGTTAAAAGTAAAAGCACAGATTGCGTTATTGCGTAAGGGATGATATAATGTGTCTGTTGTGAAGACTGCACATAGGAATGGCAGGAAGCCATTTATGGAACAGAAGTTCCCTGCAGCCGGACAATTGCCTGAGGGTATCTTTAAGGTATCATAGGTATTGTAATGTAAGAAATTAAGAATGCGTGCTCCGAAAAGGAGAATGTTATATTGAAGTATGTATGTACAGGAAGGCATACGGTTTTTCTGAGAGAGACCGTGTGCCTTTTTATGGTGCGCCTTGCGGCGCACAGATGAAATTTGATTTGGGAGAGGGCTTCCGGAGACTGTCAAAAGGAAAAGGGAGGACGGTTACAATATGAATTTATCCGAATTCTTTACAGAAAATCCGCAGGCGGCGATCGCCTTTTCCGGGGGTGTGGATTCGGCTTATCTGCTCTATGCGGCCATACAGTGCGGCGCAAAAGTATGGGCTTATTATGTGAGATCGGCTTTTCAGCCGCAGTTTGAGCTGGATGACGGCATACGGCTTGCGAGAGAGCTGGGAGCGGAGCTGCGGATTCTGGAGGCAGATGTGCTTGCTTCGAAGACCATCGCGGCGAATCCGCCGGACCGCTGCTATCATTGCAAAAGGATACTCTTCGAGACGATCGCCAGAGAGGCCCTCAGGGACGGATTTACGCTTTTGCTGGACGGCACGAACGCATCCGATGATGAGGGAGATCGTCCCGGCATGCGGGCGCTTAGAGAGCTGGCGGTACGGTCTCCGCTCAGGATATGCGGGCTGACCAAGGAGGAAATCCGGCGTCTTTCCAGAGAAGCGGGACTTTTTACCTGGGATAAACCGGCTTATGCCTGCCTTGCGACCAGGATTCCCAGCGGCGAAATGATTACGCAAGAGAAACTTGCGGCCACGGAAGCTGCGGAGAGTTACCTGTCTGGCCTTGGGTTTACTGATTTTCGGGTGCGCAGGATGGGAGATATGGCAAGACTGCAGATCCAGGCCGGCCAGATAGGAAAAGTTATGGAAAAAAGGGAAAGCATTGTGCGGGAATTAAAGCAATACTATACGGCGGTGCTGCTTGATCTGGAGACAAGGCACTAAAGGACCGGCAGCAGCCCGCTTTATGCAGATAGATTTCATTTGGTGACGGAGGTAGCAGGATGAACAGTGAGATCAGGAAAACACTTGAGGCAGTGCAAAGAGGTGAGCTTTCGGTTGACGAGGCATTGCTTACCATTAAAAAGGAGCCTTTCGCAGATATCGGCTACGCGAAGGTGGATCTGCATCGCGGCATCCGCCAGGGAGCGCCGGAAGTTATTTACGGAGCCGGGAAAACGGCGGAGCAGATGCTGGGTATTATTGAGGCCATGAAGAAGAGCGGACAGGAGACGATTCTGATTACGCGGCTTGCCCCGGAAGCGGCGGAATGTATCGGGAAGACCTGCCAGCTGGATTACCGGCAGGAGGCAGGGATCGGTATTATCGGCGTGATGCCGCCGCCGGACGGTATTGGCCGGATCGTTGTTGCAACGGGGGGAACTTCTGATATTCCGGTGGCTGAAGAAGCGGCGCTTACGGCCGAGGCGCATGGGAATGAGGTGGTGCGTCTTTATGACGTGGGGGTTGCGGGCCTGCACAGGATGCTGGCGCATATGGATGAGATCATGAGCGCGTCTGTGATCATTGCCATTGCGGGCATGGAGGGCGCACTGGCCAGCGTAATTGGCGGACTGGCGGACTGTCCGGTGATTGCAGTGCCTACCAGCGTAGGATACGGCGCATCTTTTCATGGGGTAAGCGCACTTCTGTCTATGCTGAATTCCTGTGCCAGCGGAGTATCGGTGGTGAACATTGATAACGGTTTTGGCGCCGGTTATCTGGCAGGAATGATCAATCATATGGTAAAAAGCCGTTCTGCAGGGACAGAGCGGACAGACGGAAACGTATAAGGCTGGATAAATTCGGGAGGTTTAGGAATGGAGGAAACGAAGAAATGAAGACTTTATATTTAGACTGCGGTATGGGAGCGGCAGGTGATATGCTGACGGCAGCGCTGCTGGAACTGCTTCCGGACCCGGATGGATTTATTGAGGAACTGAATGCCATTGGGATTCCGGAAGTGACGATTGAGAAAGAGCGGGTGAGCAAATGCGGCATTGGCGGTACGCATATTGCGGTAAAGATCCATGGCGTGGAAGAAGGCGAGGCCGCGCAGGGAGAACATCATGATGAATCTGTGCCGGCTCACCACCACGATATGGCAGCAGGACATGGGCACACGCATCACCATGACATGGCAGCAGAACATGAGCACACGCATCACCACCATAGTGGAATGAAGGATATTGAGCATATTGTACGTCATCTTTCCGTACCGGAAAGGGTCAGGAAGGATATTATTGCAGTCTATACTCTGATCGCGGAAGCGGAGAGTCATGCGCACGGCGTGCCGGTGCCGGAGATTCATTTTCATGAAGTGGGTACCATGGATGCGGTGACCGATGTGACGGCGGTATGTCTGTTGATGGACCGTATTGCACCCGACCAGGTGGTTGCGTCGCCGGTTCATGTGGGAAGCGGCCAGGTGAAGTGTGCTCATGGCATTCTGCCTGTGCCTGCTCCGGCCACGGCGTATATCCTGCGGGATGTGCCGATCTACGGAGGCGGGATCAGGGGAGAGCTGTGTACGCCCACAGGCGCTGCGCTGCTGAAATACTTTGTGACAGAGTTTGGCGATATGCCTGTCATGAAGACGACAGCCATTGGATATGGTATGGGTAAAAAGGATTTTCCGGCGGCCAACTGTGTCCGTGCGATGCTTGGTGAGACGGAGGGCGGCGGAGACATCATCCTGGAACTCAATTGTAATGTGGACGATATGACCGGAGAATCCATAGGTTTTGCCATGGAGGCGCTGTTTGCCGATGGCGCTCTGGAGGTATACACGGTGCCTGTCGGTATGAAAAAATCCCGCCCGGGGACGCTTTTTTGTGTGATGTGCCGTCCGGAAGACAAGGAGAAGATGGTTAAGCTGCTCTTCCGTCACACGACAACTATCGGTATTCGGGAAAGAAGATACAGGCGTTATACGCTTGACAGGTCGGTAGAGACGGTACGGACGCCATACGGTGATATCAGAAGCAAAATTTCAACCGGATACGGCGTTACAAGGCAGAAGTATGAGTACGAAGATCTGGCAAAGGCGGCCAGAGAGAACGATCTTTCCGTCAGCCAGATTCTCGATAGATTATAGAACAGGACATTTGTACCGGAAATCGAAATGTCAGAAGGATTGCGTACATGAGAAAATACAGTTTGTTTTTTATTGTTATGGTGTCTGGATTTATGCTGTCCGCCTGCGGGGGCAATGCTGCGCAGAAGAGAGGAGAAGCGACGGCGGATCTGCAGGAAAGCATAGATGGCACAAGTGATATGGAGGGAAGGGAAGGAACAGGATCAAAGCCGGGGACGCTGGTCTACGGCAGTGGTGATTATACCAGAATTAACCCGGCGATGGACGAGCACGGGGAGATCAACATTCTGATTTTCAATGGTCTCACTGCTCATAACGGGGACAATGAAGTTGTTCCGGCGCTTGCAAAAAGCTGGGAGTTTGAGGAAGCCTCCTGTACCTATACGTTTTATCTGGAGGAAAATGTCAAATGGCATGACGGAGAGGATTTTACGGCGGATGATGTAAAGTTTACGATAGAGACCATTATGGATCCGGAGAACGGTTCGGAGAATGCGCCGAATTATGAAGACGTGAGAGAGATTCGTGTGATTGACGATCATACTGTAGCCTTTTGTCTGGATGCGCCTAATGTGGCATTCCTGGACTATATGACCATGGCGGTGCTGCCGGAGCATCTGCTGGCAGGAGAGGACATGCAGGAATCGGACTTTTTCCGCAGCCCGGTGGGTACAGGACCCTATAAGCTGCAGAGCTGGGATCAGGGACAGGCGATCACGTTGGTCAGGAACGAGAGTTACTTTAAGGGCGCAGCGAATATAGAGCGGATCGTCTTTAAGATTGTGCCGGATGACACTGCCAGGGCGCTGCAGATGAAAGCGGGAGAGCTTGATCTGGCGCTGCTGACGCCGCGGGATGCACGGGTGTTCGCGGATACGGAAGGGTATACCTGCTACGAGATGAAGACGTCTGACTATCGGGGAATCCTGTTTAATTTCAGACATCAGTACTGGACAGAGAACAGAGACCTGATTCCGGCAGTCTGCTGCGCCATTGACAGACAGTCGATTATCGACGCGGTGCTGCTGGGGCAGGGAGTGGCTGCTTATGGACCATTGCAGCGCAATATCTATGATAACGAGGCAGTGGAACATTACGATTATGATCCTGCACGGGCGCGGGAAATACTGGAATCTGCCGGCTGTACCGTGGGAGATGACGGGTATTATGAAAGAAACGGCGAAAGGATTGGGTTTGTGATCAGTGTGGGCGCAGGAGATCAGGTGCGTATCGACATAGCGCAGGCGGCAGCGCAGCAGCTGCGGGCCGTAGGGATCGACTGTTCCGTAGACATTCCGATGCAGGTGGACTGGACAGGACAGATGGCTTATTTGATCGGTTGGGGCAGTCCGTTTGATGCAGACGACCATACGTATAAAGTTTTTGGGACAGATAAGGGTGCAAACTACAGCGGCTACTCCAATGAGGACGTTGACCGTTATCTGCTGGAGGCCCGTCAGTCCGGGGATCAGACGGTACGGGCACAGGCATATGACCGCTTTCAGGAAGCGCTGGCGGATGATCCGGCATTTGCCTTTATCTGCTATGTAGACGCCAATTATGTAGCGGATGCCGGCATCAGGGGTATTTCCCGGGATACGGTGATGGGACATCATGGAGTGGGTATTTTCTGGAATATTGCGGAGTGGACCATAGAGGAACAGCAAGGCTTATGACAGATAAAGGATGTACGGTTCTGTGCGCGTAACGACGGAGCGGGCCGGAAGAAGAATGAAGGTATTTACGGAAAGGCATGGTCATAATATGTCTGAGATATTGGAAGTAAAAAATCTGTCTGTCAGTTTCGATACACCGCAGGGCGGGATACAGGCTGTTCGGAACGTCAGTTTTACCTTGCATTCCGGAGAGACGCTGGCAGTGGTGGGAGAATCCGGGTGCGGCAAAAGCGCTCTGTGCAAGGCGGTTATGAAACTGCTGCCGGCTTCTGCCAGGCTTGAATCCGGCAGCATACGCGTGTGCGGCATGGATATTACCGGCTGTGGGGAACGGGAGATGCATAAGCTTCGGGGAAAACTGTTTTCCATGGTATTTCAGGATCCGATGACTTCTTTGAATCCTGCCATGTCCGTCGGGGCGCAGATTGCGGAGGCCGTCAAAGTGCACGAGCCGAAGATCACAAGACGGGCGCTTCATGACAGAGTGGCAGAGCTGATGCGGCTGGTGGAGATAGACCGGGCGGAGGAGAGGATGAATCTTTATCCGCACCACTTTTCCGGCGGCATGCGGCAGCGTTGTGTGATGGCTGCTGCGCTTGCCGGACGTCCGGCGGTCCTGTTTGCGGATGAACCTACTACGGCGTTGGACGTGACGATCCAGGCGCAGATTCTGAGGCTGTTCAGGAACATTCAGCGGGATCTTGGCATGGCGACGGTTTTTGTGACGCACGATTTGAGTGTGGCGGCAGAGGCGGCGGATCGTGTGGCGGTCATGTATGCCGGAAAGATTGTGGAGATCGGAACCGTGGAAGAAATTTTTCATGATCCCAGGCATCCTTATACATGGGGGCTTTTGCAGGCGCTGCCGGACTTCGCCAGAGGACGGGACGCTTTGTATGCGATTCCGGGAATGCCCCCGACGCTGCTGAATTTGCCGAAAGGAGATGCGTTTGCCTGCCGCAATCCCTACGCGCTGGCGATCGATTATGAAGAGGAACCGCCCCTGTTTTGCATCAGTGATACACACTATGCAGCCACCTGGCTGTTGGACGAGAGAGCGCCCAGGATCACACCGCCGATTGTGCTGAATTCTGATAGCAGTGCGGCGGAAGCCGTGAAGAGGGGCAAAGAAGCAGGGGCATGTATGGCAGGAGCGGCGGACGAGGCGGTTTTACTGGATGTGCAGCATCTGACGCATGTGTTTTCCATAAACAGGAGAACTGTATGCAAGGCGGTTGATGACGTCTCCTTTCAGATAAAAAAGGGAGAGATTTTTGGACTGATCGGCGAGTCCGGTTCGGGGAAATCCACGGTGGCACGCTGTATTATGAACCTGTACCGGCCAAACGGCGGTATAGCGCCGGCTGAGGAAAGACAGCTCCACGGGGAAACTATGCCGGAAAAAAGTAAACCACGCAATGCGGCCAGAATTCTCTACAAGGGGATTGATACCTGTGATCCGGTTCAGTTCCGGAAGCATAAGAAAATGCTGCGCAGCACACGGCAGATCATCTTCCAGGATTCCGGTTCCAGCTTAAATCAACGGATGAAAGTGTGGGACATTATCACAGAGCCGCTGCGGATACAGCATGTCGTGCCGCCAAGGGGATCTCTGCGGGCGGAGGCGCAGTTCCAGATGCACTATGTCGGACTGGACGAGGCGTATCTGAATCGTTACCCGTCAGAGCTATCCGGGGGCCAGAGGCAGCGTGTGGCAATTGCACGGGCGCTATCCATGGAGCCGGAACTGCTGGTGGCGGATGAACCGGTGGCGTCTCTGGATGTATCCATTCAGGCACAGATCGTGAATCTGTTCCGGCATCTTCAGCAGGAGCATGGATTTTCTTTTCTCTTTATCGCGCATGATCTTGCCATGGTAAAGTTCCTGTGTGACCGCGTGGGCGTCATGTATCAGGGAAAACTGGTGGAAGTGGGGGAGGCGGAGAAGCTGTTTACGGATCCGCAGCATCCCTATACGAAAGCGCTTTTGTCTGCAATGCCGAAGGCCGGTAATCGTTTGGCCGGGCCTGTGCGGATTCAGCGCTGACGGTATCGAGTTACTCCGGCTGCGGCTTTCGTCCGAAAGCAGAGGATTCAGGACAGCAGGATATATGCTGTTGCGAAACAACAGATGGAATTATTGATGAGGGAAAGAAGGGGCATGGTTATACAGACGAAAGGGACTGCAAGGAATACGATATGTATTTTCGGGAAAAAGCTTTTCATTTTTATCGCGAGCGTGCTGATTCTTTCGACGGCGGTTTTCTACATCTCGCGTCTGGCGCCGGGGGATCCACTGGTATCCTACTATGGAGACCGGGCGGAAAAGATGAGTCCTGAACAGCGTGAGTGGGCGGAAGAAAAACTGGGGCTTAATGAGACGATTGCGGTTCAGTATGCCCGCTGGCTTGAAAACGCGCTGCACGGCGACTTTGGCATCTCTTATAAATATAAAACGCCTGTTGTCAGTGTGATCGGGGAACGGGTGGGAAATACCCTGCTTTTGGGCGGGATCGGGTTTCTGCTGATCTTCTGCCTGGCGCTTCTGCTGGGCATCATGTGCGCCTGCCGCGAGGGACGGCTGTTTGACAGCGTGGTCTGTAAGATCGGCACGATCAGCAGTTGTATTCCTGAATTCTGGTTTTCTTTACTGTTGATCCTGCTCTTTTCCGTGAACCTGAAATGGCTGCCCGGCAGCGGCGCTTATACTGCCGGTCAAAGCGGCGGCTGGGAAGACCGGGCCAGACATTTGATTCTGCCGTTGACAGTAGTTGTACTGGGACATTTGTGGTATTACGCGTATATGATCCGCAACAGTATCCTGGCGGAAATGCGGGCTGATTATGTATTGCTGGCAAAAGCCAAAGGACTGACGAAGCGCAGGGTACTGTATCGACACTGCTTAAGGAACGTGATGCCTTCTTATCTGAGCATTATGGCAGTATCGGTTCCGCATATCCTGGGAGGAACCTATATCATTGAGACGGTTTTTTCCTATCCTGGCCTGGGTACACTGACTTATGAAAGCGCCAGATATCATGATTATAACCTGTTGATGCTGCTTTGCCTGCTTACGGGGATGGTTGTTATTCTGTGTAATCTTGTGGCGCAGGCACTCGGCGAAAGGGGTATGAATATCCGATAATGTGGTATTGATATTGAGCCGGCAAAAGAGGCAGGATCCAGGAAAATACAAAGGTAATCTGCGGATGAGAGTGTAGATGCACATATGAAGAAAGGGATATAGTCTTAAATTTATGGAAAATAAATTCGAGATCGTGGGAATCCGTCCACTGCCACAGGGAGAGCAGGAATGGCAGAAAAAGAGGAGGCGGAGCAGGAACATACAGAAATCCTCTGTGGGTGCATTTTTGATTCTTGCGGTGATCGCTCTGGGATGCCTGCTGTGCGACTGGTTCGTAACCAGAGATCCGGGGTACCTGGATCTGCAGAATTGCAGTATGCCCCCGAATCGGGATTTCCTGTTCGGAACCGATACCCTGGGCAGAGATATTTTTGCCATGATCTGGTATGGGGGCAGGATTTCTTTGCTGATCGGCATGGCGGCAACAATAATCTCTACCTTTCTGGCGGTTGTTTTCGGTGCGCTGAGCGGTTGCGCCCCCGCATGGCTGGATGCAGTGATGATGCGGCTGGCGGAGATTCTGCTTAGTATGCCGGCGCTTCCGGCGGCCATCCTGCTTCAGGCGGTTCTGGGAGAAGCGAACGCACTCAGTATTTCTTTCGTACTGGGAATTACCGGCTGGATGAGCATTGCCAAAGTGGTACGAAGTGAAGTGCGGCGGATCAGGGAATGTGAATATGTAATCGCTTCCAGGAGTATGGGAGGCGGCTTTTTTCATGTATTGTGGAAGCATTTGACACCCAATTTTGTATCTTCTATTATGTTTATGGTGGTGATGAATGTCAGAAGCGCGATTGTGGCGGAATCCACCTTAAGCTTTATGGGAATCGGCCTGCCGGTGGAAACAGTCACATGGGGAAGTATGCTTTCTCTGTCTGAGGATGCGATGTTAGCCAATGCCTGGTGGATTATTCAGATTCCGGGCGCCTTTTTGGTGGTGACATTGCTGTGTTTTACGAATCTTGGAAATTGTCTGCGCAGGAGGATGAATCGTGGACAGAGCAACCTGTAGCGGATGAGAGCATGCTGCCTGCAGGGATGGTTATGAGAGAGTGCGCCTGATGCAGGGAAGCGTTATTTGTAAGGAAAATGGCTGTGTGGATATGAGAAAGCGCCAGTGGAAAAAACAGGATTTCTGACCAAAGGACAGACGGTGTAAAATGCCGGAAACATCTTGCGCTCACCGAAGACTATGTGCTATATTTATATAATATATCGTATTGCTTTATGGAAGGAAATCACTGATGGATAAAAAGCAAAAAAGCCATGTTAAAATAGAGTCAACGAAATTTGTTTTGGGCGGTTTCGTTTTACTTATCTTCTTCAGTATTGCAGTGTTTGCATTCCTTGGCACTTATATGAGCCGGCAAAGTGAAGAAACGATAGACGAGCTGGGCAATATGTATATGACAAGTATGGGAGAACGGATCTGTAAGCATTTTGAAACAGTTGTTAATCTCCGGTTAAAACAGGCGGAGGCTGTGGCGGCGGTAGTTTCGGCGGACGGGCATGACGTGCAGGAGATCTATGATGAGCTGATTTACAGGACGGAGGTCAGAGATTTCGTATCTTTGGCATTGTGTTCTGAAAGCGGAGAATTTGAGACACTATACGGTGAAGAGGCAACGCTGATAGATCCGGAACCGTTCCTGGAATCGCTCAGGGCGGGGGACAGGAAAGTAGCGGTGGCGGCCAATGCTTCCGGAGAACAGGTTGTGCTGTTCGGCGTGAATGCTAAGTATCCTATGAGCAACGGGCAGGACAGCGTTGCCACAGTCATGGCGATTCCGGCGGAGGAGATCAGCGAAGAACTTTCTCTGGAGAAAGAGAATATAGAGATGTATGCCCATATTATCCGGACGGATGGTACATTTATTATTCGTGATGAGAGTATACAATATCCCGATTATTTCAGCTATCTGCGCGGAACGTATATCGAAGATGAAGACAAGTCTAATGTGGAACATTACATTGAAGATCTTGCCAGTGCCCTGAAGGAGGGACGCAGTTATGTGGCGGTTCTTGAATTTGACGGCGGCAGACAGCAGGTCATTACGGTCAGCCTGCCAAATTCCGAATGGAATCTGGTAATCGTCCTGCCCTTCGGTGCATTGAATCAGGCGGTAGAAGCGTTGAACGAAGAAAGGACAGCCGCTACCCTGCTGGCATGCGGATCTATTTTGATGTTACTGTTGCTGCTCTTTTTTGCTTATTTCAGGATGAGCAAGCAGCAGATCAATGACCTGAATGAGGCGCGGCAGGCAGCGGAAGAGGCGACCAGGGCCAAGAGCGAATTCCTTTCCAATATGAGTCATGATATCCGTACGCCCATGAATGCGATCGTGGGGATGACGGCCATTGCCACGGCACACGTGGACGACAAGGAGCAGGTACAGAACTGTCTGAAGAAAATTGCCCTGTCAGGGAAGCATCTGCTGGGGCTGATCAATGATGTGCTTGACATGTCTAAGATCGAGAGCGGTAAGATGACATTGACGGTAGATATGGTTTCCCTGAGGGAAGTGATGGAAGGGATTGTCGGTATTGTCCAGCCGCAGGTGAAAGCGAAACGTCAAAATTTTGAAGTACATATAGATCGTATCATTTCGGAGGATGTGTATTGTGACAGCGTGCGGTTGAATCAGGTGCTGCTGAATCTGTTGTCTAACTCTGTCAAGTATACGCATGAGGAAGGCTCCATTCGTCTTTCGCTGTACCAGGAAGAATCGCCTAAGGGAGAAGACTATGTTCGTACCCATATCCTGGTCAAGGATAACGGCATAGGCATGTCGCCGGAGTTTATGTCCAAGATCTTTGAGTCTTATTCCAGGGCGGATAATCGCCGCGTGCACAAGACGGAAGGCGCCGGACTGGGCATGGCGATTACGAAATACATTATTGGCGCTATGGAAGGCTGTATTGATGTTGAAAGTGAGCTGGGTAAGGGTTCCGAGTTCCATGTGACGGTAGATTTTGAAAGAGCGACTGTCAAGGAAGTGGATATGATACTTCCGGCATGGAAGATGCTGGTGGTGGACGATGATGAGACGCTTTGCCGCACCGTAGTGGAGGCGCTCGACTCTATTGGTATTCAGGCAGACTGGACGCTGAGCGGGGAGAAGGCTCTGAAGATGGTTATGGAACGTCATGAGAAGCGGGATGATTATCAGATCATTCTTCTGGATTGGAAGCTTCCGGGAATGGATGGCGTTCAGGTGGCAAGAATGATACGTCGCGGGCTGGGGGATGAGATTCCGATTCTGCTGATCTCGGCTTATGATTGGAGTGACTTTGAGACCGAGGCGCGCGACGCAGGTATCAGCGGATTTATTGCGAAGCCCCTGTTTAAATCGACGCTTTTCTATGGACTGCAGAAGTATATGGGAAGCGAAGGGGATCTGCAGGTAGAAGAGACGAAAGGAGCGGATTTGTCCGGTTACCGGATTCTGGTGGCAGAGGATAACAGTCTGAACTGGGAAGTTTTACATGAGCTGCTGTCTGATCTGGGCCTGGAACTGGAGTGGGCGGAGAACGGACAGATTTGTGCGGAGATGTTTGAAAAGGCGGCGGAGGATTATTACGATGCCGTTCTGATGGACGTCCGGATGCCGATTATGACCGGATATGAGGCCACCAGGGCGATCCGTGCTTCCGGGAAACCAAATGCGCAGACGATACCTATCATTGCCATGACGGCGGATGCCTTTTCGGAGGATATACAGCGATGTCTGGACAGTGGCATGAATGCTCATACGGCCAAACCGGTTAATATCGATGAGCTGATTCTGCTGTTAAAGAGATACTTGAATATTGAGTAAGAGCCAGTAAATAATGTAATACAAGTACATAGCAGGAAGCCGGACCGAAAGGCCCGGCTTCTGCATATTAAGGAGAAGAGAGAATGGCTAACACAACCAAATACGCACTGGAAGCGTCGCTTAAGAGACTCCTGGGGCACAAGTCACTGGATAAGATCACGATTCAGGATCTGACAGCGGACTGTGGTATCAGCCGGATGTCTTTCTACTATCATTTTAAGGATATCTATGATCTGGTAGAATGGAGCTGCATCGAGGACGGCAGGAAGGCGCTGCAGGGGAAGAAGACTTACGATACCTGGCAGGAGGGAATGCTGCAGATCTTCGAGGTAGTGATGGAGAACAGGCAGTTTATTATGAATGTATATCGGGCGGTGGAGCGGAGCAAAATAGAAAGCTATCTGTATGAATTGACATATCGCCTGATAGCCGATGTGGTGGAAGAAAAGTGTGCGGATGTGAAACTGGCGCCGGAGGACAAAATATTTATCGCGGATTTCTACAAGTATGGATTTGTGGGCATTATGCTGGACTGGATTGATCGCGGAATGAAGGAAGATTATGCGGAGATTGTAGAAAAGATGAGCATCACGCTGCATGGAAATATTACCCATTCCATACATAATTTTGAGAAAGCAGCTATTTTATCAAAGAAGGTGAAATGATAAGATTTTTATCATTTCACCTTCTTTGTAAATTGGATTTTCTGTTATGGATGTGTAATATGATGGCTAAGAAGAGCAAAGACAGTCTTGGAAGTATGCAGACGGTGCGGCAGAATCAGGAGAAAGACTGCAGGAAGCTCTGAGACAATTACAGATTAAGAAAGGCGGTATCAGAGTATGGCGAAGAAAAAAGGTTTGGGTTTAGGCGCTGCAGCCGTGGCAGCAGGGGCAGGAGCAATCGTTTATGCGGCACACAATTATGAAAAGAAGAGGACAGAAGGCGGCCGGCAGACCGGGGCCGGTTTCGGCAAAGCGGTTAACCGGAAATATGTGGAGACACAGCCTGAGTACCGCAATACGGAGCTGGGAAAAGATGCCAGGAACAGTAAAGGCATCTATTACAGCAACGGCAACTATGAAGCATTCGCAAGACCGAGAAAACCGGAAGGCGTGGATGAGAAAAATGCCTATATTGTGGGCAGCGGCCTGGCTTCTCTGGCGGCGGCCTGCTTTCTGGTAAGGGACGGACAGATGCCGGGCAGCCACATCCATATTCTGGAGGCGATGGATATTGCCGGCGGCGCCTGCGACGGGATCTATGATTCCACAAGAGGCTATATCATGAGGGGCGGCCGGGAAATGGAGAATCATTTCGAATGCCTGTGGGATCTGTTCCGCAGCATTCCTTCCATTGAGACGCCGGGCGTATCCGTTCTGGATGAATACTATTGGCTCAATAAAGAAGATCCGAATTATTCGCTGTGCCGCGCTACCGTAAACCGCGGCGAGGACGCTCATACGGATGGCAGATTTAATCTGAGCCAGAAAGGCTGCATGGAAATCATGAAGCTCTTTATGACGAAGGACGAAGATCTGTACGACAAGACCATTGAGGATGTTTTCGATGAGGAAGTATTTGATTCCACTTTCTGGCTGTACTGGAGAACCATGTTTGCATTTGAGAACTGGCACAGCGCGCTGGAGATGAAGCTCTATTTCCAGAGATTTATTCACCATATCGCGGGGCTGCCTGATTTCAGCGCTTTGAAATTTACGAAATACAATCAGTATGAATCGCTGATCCTGCCCATGCAGAAGTACCTGGAGGAGGCCGGCGTGGAGTTTCGTTTTAACACGGAAGTGACGAATGTGATCTTCGAGATCAAAGAGGGCAGGAAGGTGGCTAAGGCTATTGAGTGCCGGGTAAAAGGGGTCGAGGAAGGTATTATGCTCACGGAGAACGATCTGGTATTTGTGACCAATGGCAGCTGTACGGAAGGTACGGTGTACGGCGACCAGAACCATGCGCCCAACGGAGACGCGGAAGTGCGGACCAGCGGATGCTGGAGTCTCTGGAAGAATATTGCCAGACAGGACGCCGCCTTCGGACGCCCGGAGAAGTTCTGCTCCGATGTTGCGAAGACCAACTGGGAGTCTGCTACGGTCACCACACTGGATGATAAGATCCTGCCCTATATCACTGATATTTGCAAACGTGACCCAAGAAGCGGCAGGGTGGTGACCGGCGGTATCGTCAGCTGTAAAGATTCCTCCTGGCTGCTCAGCTGGACTATTAACAGGCAGGGACAGTTTAAACAGCAGGACAAAGACCAGGTCTGCGTATGGGTTTACGGCCTGTTTACGGATGTGCCCGGTGATTATGTGAAAAAGCCGATGAAGGAATGTACCGGCAGGGAGATCACGCAGGAGTGGCTGTATCATCTGGGCGTGCCGGAAGAGGAGATTGAGGAACTGGCAGAGCACAGCGCAGTATGCGTACCTACGATGATGCCTTATATCACGGCCTTCTTCATGCCAAGGACTAAAGGAGATCGTCCGGATGTGATTCCCGACGGCTGTGTGAACTTCGCTTTCCTGGGGCAGTTTGCAGAGACTCCCAGAGATACGGTCTTCACAACCGAGTATTCCGTGCGGACAGCAATGGAAGCCGTATATGGACTGCTGGGCGTGGACAGAGGCGTGCCGGAAGTTTGGGGCAGTGTATATGACATTCGGGAACTGCTTAGCAGCAGCGTGAAGCTGATGGATGGAAAGTCTCCGCTAGAGATCAGCCTGCCGGGGCCATTGAATGCACTGAAGAAGCCGTTGTTGCGCGTAGTGAAAGGTACAGTGGTGGAGAAGGTGCTGCGTGACCAGGGCGTGATCAAGGAGGGGATGCTGACGTACACCTTGTAGGAGAGCTTCCATAGTATATTAGTAGAGCGAAACAGGAAAGCAGGATACAAATTATGGAAGCAAAAGGAAAGATATTGCAGAATGACTGCAGTTTCAGCGGCATTTCGCCGCTGATGCTGCCCTTCCCCTACCCGCCGGTTAAGGTACAGGAACAGAACCCGTTCTATGCCAAGCTGCTGACAGTGGATTACTGTGGGGCCGTATCGGAGCTGACGGCTATTACCCAGTATATTCATGGAGAAAGCTGTATGTGCTGCGGACACTGCACGGAGGCCAGGACACTGTTGGGCATTGCCATGGCGGAGATGATCCATTTGCAGAAGCTGGGAGAGATGATCATGCTGCTGGGCGGGACGATTGATTACTCCATTTCCACACGAAACGGCAAACCGCAGCAATGGACGCCCTCTTACGTGGAATTTGCAGGAAACCTGCAGGGTATCATTTCGGCGAATATAGAAGCCGAGAAGGCGGCTATCAGCCAGTATGAACAGCATATGAAGATGATCGAGGATGGGTGCGTGAGAGCGGTGTTAGCACGGATCGTGCAGGACGAGGAGTATCATATCATGCTGCTGCGGATGATGTGATAATTTTCGATTGGCAATTTGAGTCAGAATTTAAGTCAAAGCTTCAAATCAAATATGCTTTGATCGCAGTAAAGTAACAGGAGGCAAAAGGTAAAAGTGGTTTCACTTTTACCTTTTTGTGTTAAAATAGGATTACAGCTAAGAACTTTACATGAGTCCTGTTTGTATTGGATGATGAGCGGATTGTTGTGGATGTTTTGCCTTGGTGTACTATATATAGTGATTGACAGATTGTGATATAATTTAGATATACCGTTTATTGTGATAGGAATGGATAAATACTATACGATGAAAGATAATAATTATTTGAAATTTCCGAGTGTGATCAGGGATAAATTGTGTAACGGTGAATTTGCGTTTCCTGCTCATACGCAGTTTGCCTATGATCCTATTCTGGCTTATAGGGGAATACGGCGCGACGAGAATGATTTTACTGCTGTTTCCAGAAAAGATTTTGAATCTCATGCAGAAAGAAAAATTCGCAGAAGAGGGATAAATCAAAAAGATCCGCATTATTTTGGGGTTTCCTTGTTTCAGCATAAAGAATCACTAGAGAACGCATTGAATCTTCCGAGACCAAACAAAAAAATTGCAGTAGGCAATGTATATGCTGAAGCAGGACCGGCTGAGGTTAACGGATCAACAGGGCATGTGTGCTGGTGGTTATATGACAATGTCGATATAAATGGATTCTCAATTTGTGAGAGGTGACAGCTATGATGGAACAAGTGTATTTTATAATTGACGGAAAAGAGCTAATCTTGGATAAGGTGTTGGTAGAATTTGATGAAACTCCTGTGTTTTTTGTATGCAAAAATAAGAAGGACTACTTTATTGGATTGAATATCGATTTAGATGAGGAAAGATATATCCTGACAAGGATATCGCTGCGTGGGTTATCCAAGATGCTGCATGGCAAAATTACTATGCGGGAGTTGATGCTACACTCTGATAAGTATTGGGAGATTATGGCCGAAGAAGAACCGGGTGAAGATATTATTTACGAAAAAAGCATTGAGGAAATTCCACTTACAGTATTGCCGTATGAAGGTGCATACTTGAAAATTGCAACAAAAGATCTGGAAGCATATATAGAAGAAATTGATGCAAATCTTTATGGTGAAGACGGCTGGGAGAACGAGGCGGTGCAGGCGTGTATGCAATGTATTGAAGAATTGACAAGAAGTTTGTCAGACCAACTTGAAATAATGATACAGCAGGTTTGCGAGAACGTAATCAAGGATATGAAAATCCGTGCATGCTGTGATTATCATGATGGCGATTACAGTAAAGAAGTCTGCAAGACAAAGGTGGAAATTAAGAAAGCTTGCTCAAAAACAAATGTAAAGCTTCGAGATCATAAGAGCTTTCCTTATGCTGCATAGATAAAAACGAGAGTTGATTTTAGAAGAAGATATTTTGTTAGCCATGGAGAAGAGTATATGAGTAAAGAAATAAGCAGCGTGCTAAGTCTAGACAAACTTGTGTTTGATAAAATTGAATTTAAAAGAACGGGTATGAAAAACGAGAATGAGATGGAGATTGAGTTGCAGGTTATCATTAACAGGAAACAAGATGAAGAAGTATATAAAGTCACCTTGGACTTCACTGGAAATAAAGAGAAAGAATACTCAATAGAAATTGTTTTATCTGGATATTTCTCTTTTGATGAAAATGAAAGGGTTGATGAAGATCTAAAGAAAAATTTGATCAATCAAAATGCAGTGGCGATCATTATGCCTTATTTACGCAGTCAAGTATCTTTAATCACAGCGCAGCCGGAAGTTGAGTGTGTTGTTTTGCCGCCGTTTAATATCGTCAAGATGATGACGGAGAACGGATAGGACTTCAGGGATTAGTTTAGAAGAGGCTGCGGATGATGTGATAATTTCCGATCGGCAATTTGAGTCAAAATTTGAGTCAAAGCTTCAAATCAAATTAATGTAACAGTAAAGTGACAGGAGACAAAAGGTAAAAGTGGTTTCACTTTTACCTTTTTGTGTTACAATAGGATTACAGTTGCGGATTGACCTCAAGGATTCGTGATACGGACGGAACTATCTGCTTATGATGCAGGGTAATGGATGTTCAGGCTGAAAATGACATCATGTGAGACGGATGTCACTGAGGGCAATCGCGATAGATAGAAAGGAACAGGCATGACGAGAACGGTCGGAATTGGGATACAGAATTTTGGCAAAATCATTGAGAATGATTATTTTTATATAGATAAAACATCCTTTATCAAGGAATGGTGGGAAAACGGTGACGAAGTGACACTGATCGCCAGACCGCGGCGGTTTGGTAAGACACTGACGATGAGTATGACGGAGCAGTTTTTTTCCATAAAATATGCCGGAAGAGGGGATCTGTTCGAAGGCCTTTCCATTTGGAGGGAGAAAGAATACCGCGCACTGCAGGGGACTTATCCGGTCATCAGCCTTTCCTTTGCGAATGTGAAAGAAAGAGACTATACCGGAACAAGAAAGAAGATATGTCAGATGTTGACGGATCTGTATACGGACAGCGCTTTTCTGCTCGACAGCGGCGTGCTGCAGGAGGGAGATAAAGATTTCTGGAGACGTGTTTCCGTAGATATGGATGATGTGGAGGCGTCTTTTGCAATCCATCATCTTGCGAAATACCTGAGCCTGTACTATGGAAAAAGGTGATAATCCTACTGGACGAATATGATACGCCGATGCAGGAGGCGGATGTAAACGGATACTGGGAGGAATTGCTGGCATTTACCAGGAGTTTGTTTAACGCTGCGTTTAAGACGAACCCTTATCTGGAACGGGCGATCATGACAGGCATCACCAGAGTCAGCAAGGAGTCTGTTTTCTCGGATCTGAACAATCTTGAGGTGGTGACAACGACATCCTGTAAATATGAAACCGTATTTGGCTTTACGGAAGAAGAGATGACCGCGGCTTTGGACGAGTATGGGCTTGCCACGAAACGCGAAGTGAAAAGCTGGTATGATGGGTTCGTGTTCGGGAACAAAAGGGATATTTATAATCCGTGGTCGATCTTGAACTATCTTGATAAACAGACACTGCAGGCCTACTGGGCAAATACCAGTTCCAACAGCCTTGTCGGGAAGCTGATCCGGGAGGGCGGAAGGACTGTGAAAGAATCTTTTGAGAGTCTGCTGGCAGAAGGACGCCTGTTTGCGCCGATTGATGAGCAGATTGCTTATGATCAATTGGATAGCAGTGAGAACGCGATCTGGAGTTTCCTTGTGGCGAGCGGCTACTTGAAAGTGGTGAGTTATGAGAAATACGAAACGGATCGTATCATAAAGGAGCCAAGGTATGAATTGGCATTGACAAATTATGAAGTGAAGCTTATGTTTAGGAATATGGTATCCGGATGGTTCTCCAGGAATCTGTCTGACTATAACGACTTTGTAAAGGCTCTTCTTTCCGGAGATGTGGATGCCATGAACGAATATATGAATCGTGTTTCAAGTGCCACCTTCAGCTTTTTTGATACCGGGAAGCGGGTTTCTGGAAAGGCGGAGCCAGAGCGATTCTATCATGGGTTTGTGTTGGGATTGATGGTGGAATTGGAGGATCGGTATGTGATCACCTCTAATCGGGAAAGCGGATTTGGAAGGTACGATGTGATGCTGGAGCCGAAAGAGGCAGGGAGAGATGCTTTTATCATAGAGTTTAAAGTACACAATCCAAAAAGAGAGGACACACTGGAGGATGCGGTGAAAGCGGCACTTGCACAGATAGAAGCAAAGCAGTACGTGGCGGCGCTCATAGGGAAAGGGATACCGGAGGAGCGGATCAAGAAGTATGGGTTTGCGTTTGAGGGGAAGACGGTGTTGATCGGGTGAGTTGTAAAGGGGCGGTGCATTGTAGATGCTTTGCTATGATGTACCATATATAGTGATTGACAGATTGTGATATAATTTAGATATACTGCTTATTGTGATAGAAATGGATAAATACTATACGATGAAAGATAATAGTTATTTGAAACTTCCAAGGGTGATCAGGGATAAATTGTGTGACGGTGAATTTGTGTTTCCTGCTCATACAAGGTTGAATAAATTCTCTGATGAGCAATTTAATTTAACAAACTGAACAAGTTCAATTAGAATTTGTGACGCTTTGGAATAGAGGTAAATATGATATAGCATACAGAAGCCGGAATGAAGGGTAAAAGTGGTTTCACTTTTGCCTTTTTGTCTTACAATAATATTAACGACAGTAAAAGCTGATGTTGTTCAGAGATAAGATAGATTATTTTCTGTGTGAGAAAATGGGCTTGTATTTGAATGGAAAACAGTACAAGATAATTGGCCGAAAAAGAATGAGGACTGAAAGAAAGATGAGTGTAGAAGAAGTGTATTTCATACCCAGAGAGAATATGACATCTGTTTATAATTCAGAAGATATCATGGATTTGTCTGAAAAGGCATACTTTCATTTTATGAATTATGAGGAGGAAATTCTATATATTTTAGAGGAAGAAAATGTTAAAGGCCTTTTATCCATAGGGGATTTAGAAAGATTTTATAATGACGATGTAAACTGTTTTGAGGTTAATCAGAAATATACTTTTTTAAATTCGGTTGACTACGATGAGGCTGTAAAATTTTTTGGGCGTGTCAGGAGTGTGAATGAAATTCCGGTTATTTCAGCAAATAATCGATTAGAGGGAATCATAAGATATAAGAAAGCAGAGGAATTAAGAAAACTGCAGAGAAGGACATTGCAGGAGGCCAAGAAAAATAAATGGTACAGAAATGAGATAAGAAGGTTTATAAGCAGCACAAAGGCTAAAGTTTTACTCTATGCGCATCATACCCCTTCTGTGCGGTATGAAGAATATGAGATTTGGAAAAAACGACAACGTAATGAAAGCGATGTTAAATGGAAGGGAATGGAGGAAGATGAATGGAAAATTTTTTGGGGATCAGAATATGAGGATGGGATTGCGGATGCCATGGAGAAAGAGGTGAAGTTAAGTAACCTCGTCGTTAGTAATGGTATAGCGGCTTTTTCAGATAGAAATGGCAGGTGCTACCAATTTATAGACGGTTACCGGGTAACCAAAAACAATCCGGTTGCTGCGGAAAGAAATATTTTTATGTTTGGACCCTGCATTGTTTTAGGAGGGTACTGTAAGGATGAGCAAACCATAGAGACATATTTGCAGGATTTACTAATCAGGGATGGATACATAGAATGGAAAGTGCTAAATAGAGGGTTATTTGGCCCTGAGTATTGTTATCATTCTATGTTTGCAGAAAAGTTGACGGAAAATGATATTGTAATCATTTGGTATGAGGAGAAATGGTTGCCGAAGAAAGCAGCCCGCCAGCTTATTTTTCAAGGGGATCTAACGGACGTGTTTGATTCGTTCCCATCACTGGCGGATTACTTTGTGGATTCTACATGGCACTGTAATTATTTAGTAAATCAAAGACTGGCCCAAAGAATGTATGGAGATCTTTGTGCTACAGGAGCTTTAGATGCCCCCAAAAGGATAAGCATACCAGAGAGAATACAGAATTATTATATTGGCTGGGATATATGGAAATACTTCAGCCAGTATTTTGAGCAATATAAACTTTATAAAAGAACAGGTGATGGTAAATCAGGTGCTATAGTCATGAACTGCAATCCGTTTACAAAAGGACACAGATATCTGATAGAACAGGCATTGAAAACAGTAGAAAATCTGTATATATTTGTTGTGGAAGAGGACAAGTCTTACTTTAAATTTCAAGACAGGCTGGAAATGGTAAGGAGGGGAGTATCAGATTTGGCTGGTGTCCACGTTGCGCCATCGGGCAGATATATTATATCCCAGCATACTTTTGCGCAATATTTTGAAAAAGATCAGATTGAAAGAGTGGATTCCATGGATTACGATGTATATATTTTTGGTGAAGTTGTTGCTGCTGGTCTGGGAATTCAATATCGCTTTGTGGGGGAGGAACCTCTGGATCAGGTAACAAGAGCATATAATGATACATTAAAACGGATATTGCCGGATTTTGGCGTAATGGTTATCGAGATTCCACGTATTACAGTGGAGAAATGTGGACAGGAAGTAGTCAGTGCAACACTGGTACGGAAGGCTTTACAAGAAAAGGATATGTATATGCTTGAAAAGCTTTGTCCTGAGAGTACGATTACATATTTAAAAGAACAACGGAACTTGTAAATACATTACTTAATAAATGAATTAATTTTTCTGTAATGATATGGTTGATCACAAGGGACAGGAGAGAACTATGCAGAGATATGGAGAAGAAATAGAGGCATCTTTGAAGCTGAACCTGCCTTGGGAGAAATTACCCGGCAAAACTATTATGCTTTCCGGCGCCACCGGCATGATTGGAAAATGCCTGATTGATATATTGATGCAGTACAATTATAATTGCAGTGCAGATGAAGGCCGCTTAGAGAATCAGATAAAGATTATTGCATTAAGCAGAAGTGAAGAAAGCGCTCGAAAAAGACTGCGTGAGCATTGGGATCATAATTCACTTCGATATATTGCGTGTGATATTAATCAGGTAATCCCGGAATGTGGATCGGTAGATTATATTATTCATGCGGCGAGTAATACACATCCATTGCAGTATTCTACTGATCCTGTGGGGACGATTACGGCAAATGTTATCGGAACAAAAAATCTGCTGGATTATGCAGTTGCACATGAAACAAAACGGTTTTGCATGCTTTCATCTGTAGAAATATATGGAGAAAATCGTGGTGATGCAGATAGGTTTGGAGAGGAATACATGGGATATCTGGATTGCAATACTCTTCGTGCAGGATATCCGGAAAGTAAAAGAGTAGGAGAAGCTTTGTGTAACGCTTATTATCAGACATACCAACTGGATTATGTGATCCCGCGTCTCAGCAGGGTATATGGGCCGACGATGCTTTCCTCGGATTCAAAAGCAATTGCACAATTTATAAAAAAAGCGGCAGCTGGTGAGGAAATTGTGTTGAAAAGCGCGGGGACACAGTTATATTCTTATACATATGTTTTGGATGCAGCAGTGGGAGTGCTTACTGTGCTGTTAAAAGGGAAAAGCAGGCAGGCCTATAATATTTCAGATACAAAGTCCGAAGTTACGTTACGAGAAATTACGGAATGGCTTGAGGCGGATTGTGGGGTAAATGTGATTTTTAATATACCGGATGCCGCTGAGCAGGCTGGTTATTCTGTTGTGACAAAAGCTCTTTTAGATACCAGGAAAATAGAGTCGCTTGGATGGAGCCCGCAGACACATATGCGGGAGGGATTGCGAAAGACTGTACGGGAAGTGCGCAACTGGCTTTGACTGGTAAAACATACCTATGATAATTACGCCATTACCTAAAGAAATTATGTATGTGCGCCGATATGATATTTATAGAAATTCAGGATGAATGGAAAGATTGCATGGATGCAGATATTTGGATGAAATTTTGGGCTGCCATTGCAATAGAATGTAATGGCTTTTTTTGTGGGAAATTATCAGTAGTTTATGATAGGCAAAGGAATGTAATGGAAGCGCCAGTGATCGGTAGAAGATATGAAAGCTGATATATGGAGTCGGTTTCTATAAATATAAATGGTTTTGATATTTTGTAAAAGCAACGCACTTGAATTAATATTTAGTGAGAGGAAATCTGTTATTATGAGAAAAAGACAAAAGCAGGAAATGCTGGGCTTTATAGATAGTCTGTGGCAGGCTCATAAGGAGATCAGAACAGCATTATGCCAGCAGAAGTATAGTTTGGTACTAAATATGCTTTGTGAATGTCAAGAGTTTGCGGTTGCCTTTGGAGAAAATATCGAAGAACTAGAAGGAGAAAATTGTATTACAGTGTCGTTTGTTGAGAGATATTGTGAAACACTGTTTTTGGTATTTGAAGAGGTTCGAGAAGGACATATTAACGAAAACAAAATATATAAAAATTTGAAAAAGCAACTTCTTAACGTGGAAAACAGTTTGAAAAATGATATCCCTGTTAGAACAGAAGTTGCATTTTTTCCTTACAAGGCGTCTATGTGGGATAGCTTGGAAAGTGTTTATCTTGCAGCGCAAGAAGATCCGGAATGTGATGCATATTGTGTGCCAATTCCTTATTATGATCTGAATTCGGATCACAGCCTTGGTAAGATGCATTATGAGGGCAGTGAATATCCAGAGAATATTGAAGTGATTGATTGGATGAAATATAACTTTGAACAGAGAAAACCAGATGTGATTTATATTCACAATCCCTATGACGGTTACAATCTTGTTACAAGTGTTCATCCAAGGTTCTATTCAGAAAATTTGAAAAAATATACAGATACTCTGGTATATATACCATATTACAGTATATCAGGAGAGATGAGTGAAGCGCAAAGCCTTTGCCACGCCTATATTTATGCAGATTATATAGTAATACAGGCGTCAAAATTCCGAAAGTACTTTGACGTAAATATACCGGACTGTAAATTTCTCCCATTTGGGTCACCGAAGTTTGACAGAGTCATAAAGAAATGCCAGAACCCTCCAGAACCCTCCATGGAATGGAAAGAAAAAATGTCGGGTAGGAAGGTATATTTTTATAACACAAGTATTTCAGGTATGCTTGCTGATACAGAAGCTTTTCTAAAAAAGATGCATTATGTGTTTGAGTGTTTTGCTGGCAGGGGGGATGTATGTCTTTTGTGGAGACCGCATCCATTACTGGAATCTACATTTGATTCTTTACGACCAAAGTATCGACAGGCTTATGATGCGTTAAAACAAATGTTTTTGGAGAAAGGGTTTGGAATATTAGATACGACTCCCGATATTGCAGATACGATCGCACTGAGTGATGCATATATAGGAGATGCAGGGACAAGCGTTACGTCGCTGTTTGGGATTGCAGGGAAACCCATATTCATTTTAAATAACAGAATTCACAGGGAACCACAACCAGATGATTGGCGGAGGGAGACTGCAGTTGGTTTTCATACGGGGGAAGAGGATCGATTTGCTCTTGTACAGGGAAATAAACTGTATGTATCGGAAGCGTATAAGTATGATTATCATTATTTGTGTGATTTGCCCAGAGATCTCCATGACAGAAATCATTATCTGATTCATGAGATAAACGGTAAAATGTATGCCTGCTCCTTATATGAACAGGATATCTTCGTGGTAGGAAATGGCCTGATTGAGGAAAAGATAACACTTGATAAAAAAGTAGAGCGGGGACAGACGTTTATCGGGGCATGGAAATATGACAAATATTTGATTTTAGTACCATCCAATTATCCTGCGATAGTATGTTATGATACGGTGACTGGAGATATCAAATATATCGATAAAAATATAGATGTATTTGTTGCAGAGAAAGAGAACAGGAAAACGGTAGGAGGCGTGGTGGTTCTCCAGGGAATAATGTACATAGCTTCACTGACTGACAACAGGATTTATAAACTTTATATAGAAACCGGAGAGATACAGATTGAAGAACTCCCTCTGAAGAATGGATGTGGGTTCTCTATGCTGATTGTGTATAAGAACGAGATTTGGGGAATGCCTTCGGTTGGCAGAGTAATAACACGCTGGAATCCTGACTCAGGAGAAATAAGGGAATATATGTTGGATGTTCCAAAAGAATATGCTTGTATACATCCTGTATATGGTCATAAATGCGATGATAATCCATTCGGACGACCTGCGTTTTATGGACAATATATGTATCTGTCTCCTTTATGGTCAAATATGTATCTGAAACTGAATATTAACACAGGCGCGCTTGAGCAGTGGAATCCGGTTTATATAGGAGCAAAGGGAGCAAAGCTGCCGATGACGGAGCAAAGCACTTTTGTTTTAGAGGATCAGAAGGGAAATTGTTCAGAATTTAAATTATTCTCATATGCAGAAAAAAGGCTGTATTCTATAAATATGGAGACGGAACTATGTGAAGAAATTGAAATTCGATTTGACATAGAGGAGCTTAAAGAGCATGAATCGGGATTCAGTGAGTATTCGCAAGGCATGAAGTATATGTGTATTGAGAATTGTTTTAATTCTCTTACCGGTTTTCTTGCCGGGGAAATTGTCGGGGGGCAGTTTGACCGGGATAAGCAGCTTGCCGCTTACACAAAAACGGCGACAAACAGTGATGGAAGCTGTGGACGTAAGATTTATGAGTTCATCAAAACAAAATCGTCATAGGACAGGAAAGACTTGGAATATAAGTCGCAATTAGGATGGGATAATATGGTCAAAGTAATTACATATGGCACATTTGATTTATTTCATGAGGGGCATTACAAACTGCTGCAAAGAGCCAGACAGTTAGGGGACTATTTGATTGTTGGAGTTACGACAGAAGAGTATGATCTTGCAAGAGGGAAACTCAATGTAGCAGATTCTTTGATGACCAGAATCGAGAACGTAAAGAAAACGGGATTTGCGGATGAGATTATTGTGGAAGAATCGCAGGGGCAAAAATTCAGGGATATCCAAAAATATAATATAGATATTTTTACAGTAGGTTCTGATTGGGTAGGTACCTTCGATTATTTAAAAGATTATTGTAAGGTCGTTTATTTGGATAGAACGAAAAACATATCAAGCACTATGCTCAGAATTAAAGAAACACCGATACAAAGGATTGGGGTGATTGGTACAGGACGCATTGCCAATCGTTTTATTCCGGAGGCAGCGCTTGTCAGTGGTGTCAATACACAATGTGTGTATAATCCACATTTTGAGAGCGCGGAGGCATTTGCACGCAAATGGGGAATCGATCCCTGCAGGGATATAGAAGAATTCTATAATGCTTCAGATATTGTCTATATCGCATCGCCTCATGAAACGCATTATTTGTATATTAAGCAATCATTGGAACATAACAAACATGTACTGTGTGAGAAGCCATTGTGTCTAAGCAGAAGGCAGGCAGAGGAATTATTTGAGTATGCGAAAAGGAAGAAGCTTGTTCTTTTTGAAGGAATAAAAACTGCTTACTGTCCTGGGTTTACAAAACTTTTGGGTATGGCTTGCAGTGGCGTTATAGGAAGTATACGAGGAGTGGAAGCATGTTTTACCAAGTTGGAAAATGTAAATCATAGGGAACTGAAAGATACTGAATATGGCGGAAGTTTTACAGAACTTGGAAGCTACTGTCTGCTTCCAATATTAAAGATATTTGGGCGCGATTACGAAAAAATTACTTTTGATATGATAAAAGGTAATAATGGCCTTGATCTTTATACTAAAGCACATATACGGTATGCAAAGGGGTTGGCTACTGCTACCTGTGGTCTGGGAGTAAAGTCGGAGGGAAAACTTCTGGTATCTGGTACTGAGGGATATATTGTAGCAGAAGCTCCATGGTGGAAGACGAGTTACTTTGAAGTACATCATGAGAATCCGGATGAAGTTGAAAGAATTTCAGAAAGATTTTTGGGAGATGGTCTGCGGTATGAAATCTGCGATTTACTCTCTATGATCAATGGAGACACAAGAAGGGATTTTAAACTTACCAGAGGAGACTCCGAGGCCATGGCAGATATTATGGAACTATTTCTTGAAGAGAGGAAAAGGATGTGACATGAAAATATGGGCACATAGAGGATGCAGTCAGAGGTATCCGGAGAATACAATTATGGCATTTTCCAAGGCAATGGAAATCCGTGGACTCACAGGGATTGAATTAGATATTCAGATGACAAAAGATGGGGAAATTGTGGTAATACATGATGAGCGCGTAGATAGAACGACAGATGGGATTGGCTATGTGAAAGATTTCACCTATGCGCAGATTAGAGAATTAGGGATAGAAACCGGAATGGATCATAAGGAAAAGATACCTTCTATCAACGAAGTGTTGGATCTCATGCAGGAAGAATGGGCTGCAGGATTGCTATTAAATATTGAATTAAAAAACAGTATTGTTTTATACGAGGGTATGGAGGAAAAAATTTATGGACTTATTGCTGAAAGGAATATGCAGGAAAGGATAGTATATTCGTCTTTTTACACGTTTTCATTGGAGAAAATGCGGAAACTGGATACAGAGTCCAGCATAGGAATTCTGGATACAAGAGTTTCGGATTGCCTCTACAAAAAGGATGGACTTAGCAAAATAAATTCTGCTAAAATTGCGCTGCATCCATTTAGCAAGGGTATGGATCTGGACAAGGGGCGATTGCATGGTCAGACGGTACGGGCATGGTTTGCCGGTCATTTGTATCCTGAAGAATCCACAGGAAGAAAACTTGATTTAAATAGATTGGAAGAGCAGGGGATTACAGATGTGTTCCTGAACGAACCGGAGGTATATCTGGATTAATTCCTGTAAATAAAGCTATATTGACAAAATACTTGAAAGCACAGTGCGAGTATGGGAGATAGTACATGATTGAGTTGGACAATGATACACTTCGACAATTACAGAGGATTGAGCTGGAAATATTAATAGAGATAGATAGAATCTGCAGAAAGAACAAAATATATTACAGCCTGACAGGGGGTACATTACTGGGGGCCGTAAGATGTGGAGGATTTATTCCCTGGGATGACGACGCGGATATTTCTATGATGCGGAGTGAATATATAAAGTTTCAAAAAGCCTGTAAGACAGACTTGGATTCGGATAGATTTTATTTTCAGGATATTGACAGTACAAAGGGATACAGATGGGGATATGGGAAAGTTCGTAGAAAAAATACGGTTTTTCTGAGAGAGCACCAAGAGCATATGCCATATGAGCAGGGTGTTTTTGTGGATATTTTTCCTCGGGATGGAGTTCCGGATGGGTATGTTGCTGGAAAGATGCATACTTTTGCTTGTTTTACTATGAGAAAAATCATGTGGTCATCAATTGGAAAAAATGTGGCGGTAAATAAATGGGAGAGAGCGGTGTATAGTTTTTTGGCGCGAATACCGGAAGATGTCATGAAAAAGGCATATGAAAAACTGGTTAAGCTTAGTAATTACAAAAAAAACAGTGAGCTGGTAAGGGCGCTCACATTTCCTCTGCCCAACGAGCAGAAAGGATACAGGAGAAGCTGGTACAAGAAATATACACAAGTAAAATTTGAAAATAGAAAGTTTATGGTACAGGCATCTTATAAAGAATGGCTGGAGTCCGAATTTGGCAATTATATGCAGCTGCCGCCAGTGGAGCAGAGAAAGATACATCCTGTTTCACAATTAAAGTTAGTTGATTTGGAGGAATTAGGAGAGAATGAATATTGCATTATTGACGGCAGCAGGTAAGAGCACCAGAATGCACACGGAGATTCCGAAACAGTTTTTGCATATTCACAATAAACCTATCATTCTATATACAATGGAAGCATTTCAACGTCATCCACAGATTGATGCAATTATTGTTGTCACATTGGAATCATGGTCAGATATGCTGTGGGCATATGCGAAGCAATATCAGATAACAAAGCTTAAGTGGGTTGTAAAAGGAGGAGCTACAGGGCAGGAGTCGATCAAGTGTGGGCTGGATGCATTGGATAGGGAATGCAGCCGGGAGGATATTGTAATGATACATGATGGCAATCGGCCGCTTGTTTCGGATGAAATCATTGCAGATAGTCTGGCAGTGTGCAAAGTACATAACAGTGCGGTGGCGGCGATACCGTGTGTAGAAGCAATTTATAAAAGTGCGGACGGGATAGAGTCAAATGTGGTGCTTGACAGACAGGAAATGTTTCGTACACAGACGCCGCATACTTATTCCTTAAATAAACTGCTCTGGGCTCATCAGCAGGCGAAAGAGAAAAAAATAGAAAATACAACTGCAACCTGTACGCTGATGTCGCTATTGGGAGAACAGATTTACTTTTCAAAAGGGTCGGAAAAGAATTTAAAAATAACCACATCTGATGATATGGATATTTTTGAAGCGCTTTTATCTGGGACGAAAAAATAAATGATTATGATGAGGGCTGTTATATATAGATATTTGAAATCTTGAGAGGAGTGCACATGGTAATGGATATCTTTAAATTGGATGAAAGTTGGAGGGATGTCAACACAATCATACCATTTGGGTTAGGAAGAATTGGGAAAAGGGTGCTGCCTAAATTAATGGAAACGTTTAAAATCCCATTTATCATTGATAATGGAAATGCCGGACAGGTTTATCATGGGATAACGATCTATAATCTGAATGATGCATTGCCCTTGATCAACGGAAGAAAGATAGTAGTGCTTACGATAGAAAGAATTTACGTGGATATATCCGCGCAGTTGAAAGAGGCCGGCTATACAGAATATTGTGATTATTGCATTTTTGAGCGATTTGTGGAAGAGTGGCATTATAAATATGAGGGGAGATGCTGCCTTCCTAAACTTGATACAGCGATTACATCAAGGTGTACTTTGAACTGTAGTCATTGCGCAATGTTTATGCCATATTGTAAAGACAGAAAAGATTGTGAATTGAAAGAACTGAAAGAGAATTTTGAGCAAATATTTCAATTGGTAGATTATGTGTTTGAATATACATTGTTTGGAGGAGAGCCTTTTTTGCATTCGCGATTAGCAGATATTATTGAATGTCTGGGAACAACTTATGCAGAGAAAATCGGACAGATTGTCGTGATTACCAATGGGACTGTACTTCCTGATCAGAGACTTCTTCTCACGCTGCAGAAATATAAGGTGATTTTATCCATCAGTGACTACACGGCAGTAAATTTGTATGCTGATACTTTATCTGAATTTGTAAAGAGACTCGACGAATACAGGATACAGTATTATGTCAATAGTGAGATAGAATGGAAAGATCATTGTTTTCCAGAACGTTCCTGTGATTATGCAGAGGAATATTTACCGGAACATATGAGGGTTTGCGGGTATACGTGTCATTCTGTAAATGAAGGAAAGCTATACTACTGTGATGTAGCATGGGGAGCCAGAAAGCATGCTGGATATCAGGATCAGGAAGATGATTATGTGGATCTGTTTAAAATCCGGAGAGACTGTTCAGTTGAGCAGGCGAAATTACAGATTCTTGAATACTGTATGGGGAATGTAAACGAAAGAGGTTACATGAGCCTATGCAGATATTGTGCCGGAATGGGTGCAGACAATTCCAGAACGATACAGGCAGGAACCTAAAATAAATGGAGATGACAGAGGCCTATGATAGCAAAAAATCTTAATTTATCACAATTCAGAGAATACATTGCCGCAAGGAAATGTTACTGTTTTGGATGTGGACTTCAGGGTACACGTATCATAAATATTATGGAAAATTGGGGGTATCGGGAAAAGATTGCCGCATTCACTGATAATAACGAAAAGCGGGTCGGCACCAGGATGTCAAATGGATCGTTGCATTATCCGATTGTATCAGTAGATGAGTTTGTAAAATCGGTAACGGAAAAAGATGTAATTATCATATGCAGTTCTGATGTTGTAAGTATTTCTGAACAATTAAATCAATATCAGAGGCTGGAAAATGTTGTATGTTTTAATCTGGGAGAACTTGGTTTGCGGCAATTGATCGTGTCAGACTATGAGAAAGTTATCCGGGAAAGTGAGGAACCGATCATACCCAAAATAATTCATTATTTTTGGGGTGGAGATAGGATGCCAGAACTGATGAAGCGTAATGTCGAGCGTTGGCATGAATTGTGTCCGGATTATGAAATCAGAGAGTGGAATGACCATAATTATGATATTTCCAAGAACAAATATATGCAACAGGCATATGAGGCAGGAAAATGGGGGTTTGTATCAGACTATGCGCGGTTGGATATCGTTTATCAGTATGGCGGTATATATATAGATACTGATGTTTCAATGGTTAAGAGACCGGATGAATTGTTATATCAGAAATGTTTCGCAATTAGTGATGCTTCTTTTTTCTTGAATTTAGGTGCAGGATTTGGGGCGGCTGTCGGTGTGGATCTTATAAAAGAATTGCGGGATTATTATGATACGATCAGCTTTATTTCCAGTGATGGAAGCGCTAATATGCAGCCAATCCAATATCATACCTATCAGGTAATGAAAAAATATGGATATCAGGTCAATGATAAGCTGCAAAAAATACAGGAAATGAATATATACCCGATGATTATGGCGGGGACCAATGCATACACAATGCAAATGAGAGTGACAGACCGCACTTTTTTCCTTCATTATGGAACAGCGACCTGGCTGAATAAGAAGTATGGGCAAGATAAAATACATCTATATGAAAACAACCAGGATTGTACTGATGTAATAGGATATAGATTATAGTAAGCGGTGTTGTAAAAGTAAGGCTTGGAGAGGGGCATCAGAATTATGCAGCAGTATGAAAATGATTGGATAGAGTATATTGCAGATAGAGTACATGAACATTACGAAGGACGTAAGGTAGTGCTTTGGGGAAAATATACAGAATCAGACAGTATTAAAGAAAAGCTGAAAGAAAAATATCAAATAGAAACAGCCTTTTATGTTGAAAATGACAAGATAAAAATTGATAACAGGCAGGTCTTTTCGACTGATTATTTAAAGGGAAAGTCGGTAGAATTCTATGTAGTAGTTCCATTGGCAGTTTATGATTCGGTAAGAGAATTATTGATGAAGAGCGGATATAGACCGGATTTGGATTATTTCTATTTCAGTGATTGCATTGTTCGCCAGGAGGAGGATTACTATGAGGATGCGCATGGGAATAAGATTATCGGCAGATATGCAGGAATGAAATTTGTCTTTTCTGGATTTGATTCTGTAATAGAGATCGGAGAGCATGCTATATTGCATGAAATGCGTTGTTATGTGCACAGCAATTCCAGAATTAGGATTGGGAATAAAGCGAAAATCCTGGATACAAGTTGTTATGTGGGTCATGATTCCTCAATTGTGATAGGAGATTCTTCTCAGATTAACAAAACAGGAATTCGAATAGAGAGTCTGGTTAATGTGGATTTTGGCTGTGAAACCTGTCTGACAGGATTCAATATGCGTATGGCAGGTAGAACAAAGTGGAAAACAGGGTCAAATTGTGAGCTGAAAAACTGGTCCGTAGTAACAGAGCAATGCGTAGAGATTTTGATAAATGATAATACCCGTTTTATGGCGAGAGTAGAAGAGACTGCTATATGGTCTTTGCTGTATGGTTCGAAAATAGAGATTGGAAATAATGGGTTTTTTAAATATGGAATTATACATATGGAAAAAAATACGTTATTAAAAATTGGGGAGGAGTTTAATACACAGGGAGGCTATAAATATATACTGGGGGAAGACACAACGATTACAATTGGAGACGAATGCCTGTTTTCAAATGATATTATGATGCAAAGTAATGATGGTCATTCAATTTTTGATGTCTCCACAGGTGAAAATATAAATTCGACATACGAAATACGGAAATCAAGGAAGATCGTTATAGGAAATCATGTATGGGTAGGGCTGGGGGTAAGTATATTATATAATACCAGAATAGCAGATGGAAGCGTGATTGGCGCAAGGAGCTTAGTGAAAGGCGAAATTCCAAATAATTGTATCGCAGCGGGAATACCGGCAAGGATAACCAGAAGAGATATTGCATGGAGCAGGAATAATGGAAGTGATAATATCCGGGATTGCAGACAGGATTATGTTCATTTAACAGGGGAGGTTTGATATGTTTAAAAATTTCATTTCGCTTGGTAATTATTGTGGAGTCGCGGCTTCCATGTCGAAGCTGGGAATCAGAAATGCATCTGGCCCTTTTGACTGGTTTATAAGTAGTGATTTTGAAGGCGTGCTCGGATGTTTGCAGAATGATTTTGAAGATTTTTTAAAAATGGATCATTTGTGGGTAGATGAAAGCAAAGCCAGTTTTAGAGATATAAAGTATGGATTTTGTTTAGGACATGAAGTAAAGACATATTTTGAAAGGGAATATGCTTCTATTTGTGAAAAGTATATGCGGCGTATCAGTGTTTTTCGTGAGCAAATCAGACAAAAGACATGTTTTATACGAGCCGTTTATAATGAGAAAGAGTTGGAGTATATTCAAAATAATAACCGGCATATTGAGAGCATAATAAAAAAAGGTAATCCTGACAATGAGATTATTTATATTGTCAGTAAAGTGATCGCCGGAAGTGAAGGTTTATGCAGTCCATTTTTTGTTGTAGATTCACTTTACAATCCCAAAAATAGAATTGAATTGAGAGCGCTCTTTGATAGTAATGAAGCATTATTAAATTTTTGTATCAACAATATGGACGAGAAGATACGGTACAAAAATATTGTTTTTGATTTGCGTAAGGAAAACCGGGAGTTGGAATACAGATATGATATTATGAATAAAATCGATAAGATAAATATGAATGAGATGAGTATTCCAGATCGGATTAGTATATACGGAGCAGGAAGGATTGGAAAATATTTTTACAATAAAGTTAAGAACAAATGTCAGGTATGTTTATTTATTGACAAATCACCCAAGGGCGCTGTTTCGTATGAAGGGGTGCCGGTGATCCGATTAGGAAAAGCATTAAAGGAATTTCAGGAAATTCCTATTGTTATTACGCCCTGCTATGAGTTTGAAGAAATAAAAACAAATTTATTAAATGTATACGGGGATTTGAATGTAATTTCGCTTACTGATTTCTTTGTTCATATTTGACAGGAAGATAGAGGAAATAAGAAATGCATATAGCCTTTTTAATACATGCTTTTCCTGTTAAGGGGAAGCATACCGGTGGTGGAGCCGGAAATTATGTTGCTAATATGGCAAGGATTTTATGTAGAAACGGGCATAAGGTTACAGTCATAACTGAAGCAGATGATGAAGATTTCTTTGTGTGGGAAGGAATCGAAATTCATCATATCAGGGCTACCCGCTTTTTTAAAGATACGGGAAGAAAGATGACAACAACACAAAAAGTTTTAAAAAATTTGTGGAGAAGTATTTGGTATAATTATGAAGTTTATAAAATTAATAAAGTAAATCCAATAGATTTGGTTCAAGGAATAAGTTCTTTTAACATATCGCTGCTCAGATGCAGAAAAATCCCTTATTTGATCAGAATCTCAGAGTACCCGGTACTCATTAGAGCGGCAATGAGAGAAGAATATAATTTTGAGGAGGCAGTAAGGGCGGAAGAATTAGACGATAAATTTTTCTTTATGGCACTGAAGAGGGCAGATTGGTTAGTTGCCCCAAGTTTTCAAATGAAAAAAATGATCTTTGACAGAATTGGTAAGGACGTTACCGTAATAGAGAGTCCGGTCATGCTTTCTGATTATACGGGAAATAATGAGAAAGCGGAGAAGAAATATTTCCTGACCTTTGGATTTTTGACTTATCGGAAAAGTACTCCTGTATTAGCGCAAATTATCGACAGGCTGTTAGATGAATATACCGATATGGAATATGTTCTGGTTGGGAAAGACCGTGAAGTTATGCAGAATGGAAAGTACATATGGTGTTCTGAACTTATAAGATCTAAGGTAGTCAGAAATAGGGATCGTTTGATCATTAAGGAAGAAATTTTTGATAGGAATGAACTGTTTTCGATCATTAAGAATTCATATATGTGTGTTCTGCCATCAAGAGTTGATAATTTATCGAATGCCTGCCTGGAAGCCATGGCGCTTGGAAAGATTATCGTTGGGTCAGACCAGACAAGTGCGGAACAGGTGATAACGGATGGATATAATGGCTTTCTGGCGCCAATAGACGACGCAGAGGTATTGTATCAAAAAGTTAAAAAAGTGATGGAGCTATCTGCTGAAGAAAAGAGAGAGATGGAAGAAAGGGCAAGAGAAAGAGTAAAAGATCTTACACCGGATCAAGTGTATGAGAAAATGATGGATGTTTACGCAAGGACAATAGAAAAATTCAATGGCTAAACACATGAGGGAGGAGAAGTATGAATATACTTGGCATTTCAGCTTTATATCATGATTCTGCGGCCAGTCTGGTTATGGACGGGGAAATCATAGCAGCGGCACAGGAAGAAAGATTTACGAGAGTTAAACATGACTTGTCCATGCCGGTAAACGCAATTGAGTATTGCCTGAAAGAAGGACATATTCAAAAAGAAGAGATTGAGCTGGTCGTATTTTACGATAATCCACTTCTTACTCTGGATAGGTATATGAAAAATATCCTTGCAGCAGGAGAGGATTCCAGCAATGTCATAGATAGAAGCTTTGAGTCCATGTTCGGGGAAAAAATATGGATTCATAAAGCGATCGATAAAATATTAGGGAAAAATGAAAACAGGAAATTTTTTGTATGTGAGCATCACATTTCTCACGCAGCTTCTGCTTTTTATCCGTCACCGTATGACAGGGCCGTTATTCTTACTCTTGATGGGGTTGGTGAATGGGCAACGACTACGATCAGTGTGGGAGAAGGTAAAGATATTACGATCAAAGAAGAATTAAGGTTTCCGCATTCGCTGGGACTGTTATATAGCGCGTTTACATTTTTCTGTGGGTTTAAGGTCAATTCGGGGGATTACAAATTCATGGGGTTGGCGCCTTATGGTGAGCCAATATATGAGAAACTTATCAAAGATAAGTTGATTGATGTGAAGGAGGACGGTTCTTTTGCCTTAAATATGGAATATTTTGATTACCAGCACGGAAGGGCAATGACAAATGATAAGTTTGCTGACTTATTTGGCGGACCGAGGAGGGAACCGGAAACTGAAATTACCAGGAGAGAGATGGATATTGCTGCTTCTGCACAGAAAGTCACAGAAGAGATCATCCTGAAATTGGTACAACATGCAAAAGAAAAATACGGAAAAAATATCGATAACCTCGTATTGGCGGGCGGAGTAGCGCTAAACTGCGTTGCAAACGGTAAAATTAAGAACAGCGGCAGTTTTAAAAATATCTGGATTCAGCCCGCAGCAGGGGATGCGGGAGGAAGTCTTGGCTGTGCACTGCATGCGGCATACCGATTTGATCCTGCAGCTGTCAGACAGTGCAGGAAAGATAAAGATTTTCAGAAGGGAAGCTATTTGGGTCCGGAGTTTTCCATGGAAGAAATAGAAAAATATCTGCAGGAAAACAGCTATCCATATCATGTATTTGAAGGGAATCTGTATCAGAAGATTGCAGAATTGCTGGCAGGGGAAAAAGTAATAGGGCTTTTCCATGGCCGCATGGAATTCGGGCCGCGCGCATTGGGAAACCGGAGTATCATTGCTGATGCACGTTCTGAGGTCATGCAGGTAAAATTAAATCAGAAGATTAAATACAGGGAATCGTTCAGACCTTTTGCACCTTCAGTGCTCAATGAGGATGTAGAGGAGTATTTTGAACTGGAGAGTGAAAGCCCCTATATGCTCCTGGTGGAAACTGTAAAAGAAGAACGCAGGAATGCGGCTCATGTGCAGGAAGATTTGAAGAAGTACAATGGGAATATGCTGGAAATTGTAAAACAGAGGCGCTCGGACATTCCGGCAGTGACTCATGTGGATTATAGTGCGCGTATCCAGACTGTAACAGAAGAAACAAATCCATATTATTACGGAGTTATTTCAGAATTCAAAAAACTGACAGGGTGCAGCGTGATTGTTAATACATCATTCAATGTCAGGGGTGAGCCGATTGTTTGTACGCCGAAGAATGCATATGAATGTTTCATGAGGACAGATATGGATGTGCTTGTCCTGGAGAACTGCGTTTTATATAAAGAGGAGCAGCCGTTTTTTGCAGAAAGGGAAGATTGGCGTAGTCTGTATAAACTGGATTAGGTTTTGCATGCATAGCTTATCTGTAATTAGGGAGAAGAAGACATGGGTAAAAATGATAAAGAAAAACAGATGCTATATGAATGGGGAAAGACCAATGGCAGTGATCATCACTTTCAGGAAATCGATCAGGAAAAGAAAAGCTATTATATAGAGAGAGAAGCAGAAGCTGATAGGGATTCCTATATACGGGAATATAGATTTGAGACACTGCCAGAATTTATGCAGGAGCTGGAGGAACTTTGGAAGAATGACAAAGTGACAGACTCCATCAAAAAAGTGGTCGGGGTAGCGGCCATCAAAAATAAACCGGTTGAAGTAACGCAGAAAATTGTGAAGGAAGTAAAGAAGGAAGAGACGGAAGAGAAACTGCCGGCGTTTATATATAATTTTTAATGTGTTAGGGAGAGATGCTCATGAGGGAGATACAAGATGGTTTCGGGAATATTATTTATAAGGACAGGCAGTATAAAAAATATATCTGGTTCAATAAAAACGAAATTATTCCAACCAGGACAGTATTTGAAGGCTTTTTAAAGAATAATATTTATATTGACGGGTTTGTTTCAGATTCTCATGAGTGCATTGGAGTATATCTGTTGAATAAACAGATATATTCTATTAATGAAATTGATATGGAAAATTCGTTTGTTTTCTCAATACAAAAATTGAAAAAGTATCCAATGATCCAAAATGTAGTTGTAAATGCGGACGAAATGTGTGGGAACAATGCCGGAAATGTCTTTTTAGATGAAAAAGAGTGCTTTGGAATTCAGAATATCGGCTGGATGAGGGAGATTGTTAAGGATAAAAATCTGTTTATTTATGGCATATCAGATAGAACTAAGAAGCTTGCTGAAATTTATGAATTGTTGGATTTTCATGTAGAAGGATATATTGACGATGAGTCGTATGAAAAAGAGAAGGAAGAAAACGGAGAGATAAAAATACTTGCCATTGAGGATATCATTTACGAGGAAGATTATTTTATCTTAATAAACCGGGAGTATTATAGAGACATGGCTGGGCGACTGAAGGATTTAGGGTTGCAAATGTTTGATGATATGGCAATTGATAATCCTTTTGGAACATGGTATATGGGAACAGGTAATCAGGTTCTGGATATTAATCTCGGGCATTCTTTTCTTGGAAAGCAGGGAATGTATGGATTTGAGATGTCAGGAGAAAATAATGCGCATGATATGAAGATAATGATCTTAGGAGGTTCGACTACAGATGGGGCGTTATTTCCCTTTCGCTCATGGCCCCAGTTTTTATTGGATAGAGCGGGTGGCAAAAATGTGACAATATTTAATGGCGGTGTGGTAGGATACACTTCCACACAAGAACTTATAAAGTTGTTAAGGGATATTTTATTTATGGAACCCGACATGGTAATTGTATATGACGGTTTTAATGATATGACGGCGCCGTCAGTTCCTGGGCCATTTGCTTTTAAGGAACTGCAGAAAGCAATGGACTATGTGGACCAGCATAAGGACAAGCTGTGGCTGGATCTTTTTGCAGAAGGCGCAATGCCGTACACAGGAGTGGAACCTAAGGCAGATAAATACGAGATCTGGTTAAATAATATTAAGAAGATGAGAGCTATATGTGAAGTGCAGGGAATACAGTTTTTCGCTTTTCTTCAGCCGGTTTTGTATTCCAAAGCAAGTAGAACAAAGGAAGAGGAGGGATTACTTTGGTCCACCTGGCGGATTAATAACTGTTATGAATGGGCAAATGAATTTAGAAGCCGAATAAAATCGAACGAGGAATCTTGCGGTTATATCCATGATCTGTCTCATATTTTTGACAAAGAAGATGGTATCTATATGGATGATTGTCATGTATATGAAAGAGGAAATGAAATGATTGCGGCTTCAATTTATGAAGTGATCAAAGACTCTTTGATATAGGAGGGATTAGAATGAGTGGAAATGAAGTGCGGGAATTATTGGTACCGAATCCATTGCTGTATAGTAATTTGAAAAAATATATTTGGATCAGTGATTGTGCAGAGGTACATAAAAATGCACAGATTTTATTTGATTATTTCATGAAGAGAAACATTTATATTGATGGATTTGTAACGGATACAAAATCGTTGTCTGGCTTGCAGATGTATCATAAAACCATCTATGAATTCAATGTTGCAGAGGAAGAAAATACAGTTGTTTTTTGGGATTCTTATTTTACTGAGCTCAACATCAGTGCACCGGTTAATACATGCAGTGCCAGAGTAATTAACCCTGAGCTGGACACTTCTAATGTTGTAATTTGGGGAAGCGGAATAGCAGGTGGGCAGGCATATGACGCGTTAACAAGCGCCGGGGTTGACGTAAAGTATTTTGTTGATTCTAATAAGGCGTTAGCGGGTGGAAAGAAGTTTGGAATACCCATATTGGCTCCGGATGAACTGGGAAAGTTGGAAAATAAGATCACGATTGTTGAAGCGATGGTAAGGTGGAAAGATGTAGAGGAAAACATTCAGGATAAATATAGAGACAGATTTTATTATACGCTTAGAAACAGAGAGGGCTGTGAATTTGAAGAAAAGGGAATATTCAACTTAAAAAATTATTGGCTTTTTCATTATTTTCAGAGCAATAAAGTATATATATACGGATTCGGTGTCCATGAGAAAGAAATGGCTCGATTTCTTGGTTTGCTTGATTTTAATTTTTTGGGTTTTTTGACAGATGAAGATGAGCCAATAACTGATGAGATCAAGCAGCAATATCCGTTTAAGTGTGTAGAAGATATATTATATGAAGAGGATTACTATATCTGGGTGTATGACATAAAAAGAATCGTAAGGCTTCAGGAATTGGGCTTCACTTATTTTAAACAGTATATGTATCAAAGATATGCCTGGGATATAAGTATAGACAGAAAAAATTTACTGGATATTAATCTGGCACATAATTATAGATCCCATGGTAAGTATCCGGGCATTAAGGTTCATGGAAGCGAAGCGGAGGATGTGTATAAAATTGCGGTTTTAGGAAATTCGACAACAGACGGAAATTTATATCCGTTTAAATCCTGGCCGGAACTTTTATTTGAAGAATTAGAGGATATTACGGTTTATAACTGTGGTGTATGTGGATATACATCAGCACAGGAAGTGATTAAGTTAATAAGGGATGTCTTGAGGCTAAAACCGGATATGATTATTGTATATGATGGTACAGGTGATTTAAATGTGAATGATAAATATCCTTTTACATCTGCCTATGTCGAAATGGTGTATCGCTACGCTGCTGCGCATATTGACGACCCTACAGATTATATTAAAGGAGACGAGGCAGAAATATGCAGAGGGATTGCATCAGAAGGTTCACGTTTTGATAACTGGCTGTCTAATATTCAAACCATGCATGCAATTGCCAGTGACAGGAATATTAAATTCTTTAGTTTTTGTTCGCCGACTTTGGGAAGTAAGAGGGGGAGAACGATACACGAAAAGAATATGTTATTGTCTGCGATAAGCTCCGGTATATCGCGTCATATGGAAGAAGCATTTAGGAAAAGAATTGAGCAGATGCAGAATCTGCCGGATTATATGTATGATCTTTCTCATATTTTTGACGGAAAAAGTAATATTTACATGGACGAAAGTCATGTGTGGGAAGAAGGGAATAAAATTATCGCCGAGGAAATAAAGAAGATCATTTTACCGGTGTTAAAAGAGTCAGCGTACAAAAAGAAAACAGAATTAGGACCTGAGAAATAAAGGGCGCTTTATCGGGATGAGAAAGAGAGATAATTTCATTATGGTGGCAAAAGAACTTTTAGTACCTAATCCATTGGTGTATAGTGATTTGCAGAAATATATATGGATAGATGCTACTCATGAGGAACATGCGGATGCACAACGGCTGTTTGATTATATGTTAAAAAGAGAGATTTATATCGACGGATTTGCGACAACGGCAGAGTCTTTGATAAATTTGAAAATGTTTCATAAAAAAATTGTTGATATAAGTACATTGAATAATGAAACATCCGTAGTTTTTTATGACCCATATTTCAAAAGTCAGGACGTTGATAAGGAAGCGAATGGCAGACATCGGGCCAGAGTGCTCAATTCGGACTTTCAGGGAAATAACATTGTAATCTGGGGAGCAGGGATCACGGGTGAATGTGCCTGTAAAATACTATACCAAAATGGAATCGGAGTGAGGTATTTTGTAGATTCCAATAAAGAACTGGAAGGTACGATAAAGTGTGGTCTGCCAGTATATACGCCAGATAAAATAGAGCAACCGGCAGAACAGATTACTATAATTGAAGCTTTGGAAAAGTGGAAAAAGTTAGATGAAACCATTTGTAATAAATATGGCGAAAGATTCTATCTCAGCTTGGAGAACACTCTTTGGGATAGAATTGCCTGTATTGTCAATGGTGTTAAAAAGGATATTTTTTGTCTGCAAAAATTCAGTATGTTCAATTATTTTGAAGATAAGAAGGTTTATATTTACGGAAACGGAGATGTTGAGAGAAAGTTTGCAAAATACTTGAAATTGTTAGATTACAATTTTCATGGATTCTTAATAGACGGAACAGAATCCATGAAAGAAAACGATGAATATCCGGTTAAGCCAGTGAAAGAAATTATACATGAGGATAATTATTACATTTGGGTATATGATAAGAATATGGCATGGCAGTTGAATGAGCTGGGACTTTGTTGTGTGAAAGACTACATAGTAAATGGTTACTTCCATGATACAACGATAAAAAGACAGGATCGGCTGGATATGAACCTGGGCCATACATATTTAGCAGAGAGTAAGTATGAAGGAATCATAATTCACGGAGAGGAGAAGGAAGGCGATTATAAAATAGCGATACTGGGAAATTCAGCTACTGATGGCGCACTGCTTTCTGTTAAATCGTGGCCTGAAATATTATATGAGGAATTGGGCAAAGAAGGCGTTACGGTTTATAATGCCGGTGTCGGCGGATATACATCAGCGCAGGAACTTATTCATATGATAAGGGATGTTTTGCTGCTGGAGCCGGATATGATAATAGTATATGATAGTTATACAGAATTGAATATAAATACAAAGTATCCGTTTGCGTTTTCATCCGCGAAAAAGGTCCTTTATTCCGGAGTGGAATCAAAGAAAGATTATTTTGACACCTGGCTGTCTAATATCAGGAGTATGTATGCGATCGCGCATGAAAGGGGAATCAGATTCTTCAGTTTTTGCCAACCATGGATTAGCAGTAAGAAGGATAAAACTATAAAGGAAAAGAATATGCTGATTTCTCAACGGGCTTACTGGATTAATCTTCAGGTGAAGGAGTCCTTCAGGGAACACATTAGAGAAAGGGAAAGCCTACCGGAGTATATATATGATTTATCACATATTTTCGATGGAAAGGATGTCTATATAGATGATACAGGCCATGTGTGGGAGACGGGAAATAGAATCATCGCCGAAGAAATCAAGAAGATAATTTTACCACTGTGAAGCGGGAATGTTTTTGTCAGTTGAGGGTAGAAGAACCTGCAGTGAAAGTATAGATAGGAGAAGGATAATGGAAGAAAAAATTTTAGAGATTTTGAAAGAGCAGTGTGAGGAAGCGCTGGATTATAGCGGAGATACTATGATGGAAGATGGTATCATTGATTCTTTTACAGTTATTATGCTCGTAGGCAGTTTGGAGGAAGAGTTTGATATTGAAATCGATGCAGGTTATATCGTAGCAGATAATTTCAGAAATAAAGATGCGATCATTGCATTAGTTAAAAGAGTATTAACAGAGAGAAAATAGTTTGTTATGTCTCTGAAGGTTCTTTGATGAGGAAGGAATTATAGATGGAAAAAGGATTGATACTTAGCGTGGAGCAAATATACAGGTATATTAACAGCCTGAAAACAGTAGGGGGGGGGGTATTTAACAAATATATTTAATTTTGAAGAATTGAAGAATAGCATCAAGCATAAAAGGATAAGTTTTGAATATGAGGCAGAAGGTTATTTAAATCTGTTATGTGAAGAAAGTGGGTTCTACAGACTGTATTTTTTTGTTGCTGCCGGGGATCGGTATCACTTTGAACCAATAGGCAAGACAGTTGTGTGTGATGTTTTTATAATACAGAAAAATGTATTGTTTGAGAAGATAGTGAATCAGCTTTACAGCAGTGCATTTGTTCAGCATGCCTGTATCGGGAAATGGGTACTGAATTCTTTTGATCGTTTTCCGGTATCTTCTATGGAGGGATACACGTTCGGATATGAAAAAACAATAGAAATAATGGATAAGGTGATCTCCATATTTGACCGTTATACGGATTATTTGCCGGATAAGAAGGAGTATGACCTGTTTTTTAAGGATAAAAAATTTATTAATTTATATAAAACGGCGGGGCACAAATATATTGGAAGTTTAATATACACTGAAAAAAAGAGAATGGCTACGCTGGAATTTTATTTTATAGTTGAAGAGGAGAGAGGGCAAGGACTCAGTCGTCTTCTGCACGAACACCTTTATCAGCTGGTGAAGAAAAAGGAGTATAAGATAGTATCTTATATTCATGAAAATAATCTGGCGTCGATTGCGGTACACCAAAAATATGGATATCAGAAAAACCAGTTAGAAAGATACGTATTTCTGAATCGGGGATAATGATATTGATTTTGTATCAGTATACATAAGACGGTTGAAAGAGGGTTATCATGTATAGAAAAGAACAAGGATATGTTCAATTGAAACAATTACTTAAAAACAGGTTGATCATATGCTTTGGTATTGGAAAAAGTTTTGAACTGAGAAAGCATTTTTTCACAGAGGAAAATCTGAGTGAAAGAATACTGGCTGTGGTTGATAATGATAGGAATAAACAAGGCACTAAAGTAGAAATAGCGGGAAAATGCTTTCGGGTAGAAAATTTTGATGAACTGATACATTTGAAGAAAGGACATGATTTCGTAGTTGTCGTTACATCGGCGTACTTCAATGAGATTGAGAAACAAATAAAAGCATGTCCGGCGTTAACCGACGTAGAGGTTTTGGATGCCAAATATATAATCCAGCACAGGAAAGATTACTTAGCGTCATATTCTAATATTTTTCAGGGGACAAAAAAGGATGTTGGGAAAAATGGAGAAAATATGACAATCTCTGTACTGGCATACAACAGGGCAGAATTAACTTTAAGACTGCTGGATTCAATACAGCAGTTTATGCCGGATTATGAGGGAGAAATACTGATTGGAGACAATGGTTCGGATACAGAAGAACTCTGCGTTTTAGAGAATAAACTCGAAAATATGAAGCTGAGATGGAGAATTTTAAAATTTGACAGACATTATCCAATTCCCATCGGTAAGAATATGATTAACAGGGAATGCAAAACTGATTGGATCTTTCAGCTGGACAATGACATGTATCTTACAGCAAACCCTGTTCAAAAAATGAACAGTGATATCGGTCAACTTGGATGTAATGTGTGGGGGCTTCCTTATTATAATGCGCAGGTGGGAAGAGTTCTTAATTACGTCAGTAATCTGGAGTTTGTCTTTGATGTAACAGGAAATAAGAAATTGACCTGTCTGAACGATATGCAATTCTGTGAAGGCGAAGATACGTGGGAGCCAAGGTTGTGTACATATACTTCCGGAGGCGCCTCTTTGATGAGAAAAGGTTTTTTTATGGAAATGTATGGGTATGATGAAAATCTTTTTGTAAATGAAGATATGGAATTTATATATCGTGCTAATCTGCAGGGATATAAAATCGGAAATATCGGCATTAAATGTCTGGTACACGACCATAAGCTGTTAAACGGTGAACCCGGGAAACGCTATGAAGCGGTGCGGTTTAATGGAGAGAGAATAAAACAGAGCAAAAAGTATTTACGAGAAAAATATGGATTTGAATTTGAGTGATACATTGAATATACAGTGGAAAAGAGGTAAAACAGGATGCATCCATTTATATCTTTGATAATGCCGGTCTATAATAATGAAAAATATTTTCCAAAGGCGGTTCAGAGTGTGATTGCTCAGAGCTTTCATGATTGGGAACTTGTCATAGTGGAGGATGGATCGACTGACAATACGCCAATGATTGCTGATAAGCTGGCAGAGACAGATGATAGGATCAGAGTGATTCACCAGGAAAATCAATGGATATATGCCAGTGTAAATAATGGAACAGAGATAGCAGCAGGAAAATATGTATTTATGTTTAATTCAGATGATCTGCTGAATCAGGATGCCCTTCAGAAAATACACGATATAGCAGTAATTGATGATGCCGATATTGTAATGTTTAATCTTTCCGAAAACATATGCGACGAAGAACAAAATATCATAGAACGGGACGTTAATGGGAGAAGCAGGTATTTGGCCGATGATTTCTCATATACTGACAGAGATGATATACACAGGAAATGGATTGATTTCATGAAATTAGGCCTGGTTAATCATCAGTGTGTATATAAAGCAAAATTGGCCAAAATGAATAAAATGAGAAATGATACATATGCCGGGGACTATTTATATAATATCCAGCTGGCAGATCAAATTAACGTGGCAGCCGGAACGGCATATGAAGTATATATGTATATGAACTATCAGAAAGAGGAGGCAAACATTTCACTTGGCAAGTATTATGGATACGAACATGATATGTATAACGGAATGTATCTGGAGTATAAAGCGCTGTTTGAACAGTGGGGAATATATGAGAATGTAGTGAAGTCCTATTTGTCCAAATTAAGGATGCAGAAATTGTCAAGAGAATTCCGGCTGATAAAAATACAACGATGGTCAGTAGATGAAAAACTGAAAGAGATGCTTAACCATATATCTGATGATATAATCCATGAAATCGCCTCGGAGAATAACAAAGAGGAGGAGTTGGAGAGCCGGATGTTTTCTGCCTGTCGTGAATTGTTTATAGAAAATGTTCCGGATCAGGAGAGCGATTATTATTTTTTGTATGAGCTTTTGAATTCATTGCTCAGATACGAAAAAACGCAGGAAGATCTGGAAAAAATAAGGGCTGGCGTATATCATGAACTGAATCCGAAACATATAGGTAAATGTTTCATGCAGATTTTAGTACCTTGATCAGGCATAATGGGTGATTGCAGAGTAGAAACTGTAATTCTGCCCGCGGCCTCAGCACAAAACGCTTCGGAATGAACTGCTTCGGCATGGAGGTATAAATGGAAGTTAAGAAAATACTGATAGTTTTTGGGACAAGGCCGGAAGCGATCAAAATGCTGCCTCTGGTATTTGAATTAAAGAAAAGAAAATGTTTTGAAGTTAAAATTTGTGTTACGGGACAGCATAAAGAAATGCTTTCTCAGGTTTTGGATTTATTTGCTATAGAGCCTGACCATAATTTGGATGTGATGAGAGAAAGTCAGAACTTGACGGAAACACTGATCAAAATTCAAACAGGAATGGTAAAAGTGCTGGAAAAGGAGAAGCCTTCTATAACCCTCGTACATGGAGATACATTAACTGCAATGGCGGCTGCTGTTACATGCTTTCTGGAGCATTATGAAGTCGGGCATGTGGAAGCAGGACTTCGGACGTATAAGATCGGTGAACCTTTTCCGGAAGAGTTCGACAGGCGCGTTGTCAGTCTCATAGCAAAATATCATTTTGCCCCCACGCAGTCTGCAAGAGATAATCTGATAAATGAGAGTATACGTGATAATGTTTTTGTAACGGGAAATACATCGATAGATATGTTTCAATATACTGTTCAGGAGAATTATAAAAGTATTTATCTGGAGGAAGCAAAGGATAAAAAACTCATATTGGTGACTATACACAGGAGGGAAAACTGGAATGCACCCATGGAGAATATATTTCATGCAATCCAGCGCGTAGCGGAGGAGTATGGGGATGATATATTGATCTTATATCCGGTACACAAGAATCCGAAAATCAGGAAGGCGGTAAATGAGATTTTTATCAATGTTCAAAATGTAAAACTGATGGAACCTTTGGACGTTGTGGAATTTCATAATATCATGGCCAGGGCTTATCTGATCGTAACTGACAGTGGCGGGATACAGGAAGAAGCTCCTTATTTTGACAGGCCGGTTTTGGTGGCGAGGAATGTGACGGAACGCCCGGAAGGAATTGCGGCGGGAACTTTAAGATTGATAGGTACAGAGGAGGAATCGGTTTATCAGGGAATAAGGGATCTGCTGGAAAATGACGATATGTATATGGAAATGAGCAAAGCGTCTAATCCTTATGGAGATGGGACGGCAAGTATAAAAATTGCGAATATATTGGAGGAGGAATTGTATGAGTAAGATATTGGTAACAGGCGGACTTGGAGTTGTTGGCACTCCTTTGGTTGAGGAACTTAGAAGAAGAGGAAATGAAGTGTGGGTATGTGATTTATCCCATAATCATCATGTCAACTATATACGATGCGATATAAGTGAATACAGACAGTTGGAGAATATATTTGACAAACATCAGTTTGATTATGTTTATAATCTTGCTGCAGAATTCGGCAGATGGAATGGAGAAGATTTTTATGAGAAAGTTTGGAAATCCAATGCCGTTGGCTGTAAAAACGTGATACGTTTTCAGGAAAAATATAAATTTAAATTGATTCATTTCTCCAGTTCAGAAGTATATGGGGATTATGATGATGTGATGTATGAAAAAGTAATGGACGAAAAACCCATAAAGCAGATGAACGATTATGCAATATCAAAGTGGGTAAATGAAATGCAGATTAAGAATTCTGAGCTGATGTTCGGCACAGAGACAGTAAGGGTAAGACTGTTCAATACATATGGCCCGGGAGAATACTTCAGCTCATACCGCAGCGTAATATGCATGTTCTGTTATAAAGCGCTGCACGATATGCCATATACGGTTTATACAGGACATCATAGAACAAATACTTACATAGATGACTGCGTAAATGCACTTGCCAATATCTGTATAAATTTCAAGGCAGGAGAAGTATATAATATAGCTTCATCCGAATACTACGATATTAAAACAATATCTGACTATGTTCTGAAAGCAGCAGGCAAAACAGATAAATTGGTAGAGTATAAGGAGTTTGAGACGCAGACGACACTGGACAAAAAGGTAGATAATGCTAAGAGCGTAGCGGATCTGGGAATGAAAACTACCGTTGGATTGGAGGAAGGTATAGCAAGAAATATAGCGTGGATGAAGGAGATTTATAATGTTAGATAAGAGAGTCTGTGTGGTTGGAGTTGGATATGTAGGTCTTCCATGTGCCTTGATGCTTGCAAAGAGCGGATGCAAAGTAGTGGGATATGATTTGAACGACGATAAGATCAGGCTATTGAACGAGGGGCATGTGGATGATGAATTGCAGGAATTATATAACCTGAGTGAAGTAAGAGAAAATTTTACCGCGACTATGCAATTACCGCGGGCAGACGTATTTATCATTGCGGTTCCGACACCGATTCTGCAGGACAGGAAAGTTGCAGAGTTGTCGGCGCTGGCGGATGCCGTCACGCAGGTAGCTGAAGTGTTGGAGAAAGGCAACCTTATTATTGTTGAATCCACTGTGCCGCCTATGACAATGAGGAATCTGGTCATACCGATCATAGAGAAAAAGGGTCTGGATGCTGCTAAGGATGTTTATCTGGCACACTGTCCGGAACGATTGTTACCCGGTAATGTGGTGTATGAGATCACATATAATAACAGGATTGTCGGAGGATATACAAAAGAAAGCGCAGAATTAGCTGCCAGAGTATACCAATGTTTTGTTCAGGGTGAGATAAGCCTTACAGATGATGTGACGGCGGAAATGTGCAAATTAATGGAAAATACATACCGTGATGTGAACATTGCGCTGGCAAATGAATTAAGCGAGGTATGTGAAACTGTCGGAGTTAACACGAATGAAGCGATAGAACTTGCGAACAGGCATCCAAGAGTGAATCTTCTGAAGCCGGGGATTGGCGTGGGCGGTCATTGTCTGCCCATTGATCCATGGTTTATTCATGAAGTGTCGCCATATAACAGTACTCTGATCAATGCTGCAAGGCATATCAATGACGGGCGTCCTGCTCGCGTAACTGACAGGATCTGTAAGATATTATCGCAGGATATATCACAGAAGTTTGCAATCCTGGGAAAAACATACAAGGAAGAAACTACGGATACAAGAGAAAGTCCCGCCGGAGAAGTATTCCAGCGGCTAAAGGATGCCGGATATCACGTGGTGGCATACGATAGCGAGGTAGACAAAGATACCAGTCTGGCAGAAGCCGTATTCGGATGCCGATATTTATTTGTCTTAGTCCGACACAGGAAAATGATGCAGGAATTGGAAGAGTATGAGGCTGCTGAGAAGAATAAAGGTAACGAGGTGAATATCCTCTATTTCTAAATACCTTGGTGTGAGAAGTGGTAAGGATGGGAGAGTCATGGATAAGATTAGAGTAATGTATATTACCGTGGGCGTAAGGATGGGAGGTGCAGTGCAGTCTTTATTAGATATGGTCACTGCAAATCAGGATATTATTGAGCCGACCATCATTATGCCCATGAACGGCCCATTGGAAGATTATTTACATAAGCATGATATCAGATACTTTATCGTGCCGTTTGAAGCTGGGTATGGAAAACAGGGGACAGACTCTAAAAAGAAGCAGGATGATAATTTCGTCAATAACTATAGCGCGGCGTTACAGTTGCAACATATTATTGTGGATAGAAACATTCAGTTAATTCATACGAATACAAGTGTAACGAACGTAGGAGCATTTGCCGCTTTGCTATCAGATATTCCACATATATGGCATGTTCGGGAATTTGTGAAAGAAGGTCTTGGATGTGAATTCTGGGATGCAGAACTGAAAAAAAAGTTATTTTCCTGTACAGAGAAATATATCGCAATTTCCGAGAGCATCAGGCAAAAATACAGCCGGGAATATGAAATAAAGATGGAGAAACTCTATAACGGAATTGGTATTGACAGGTTTATAGAAGATATCAACGAGAAGGAGGAGAACTGTAATTTTTTGCTGGCGGGCGATATCATTCCTGAAAAAGGGCAGTTTGACGCAATTAAAGCAATGGAATTGTTATCAGGCAGTGGAGAAAGATCATCCAATCTGTATCTTGTAGGTGCAGGTGATTATAAATATATATGGTTGTTGAAGCAATATGTCAAAAAGCATAATTTGCAGGAAGCAGTACATTTTCTGGGCTATAGAGAAAGTCTGAAAAATTTGAGAAAGAAGTGCCGGTTTTCTATTACAGCCTCAAAAATGGAGGCATTGGGGCGGGTTACAGTGGAAGCTATGCTGGCAGGTAATATTGTTGTCGGTGCAGATGCGGGAGGGACGGCGGAAATCATAGGAGATGATCTCTCCAGAGGGTATTTATACAGGCAGGGAGATTATAAAGATCTGGCAAGAGTTATGGCGCTTGCTTTGAACAACGTAGACCATAATAAAACAATACTGGACAGGGCACAGAAATATGCGGTAGAAAATTTTAATCCACAAAAATATATCTTAAGGATGGTTGAGATATATCGTGAAGTTTTAAGCGATAGATCTGATGCATGGAATATTAAAAAGAAGAGACTCCTGTCTGAATTAGAAGAACGTTATACAGGTTTATGCGCCGGCAGTAAAAGTTCAGATGTGACTGGCTATAGAAAGAACAAGATGCCGGCTGTTTTCAGGGAAGCGCAGCGCTGGCTGACAATGAAGCAGGCAGGGCTTTCCATAGAGGATGTTTTAATCAAAAAAGGAATTGGATCAATTGCTATTTATGGGATGGGCTATTTAGGCTGCAGCCTTTATGATGAACTGGAAAGCGGCAGAGTCCGGATAGAATATATTATGGATAAGGGGATGGAAGATACGGCAGGCATTATCAGACTGGTAAGCATGGAGGAAGAACTGCCAGAGGTGGATGCCGTTGTTGTAACGGTACTAAGTGAAATACAGAATTTGTGTGAACAATTAAGAAATAAGTGCAGTTACAGAATTGTTTCCATTGTAGAAATATTGGATTGGTGCGAAGACTTTATAATAGGTTTGGAGTGAATGGAACAGGTGGACTTATTTTATAAAAGCTGGAGAAAGCAGATAAAATATTGGTTATGCAATCCAGGAGAATGGAGAACAGAATGAAGGTAATGGAAAGCGATGAACAGATGTCAGATATAATGGATCGCCATAAGATTGTGGTGATATGGGGAACGGGAGTATACGGGCGAAAGTTTCAGAAGAAGATATTTTCATTTGAGCGGAAAGAAGATATTTACTTTTGCGATAATAATGCAAAAAATGAAAGGGGGGGGGTATTTCCTAAGCTCCTTACGCCCAGTGAACTTAACGAAAGGGTAAAGAATGGACAGGACATTGCTATAGTAATCTGCGTAAAAAATGACAATGCCGTGTATGAAATTCAGGCACAGCTGTCTGCAATGGGAATACCGGATAAAGATATATACAGATTTAAGACAGATGCTGGCAGCATATCTATGAAAGATGAAGTTAAACTAAAAAGAAGTAAAGGCTATTTCAATGGAAAAAAGCCGGTTTTTCCGTTAGCTGATTCGGCAGCAGTTAAATGTATAGAGGATAAAATTGAAGCCGGAGACCCCTTTTTGTTTTCCAGGTGGGGAAGGGTGGAAGCACGTGCTGTATTGGACTATGTAATGGGATTTCCGGGTAAAGTGGAAGATTCTCTTATGAACAATGCGGGGGTATTTCCTTTAGATCCGGATATCATTCGTTTTTTCAGTGAGGAATCCATAGCGGCGGCAAAAGAAATAGACATATTATGCGCGTGGTTTCATAATTTTGACGGAGAGGACAAATTATTCAGATGGTATTCGCCGGAGGCAGTTATAGTTGGCAGCAGCGTTTATTATCCTTTCTTTCCGGAAAGTGCATGGACAAGAAAGCTGAAGGGCAGAAGAGTACTTGTAATACACCCTTTTGCAGAATTAATGGAAAAACAATACAAAAATCGTGCATTGCTTTGGGAAAATGAAGAAATCCTGCCGGAATTTGATTTGATAACCTATAAGGCCGTACAATCTTTGGGAGGAAATAGTGGCTATGCCTCATGGGCGGAGGCATTAAATAAGATGAAACGTGATATAGAAGAGCTTGAATTTGATATTGCGTTAATTGGCTGCGGGGCGTACGGTATGCCGCTGGGTGGTTTTATAAAGAACAAAATGCATAGACAGGCTATGCACATAGGGGGAACATTACAGGTTTTATTTGGAATTAAAGGGGCAAGGTGGGAAGGGGAACCATACAATTACGATAAAAAATTATATAATGAATTTTGGGTCAGACCAGGGGAAAAATTAAAGCCCCAAAATTATATGGATGTAGAGGGTGGGTGTTATTGGTAACCCGCCTTCCATTGACCGTATGTTCCCTTGTCAGTTAAAGGTAAGCCTATATGGATATAACGCGGCAATATTGAGTCGATGAGGAGAACTGAAAGTATGGAGCATTTCGGAGCGGAAATTAACGATCATTTGAGAATAGAATACCTTGAAGATCTGCAGGTGGAAAATATAGTATCCGCAGATGGAGTGGAGGATAAATTCTGGTATGTTCTGAATGAGAATGAGATGCTTGTGGGGTGTATCGGAGTAAGTGAATATCGTGAAACATGCAGAACCGGAAAAATATATATCAATCAAAATTTTACTTATATAAATTCCGGCAGGGATGAGAAACAGGCAGCGATAGATATATTTTTAGAAAAGCCTCATATTAAAAAAATTCCGGTATTGGATCAGGAGGGAAGGCTGCTCTATGAATATGTGAAGAGCATGGACGCATATTATGACGAATTAGAGATACAATGTGGAATTAATATCGGAGAAGAGCGAAAAGAAAAAATAGTAGTTTCATTGACCAGTTATGGAAAAAGATTGGATACAGTTTATCTGGTGGTTAAAAGCATCATGAATCAGACTTTAAAGGCAGATGAAATTATTCTTTATATAGCGGAGGAAGATTCAAAAAGAATGATTGAAAAGGAAGATGAGCTTACAAAAGCTGGATTGAAAGTCATTCGTAACGTAAAAGATTTGAAGCCGCATAAGAAATACTTTTATTCTGTTCAGAATTTTCCAGAGAGTGTTATTATTACAGTTGATGACGATGTGATGTATGATGACAGGTTGATAGAAGAATTGTATACATGTCATCTGACATATCCCGATGCTGTTATTTGCAGCCGAGGACATAGAATGACCAAGGAGAATGGGAAGGTGGCGTCATACAGTTCATGGGAAACATGCGTGAGAAGCGCTGTTCCGGAGAAGGGAATATGTGCAACAGGGGTAGGCGGTATTCTGTATCCCTGTGGTCAATACAGGAAAAAGTTTATAGATGAGGAAGGTATTTTGAAGACTTCACTCTGTGGGGATGATTTGTGGTTAAAGGCAATAGAGTTAATGGAAGGCGTGAGTACCTTTGCGATGGGCTGGAACTGTTATGGACTTATAAAAAACAGTCAGGAAACAGCGCTTGGTGTTGAAAATGTGGTCAACAAAAAAAATGATGAATATCTGGACAGGCTGGGGAAATATTTTAATGTAAATTTTGCAGCGTTGTTTTGATTATAGAGTAAAAAGAAAATGTACAAAGTGAAGGAATGTAATTATTTGTATTAAGAGAGGTGTATATGTACAATACTGTGGAATGCTATGATAAACCGGCAGATATAATGGATAAAATGGAAACGCCCTATGTTGAGATGAGTAAAAAGGAGCATGGGTTTATCAGCGGTTTAATAAGGGATCATAGGCCTGAAAAGGTATTAGAAGTCGGTGTCGCGGGCGGCGGAACAACTGCTGTAATTATGAATTGCCTGAATGAATTCTGTCCGGATGCCAGAATGTACTCTGTTGATATTAATGAGGAATGTTATAAGAGAGACGGAAAGCAGACCGGATTTCAATTAAATGAAATCAGAGAGTATTTGCCGAACATAGAGAATCATAAGTTTTTGCTGGGGAAAGAATTGCCATGTGTCATAGAGCAGATAGGGAGTAACATTGATTTTCTGGTATTAGATACAGTGCATATAATGCCTGGTGAATTTTTAGATTTTCTTTGTGCACTGCCATTTTTGGCGGATGGGGCAATTGTCGTACTGCATGATGTATCGGAACATTGCAGGGTAAATAGTCCGTATGGTTATTGTACCAGGCTTTTGCTGTGCAGTGTGACAGCAGAAAAATATTATAATCTGGATGAGGCTGATGATATACGCGGTTTTTTCAATATAGCTGCTTTCAAAATAGATCAGGCTACAAGAAATGAAATAGAAAATGTGATATCGGCTCTGTCGGTCACATGGCAGTACATGCCGCCGGAGAGTATGATTGAGAATTATTATGCTGTTTATAGGAAATATTATACGGAAAAACAGCTTCTTCTTATCCAAAATATTGTCCGGAGGTATCGATATATTGAAGAATTTGCCGGGGTAAGAAAAGCATTGCTGAAGGAAGTAGACTGTTATGATAATATTTACATTTACGGAGCCGGATACAATGGTAAGAAGTTACAGAAGTATTTAAAGCGTAAAGGATATGACGTTAGTGGGTATGTGGTTTCAGACGACCATTATGCTAAGGAAGCCGAGAAGTATGGAGAACAGGTTCGTCGGATCTCGGATATAGAAAAGTTGGATAAGACAGTCTGCCTGATTTCTATTCTTGATGAGGGAATAAAAGAAAGATTAGATAATGCGGGTATTGAGAACATTAAATTATCGGCGGAATTTTTAAGATTGGAAATTTAAGAAGAGAGGATTTATAAATGAATGAACATTTGGAGCGCGTAAGCGCAGATGTGCAAATGATATATTCGCGAATTGAGGACGATACTTCACGGCAGATTTTTGAAAATAGATTAATGATGGCCTTAACAAAAAACGAGAGAAAAAATGATGAAATAGAATTTCTGAGGGAAAAACGGGATAAGGATAAGCGGCTTGTATCGTTATTTAATGAAATAAAGTGTTTGGAAGGCGATATTTTTATATTTGGCGCGGGCGAATGCGGCAGATATATTGTTAATAGTAAATTTATGAAAGGAATCCCGGTCAGGGGCTTTATTGATAACCGGGAATGGCGTGAGGATACCATTCATAATTTGCCGGTGTATCAATTTGAAGATGCAGTCATAAACTGCGAGAAAGCCAACGTTATACTTAGTATGCAGTCATATGTGTCAAGACGGCAGATCAAAGAGCAGATCGCTCAAAAGAGAAACAGCTGGAATATAATAGATGCCGGTGAAATATTACGGCAAATTGATAAAGAGGCGCTTTTAGAGATTGGGAATCCTTTTTATCGATATATCTATAATTTAGTAGACACCAGTGAATCAGGTTCAGCAGTGTTGGATAAGATCAGAAACGGCAGTCATCTGACGGCGTGTTGGATTACACCTGAGGAAGGAGATAACATTGGAAGACTGATCAAAGAAAAATGGGGATATTATCCATGGTGCTGCTATCTGACTGCCGATAAAACACAAAATGAATATAACGGTATTCCGATATATACATACGAGGAAGCGTCAGCCCAATATGATCAATTGGATATTGTTATTGAGAATGGACGCTTATATGATACTGTCAGGGAGCAGGTATCTTCAAATGGAATTGTAAGAGAAATCATTAATTTGAATGATATAACAGAAATGTTATATAGAAAGCAGTATTTTGACTTTTTTGAGTATGCAGATGTGAAAGAGACTTTTATAGACGGCGGAGCATTTGATCTGTGCTCTACAAAAGAATTTATAAAATGGTGTCGAGGGAATTACGCGAGAGTATTTGCATTTGAGCCGGAGAAAAGTGATTATGAGTTCTGTAAAGAGAAGGCAGAACACTTGGATAATGTCAGTCTCTTCAACTGCGGTCTGCTTGACAGGCAGGGTAAAATCGGGTTCACTGCAGGATTGAGTGGCGCCTCACGTATAGAAGATCAGAAGCGGGATTTCTATGCGGACTATGATATTGAGGTTACAGATCTGGATTCTGTTGTGAAAGATGAGAAAGTCACATTTATTAAGATGGATATAGAAGGCGCAGAAGAAAAGGCACTATTGGGAGCAAGACATATTATTACAGAGCAGAAACCTAAACTGGCGATCTGTGTTTACCATAAGCCAGAAGACATTATTGAGCTGCCTGCTCTTATTTTGGAAATGAGGCCGGATTATAAAATTGCATTCCGGCATTATTCTTTAAGAGGTACGGAAACGGTAATGTACGCATGGTAGATAAATGGGTGCGATTTGAATATGACTGTGATTGAAGAGAAAGTAAGTGTCATCATACCTGTATATAACTGTAGGGCATGGGTCAAAAGATGCCTGGATTCTGTATTGGAACAGACATATCAGAATCTGGAAGTATTAGTGATTGATGACGGATCTGAGGATGGTTCGGCAGAAATAATTGAAAGCCTTGCCAGGAAAGACAGCCGGGTGCAGTATTTTTTTCAGTCCAATCAAGGAGTGGCATCTGCGAGGAACCGCGGGCTGATGGAGGCTTCGGGCGGCGTGATCACGTTTGTGGATGCAGATGATTACATTGAAAAAGATATGTATGAGAAAATGCTGACGGTGATGAAGACGCAGGATGCTGATATTGTGGAATGTTCCTGCAGACGGGTCAGACCGGATGGCAAAACTATAGTGGATAATCACCTAAAAGAAGAAACGGTGATTGGGAAAAGGCAATGTGTAAGGCACTATCTGCGCCAGCAAAACGTCACGAACTATGTATGCAACAAGGTATATAGAAAAGAATTATTTCACGGTTTTTCCTTTCCGAATCTGAAATACAGTGAGGACTATTATATCAATAATATGGTGCATGCGAGAGCAGAGAAAAAGGTCATAATGCCCGAAATTTACTATAATTATGTGCTTTATGAAGGACAGGCTACAGATATCAGCCATGTAAGTCTGTCGAATTTTGACGGAGTGAAGGCGGGCAGACTTGTTGCCGAATGTTTTAAGAAGGACAGGGAACTGTGTACCTATGCGGCTGTTTATGCGTGTGAGTATGCCGTCCGTACAGCAGGACAATATCTAAGTTATTGTCCTGGACATTGGAATGAAGTAAGAAAACAGATAAGAAATGACTTTTTGTACTGTTATCGTCATGTGGTGTCAGCTGACCATATCGATATTGATGTAATGGCAAAAAGAAGGCAGTATCTGCGCTTTTTCCGAAAAGGGGAAATTGAGCGGGGGATTTTTGTGCCGGCGCTGCCGGAGTTGGCAAAGAGAGAAAAACAGCAGCAGAAAAGCAGCAGACTGTTAAAACTCATGTGCAGGTGGACAATGGACGCTCAGAAGGGCATGAAACCGGTAGATTATCTGATCAAGAGGAGTTGGTATTCTGTGGCCGTTTATGGCATAGGAGATGTGGGGAAATGCCTGCTGAGTGAACTTGCCGATTCTGCAGTGACAGTGAAGTATGTAATCGATAGAAGGCAGCTGGAACTTGATCTGCCGGTATATACGCCGGAAGATGATCTGCCAGTGGTGGACTGCATTATTGTCACGGCTGTTACGGAGTATGGGGAGATAAGCAGAAGACTGAAGAAGAAGTTGGATTGCCAGGTTATTTCAATCGAGGATATTATCTATCAGGTTGAGTGATATAAATACGGGAAGGCGTGGATATGTTGCATGCAGAACAGGATATTATTTTATATGGAAGCGGCAGGAGATGCGCCAGGATACTGCCTTTGCTGACAAGAGCAGGTGTTTCCATCAAAGCGGTTATAGACAGCGGGCAGGCAAAACAGGGAACCTGGATAGAAAATCTTGAAGTTCAGGCTCCATCAGTATTGCGGGAATATAAGGATACGGTCCTGTGTATTACCGTTGCCGATCCGGTGGAACAGGAACAGATCAGGGCAGCGTTACAGCGTGAGTATGGATATGATCTGACATATGAAATCCTATATGATGATTTAGCGCTGGAGGCAGTTTTGTTAATTCAGAAGATAAAGACTGAACGGATAGACTGTACGGAAGGCTGCGAACCTCATATAGTGTTTGATTGTGGTTCAGGCCTTGGTCTCGGCGGAATCGAGGAATGGACAAAAGGACTATGTACAGAATTGTTAAAGCAGGGTTTTGACAATCTTCATATCTATACGGATACGGGAAAATATCAGGTGCAGAATGTGCTGTTACCTGTTGTAGATCAGGTACTGGATAAGAACAAACTTCGATTTCGAGAAGAGATACTGGAATGTATTATGGACTATCTGACAGATTTGCTGCCGGTAACGGTAATAGCGGGAAAGCCGGAATCTTTTTTGGAGGCAGCAGATCTGTTAAAACAGATTGCGCCGGATAAGATACGTATTATTTCAGTCATACATGGCGGAGAAGAGCATCTTTACAAACTTTATGATAAATATATGGCGAATACGGACTTCTTTGTTACGGTAAGCGAGGATATCAAAAGAGACCTAATGGCCAAGGGTGTAGCGAAGGAAAGAATCGCTTCCATCACATGTCCGGTTGCATGTGAAGAAAAAACAGAACGTGCTTACACAACGGATGCAAACCTGCCCGTCAGGATTGGTTATGCCGGCAGGATCGTCATAACGCAGAAGAGAATGGACTTAATGCTTAGAGTCATCGAGGTGTTGGAAAAGAGAGAAGTGCCTTATCTTTTTGAAATAGCAGGAGATGGATCTTATAAGGCGGAAATGGAAGAAAAGGTGACGGCTTCTGGCTGGAGTGAGCATGTGCGCTTTGTGGGGCTTCTGTCAAGGGAACATATTCCTGAATTTTGGAGAAGACAGGACATTTATGTGAATATAGCGGATTCGGAAGGAAGGAGTATATCGCAGCTTGAGGCAATGGTAAATGGTGCGGTACCGGTGGTGACGTGCACATCCGGAACACAGGAAGATATTTGTGACGGTGACAATGGATATCTTGTGGAAATCGGAAATTATGAAAAGATTGCAGACAGGATCGTACATCTTGCAACGCATAGGGAATTGCTGCCGGAATTTGGCCGGAAAGCCCATGATACGGTATATCCGAAATGCCGGAAAGAGATACATACAGGATTTTGGGAGGATTTGCTAAAAAGTGGCTATGGATATCATTGATTATGGGGTACGGCAGGAGCCGTATCTTTCAGAAAAAGGAAAGATAAAGGAACAGGCCTGGATAGATTTTGAGCAGGAGGCAAGTGGGAAGAGACTTTTCTTATTTGGAACCGGAGCGGGTACTGCTTATTTTTTCAGTAAATACAAAAATAAATATCATGTTACAGGTATACTGGATAATGATGAACGGTGGCACGGATTCACGGCAGGCGATATAATTGTGGAAGCGTTTGATTCTGTAAATGAGAAGGCAGGAGTCATGCCTGTCAGTTCGTTGGATAGTTATAGACGAGAGGAAATTCTTGTCCTCATAACAAGTACAAAATATTACAAAGAGATGGCAGAACAGCTTCTGAATCTGGGAGTCACGGCGTATTATGTGCTGTTAATGATGGAGGCAAACCGGAGAAGGCAATATCCTGAAATATGTGAAGCTACGGATATCAATGAAGAGATGAAAGCGTATGCGGAGATTTGCTGCAAAAGGCCGATTCAATGGAATAAGATCGTATTTCGTTCTTTCGACACTTATTCTGATCATGGTAAATATATTACAGAACAGTTATTAAAGCGGAGTGAAGAACTTGATATTGTGTGGATACTGAGAGACCTGCAGGAGGAAGTGCCGGAGGGAGTGCGGACCGTCTGGACAGGAAACTGGAAGAAGCATATCTATGAAATGGAGACTGCCCATATCTGGGTCATAAATACCTTAATGCCTTCGCAGATCATAAAGAGAGAAGGGCAGATCTATATTCACACGAAGCACTGGGCGAGTATTACGTTGAAAAAATTTTATCTGGATGCGTCTACGATTACGGATGTACCGGCAGATGTGGAGCGCTGGAGACATAACGGAGAGTGTATGGATTATGTGCTTACGGGGAGCGAGTTTGATGCGGAAGCTTTCAGGAGAGGATTTGAGTTCCGGAAAGAAGCAGTGCAGGTAGGGTCATCGAGGACGGATGCGATGTTCCGGCCGGAAGAGTGCAGGAGCAAGGTGATCGATCATTATCATCTGGAGAGAGATCATAGATTTCTGCTTTACGCTCCCACATATCGATATAGCAAGGATAAACCAGGAGTGCACTCAGCGGAGGCGAGGAATATCGGACTGGATTACGCCATGATCCGAAACGCCCTGTCAGACAGGTTTGGCGGTGAGTGGGATATATTGCTGAGACTGCATCCGAGCGTAGCCAGAGAGAGTGGCAGATTTGCGGAAGGCAGTTATGTGGTGGACGTAAGCGCCTATCCGGACAGCGAAGAACTTGCGTCTGCGAGTGATATTATGATTTCTGATTATTCCAGTATTATGTTTGAACCTGCTTTTGTGAAGAAACCGGTGTTTTTGTTTGCAACGGATAAGGCGGAATACATAGACCATGAATATGATCTATTACTGAATTATGACGCGCTTCCGTTTCCGATTGCAGAGACGAACGGAGAACTGGCACAGTATATTACAAAGTTTGATCAGACAGCATATGAAAGCCGGGTGACAGCCTTTTTGGATCAGTATGGTGTGCGGGAAGACGGTCATGCCAGTGAAAGAGCGGCAGAATTCATTTTAAATTTGTTTCATGATTAACGGAATCCTGTAGCGCATATAAGATAAAAGGAAGAACGGAGGAAAGAATGGATAAGCCCTTGATTTCAGTGATTATGCCTTCTTATAATGTCGCAAAATATATAAGGGTCTGTATGGAGAGTGTGCTTGCACAGTCGCTGCAGGATATGGAGATTTTAGCTATTGATGCCGGTTCTGAGGATGGTACACTGGATATTTTGCGGGAGTATGCGGACAAAGATGAACGAATCTGTCTTGTTCATTCGGAAAAGAAGAGTTATGGTTACCAGGTCAATCTGGGAATCCAAATGGCGAGGGGCAAATATATCGGTATCGTAGAAACTGATGATTTTATAGAGCCGGATATGTACAGGATTTTATATGAATGGACGAAAGAGAACGATGTCGATTATGTGAGAGGACAGGGGGCATTTTATAGAGAAATTGCGGAAGGAATGGCGGCGGAACGCCCGATTCGCTGTCCGATAAAGGACGAGGCCATGTTCGGAAGGGTTTTGAATCCGCATGAACATCCTGAGTTTGTATATAGTGACAGGTTTTTATGGCTTGGCCTGTATAGAGCTGATTTTGTCAGATCGATACGTCTCAATGAAACGCCTGGAGCGGCGTATCAGGATATCGGGTTTATGCTGCAGGTTCACATTAAGGCTGCAAAAGCAGTCTATGTGAATCGCTGTATCTATCATTATCGTCTTGATAATACTGCGTCATCCGCGTATGATGAACGTGCGTTCCGCTATCTTGTCCAGGAAACGTCTTATAAGGAGAGCTTTCTGGAAGAACTGCCGGCTGTCTGGAGAAAATACAGTGCACTGGCGCTTCTTGACCAGATACAGACACGGTTTTATCAAATGGCTTTTTCAGAGCATTATTGGAAGGGATCCATTGACGATATAGAATATGTCAGGACATATTTGAAGGATTTGTATCAGAGGGATGTGATTCGAATGGAGGATATGGATCCGGGAAGCTGGGCCGGACTGCAGCTGCTTTTGGAATCTCCGGAGTCGCTGTATGACTCCTGTAGATTTGATTATCTCGCAAAAACATATGGTGTCCGTCTGCTTAAGAAACAGATCGGAGAGACAGAGGTCATTATTTTCGGAGCAGGAAAGAGGGGCAGGTATTGTCATATGCTTCTTACAGCCCAGGGAATTGGTACGGTCAGGCTGTTTTGTGATAATAATTGCAGGATGCAGGGAATAAAACAGCAGGGGCTTATGGTAAGCAGCCTGTCAGGGGCTTATGCAGAATATCCAAATGCAGTATATGTGGTGCCAGGTGGCAAGTATGCTCATGAGATGAGACAGCAGCTGCTGGGGCGCGGAATCAATGAGGAACAGATTATTTTATTTGATATAGCTGAGAATGATTCATTGCTGCGAAAAATATAAAGTAAAAGAAGAGGTATGTGAATGACGGCAGAGGAAGTGATTGGGAATCTTCCCAAAGCGTTGATTAACTGGTACGCGTTTGAGACGGGAGCGGAAGCGCTTTTTGTTTCAGGAGGCAATGCAGAGTGTGAGGCGCTGCATGAGGCCCTGGCTGACAGTGGCGCTGCTGTGTTTAAGACTACAATCTGTGAACTGGAAGCGAAGGACAATGAAGATGAAGAAAAAGGTTGTGGCGGCGCTGAGCAGAAAAAATATGATTATATTGTGGCGGCGGGTATTCTTGAGAAAGCCTTAGATCCGGTGAGACTGCTCACCAGGCTGCGAATGCTGCTTAAAATTTCCGGGCGGCTGCTGCTCGGAACAGAAAACCGTCTTGGGATTCGTTATTTCTGTGGGGATAAAGATGTATTTTCCGGTCATGTGTTTGATGGGATAGATGGGTATGCACAGGTAGATCCGGACAGGAAGAAAGCGAAAGGGCAGGCTTACTCGAAGGCAGAACTGGCGGGGATGCTGCAGGATGCCGGCTTTTCCTGTTTCAGGTTTTACTCTGTGCTTCCCTGTCTTACGCGGCCTCAGCTTATCATGTCTGAAAATTATCTGCCCAATGAACCGATTGAAGTGAGAACATTTCCACAATACAACAGTCCTGAAACGATTTTTCTGGGGGAGGAGAGTTTGTACCGCTCTCTCATGGACAATCATATGTTTCATCAGATGGCAAATGCCTTTTTCATAGATTGTCCGGTGGAGGGACAACTTACGGATATTGACCAGATTACCGTTCAGGGAGACCGCAGCCGTGAAGAGGCAATGGCTACCATTATACGATATAAGAATTCTGTGGAGAAAAGGGCGTTGTATCCGCAGGGGCAGAAAAAGATCGGGAGTTTGGCAGAGAATGAGGCGTATTTAAGACAGCACGGTATTCCGGTGGTGGAAGCGCGGCTGGAGAAAAATGCATATGTGATGCCATATATTGAAGCAGAGATTGCAACTGACTATTTCAGGAAACTACTTAAGAGCGATAGGGAAGCATTTATAAAAGAGCTTGCAAGCTTCAGGCGGCTTATCATAAATTCATCAGAACATGTCCCTTATACAGAAGTTAATTGGAGGCAGTTTGAACCGGGGTGGGAACGACGGAAGAAAGATGATCCTAATATTGATAAGTGGGAGAAGCTTGCTTTTGGTTCGGAAGAACAGCAGCGCGATATCGGCGCTATACTCGAGAGAGGGTATGTCGATATGGTTTCTCTTAATTGCTTTCATTCCGAGAAAGGCTTTCTGTTCTTTGATCAGGAATTTTATGTGGAATCGTTTCCGGTTAATGCTGTTTTTATCCGGACAATTGACTTTATTTACAGGGACTGCCCAGAACTTGAAAAGCTTTATCCGAAAGATGATATTTTAAGATATTTCAATTTATATGAACACAGGGATACGTGGCGGAATTTCGCAAATACCTTTCTGATCAGTCTGCGTAATGAGAAAGAACTGATCGTATATCATCGAATGCACAGGAGAAATCATAAAACAGTCTGGTCGAACAGATTCAGGATGGATTACACACAAGAAGAATACGCCAGGCTGTTTACGAATATATTTAAGGATGCAGATAATAAGGTACTTTACCTTTTCGGCTCAGGCTGTTATGCAGAGCAGTTTATCGCACAATTCAGTCAATATTATACAATTAAGGCAATTGTGGATAATAACGAAGAGAAATGGGGCAGAACGGTTGCAGGAATAGAGATTTACCCGCCTTCAATATTGGAAGACTTAGATGCACCTTTCAAAGTTTTCATCTGTATCAAATTTTTTGAGGACGTGCTTTTGCAGCTTAAAGAAATGGGAGTCAGAAACATTTCGGTTTATAATCCACAGATTGATTATGAAAGGCCTGTTCGGCTGGAATGCAGACAGGAAGGTGCGGAACCGAAAAGGTATCACGTCGGTTATGTGGCCGGCGTATTTGATCTGTTTCATATCGGGCATCTGAATCTGTTACGGCGGGCAAAGGAACAGTGTGACTATCTGATTGCTGGTGTGGTAACGGACGAGCAGGTGATAGCGGCCAAGAAGACAAAGCCCTATATTGCATTTGAGGAAAGACTTGCAATTGTGCAGGCCTGCAGGTATGTGGACGAAGCGGTAGAGATTCCTGCTGATAAGCCGGGTACGGAGGATGCTTTTTATAAATACCATTTTGACGTACAGTTTTCAGGCAGCGATTATGCGGATAATCCGTTTTGGCTGGCGAAAAAGGAATTTTTGCAACAGCATGGGTCTGACCTGGTATTCTTTCCATATACGCAGGGCACAAGTTCGACGGAGATTAAAGATCAATTAAGCGATAGCGAGAGGAATCAAGGTTGAATAAATTCTCTGATGAGCAATTTATTCAACCAAGAATTTGTGCCGAAGCGTCACAAATTCTGTTGATCGCAGAGCAGAATCTGAAATTCTGCTCGCGTCCTCAGCGCAAAGCGCTTCGGAATGGAGGAAATAATGAATATAAGCTGCCAGAGCATTATCAATCCGGAAAGGCCTGTACAGGGAATCATAGATATCAGGAGAGCGGAATTTGAAGGTGTTTTTTTGCGTGTGAGCGCTCATTTCCCAAAGTCAGGTTCTATGCAGGAGGGAGGATCTGGCTGTTCTGATGCGTCGTGCAATAAAAGCAGGGAAGAATGGCTTAGGAAAAAGTACTCCCCGGAAACTATTGTAGAACGGTATGAGGAGACTATCGAAAAATGTAAGGAAAGCAACATCCGCATATCGGCGGTAAGTACTCCTGGTCTCGCTTATAAAGTGGATGAGGAAAAAAAATATGTTGCTTTTATGAGAAAATGTGCTGTAGAAGGTATTAGATTGTGCAGCCAGGCAGGGTGTAATTATATGGTGGTTCCTCCTCTGCGTATGGAAAATGAAAGGGCATGGGAGAGTAATCGGGAATTTTATCTTACGCTTGCGGAAACGGCCAGGGAATACGGTGTACGCATACTGCTTAAGAATCAGGAGAAAGAAACAGGCGGACGGTTTGTACGTGGAATCTGTGCGGAATCATTTCAGGCAGCAGAGTGGATTGACAGATTAAATGCTGAAGCAGGAGAAGAAGTGTTTGGGTTTTGTCTGGATATCGGAATATGCAGTTTATGTGGAAATGATATACATGAATTTATTTCGGAGCTTGGACAACGAATCAGGATGGTTGTTCTGAAAGATTGTTCCTGGCAAAGGGAAACTGCATTGCTGCCCTTCACGTGTGTAGATTCCGGGACGGATTGGCTGGGCGTTATTCGAGGACTTAGGGATGTTGAGTTTGATGGTGAGCTTGTAATTGACTTTTCAGGTACCATGCGGGCATTTTCACCGTTACTGCGGCCTGCGCTTTATAAGCTTGCCAAGGAAACCGTGAAATATTTTTCATGGCAGATCGGGCTGGAACAGGGCATGAAGAAATATAAGAAACTTGTCCTTTTTGGCGCTGGTAATATGTGTCGTAATTACATGAAAAATTACGGAGAAAAGTATCCGCCCTTATTTACCTGCGATAATAATTCAAAATTGTGGGGGACCGAATTTTGCGGTCTGGAGGTAAAAAGCCCGGAGGCTTTGAAAAATCTGCCTGAGGATTGTGGGATATTTATCTGTAATATTTATTATCGGGAAATAGAAGAACAGTTACGGGCAATGGGAGTTGAGAGAAATATTGAGTATTTTAATGATGAGTATATGCAGTCATTTGATTTTAACAGATTGGATATTATGGCAAGAGAACAATGAGGCGTGAAGTGCAGAATAGAGTGTATCGTATTGAGGAGAAATTTAATATAGATCAAAAGGATTCATTTATTGCCAGAGAGAATATGACTTCTGTTTATGAATTGGCATCTGTTTCAGATTTATCTGATCAGGCATATTATCATTTTATGAACTGTGAAGATGAAGTATTATATTTATTAAAAGAAAACAAGTTGTCAGGAGTATTGTCTATCGGAGATTTGGAGCGTTTTTTTGATAGCGGTGAGAGTGAACTCAAAATAAATCAAAACTATACATCAATAAGTACAGTTAACTATGACCTGGCAGAAAAATTTTTTGAAAATTCAATTACAATTAATGAGATTCCGATTGAGACAGAACAGGGCATTTTTTTGGGAATTATTCGTAAAGAAAAAACGAAAGCGCTTCGGGAACAGCAAAGAAGTGAACTTGAAGCAGCAAAAAAGGGCGAGGGTATCTGGCGTCGAGGAGAAATGAGGAGTTTTATCAATGAAACCAGGGCTTCGGTTTTGCTTTATACATATTCTGATCAAAAGGTTATGAGGCAATTGAAATGGGAGGATAAACAGAAGCTTAAAAAACATAGGCGAAAGATGGAGGAGGAGAATATCTGGGATGTTTTGACAAAAGAAGAATGGGATACTTTTTTACATGCGGAAAAAGACAGCGGCGTTGATACATTGAGGAAGGAAAGAGACAGCTGCATACCGGCATTTGTAAATGGCAAGGCTGTTTTACCAGATATGTCAGGTAATTACTTTACGATTCGAGAGGGACATCGTTTAACACCGAATAATCCATTACACGCAGATAGAAAGATCGTCATGTTTGGACCATGCAATGTATTTGGAGCATTTTGTAAAGATAATCAGACGATAGAAGCTTATTTGCAGGATTTATTGAATGTAAATGGGTATATATCATGGGAGGTTTTAAATAAAGGGGTGTGCGGCGTAGACTATAGCTACGACCAGATGTTTGTTGAAGAACTCTCAGAAGATGATATCGTAATCATCATAGGTATAGAAAAGTGGGTGCCAGATGAAATTGAACATGCACTTGCCTTTCGGGGAGATTTATCAGAGTTTTTTGTAAGACTGCCACATCTGTCAGATTATGTGCTGGATAGTATTTCACACTTTAACTATGTGGTAAACGAGAAGCTGGCACAACAAATTTACAAGGATATTTGTGTTACAGGATTATTAGAAGAACCAACAAGGCCCGGAGTATCAGAAAAAATACAGGATTATTATATTAGCTGGTCAATTTTTAGGTTTCAGGACAGATTTCGGATGGTTGAACAGGGCGTTTCGGATTTGAACGGTGTACGTGTCGTCCCATCTGGAAGATATATCATATCTTTGGATACATTTAAACAGTATTTTGAAAAGGAACAGGTCCAGGTAGTGAATTCTATGGACTATGACGTATATATTTTTGGTGAAGTAGTTGCAGAGGAATTAGGGATTAAGTATCGTTTTGTAGGGGAAGAACCGTTTAATAAAGTGACCAGAACATATAATGAGACAATGAAGCGTATTCTGCCGAAATGCGGGGTTAAAGTTATTGAATTCCCCCGGGCTTTGAATGATGAAAAGGAGATAATCAGTGCAACTTTAGTACGGAAAGCAATACAGGAAGAAAATATGAGTATGATTGAAAAGTTTTGCCCTGAAAGCACGATTTTATACTTGAAAGAGCAACTAAATTTGGGAAAGGAATAGGAAATATGCTCAGACTGGGAGTTCAGACAAATAATGTAATAGAGGATAACTGCCCGCAGGATGGTTTTGCCATATTGAAACGCGCCGGTTTTTCATGCGCTGACTTTTCTCTGAACGGATATTTGAAGAATACCGATGTTTACAAGTCGGATATTAACCATTTCTTTTCCCAATCGGTTCAGGATCTGGAAGCTTTTTTCGGATCACATAAGCAGGGCGCTGCTGAGGAAGGCATTCTGATCAGCCAGATGCATATGCCATACCCGATTTATGTACCTGGGGGAGATAAGGAATTAAATGACTATCTTCGGGAAGTAGTGGCTCCCAAAAGCATGGCATTATGTTCGTTTTTCCAATGCACCTATATTGTGATACATAGTTATAAGCTTGCGCTGTATCTGGGGTCGGAGCGCAGGGAGTGGGAACAGACAGAGCAGTTCCTTGATACCATTCTGCCTATGGCAAAAGAAATGGGGATTACAATCTGTATCGAAAATCTGTATGACAGCGTAAGAGGGCATTTGATCGAAGGACCCTGCTGCAATGCGGTAAAGGCGGCTGAGCGGATTGACAGAATTAATGATAAATATCATGCGGAAGTCCTGGGCTTTTGTTTTGACACAGGGCATGCCAATTTGATCGGAATAGATTTTGAAGATTTTATCACGACACTTGGACATAGGTTGAAGGTTCTGCACATCCATGATAATGACGGCAGGCAGGATCTGCATCAGATTCCTTTTACATTTACGGCAACGCGGGAAAATAAATCCTCTACGGATTGGGACGGATTTATCAGAGGACTGCGGAATATTCAGTACAATGGGGTGTTGAATTTTGAGACCGCGCCGGTGCTGAGTGCGTTTCCGGAGGGAATGAAAGAGGCAGCGCTGGGGTTTATCGCACAAATAGGACACTATTTTGCAGAACAAATAGACGGTTGAGGATTCTTCCATTCAGAGGAGCTGACGGATGCGCTTTATTTGCATCGGCACTGATAATATGCTATACTTCCCATAGCAAAACAGTTCCGGTCTTCTATATAAACAAAAGATACCCTCAGTGAACAATGATGCAATATACGGAGGAGATACCATGAACATAGCATTGATACTCGCCGGTGGAACAGGGGAACGCCTTATGCGCGGGAGGCCGAAGCCATTCGTATCAGTGCGGGGAAAGATGATCATCACGCATTGCCTTGAAGTGTTCGGCACACATCCGCAGATTGATGCGATTCAGATTGTTGCTGACGAAGAGTGGCGTGAGAAAATATATGAACAAATGCCGGAGGCTGCCTTGAAGAAGTTAAGCGGGTTTTCAAAACCCGGTCCTAACAGGCAGCGTTCGGTTTTTAATGGCCTGCAGACGATTATGCCGTCTGCAGAGAAATCGGATATTATCGTCATTCATGATGCGACAAGGCCGCTGGTTTCCAAAGTGTTGATTTCAGCCTGTGTGAAAGCCTGCGAGAAGCATGACGGTGGAATTCCCGTGCTTCCTGTATTGGATACAATATATATGCGGAAGGACAGATGCGTGGATTCTTTTCATGAAAGAGGTACTGTTTATACACAGCAAACGCCGGAAGCTTATCGTTTGAAGAAATATTATGCAGCTAACAAGAAGCTTCTGCCGGACAAACTCGATCAGATTAATGATTCTGCGGAACCGGCGGTTCTGGCAGGGATGAAACTGACAATGTTTTTAGGTGAGGTTACTAATTTCAGAATTGAAACGCTGATCGATCTGGAAAGGTTGAAGCTGTTTATCAGCATATAATCCGGAATGACATCTCAGATATCAGATATACAATAGTGCCAAATTGTATATCTCTCAAGGCTCTTTTATCATTGATACCCTACATTTGCAGTGCTATAATTCCTTCTTATAGAAAACGACATCAGAAATTTCGTTTACTATAAGTGAAGGAGGCGCTTGCATATGGACAAAGAATTGAATACGGACAAAAGCAATAATCAGGCGATGCTGAAAATATGCGGGTTTATAGTAGATAAGCGAAATCTCTTTTTCCTGCTCTTCGGACTCCTGATTATATTTTCTTTCATATCCAGAAACTGGGTCGGGGTGGAGAATTCGATGGCGCATTATCTGCCGGGAACCACGGAGACCAGGCAGGGGCTGGATCTGATGGCGGAGGAGTTTATTACATACGGCACCTGCAATGTGATGGTGGCTAATGTTTCTTATGGGCAGGCGGAGGAGATCTGTGGGCGGCTGGAGCGGCTGCCGGGGATCTTTTCGGTGGAGTTTGATGATGCGGAGGATCATTATACCAACGGTTCCGCTTATTATGCGGTAACGTTTGATTATGACGAAAAGGAGGAAGCCTGTATGGAGGCTCTGGACGCCGTAAAGGAGTGTCTGGAAGGCTGTGACTATTATCTGACCACCAGCCTGGGGGATACGCAGTCGGAGCTGATCGGGCAGGAGATGAATACGATTACGGTACTGGTGGCTGTTGTCGTCGTGTCGGTGCTGCTTTTGACGACGCAGGCCTATGCGGAGATTCCGGTGCTTCTGATCACGTTCCTGTCGGCCGCGGTCATCAATATGGGCACGAATTTCCTCTTTGGCACAATCTCTTTTGTATCGAATTCGGTGACCATCGTGCTGCAGCTTGCGCTGTCGGTGGACTATGCAGTCATCTTTCTGAACCGCTATAAGGAGGAGCATATGTCGCTTCCTGCCAGGGAGGCGGTGATCATTGCGCTCAGCAAGGCGATTCCGGAGATCGCGGGCAGTTCCCTGACCACCATCGGCGGCCTGATCGCCATGACTTTTATGCAGTATAAAATGGGACCGGATATGGGTATTGTGCTGATTAAGGCGATCATTTTGAGCCTGTGTGCGGTGTTTTTACTGATGCCGGGTGTGATCATGCTTTTTTCCAATCTTATGGAAAAGACGAAACACCGGAATTTTATTCCGGACATTCCGATGGTCGGCAGGTTCGCCTACGCCTCCCGCTATGTTGTGGCGCCTCTCTTTCTGGTGGTTATCATTGCGGCGTATCTGGTTTCCAAGAACTGTCCTTATGTGTTCGGTTACAGCACGGTCACGCCGCCGCTGCAGAACAGGGTGCAGAAGGCGGAGGAAATGCAGGAAGACAATTTTGGCGCTTCCAACATGGTGGCGCTGATCGTGCCGGCTGGGGATTACGAGAAGGAAAAGGCGCTTTTGCAGGATCTGGATGCCTGTCCTGAGGTGGATTACACGATGGGGCTTGCCAATATCGAGGCGCTGGACGGATATCATCTGACGGATAAGCTGACGCCCCGGCAGTTTTCGGAGCTGATTGATCTGGACTATGAGGTGGCGGAACTGGTCTATGCGGCTTACGCGGTGAATGATGAGGACTATGCGAAGGTTGTCAACGGGCTGGCGGATTACCAGGTGCCTTTGATCGAGATGTTTCTGTTCGTCTATGAGGAGGTGGAAGAGGGCTATGTGACGCTGGAGGATGAATTGCAGGAGACGTTGGATGATGCCTACAGGCAGATGAATTTTGCGAAGAATCAGCTGCAGGGAGAGCATTACAGTCGTATGCTGGTGTATTTGACGCTGCCGGAGGAGAGCGCGGAGACTTTTGCTTTCTTAGATAAAATGCATGAGATTGCCGGAAATTATTACGACGGCGGGGTGCTTGTATGCGGTGAGTCGGTGAGCCAGTATGATCTGCAGAAGACTTTTTCACGGGATAATATCGTGGTGAATGTGGTGTCTATTCTTGTGGTACTGGTGGTGCTGCTGTTCACATTCAAGTCGGCGGGGATGCCGGTATTGCTGATCGCGGTCATCCAGGGGAGTATCTGGATCAACTTTTCCGTGCCGGCCATGGCGCACGAGAATCTTTTCTTCATGGGCTATCTGATCGTCAGCTCGATCCAGATGGGGGCCAATATCGACTATGCGATCGTCATTGCCAGCCGTTATACGGAACTGCGCAGGACAATGGGACGGCGGCAGTCCATCATGGACACGATGAACCTGTCATTTCCGACCATTGTTACCTCGGGTACGATGCTGGCGGTGTCCGGCGTGCTGATCGGGAAGCTGACTTCGGATGTGGCAATCTTCGGAATCGGTAAATGCCTGGGACGCGGAACCTTGATATCCATTTTTATCACGATGTTCGTGCTGCCGCAGATTCTTCTGGTGGGCGATACGATCATCGAGAAAACGGCTTTTGTCATGAATATGCCGATCCGCACGAAGAATGCTGCGGGTCTTGTGAAGGTGGACGGCCTGGTGCGCGGTCGGATCGAAGGGACTGTGACCGGTACGATGAATGCCATTGTGCGCGGCAATGTGAGCGCTTACGTGGAAGCCGGGGATGTGACGCAGTTGACGGAGGAGGAATACCGCAGCATGACGACGGTTGTGCAGTCGGAGCTGGAGAGCAGGGAGGTGAAAGCAGATGCGTAAGAAGACAGGTACAAGACGGGTGGCTGCGCTTATGGCAGCAGGAATGCTTGCTGTGCTGCCGGCAATGAGTGCGGCGGCAGAGGAGCCGGTGAAGATTACTTCGATTGAGGACGCTGACAATATCATGGCGGCTTACGATGATGAAGACACGGAGTGGGAAGAGATCTATCTGGATTCTGCGGAGGATATGGAGAAATTTTCCTGTAACTGCCGGCTGGATACGTGGTCTGTAAACAAGAAAGTCTATCTGACAAAGGATATCGATCTTTCGGACAGCACATTTGTTTCTATCCCTGCTTTCGGCGGTTATTTCGACGGGCAGGGGCATACGGTGAGCGGTCTGGTGATCAGGGATCCGCTTTCTTATACGGGATTGTTCAGCCGCACACAGCAGTCGGCGGTGATCGCCAATCTTAAGGTGAAGGGGAGTGTGAGACCGTCGGGCAAGGCCATGGTGACAGGCGGCATTGTGGGTGATAACAGCGGCATTATCATAAATTGTGGTTTTGAAGGTATAGTGGAGGGCAGCGATTATGTGGGCGGCATCACCGGATTTAACGGGCAAAGCGGTATCCTGATTGACTGCACGGCCGGCGGTACGGGCAGGGGAACGCATTATACAGGCGGCATTGCCGGTGAAAACACGGGGAATATCGCCGGCTGTGTCAATGAAGCGGATGTGAATGTTTCCAATGAGGATAAGGGAAGATCGCTGGAAGATATTAATCTGGAGCAGTATGCTTCCGGTCTGCTGGAGCAGGAAAACGGTGACGGGAAAGCGGAGAAAGCGTCGGTACTCAATAATACCATTGATTCCGGTGGAATTGCGGGTCTTTCTACCGGGATCATACAGTACTGCAGCAACAGCGGCACAATCGGTTATGAGCACGTGGGTTATAATACGGGCGGCATCGCGGGGCGCCAGTCAGGCTATGTGTACGCCTGTGAAAATGAAGGAACCGTATATGGCCGGAAAGATGTAGGCGGTATCGCGGGCCAGACCGAGCCGTACATTGCGGTGGATCTTTCGGAGGATATCGCCTATCAGCTGTCCGAAAATATCGACAAGTTGCATGATCTGACGGGCAGGATGCTGGAGGATGCAGGTGCGGAGTCTGACACCGTTTCCGCCAGATTAACGGTGATACAGGATTTTGTGGACAAAGCCCTGGACGACACCGGCGTGCTGGCTGACAGGACGATAGAGTGGACGGACGGCATGGTCAGTTCTGCCAATGACCTGATGGGCCGCGTGGACTACATCATGGATGAGACCGGCAAAAACGATGGCTTTATTGACCAGACAGGAAACGCTGCAGGCAATATGAGAGATGCGGCGCAGGAGCTGGGGGATACGGTGGAAGCGCTGGATATTTATCAGTATATGACCGAGGAAGAGAAAGCGCGTTACGAGGAAGCCAGAGCGGGGATGGAAGCCGCATCGAAGCAGTATGCAGAGGACTATGCCGCAGCGCTGGAAGCGTACCGTAACTATTATATTGATAAGGTACGGTCTGAGAATGACAATTATACAAGAAGCGTAAGTGAAAAGGATTTACGGCCTCTTATTCAGGATATTGTACAGGCAGACTGGACGTGGGAATCCAATAAAAGTGATTATAGAAATTACATAGGCATTGATGGATGGGTACATTACAGTATGGATGCAGGAGGAGCAGAGACGGTCACACCTTTTCCGCAGGAGGATGGAGAGCAGGGGGAACTGGACCGGCAGCTGCTTCAGGATGTGGCAGAAGAAATGGCGGAGCCTGTGAATGCGGTCAGAATCGAGGCGGATGCGGAACGGTATGCCGAGGAAAGATATATGGCTGCGCATCCATCTTCTTCCGGCTATCAGCAGGACATGAGAGAGTACCTGCAGACGATGTCTTCCATCGTGCTGAAAGCCGGGGAAAAGATGTCGGAGGAGACCCGCGGCAGGATGAAAACTGCGGTTGGGTCTGTGGAGGACGCTATGGGAGATCTGGTATCTGCCGGTGGTGAAGCGAAGAGCCTCTTTGACACTGTAAATGGAATGCCGGATCTTCAGATGCCGCAGCTGGGAAGTGAATATCGAAGCAGAGCAGGCAGCCTGAATACCAATCTGCAGGGTCTTTCCGAAAATATGGATCAGCTGAACCAGGAAATGTCATCAGGCAATGATGTGATGCCGGCTGACCTGGCAGCCATTAACGACCAGTTCAGCATGATCATGCGGCTGTATACGGACGCCATTGACGGTGTGCTGGACATGGATTATGCTGCGGTCTATGAGGATACTTCCCAGGAGGATGCTGAGAGCAGTACCGATGCAACGATTGCGGACTGTACCAACAGAGGGACAGTGCGGGGAGATCTGAATGTGTCCGGCATTACGGGGACGATGGCAATCGAATATGATTTTGACCTGGAAGGCGATGTGACGGGGATTGAGAATGCCAGATTAAATTCCACCTTTCTGACCAGATGTGTCCTCAGAGATAATGTCAATGAGGGTAGTGTAACGGCGCAGAAAAGTTATGCGGGCGGGATTGCCGGCTTACAGGAGATGGGTACTGTCCTGCGCTGTGAGAATTATGGCAGAATCAGCAGTACGGCCGGTAGTTATGTGGGAGGCATCGCCGGGAAGTCGCTCTCCCATATCACAGACGGTTATGCCAAATGTACCGTGTCAGGGGAAACGTATGCGGCGGGTATTGCCGGTTTTGGTTCCAGTATGGAAAATTGTTGTGCCATGGTGCGGGTGCAGGATGCGTCATCTTTCTACGGGGCGATAGCAGGAGATGTGGATCACAGCGGAACTGTGGTCAATAACCGTTTCGTTTCGGAGGAGATGGCAGGGATTGACCGCATCAGCTACAGCGGTAAGGCGGAGCCGGTGAGCTATGAAGAACTGCTTGCTGCCCCGGGCCTGCCGGCCAGGTTCCAGATGATGTCGGTAGTCTTTTACGCAGATGAGGAGGAGGTCAAACGTCTCCAGTGTCCGTATAAAAGTGATGTATCAGCAAAATTGTATCCGGACATTCCGGCCAGGGACGGGTTCTATGCGGACTGGGATATCAGAGAGATTCCGGGGATCTTATATGACGAAGATGTGACGGCCGAGTATGTACGTTATCTGACCACGCTGGCTTCCGCGCAGACTCGTGAGAACGGGCAGTCGATCCTGTTAGCGGACGGTATGTTTAAACAGGAGGCGGAGCTTGTGGTTGCGGACGCAGGGAATGCGGCTGAGAAGACTGCGCTTGAGGATGTGACGGAATGCTGGCGCGTCACGATTCCGGAGGACGGAAAGGAGCAGCACCAGATCCGTTATCAGGCGCCGCAGGGTGAGACAGAGGACGTTTCTGTCTACAGGAAGCAGAACGATGGGACATGGCTGCAGTTGGATACGGAGCTTATGGGGATTTATCATCTCTTCACAGTGGAAGGGACGGAGGCGGAGATTGCGGTCTGTATTCAGGACCGGAAACTGCAGGCGTATCTGGTTTATGGAATCCCGGCGGTTCTTACAGCAGCGATGATTGTATTTTTTGTCGGAAAAAGCAGAAAACGGAAGAAAGGTAAAGTATTAGTTTCCGATGTAGCAGAATGATCCTAAGGAAGACGAAAAAACGTTTATATATATTTGCGAAATGCGTTGCATATAAAGACATCGTATGCTATACTGCCTTTAATAAAACGGATCCTGACATTCAAATATACGAATTATCGGGCGCGGGATATTACATTTTTGTTTTCCGGATATTTGGTAAGAATTGCAAAGACAATGCAGTCATAGCATTAAGGGGGGATATAATGTCTTTTGATCACAGGAAGAGAGAAGAGATCAGGAAATATGTTCTAAGTAAGATTGCATTACGTGATAAAGATTTTGCTGCCAAGACGATGGATAATTTTGGCGTGACCAGACTGTATATGGAAGAATTCATACGGGAAGCGATTCGAGATGAAGTGATTGCAGAGGAACCGGGGATGCCATGTCAGTATCGACTGGTAGAGCATATAAAGGAACAGCAGATAGACAGAAAGCAGAATCAGCAGGAAGAAGATCGCTTATATGCACAGTATATAGAGAAGGAGCTGAACGGCTGCAATGAGAATGCGCGGCGGATCTGGCAATATACCTGTGCAGAAATACTGAATAACGCGATTGAGCATTCACAGGGTGACAGGATCCGTATTATCGTAAGGACGAATGCACTTTACAGCAGTGTTGTAATAGTGGACAATGGAGTTGGTATTTTTCAGACATTAGTAGAGTATATGAGAGAGAATGGCTGGGAGAATGCCAACAGCGAGGATGCATTGATAGAATTGTATAAAGGGAAGATCACAAGTGACGGCAGCAGACATTCAGGGGAAGGAATCTTTTTTTCCTCTAAGGTAATGACCGAATTCGGAATCTGGTCTGATGCTAAGATCTATAAATTTGGATACGGACAGGCTCCGGATGTCATAGAACATCGCCTGCTGGCTTATGCGTCGCGATTGCAGGATATTGGCACTTTGGTTATGATGACATTGGAAAATGAAACTTCCAGAAAGCTTTCAGAGGTGTTTGATATGTACACAGATATAGACGAAGGATTTATACGCACAAGTATTGCTGTGAAGGAAGCGTGTCTATCCGGGGAACCGGTAGCTCGGTCGCAGGCCAGACGGATCTGCAACCGGCTGGATGAATTTAAAGAAGTAATTTTGGATTTCAGTAGAGTAGAAGTGATGGGGCAGGGATTTGCAGATGAGATATTCCGGGTGTTTGCACTGGAGCATCCACAGGTTACCCTGCGCCCGGTAAATATGATCCCGGAGGTGGAACGCATGATCCGGCATGTCAGCAGAGGGCATATACCCGGGAATATATGCCTTCCCGGGTATTCGGATTAGAACAGACTGGTCTGGCCACATTAGAAAATATCCATCACAAACAGATACGCGATCATCAGAATCAGCCCGATACAGAACAGCAGCAGTCCGAACGACATACTTCGCGCGATCATCGTGCTGTTTTCGGCCCATTCTTCGTGGATCATGGCGAATTTATGGTCATAATCCACGTGGGCAGGGCGTTTCCTGCGGTAAGTCAGATTACCGATCTGCTGGAACGTGGAAGCGATGCAGGCGCACAGGTGGGTGAATGCGGTCCCTTCCGGCAGTTCCTGCGGCAGTCTGCTGTCCCGATAGACGGTTTTGCGCAGCAGCACCACGACGGTATCCACCAGGCTGTCCAGCACCCGGCAGACCATACCGCACAGGAAGGGCAGTATCTGTAGCAGCAGCGGCCGGTAGAGGCGGTCTTCCAGATCCAGATAGCTGTTCCAGCGGTTGACGTACTTCCGGCGCGGATTTCGATCCAGCCCTTTTGGCGTACTCTCTTTCGCGCCCTCAGGATTGTTAACAGTATTGACGGTACGTGCCGTTTCGACAGGGCGCATCATCCACAATCTGACGACGACTGCATATACCACCGCACCGATAACCAGCGAGATGGCAGCGCCTTTCAGGTTCGTCACGGAGAAGTAGGAAACCGTCAGCTCCGTTTCTTCCACATTCATAAAGCCCTGCCCCATTCGAGAGAGTCTGTCCATGACGGCATAAGGGAAAAAGCCCATCAGCGGCAGCAGGGACGCGCTGATCGTCAATGCGGCGGCGCTGACCTTATTCATATACTTTCCGTTTAACGTGTCATATTTTTCCTGCACGGCAGCATCTGTATTTTTTTCCACAAAAAGAGCCACATAAAGTTTTGTCATATAAGCCACGGTCAGGCCGCCGCTGATGAGAAAGGCCCATTCGATCCACTGCAGCGCGGCAATACTGCCGTTTCTGACCAGTTCGCTATATTCCACGATACTTTCATGAATTAACGTCTTGCTGATATAGCCGTTCCAAAGAGGCACACCGCCAATTCCCAGCGCTCCCATCAGGAAGATATAATGAAGCAGCGGTTTCCTGCGGCCAAAACCGCGCAGGGCATTGAGATCCAGCGTGTGCACGTTCATGTAGACCACGCCCGCTGCCATAAACAGCGTCAGCTTGATCAGAGAGTGATTGACCATATGAAGCAGACTGCCGCGCACGGCGATCAGATTTTCCGCTCCCATCAGTCCGGACATGCCGACGCCTACCAGAATAAATCCGATCTGGGAGACGGAGGAACATGCCAGCGTCCTTTTCAGATCGACGGAGAAGAGCGCCAGCACCGCACCCACCACCATCGTACAGACGCCCAGCAGCAGGATCATGCTGCTCCAGGCCGTGTTACCAAGAAAGAGGTAAGCGGTCAGGATCAGGATACCGTACATTCCCGCTTTGGTCAGAATTCCGGACAGAAGAGCGGAAGCCGGAGCGGGAGCCACCGGATGCGCTTTGGGCAGCCAGATATGGAGAGGAAAAGCGCCGGCCTTGGCTCCAAAACCGAAGAGCAGGCAGAACCCGGCGATCCACAGCTGTGTCATGGCGGAGGAAGCGCCGGCCGTTCCGGCGCCCCATTTTTGCGTGATATCCGCAGTCTGCCGGCCGTTGGCAGCAGCGCCATATGCGTTGTAGAGACCGGTCAATTCGTCGAAGAAAAGCGTCCCCGTCACGTCATAGAGCAGGAAGATGCCCATTAACATGACCAGCCCGCCGATCACTGCCACGGCGAGGTAAGTGCCGGCAGCCCGCAGCGCTTCCCGCTTCTCGTCGTGTGCCACCCACACATAAGAGGTGAGGGACATGATCTCGAAGAAGATGAAAGTCGTATAGAAATCTGCCGAGAGGAAGACGCCTTCCGTCGCCCCCAGCGTCACCAGCAGAAACAGATAATAGCGGTTGCGGTTACGATAATGACTTAAATATTCCCTGGAAAAAAGGGTGCTCATAAACCACATGAAAGCAGCGATCATGCCGTACAGGGCACGGAAACCGTCCAACGTAAAATGCAGTCCCATGCCGCAGATTTCAGGGATATCTGCCCGTACAGGAAGCGTGGCGGAACCGTTCTGCCCAGACGTCAGCATCTGCCAGAACAGATACAGGAAGAGTCCGAAGGTAAGCCCCGTCACCAGATCGGCAAACCGGCTGCGCAGGTCTTTTTGGAAGCGGCCCAGCAGATAGCTGAGGATTCCGGCGGCCATGGGGCCGAAGACTGCGGTATAGAGAAGAAGATTGATTGTTGTGCTCATAATAAAATGCCTTTCTGAATCTATGTGAATCTATGAAAATTCATTCTGTGCCATCTGGCTGAAAATGAACATGTCAGCACACTAGTACTCCGTACTGAAAACCCTTGTGCAAATATTTCGGTCTATTTTCCCGATTGCACAAGCCCAGAATACTCAACGTAGCCCGCTACGCCTCCGTTTCTGAACTTGTACACTCGAAAAAATATCCTCGAAAATTTGCACAGGAACTTCAAGTACGGAGTACTAGAACGTATACAACCCGGCTGCCACATCCCGGAAGAAATCCGTGAGCGGCTGGGAATACAATCCGAATGCAATGATAAAAAATGCAAATACAAACAGCGGCAGGAGCATTTTCCAGTCAGGATCTTTGAACTCCTTTATGGAAGAAGCGTCGAAATCCTTCCCGGGGAAAAAGGCCCGCACCACAATGGTCAGCATGTAGATGGCAGTCAGCAGAGCGGATATTAACAGGCAGGCAATCCCGAAGTAAGCCACCGGATTGCCACTCTCTGCGGCAGCGGAAGCCAGATTCCACTTGCTGATAAAGCCGGCCAGTCCCGGTACTCCCATCAGCGCCAGCGCAGATAAGGTGAAGATGCCGAATACGCAGGGCATCCTGTACCCCATGCCGTCCAGTTCATGTACATACTGCTTCTCTGTCTGGTGGATGATGGCGCCCGCACAGAAGAAGGAGCAGATCTTGATCACCGCATGGAAGATCAGATGAGTCAGCGCGCCCACCAGCCCTAAGGGTGTCATGATGGTGACGCCGAACAGGATGTAGGACAGGTTGCTGATGGTGGAGTAGGCCAGCCGCCTTTTCAGGTGGGTCTCCTTGACGGCCCGGCTGCAGCCGTACACGATGGTAAACATGACCACCAGCATAACGGTGGTCTGCGCCCAGGTGCCTTTCAGAAAGTCCACGCCGAAACTGTAATAGGTCAGCCGGATAATGGCAAAAGCCCCCGATTTGACCACGGCAACAGCGTGCAGAAGCGCCGTGACCGGGGTAGGAGCCACACCCGCCTGCGGCAGCCAGGAATTAAAAGGGAACACGGCGGCCTTGACGCCGAATCCCAGGAAAGCCATCACATAGACGAACAGCAGGACGTTGGTGCGGCCGCCGATCTTAGTCAGGTCAAGCACGCCGCCCAGAATAAAATCGGTGGTAGTGCCGTAGATGATGATCATGATCAGGCCGATAAAGGCAAAAGCCGCGCCGCCCAGCGAATAGTACAGGTATTTTCGGCTGGCCAGAATGGCTTCTCTTGTCAGCGTGTGCATGACAAGCGGCACCGTCACCAGCGTCAGCAGTTCGTAGAAGAAGTACATGGTCAGCAGGTTCGCCGAAAGCGCGATACCCAGCGTGATGCCGTAAGTCATCGTGTAGAAGAGGAAAAAGATCTTCTCATGCTCTTCTTTCGTCATGTACTCAAAGGCGTACAGGGTGGCAAAGGGCCACAGCGCGGAGACAAGCCCGGCAAATACCATACCCATGCCGTCCACCTTGAAACAGATGGATAGATCGCCTGTAAAATGCGCCAGCAGAAAGGTGCTGTCAGAGTGGTGCAGCAGCAGATACCATACCAGAATGCTGTTCAGAATGACGGCGCTTTCCAGAAAGACTTCCATATGCCAACGCTTTTTAAAAGAAAGCATCGGTACCAGTGCTCCCGCAATTATGGGAATTAAAATTACCAGTATGATCATAGTAAACCTCCATCATGCTCAGCCTGTCGCTTAGCAGGCCGCATGGCCATCCATGCTATGAAAGTCGAAAACTTTCATAGTAAACCTCCATCATGCTCAGCCTGCCGTCTGGCAGGCCGCATGGCCAAATAATGCTCCAGTCTTGTCCCTGATCGCTGTAACAGAGAAGATATTCGGCCTGTTAGCAGACGATTCGGCTTATAGGTAATGTTGTTGTCGGTTATATTATGCTGTGTGCAGGCACAGGATCTGCATAACAATCATAACTCCGTGACCTGTTTCACATGAGAGTACTCACAAACCCCATGATCCTATCTGTAAGCAGATTGGGGAACAATCCGAGCAAAACCGACAATGCTGTCAGTATTACGATGGGCACCGTCATCCACGGCGAAGGCTCCCGTTTCTGCATGTGAGCGTAGTCATAGTCTGCCCCCGGCAGAAAGCCGTGGATCGTGAGGGGCAGCAGATAGCCGGCTGTCAAAAGGGCGCTGACAAGCAGCACTACCGGTCCCAGCCAGCGAAAAACTGGGCCAATACCGGCAAAGGCCGGCGTATTGCTCTGCAGGCTGCCTGTGGCCAGATACCATTTGCTGATAAAACCGCCCGTGGGCGGGATGCCGATCAGCCCCAGAGAGGCGATCGTATAGCACCACATGGTAAGCGGCATTTCCTTACCGATGCCCCGCAGTTCTTCGACCCGTGTCCTGCCGGTGGTACAGATGATGGCGCCGGCCACAAGGAACAGGACGGCTTTGATAAAACCGTGGGCCAGTACATGCAGCAATCCGCCGGTGACGGCGGTGACATTCATCACCGCCAGACCGAACAGGATATAGGAGAGCTGGCTTACCGTGGAGTAGGCCAGCCTTTTCTTCAATACAGGTTCCCGGTAGGCCAGCATGGAACCCATAAATACGGTGAGCAGCGTAAGGGTCATCCATGCCGTCTGCACCCAGCTGCCCCGCAGGAAATCCGGGCCGAAGATATAATAGACCACACGCACCACCGCCAGCACGCCGGCTTTGACGATGACCGCGGAGAGCGCGGCGGAGGCCGGAGCCGGAGCTGCGGGATGGGCGGCAGGCAGCCAGGCGTGCATCGGGAACATACCGGCCTTGACGCCGAAGCCCAGCAGACAGACGCATGCCGCGATCAGCAGGATGGCCGTATTTCCACCGGCAGCTGTACCGGGCAGGCTGTCCGGGCCGCTGATGTTTCCGCCGGTTGTCATGTGCAGCACGCCGCCTGCCGTGAAGGCCAGCGTAATGCTGTTTTTCCAGATAAAATAGATGCCGAACAATGCCATATAAGCCCCACACAGGGAATAGAACAGGTATTTCAGCCCTGCCATAATGGCTTCCCGGCTGCCGTTGTGCAGCACCAGAGGCATGGAAGTGAGAGTCAGCATCTCGAAGAACAGATAGAAAGTGATCAGATTTCCGGCAAAGCAGAGCGCGTTCAGCACCCCAAATACGATCAGATAAAAGCCATAGTAGCGTTTTTCCTTCTGTTCATGCTTCATATAGGCAAAAGAAAAGAACCCTGCGCACAGAAGTACGATCAGCGTCAAAGCCGCGAACAGCACACCCGTCTCGTCAATGTGAAAGCAGACGGGCAGCGATGCGGTGAGGTGGAAAAGCGTATAGCTCACATCATAGCATCTGGTCAGCGCAGCCGTGACCAGCACAGCCGTCAGAAGGTAAGCCATGCTCACTGCCGAAAGCAGTCTGGCCCGGACGATATTCTTTTCAGGCAGGATCAGCAGGCACAGGCCCGCCGCCATCGGTACAAATATGGATAATAAAATGAGATACATCTCGCCACCCCTCTCTTGTTATCCTCTTCTTTATTGATAGAAGTAATTGGCATATATTTCTAAACATCCACGTCTATTTATGGTGGTATGATGATACTGGATAGGGATGTTCAGGAAAACATGGCCAGTCCCTGCCGGATCATATCGACCACGGGCTGGGAACTGATTCCCAGTATCACGTTTAACAGAATGAAGGCCACCAGCGTGACGGCGTAGACCCGCATTCTGACAAAAGTAATGCTCGGATAGGCGCTGTAGCCCACCGGCGTATAGATCCGGATCACCGTCTTCATGAAATAGATTGCATTCAGGATCGTACTGACGCCGAGCACGATCAGGGCCGGCAGCATTTTCACGTGATTCTGCACGGCTGCCTGTGCGAACAGCAGCTTACTGATAAACCCGGAAAAGAGGGGCATACCGACCATGGAAAGTGATCCCACGGTGAAAGCTGCGCCGGCCCATTTGTTGCGGTAGCCGGCTCCGGTCAGCTCAATGAATTTGCGGCTGCCTCCGGACACGTCTGTCAGCCCGATAGCGGCGATAAATAACAGAGACTTCGTGGCCGCGTGGGACAGAATATGAAAGACGCTGGCAGTCATGCCGGCTTCCGTGCCCATGCCGAAGCCCATATAAATATAACCGATCTGTGCCACCGAGGAGTAGGCGATCATCCGGCGCACATCATTTTCCTTGATGGCGCTTAAGGAGCCGAAGATCATGCCCATCAGCCCGAAGGCAAACAGGACGTCGATGATTCTCGTATCGCCGTAGATATCGAATCCGATCACCCGGTAGATGATCTTGATCAACAGGAAAATATATCCCTTCGACACCAGACTGGAGAGAATGGCGGCGGAGGATACGGTGGAATAACCGTAAGCATCCGGCAGCCAGGCGTGAAACGGAAACAGCGCGCTCTTGATGCAGATACCTACCGATATCAGCACGATCGCCACGATCAGCGGAATCTCATACTGGCCGGTGGCGGCAAGCCGGGCGACGGATTCTTTCATGTTGCTCATGAGCAGATGCCCGGTCAGGTCGTAGAGCATACACAGGCCCAGCAGCAGCAGACCGGAGCCTAACAGGCTCATGATCATATAGCGGACGGCGGCCTCGATGGTGCGCCCGTTCTGCCGTATCATGATCAGGCCGCAGGCGGAGATGGTGTTGATCTCCACGAAAACGTAAGCCGTAAACATATCATTGGTGTAGACAAGCGCCAGCAGAGAGCTCAGCAGCAGGTCCGTCAGCACGTAGTAGAGATAAGTTTTACCCGATTCCACTTCTTCCAACAGTTTGTGCCTGCCGCCCAGCAATGACAGCAGCATGATCACGCAGAAAAAAAGCGCCGTCAGGGCTTCCAGTACCCCGGCGCGGATCTCGTTGCCCCAGGGGGCAGGGAATTTTCCCATCACATAGACAAAAGACTGTCCTGTTTGCAGTGTGTAGAGCAGCGTCGCACCGCTGAGCAGGGTCACGATACAGAGCAGACATGTATTGACCCGCATGGCAGCCTTATCTTTAAGGCCCGAGCTGAGAATGCCGGCGAACAGACACAGAATAATGGAAAAACAGGGGAAGTTCTGTACAAAATCCATCTTACAGGCCCTCCTTTTTCAGTTGTCTGGAGATCTCGTCCAGATCCAGCGTGTGGTAACGCCTGTACAGACGGATCGTCAGGGCCAGCATCAGGGCGGAAACGGACACAGATACCACGATACCGGTGAGCACCAGACCGCTGGGAATGGGATTGATGTAAGCCTCCATATCCTGCACGCCGTCTGCCACGATGGGAGCTACCCGCCCGGCGATATAGCCTTTTTCCGCCAGGAAGAGATAGACAGCGGTGTCCATGATGTTCAGGCCGATGATCTTTTTGATCAGATTGGACTGCAGCAGCAGATTGCCGAAGCCGATCCCGAACAGGAGCATGGCCACTGCCTCGCCGTAGTTGATAAATAAATTAGGTCCCATTTTCTCCTATAGCCCTCCTCTTCTGAATAATGCGTAGAAAGCATACATCGTGCAGGCAACTTCCAGTCCCACACAGAAGTTGATAGGCAGGATGATGCCGCTGCTCAGTATGTGCCCCGGAATGCCCAGAGGAATATGATTTTCAATGCCGTTAGCCCCGGTCACATAGAAATATGTGCCGATCAGGCCATACATGCACAGCGCGGTGATCTTCGCGATCTTATAGATGTGCTCGTCGAAGAAACGCTGCGTCTTGTGGAAGCCGAAAGCGCTGGTGTACAGGATCAGGCCCGCACCCATGATGGCGCCGCCGGAGAAACCGCCGCCCGGCGACAGATGGCCGTTTAAGATAATATAAATACCGAAAATAAAGATGATCGGCGTGAGTACCAGAGCGGTGCCCTGCAGGATCGCATCGTTTTTCGGCTCGAAACGGCGGTCGCTCATGGCCTCCTGCTTCTTAAGGATCGCGTCGTCCACCATCAACAGGATCATCACACAGCAGGTGGCGATAAAGAGCACGTTGGTCTCGCCGAAGGTATCAAAAGCCCGGTAGGTGAGGATCATGCCGGACACGATGTTGAGCGCGCCCGTCTCCTGCAGACCGTCCTCGATGTAACGCTCGGATACCACGTTGTTGACCGGGTTATCCGGGTTGCCGCTGGGCGGCAGGTACGATACCGTCACCAGCAGGACGCCCACCAGCGCAATACAGAAAAAAACGGCGCTGGCGGTATAAATCTTATGGAAAAGCCGGGCCAGCGTGTTGGCCTCGGGATCATATACTTTGTCACGGCGCATCTGCGCTTCCCGCATCCGTTCGATGATCGTCTCGCTGGGAAGCACCTTTTCCTCCTGGGCCTGCATCTCCACCTGACCCAGATAAGGATCCTTACTGCCGGAGAGCCACCCGAAAAAGCGTCCGGCCATTGTCCTGTCATATTCTTCGTTTGGTTTTCGCCTACTCATGTGCCGGTTCCGCCTTTCTGTCCTTTGCTTCGCTTTCCTGTTTTTCCTGTGCCGCTGCGTCGTTATTTTTTGCCGCAGTGGTTTCCGCCTTCTCGCTCTCGATACGGATCGCCTGAATCTTCTTAAGCGTAGCAAAGAAAAGGATACTGGTCACACCCGCGCCTACCGCCGCCTCTGTGATGGCCAGGTCGGGAGATTCCAGACAGACCCAGAGTATGGACATGATCAGGCTGTAGGACATATAGATCAGAATGGAATTTAAGAGGTTACGCGAAAAACTCACGGAGATTGCGCACACCACCAGAAAGCCCAGCAGTATAGATTGAAAAATGGTCATTTCGTATCGCCTCCTGTTGAAATCACATCATCTGCAAAATGACTCTGCTGTGTGGCAGATCCTTCCGATTTTGCAGCAGCCAGTTCGTTTTCTAAAGTTTTCAATTCCGGATAGACGGTGCAGTGCGCTTCCAGATTGTCATTGGTAGCCACTTCCAGCCTGGCCAGCACGTGAGAAGATACCGGGGAAGCCAGCCAGAGGAAGACGACGATCAACAGCAGTTTCAGGGTGGTGTAATTCCACCCTGAGAAGATCATCAGCCCGATCATACAGGAGCTGATGCCCAGCGTGTCGCCCATGGCCGTGGCGTGCATTCTGTTCAGTACATACCGGAAATGAAACACGCCGAAGATTTCCGTAAAAAAGATCACCAGTCCGATCAGCAGGAACACACTCCCGGCAATCAGACGCAGCCACTCAAAAACTCCCATCGGACATACCTCCTTCCGTTTCTGCATCTTCCTCCGGATGCTCCGCCTTATGCCGCTTTTCCTCATAGATTCCGATGTACACTTTGGACAGGACCACCACGGACAGGAAACTGATCATGGCGTAGATCAGGCAGATATCCACCAGATATCCCTCATCCAGCATCAGCGCCAGAATGGCGATCATCACCATGACCATGGTGCCCATCATATTGACCGATACAAGACGGTCAGCGATGCGCGGTCCCTTGACGGCACGGATCAGGCAGGGAAAAAGCATGACGGCCAGGACGACCAGTATTGTAATGTAAAGATTATGGTATAGCATTTTTACCTCCATTCCGAAGCGCTTTGCGCTAGAACGCGCACAAAAGAACTAATGCACATTCTCTATTCTTTCCAGTAGTTCTACGAATATAGACGAATCTATGCCAACCGCCAGATCCTTGTCCAGACAATGAACGGTATATTCGTCATCCTTAAGGCTGACGGTGATGGTGCCCGGGGTCAGGGTGATAGAATTGGCCAGGAGCACTCTGGCGAAGGTCGATGTGAGGTTCGTCTTAAAATGGATGACGACCGGTTCAAGCTCGTACCTGGAAGAGTAGATCATCTTAAAGACTGCCATATTTGCCTTCAGGATTTCCGTTACCAGAACGAATACATAGTGAATCAGCAGAAAGAACCTCTTGCAAAGCCGGATATCATCACCAGGCCTGTAGCCGAGGAACCGGCAGATAAACCAGTAGATCAGTCCGGATACCACAACGCCAAAGGCGGCGATCTCCAGTGTAAACTGCCCGTTAAAAATGATCCATATCAGAAAAAATACAAGGTACATATTCACAGCTCCTTCGTAGGATTCGTATCAATCAGCATTTTTTAGTCTGTTTCTTCTTATTAAAAAGGTGAAACAGATTGACCTTTGCAATTATGTATCCATCTGCGGGAAATGTCAAGAGGGGGAAGGGATAAGAAAGTGTAAAAGTTTGTTGGGTCATTTCTGATTTTTGGTTTTGTTGCGAGTGCCAATTACGATGTGGTATATTTCGAAATATGGAAAAACAGTTGTAAAGATTATGGGAAAATTGCAGACTATAGAGAACTGAAGCAGTGAACACTTTATTTACAGATACCGGCTGGGCGGCAAACAGAATGGCGGGGCGAGATAAATAGGTTATAAAACAATTCATACGTTATTAGCCATCTGCAAAACTTTTCTTGATATACTCCTCTGTTTTTCTGATAAACTCCAACGAAAATTTAATAAGTTCATCCGTTTCCGCCTTGTTTACAATATAAAAATCATCATAATCAGAAGCATTTCTTATACGATCAGCCTTGGCAATTTTCTGATAATCATCTTTCGTAAAAGCGGTGTTTTCTTTATGTATAAAAAGAAGATTAAACTGTGATACTGCCCCATTATGTGTTTCTACATCCATCTGTTGTGTGGACAGGAGTGCCTTTATACACTTTTCAATGGCATAAAAAATCCTGTTATTCGCAGATTTGTAGCTATCCATTTTTACCAATTCATTTGCTTCCATATATAATTCTTTTGCCCGCTCGAATCGCACAAGAGCCAAAGATTTAAAATCTTTTTCATCCATACAGCTTTATCCCCTCTTTATCAATATTTTTGAAATAACCATACCAGCTCTTTTTTTCCTCAAATTCATCATAAGGAAGGAGTACAAAATTTACAATTGCAAAATATTTTAATGCCAGTTTTGTTGCGACTTCATCAATTTTATCATTATATTTCCAAGAATCGCGCCGGTCACCTTTGACAAGAAGAGCAATGTCTACATCAGAGCATTCTCTAAAATTACCTCTTGCACATGAGCCATACAGAATCATTTTCACAAGATCACTTTGCATAAATTCTCTAACAAGATCTGGTGTTTCCTCTTTGATTTTTTCGATAATATCTCTATTTAATTCTATATTTTCCATAAGATACACTTCCCTGGTATTGTCCCCTTTTTATTTTACCCTCGAAAACTATTTGTAGTCACTATAGATGCACATTCTCAAAAATTAACTCTGTCTAAATACACGCGGCCAGCCTTTTCACTGGTTGGATTTCTTCTTTCTGATGCTTTTTAATTTGAAATGATATTTCTCCTAACATTTATCGTAACACACTTCTATAAATTTATCTATCTGAAAATCTATCAAATTCGTAAACGACAGATGGTTTTTTCTATACTTAAATCAACAAACAATGGAAAGAGACTATTTGCCGGTTACTATAAGTACAGGGGGAGGTGCTTGAGAATGATAAATGGACGGATTGCATATCTGCTCCCAAAAATGGTATACTGTTAGCGGCAGCAAGGAGAAGAGGAGATGGAATGAAAGCTTTTGCAGGGTCGAAAGCACAATTTCTAATATCGTTAACTATAAAAAATGAGGAGACGTTATGCAGCATAAGAAGTTATACTGACGGCTTCCGGTAGTAATCTGGCTGAGATTAATTATATCAAAGAATGATCAGCTATTATAGGTATATGTAATAATAGGGAAAGGAATAACACCATGATCTTATCGGATAAAACAATCCTCTCGTTACTTAAACAGGGCACACTTTCCATAGCACCGCTTCAGGAGAGTCAGATCCAGCCGGCCAGTGTAGATATAAGGCTTGGAGACATTTTCAGCGTTGTAGAAGATTCTTCCACGGCAATCCTTACACTCTCACAGAAAATGCTATATAAGGAAATCCATGCGGACAAATATCTGCTCCTGCCGGGACAGTTTGTTTTGGCAACGACAATGGAATATATCAGCCTGCCCGACAACCTGACGGCGTTTGTGGAGGGGCGCAGTTCGCTTGGCCGTATGGGATTATTTATTCAAAATGCCGGCTGGGTCGATCCGGGGTTTTCCGGGGAGATTACGCTGGAGCTGTTTAATGCGAACCGCTGCGCCATCGAGTTACAGGCCGGCCGCAGGATAGGGCAGCTGGTATTTGCGCAGATGGATCAGGCGGCTCTTCACCCTTACCGCGGCAAATATCAGGGGCAGCGGGGAGCTACGGGGTCGATGGTATATTTGGATGAGGAATCCGATAAGCGGTAGAGGGAGCGTCAGCGGGAATCTGGATAAAGGCTTTTGATGTGACAGGAATTGGACGGCAGTGAACGTGCAGCATACGAAAACTATAGCTGAAAACAGGAACGATGGAAAAGGACACGGCAGTCAAAAATAAAATTAAAGGAGTTTGTCACGCTTCGGAATAGAGGAAAATTATGCTGACACGTATGAAAAATGTTCTATCACTCACTTTTCGCATTTCGCCCGGGACAAGCATGATCGCTGTTCTATATGTACTTTTGATGAGCGGGTCTGTTGTATTAGGGCAGCATATCATTCGTTATATCTATGAAAGCGTCTCAGGTTATGGTGAAGGCAGCGTTTCCTGGATCTTCTGGGTCGTGGTGTTCTTTGTCAATATGACATTGTTTGGGAATACGGACAATATCGAAAATATGCTTACGGCGGCAGCATCCCGCAGAGTCCGGGCGTTATACTATAAATTGTTCCTCTTTAAAATATACCGGACGAAGCAGGATGCTTTCTATCGTTCTAAAGTATTAAATGAAGTGCAGTTCATAGAGGGGCAGCTGGATCAGATCAGTAAGACGGCGCTGCTGCTTTTGACGCGTCTTTCGATGGCGCTTTTTACACTGGTATTAACGATAGTATCCATGGTGGTCATTGATTGGTTTATCATCGCTGCGGTCATCATGATGGCGGTCATGATTTCCCTGTCAAATCGTTATTTTACGCAAAAGAAGATTGCGTTAAACTGCGATCATATGTCTGACGAGCGTCGGGCCAATTATTTCAAATCACTTCTCACCACAAGAGAACATGCGAAAGAAATTCATCTGTCGGCGAATAAAGCATGGTTTCTAAACAAGTGGCAGGACTCTTTTCAAAATTTATATCACGCAAAATTATCATTTGCAGCCAAATCCATTATTCTGGGCGATTGCGTCCGCATAATAGAAGCATTATTTCCCTATTTATGTGCGCTCTATCTGGTATATTTACTTTCTGTTGATATGATTTCTTCCGGGGAGGCCATCTTTTTGACGGGGCTTGTGGGCACGCTTAAGTGGAGTGTGAAACAGCTGATCGATCTTTTGACGAAAGACATTTATGAGAAAATGGAAGTCATTGAGAAATTTGAGAATTTTCTCGGAAATACTATGGCCGACTGTTATGAAGAACTGGAGCATGATCAGGCGGCGACAAAAGTAAGCGGGGAAGAACGGATGGAGCCATTTGATGAGATAATAGTGGACCATGTGTCGTACACCTATCCGAATGCGGACCGCCCGGCAGTCCGTGACATCAGCCTGAAAATTAAAAAAGGGGAGATCATCAGCATCCTGGGTTATAACGGAAGCGGAAAAACGACATTGTCTAAAGTGATCAACGGGCTTCTGCATGATTATGAGGGACGGGTTTTGTTCAATGATAAAGACATCAGGGATATGGATGCGGAGCGGTATTATCAATATTTTGGGAATGTTTATCAGGATTTTGCCAGATATAAGATGAGTTTCTCAGAAAATATCAGTGTGGGAGATGTTGAGCACCTGGAGGATGCCGCGCGGATCGCAGAGGCCATACATATTGTGAATTTAGATGATGTCGTGGAAGGCTTTGCGAACGGTACGGATACGAAATTGGGGAAGGATCTTTATGCTGACGGCGCAGACTTAAGCGGCGGCCAATGGCAGCGTATTGCGATTGCCCGTGCCTGTATGGGTTCTAAGGAAATTCTGATATTTGACGAACCCACGGCGGCCATTGATCCGTGGGAGGAAGAAAATCTTTTGCAGAATCTGAGATCGATCCTGAACGGAAGAACAGCTGTTTTGTTATCCCATAGAATTGGCTTCGCAAGGCTTGCGGATACGATCTACATGATGCAGGAAGGACAGATCGTCGAACAGGGTTCACATGAGGAATTGCTGCAGATGAATGGGCTTTACAGTCAATTCTTTTTTGCGCAGCAGAAGCTTTATCAGCAGTAAGGAGGACAGAATGCGTTTTCGGATTTTTCGCGGTTTATATTACGTTAACAGATTAGTCAGAAGAAATGCAGGTTCTTTGTATTACATATACCTGCTGACCGTTTGGATTGAGGCCGCAGGAGTTGCCGTTGGCCTTTATTCCACGCGCTATATAACCAATCTGATCACGGCAGTGGCAATGGGAGAGCCGCCGCAATACCGTGTTCTGCTTCTGCTTCTTGTCGCAACAGGAATTATTTATGTCACCGCCACGATACGCAAAATAATTCTGGAGCATATTCGGTTGAAGATCAGGTTCGTATTTGACCGGTCGCTTTGTGAAAACGTCTCCGCGCTGAAGTGGGAATATTTTGAAGATTACGCAACCTCCAATAAGATCAACAGCATCAATGAGAAGTCCTATGACTGTATCATGAGGATGTTTGAGCATACCTATCACTATTTGTTGTATATACTTTCATCCATTGTTTTTTCGTATTTCCTGCTTCTGTTTCATTGGATGATCATGGTATTATACTTAGGGATTCTCATCGTGTCGATTTATTTTTCGGATAAAGTATTTGCTTCTAATTACACAATATGGGATGCTGTTTTGCCATTAAAAAAGCAGCAGAAATATTTTGTGTCCGTTGCGACGGATGTGAATACCCATCAGGAATATCAGTCCAACCGCCTGTTTTCTTTTTTGAGCCGAAAGTGGGAAGCGCTGGATCATGTGATCTATGGGCAGGAAATGAGAATTTACAGAAGATATGAGATCGTGATGCAGATAAGCCGCCTGATCATGAACCTTCCCTACTTCGCGATGATCGTCGTGACCTGTTATCATGTGATCCAAGGGCGGTTCGATGTGGGATTTCTGGTCATGAGTTTCAATCTGTTCAATCAGGTCGTCAATCTTTTCGGGCAGATCGAGTCGGATCTTCACCAGGATCAGGAGGATGCGGGATTCGTGCTGGATTATTTTGACATGTTATCATGGGAAAAGGAAGACGATACGCGGCACGCAGGCATATCGGAATCCATTCAGTTCAAGCAGGTAAGCTATCGTTATCCGCAATCCGAGAGATATGCGGTCAAAGCGATTGACATGACCGCCGGATTCCATGAGAAAATAGCGATCGTCGGGAAAAACGGAAGCGGTAAAACGACATTTGCGCTATTGCTTTCATCATTGATCGACAAAATAGAAAACGGGCAGATTCTCATAGACGGACAGGAAATGGAACGGCTTCCTGTGGCGCGGCATGATATCGCATGTCTTTTCCAGGATTTTGAACAGTATCATATGACGATTCGGGAGAATATCAAAATCGGCAGAAAGGACTGTAAGATAACAGAGGAAGAGATTTATGCGCTGTTACAAAAGGTGGGATTAGAGGAATATGTATCGACTTTGCCGAAGGGAATTGATACATTACTGGGCCAGCTGGAGGACGGAGGTGTATGGTTGTCCAAAGGGCAGTGGCAGAGACTGGCAATAGCACGCCTGATGGCCAATGAGGATGCCAGAATATGGATTTTAGATGAACCGACAGCCAGCCTTGATCCCATGTCAGAAATAGAAGTATATAATCTGATCATGAATGTGGCGCAGGACAAGATGGTATTCTTTATTTCGCATCGTCTCGGTTTTGCAAAGCAGGTAAACCGCATATTGCTTTTCTGCGACGGAAAAATAATCGGCGATTCTACGCACGACAGCTTACTGGAAGAAGAACATTACAGGGAAATGTTTAAAAGCCAGGAGAGCTGGTATGCGTGACCGGCAGGCTGCCTGGCTTTGCCCCTTCAGAAAGAGGTTCAGGTATAAAATATCAGTTATTTCAGGTGTGGACGGGGTTCGGTAACAAAATGAACAGAAAAATTAACTTCATTCTTCAAACCATATGGAACGACAACAGGAAGCTGCTTGTGCTCTCGGCCGCGCAGCTTCCGTTACAGGTACTATTACCATGGCTGCAGATCTTTCTGACGCGGACGCTGGTGATGGGGATCGAGAGACAGGATTCCCTCTACCGGTATGTGGCGGGGATCGGCAGCATTTTTTTACTGCAGATGGGGGTCAATTCCCTGAAGGAGTGGGTGACGGCCACTGCCGAGTGGGAGAACAAGACGCTGGTATACAGTCTGTCAGCGCCTATGGATGAAAAGACACTGACCACGGCGTATGCAAATGTAGAAGGGGCGGCAGGGCAGCGGATCAGACAGCGGGCACTGAACGCGGTATATGCTTTTGGCCAGTCTGTGGTGCTGCGGAGTGTTTCTTTTCTGGTCAACCTGTGCGGGCTTCTTTTCTACGGGCTGACCATCGGCAGGTGCGATCCGGCGATCCTGGCGGTGGTGACGGTAACGACCGGCGGCGGTTATCTGGCTGCTGTGCTGCTCAGGCGGTGCGAACAGCGGCAGAAAGAAACGCTTGTGGACTGCGACAGGAAGATGAATTATCTGGAAAATGAGGGGCAATCCCTGCAGGCGGCAAGAGAGATTCGGCTTTACGATATGGCGGGACTGTTTTCCGGATTGTACCGGAGCAGTATGGAACGCAGGAAAAGGAGTACGGACAGGATCGCGCACGTAAGGGCGCTGGTGTGCAGCGGGGAGAGTCTGCTGTCGTTTGCCAGAAATTTTGTCACCTATTATTACCTGATTCATCTGGCGGTGACCGGGCGGATTTTGGTTGGAGATCTGGTGTTGATGACCGGTATGGCGGCCGGGCTGTCCGTCTGGATGCGGGGATTGATCGGGGATGCCGGGGAGTTGAAACGTCTGGGGCTTTATCTGGACGATTATTTTGCGTGGCTGGATCTGGGGGAGGCGTGGCAGACGGCGAAGAAGAGAGCGGAAGAGATAAGCCATGAAGAAATAAATGCCGAGGCGATAGGCGATGGGGCGGCCGGGAAGACAGCTGCTGCGTGCGCTCCTTCTCTGACTTTCGAGCATGTGGGTTTTTGTTATGAGGGGGCGCAGGAGGATACGCTGCGGGATATCACCCTCACGGTCAGGGCCGGGGAGAAGCTGGCCATCGTGGGCAGAAACGGCGCAGGCAAGACTACGCTGGTGAAGCTGCTTTGTGGGCTGTACCGGCCGGGCCGCGGCAGGATTCTTTTGGACGGAGAGGACATCACGGGGTACAGTGATGAGGCGTATTTCGCCAGGCTGGCGGTGGTGTTTCAGGATATCCAGCTTCTGCCGGTGAGCATTGCGGAGAATGTGTCTTCCCATATCCGGGGCAAAACGGACAGACAGAGAGTGGCGTGGAGTCTGGAACAGGCGGGAATCGGCGAGAAGGTACGAAGCCTGCCTGCGGGAGAGGATACCTGCCTGCAGCGGGCAGCCAGGGAAGACGCCGTGGAGTTGTCGGGAGGCGAGCAGCAGAAGACGATGCTTGCCAAGGCGCTTTATAAAGGCGGTGATGTGCTGATCCTGGATGAACCGACGGCGGCCCTTGATCCGATTGCGGAAAATGATATTTACAGGAAATACAACGAAATGACGCAGGGTGTGACTTCCTTCTTCATCTCTCATCGCCTTGCCAGCACCAGTTTCTGCGACCGGATTATCCTGCTGGAGGACGGCCGGATCGCGGAACAGGGCACACATGAGGAACTGCTGGCGAAGCAGGGGCGTTATTGGGAGATGTTCAACGTACAGAGCCGGTATTATACGGAGGGCGGACGAGATGACTTTTGACAGAGAGCTTTTCAAAAAGACGTTCCATAGTTTCCATGAGGTTTCCCCGTGGCTGTTTCCGGCATTGGCGGCGGAGAATTTCCTGCTGGCGGTGCGGCCTTTCGTGGTGCTGCATTTCTCGGCGGCCGTGGTGGACGGACTGTACAGGGGCGAGGGGGAAGCCCGGGTTTTGCTGCAGGCATTGTGGCTGTCCTGCGGGGTTCTGGCGGTAGAAGCGGCCGGCCATGTCCTTGGCTGCTATGTGGAAAAAACGAAGCAGCGGCTTTTGAAGGAGCAGACACGTAGGCAGCTGGAAAAGGCGGTCAGGATGGACTATCAGCTTCTGGAGAGCGGGAAGGGACAGGAACTGCTTGCCAATATGAAACGGGGCAGGTTTCAGCACGGAGACCCGTTTGAGAAACTGATCCAGCATACGGGGGATATGCTTTCCGGACTGTTTGGCGTGGCGGCGGCTCTTGTGTATATCGGGCAGTTTGCGGCGGAGAAGCTGGCCGCGGGGAGCGGCGCGGCGGGGACACTTCTTATGTTTGGCGGCTTTCTGGCATTGGCGGCCGGAGGGGTGCTGCTTACGGTCAAAAACGGGGAACGGCACAACCGGAAGCGTTTTGCCCGGTTCGGAAAGCTGACGGTCCAGAATCGCCTTTACGGATTTTACAGACAGAATGTTTTTCAGAATGATAAGTACGGGAAGGAAGTGCGGATCTTCGACGAGCGTGAGCTGATCGAGGAGGAATTCGGGAAGATACAGAAGGATAACCGGGATTTTATAAAGGGTATCGGGAAAGACGAGGGCAGCTTTAAGGCGGCAAACTCCGTGGTCAATACCTTCCTGAGCGGGATCGCCTGCCTGTATACAGGTGTGAACGCCTACCGCGAACTGATCAGTGTGGGTAATGTGGTGAAGTATTCCGGCGCGGTGGCGCAGTTTTTTACAGGGCTTACCCGGGTGGCGGCAGGGATGGCGGACCTGCGGGGGAATGCGCCGTTTCTGCGGCAGCATTACGAATTTCTGGAGCTGGAGGAACCTGAGAGAGGCAAAGAGGCGCTGCCTGCGTCAGATGTGGTGGAAATTTCCTTCGAGCATGTGTATTTCCGGTATCCGGGGACGGAGGCGTGGACACTTAAGGATGTGAGTTTTCGGATCGCGCAGGGCGACCACATCGCCATGGTGGGAAAAAACGGTTCCGGCAAGACCACTTGTATCCGGCTTCTGCTGCGGCTCTACCGGCCGGAGAAAGGGGTGATCCGGTTAAACGGGGTCGATATTCAGGCGTATGACATAGAGGAGTACTGGCGGCTGCTGTCCGTGGTCTTTCAGGATTTTAAACTGTTTTCCTTCCGGCTCTGGCAGAACATCGCAGGCAGCGGCGCAAAGAGGGAAGAGGCACTTTGGAAAGCGCTGGCGGACATGGGGATGGAGCAGCGGGTCCGGGAAATGTACGCTGGTACGGATTCCTGTCTGTACCGGGAGTATGACGAGCAGGGGATTCTGATTTCCGGCGGCGAGGCCCAGAAGCTGGCGATCGCGAAGGCCCTGTATAAGGATGCGCCCGTCTTTATTATGGATGAGCCTTCGGCGGCCTTGGACCCGGTGTCGGAAGCGCAGCTGTACGAGAAGACCAATACGCTTCTGGGGGAAAAGACGATGATCTTTATCTCTCACAGGCTGTCAAGCTGCTGCTTTTGCGACCGGATCCTGGTTCTCAGGGACGGTGTTTTGCTGGAGGAGGGCAGCCATGAACAATTGCTTAGGCTGGGCGGCGAGTACCGGAAGCTGTGGGAGGCTCAGGCGGTATATTATCAGGCGGTATAAGCGGCGATGATTTATATCGCGAAAGGAGTGTTCTTCTTAATTCAATAGTGTTGGCGCTCTCTTTACGGGATGCAGATGCCTTCGGGTACGGTGCTGCAGGCGCTTTTGCCGGAGATAAAATTTGGCAGGGCGAAGATCTGTCACCTGTTGGGAAATGATAAGGAATGTACAGCGATCCTGAAGGCCATCGTGCCCTATATGAAACTGGCCCATAAGACTGAATTTGCCGAAATTGTGTGTGACTATGCGGAAAAGGAGCTGGGGCTCATTATTTGATTTTGACTGCGTTCTATATAACAAATCCGCCCAAATGCTTCCTTGAAATCCGCCTGACCGTATGCTAGGATAAAGGAGTGGAACAGGATGCATGAGAGTGTGAAGCGAGAGGAATGACAGGACATGCGCAAAGTTTTTAATACCGATGGATACTGTGATCCGGAACTGCACTATATGGTCGATCTGTCCGGCCGCCTGAACGAAATCAGAGCTATGGTGGATGCCGGACAGTATTTTACGGTCAACAGAGCCAGACAATATGGAAAAACAACAATATTGACAGCACTTGCCGCTTTTCTGGAAGAAGAATATGAGGTGATCAGTCTGGATTTTCAGACGATCAGTTATGCTGATTTTGCATCCGAGCAGAATTTCGTCGCTGCTTTTTCGGGGGAACTGTTGGAAAACGCAGCCCATATTCCTGCAGAAGTGAAGACGAAACTGGCGCAGTATGCCGCGGGCCATCCATACAGGGCAACACTGTCGGCGCTGTTTCGAACGCTGACCGAATTCTGCAGACAATCAGACAAAAAGATTGTGCTGCTGATCGATGAAATAGACACGGCCACGAATAATCAGGTATTTATCGATTTTCTTGCCCAGCTTCGTGCGTATTACCTGAAAAGAAGAAGGATGCCGGTCTTCCAGTCAGTGATTTTGGCCGGAGTTTATGATGTAAGAAATATCAGCCGGAAAATCCGTCCGGAGGAAGACCATAAAGAGAACAGCCCGTGGAATATAGCGGCGGACTTTCTGGTAGAAATGAATTTTTCGGTGAAAGATATAGAAGGGATGCTCTCTGCATACGAAAATGATGTGCATACAGGAATGGACGTAAGCGGGATTGCGGCACTGTTGTTTGATTATACGGCAGGTTATCCTTATCTGGTATCACGGCTCTGTAAGTTTATGGACGAACGGATAATGTGTAATGCCTGGACAAAAGAGGGATTTATGGCGGCATTGAAAATGCTGATGGAAGATGATAATCCGCTCTTTCAGTTGCTTATGAATAAATTGAATGACTTTCCGGAGTTGAATCAGCTTCTTGTGAGGCTGCTGTTTCAGGGACAAAGCATTGCATATAATGTAGACAGCATTGCGGTTCAACATGCACGGATGTTTGGTTTCGTAAAAGTAGCAGACTCGCTGGTCTTGCCTGCAAACAGAATTTATGAGATGCGGCTGTATAATAAATTTCTACTGGATTATAGAGAACAAAACAGCGTTATTTATACAGAAGGTTCGCGGCAGCGAAATCAGTTTATCGTAGACGGGCATTTGCATGTCAGATTGGTGCTTGAGAAGTTTGTAGAGGCTTTTGACTCTCTGTATGGTAATCAGAATGAGACATTTTTGGAAGATGCCGGAAGAAAATATTTTATGTTGTTTCTCAAGCCGATCATCAATGGCACCGGTAATTGTTATGTAGAAGCACAGACAAGAAATAGGGAACGTATGGATCTGGTCATTGATTATCAGGGAGAACAGAGTATTGTCGAGATGAAGATCTGGCATGGAAACAGCTACAATGAGAGAGGTGAGAAGCAGCTTTCGGAATATCTGGATCATTTTCATTTAAAGAAAGGATATATGCTGAGTTTTAATTTTAATAAGAAGAAAGAAATTGGTGTGAAAGAAGTAGTGATCGGAGATAAACTGCTTATAGAGGCTGTTATGTAGCTGACTATAATACCAACAGGATATTAACAGGAACAGGAGAAAAGAGTAAATGAAACATTTAAAATATCTGGTGATCGGGGCAGGCGGCACAGGTGGGAGCATTGGCGCCTATATGACGGAGGCAGGTAAAGACGTGACTTTGATCGCGCGCGGGGAGCATCTTAAGCAGATGCAGGAGAATGGCTTGCGGATGGATACGACAGCCAGGGGAAACTATACGGTACAGCCGATCAAGGCAGTGGATATGGAGCATTATGAAGAACGGCCGGATGTGATCTTTGTCTGTGTGAAGGGATATTCCCTGGAAGAGACTATTCCTTTTATCAGGAAAGTGGCAGGGCAGGACACGATCGTGATCCCAATCCTGAATATCTATGGGACAGGCGGCCGGATGCAGGAAAAGCTGCCCGGGCTGCTGGTGACGGACGGCTGTATCTATATTGCGGGAGAGATCAAAGAGCCGGGAACGATCCTGCTGCGGGGAGATATCTTTCGCATCGTATATGGGGTGAGAAATTCGGAAGAACTCAGGGCGGAGTTGTTTACGGTGGCGCAGGATCTGAAGGAAAGCGGTATTGAAGGTGTGCTTTCCGACAACATCAGGCGTGACGCGCTGCAGAAATTCGCGTATGTGTCGCCGATGGCGGCCTGCGGCCTGTATTATCATGTGTCGGCCGGAGAAGTGCAGAAGACCGGGGATCCACGGGACACCTTTGTGAAACTGATGAAGGAGATCGATGCACTGGCGGTGGCCATGGGAGTGCCGTTTCTGGTGGATATCGTGGCGACGAACCTGCGGATCCTTGACACGTTAAATCCGGAAGCCAGTACTTCCATGCAGAGAGATGTCTACGCGGGCAAGCATTCGGAGATTGACGGGCTGATCTATGAAGTAGTGCGGATGGGGCAGCGGTACGGTGTACCGGTGCCGACCTATGAGATGATCGCGAAGAAAGCAAAGGCAGACGGATTGTGCTAGAATTTCAGGGGGTTCAGTACGGAGTACCAGTCAGGAACACCTTAGGACAGGCTATAGGCCAGAAGCATCGATTTTAGTGTAATCAAAGACCCCGCTGCAAGCAGCCATTTGGCTCGTTGCTCGCGGGAATAAATCGAATGGAACAGAGGGTTTGCAGAGAGGATAAAACAGCTTATGGAAACGGAAAAGAAATTTAAGGAGAAATATCTGGCGGGAGAGATTGCCTTTGAGGAGATTGACGATTACAGTCAGGAGTGGGGATTCAGCGACGAACCGGTGACGCTTCGGGAATATCTGGGACTGAATGCCGAGGAAGAAGATGCGTGGGTGAGCATCGGGGATGAGGCGCTTCGGGAGCTGCTGGATCGGCAGAAATAAGGGCTTGCATGCTGTGGATTTTTTCAAGGTAAAGAGGAAGGCAGGGTGAGGAAAATTTGAGATTGTTTCAGCGAGAAAAAGTGATCACGGTCAGCGACAGCAGACAGAAAGAGAAGATTCAGGAAGCATTTGTGCAGCACAAGATTGAATACAAGATCAAAATAAAAGAAATCATGCAGAAGAATGCCATTGACACAGCCAGATTAGGGAGTTTGGGGAATAATAAGGTGAAGTTTCAGTATTCTTTCTATGTGGACAGAGAAGACCGTCAGCTGGCGGACGACATTGTTAAATCCATAAGATTTAGTTTATCATCATGAACCATTTGCCGCATATTGTGTGCATATGTATTAGAGCCCCGTGGCAATAATGACCGCGGGGCTCATTGTGGCATATATCACCGCGCATGCCGCCTCAATCCCGCCACGGCCAATCTACAAAACAACACCGCATAGAGAACACAGGAGAGCACAAACATTTTTCCATTAATCTCCATCTGCGGATTGTTGGCGCGCATACCGAGGCTGTAAAGGGAATAGGGATAGAAGAGTCCCAGTCCCTGGCTGGTGGCCAGCAGGCTGCCGATACCGCCCACCAGGCTGATGCCGATGGGGATGGCGAAAGAGCGGATCATCATGGAGAGGGCAAGCTGGATGCAGCAGATAATAATGCCGCCCAGGGCGCCGCAGAGAAACCACTCCAGGGTTTGAGGGGGAAAAGCGGTATCCAGCCCGCATAATCTGCCGCACAGAAAGTAGAGAAAGAAAATCCAGCCATTGCCCAGCACGATCATCTTTGCAGCCTGAACGAGTTTGCCCAGGTAGAGGCACAGCAGAGGTACGGGTGTGGTCAGAAAGCTGTTCCAGTTGGTCCGAAGGTGCTCCAGGCGCCACAGGTAGGAACAGAAGGTGCCGATCAGCGCCGGCATAAAGAAACTGCACAGAAACAGCGAATGCTGTGACCAGAGGCTGAACCATTCGTTTTGCAGGACGCCCTGATTTGCAAGATAATTGTTGGTGCCGAAGAAGGCCGACAGGACTGGCAGTGCAAAGAAGGCCAGCCAGACAGGGCTGCGTTTCAGTTTCAGGCGTTCTGCCCTGATCGTTCTCATTAAGTGTGTATGCATAATGTTCTCTCCTTTTTTTGAAATATTGTCCAACTGTAAGAGGATGCCGCTCAGTTTTCCCTGCGGGAAAAAAGGAGCCGGCCGGCGGCATAGAAGACCACAAGCCACACGAAGATCATGCCGACAGCAGCCAGTTCCACAGGGGAATACAGGCGGTAGGAAAAGACGGCATTCTGCGTATCATCATTCCACGCCATGGTCACCGGTGTTCCGCTGAGATTGCCGCCCCAGGGAAGAAAAGAGTATGTCCGTACAAGCGTCAGGAGCAGGGCCAGGAGGGAGCCGCAAAGGCCTGCGACCAGCGGGATCATCTGGCCTGCGATCAGCATGGAAAGGGTCAGCTGCAGCAGGAAAAGTGCGCTGTTGCTGGCCAGTTTTAAACCATAGGATAAAAGATAGTGTGCGGCGTCAGGGTGGCCCTGGTAGCCCACCATATATCCCAGCAGGATAAAAAGAGCGTACTGCGCGGCAAACATGACAGTGATGATGAGCAGGCCGCAGACAGCCTTGGCATGAAAGAGACTGCCCGGTCCGCGCAGGGTTTTCAGCTGTTTGTACATACAGCCCTTGTGTTCGATATCGGCGAGGCGTGAGGCCAGAACCGCCATGATGGGCGGAACCATGACGGCATCCAGCACCGAGATATAGTAAAGCAGGGATAGAAAGCCCTGTTCCTGGGCCAGCGGCGTGGGATCGTGCAGCGCCCACAGCCCCCACAGAAACTGTGCGATCAGATAGGCGGCCATAGTCAGGCCGATCTTTCTTCTTTTGATCTTATAAAATTCCAGCATAAGTATTTTCATAGACTGGTCTCCTTTCCGGTCAGGGCCAGGAAGATGTCTTCCAGACTGTTCTCTCTTTTTTCGATCCGGTAGAGCGGGATGTTCTGCTCACATAACTGCCTGCAGAGGGCGGCGATCCGGTTGTCGTCCGTCATGGGGATTAACAGATAGTCGTCTTCTTTTGTCACTTCCAGGCCGCTTCGGCGGAGCAGGGAAAGGGTTTCGGCCGGCCGGCCGGTGCGCAGGGCGATCTGTTGTGTGGCATGGGTATGCAGTTTTGCCATGGTATCCTGAAAAACCAGGCGTCCTTTGCGGATGATACCTACATGGTCAGCCATCTGATCGATCTCGCCAAGCAGGTGGGAGGAGACCACCACGGTGATACCGTACTCGGCAGGCAGCGTGCAGATCAGCTCCCGCATTTCCTGAATGCCGGCGGGATCCAGACCGTTGGTCGGCTCATCCAGGATCAGCAGTCTGGGAAATCCGAGCAGCGCACTGGCCAGCCCCAGACGCTGTTTCATACCAAGTGAATAGTGGCTGACTTTCTTTTTGCGGGCTTCCTCAAGGCGGACAATGCGCAGTACCCTGTCAATGTCTTCCTTCGGGCAGCCTTTCAGCGTCTGCAGAATGTGCAGATTCTCCTCGCCGGTCAGGTGGCCGTAGTAGCTGGGAGATTCGATCAGGGAACCCGTCGCGGACAGAAGCCGGATGCGGTTCGTTTCCTTTAAGGGGGAGCCGAAAAGGGTGATGGAGCCGGCGGTGGGTCTGACCAGCCCGAGGATCATTTTCAGGGTAGTGGATTTTCCGGCTCCGTTAGGACCCAGAAAGCCGTAGATGGCGCCCTGCGGCACCTGCATGTGCAGGGAATTGACACAAAGTGTTTTGCCGTATTGTTTTGTGAGATTTGTGGTCTCGATCAGATTTTGTGTTTTCATATACGTCCTTTCTATGATGCCCGCTATTGGTTTTTCTTTTTATGAAAAAGGTATCTCTCGCAGGAACATCATAGGATAAGCGTAAGCGGCGCGCCTTACGACCCGATGAAGGTTACATTACATTTACCTTAAGAATGATCCGCAGCGGTTTCGGGAAACGGGAAAAGATAGTATACTTTAAGCAGAGCAGTGTCTTAGGGACATGACCTGCGGACGAAGAAAGAGAGACATGGAGGGAAACATGAATCTGCATGAACACAAGATCATGATCGTGGACGACGAACCGGCGCTGCGCAGGATGGTGCGGGAATTTCTGCAGGAAGAGGGATTCGGACAGGTGGTGACGGCGGGCAGCTGCCGGGAGGCAGAGCAGGTATTTCGCCGGGAGCATCCGCACCTGATCCTGCTGGATGTGATGCTGCCGGACGGGGACGGATTTATGCTGCTGCAAAAGCTGCATACAGAATCGGAAGTGCCGGTTATTTTTCTTTCCGCCAGAGACGAGGATGAGAACAGGCTGCGGGGCCTGGGGCTGGGAGCGGACGATTACGTGACGAAACCTTTTCTGCCGCGGGAGCTTTTGCTGCGGGTCGGGGCCGTGTTGAAGCGGGTCTACCGCATCAGGGACAATGCGGACGAGAAAAAGGTAATTCAGCTGGGGGACTGTGTGGCCGACCTGCGCAGCGGTGTGATCCGCCGGAAGAACCGGCCGGAATGCGGGGAAAAGAAGGAGCGGGAACCGGAAGCAGGCAAAGAGAGCGGCAGGGAGAATTCCCCGGAAGAGGTGCAGACGACAGAGGTGACGCTGACTGCCAAAGAATACGCCATTCTGGAGAAACTGGCGGCTAACAGGGGACAGATCGTGACCATTGACGCATTGTGCGAGGCCGTGTGGCAGGACGGCAGTTACGGCTATGAGAATACTTTGATCGTACACATCAGGCGTCTGCGGGAGAAGCTGGAGCAGGACGCTTCCCGCCCGAAGCATCTGCTTACGGTGCGGGGACTGGGGTATAAACTGGTCTAAGACCCATGGTAATGACCGCGGATTATACTGGATGTGCGGCGGTGGTTTGGGTTCCGGCGGGGTATGCTGCGGCGGGAGTCTGGCAGCGTTTTTGGCTGAGCCTGCAGGATCAGAAATCGGCTGGCATAAGGCAGGAGGAAGGAGTTTTTATGGGAAAGAGAACTGTTTTGAAGAAAAGTGTGACAGGGATCCGCATTTTTTCCTACAGTGTATTTACATTTGTGATGATCGCCGGATTGACGCTGGCGGTGAATATAACCTTTTTTATCCTTCTTGCACTGCAGTATCACCAGGTTATGCCAAGGTATATTAAGGGCGAAGAGGTGATCGAAGAACTGACGCCGACGCAGGACGGTTACAGACTCAGTGACAGGATGGGCAGCCAGCTGGATGAAAAGGGGCAGTGGGCCATGCTTTTAGATGAGACGGGGCGGGTAGTATGGTCTCATGGCAGGCCGGAAGAGATCGGGGATTCCTATACAGTATCCGATATTGCCCGTATGAGCAGGTGGTATCTGGAAGATTACCCGGTCTATATGCGGGTGTGGGAGGATAGCGTTATGGTAGTGGCAATTCCCAGAAATTCCATGTGGAAATATAGCATAGAGTTTCCGATATCCTGGATAGAGTATTTCAAGAGAATCTGGTATTGGATGCTGCTGTTTGACTTTCTGTGGATTTTGACATTGGCGGTGGTCTTTACGAGACGCTGGTCAAAAACCAGGGAGCAGGCGCGGATAGAGTGGATCGCCGGCATCTCCCATGACACCCGCACACCGCTGGCGGTTGCGCTCGGCTATGCGGACGCGCTGGAGAGCGGCGGGCGTCTTAGCGGGGAGGAGCGGCAGAAGGCGGCGGTGATCAGGCATCAGTGCATGGTGATGAAGGAGCTGATCGAAGATCTGAATCTCACCTCCAGACTGGAGTATTCCATGCAGGCGCTTCGAATGGAAGAGGTGCATCCGGCGGCGGTGCTGCGGGAAGTGGCGGCTGCTTTTCTGGATGACGCCGGGGAGGGGACGCTGGAGATTGAGATGGATCCTGACAGACAGGCGGAAGGGATCGTCCTGATGGCCGACCGCCAGCTTCTTGTGCGGGCGCTGCGCAACCTGTTCCACAACAGCTTACGGCACAGCGAACAGACGGACACCACGGTGATCAGGCTTGGCCTGCGGGATGAAAAAAGGTTCTGCAGGATTCTGTTTGCAGATAACGGGATCGGATATTCGGACGAGATGCTCCGTCAGCTGAACGGCAGGAAAAGCAGACAGCCGATCCAGAATATACGGGGGCTGGGCATCGTCTGCAGGATCGTACAGGCACACGGCGGGCAGACCGTCTTCGGTAATGGTGCGCAGGGCGGGAGCTTCTGCGAGATGCGGTTTCGGAAGCGGAGGAAGAAAGTTTCATACAGAGACAATACCTCTCTACAACATTATACTATTGATTAATAATTAATAGTGTGATACTATAAGAATATAGTACATAACAGGGAGGTGAATTGATGCAGGTTACATGTAAAAAGGATTATCTGATACAAGTTAAAAATGCAATGCTTCTCCATTTTGCGCACAAAGATATTCGCACTGCGCTTAGAGACATAGACGAACTTTTTGCATCGGGAAAGGAACATGGCAAAACAGAAGCAGAGTTATGCCATGAGCTGGGGAGGCCCAAAGATTTTGCAGATCATCTCATTGGTACAAATGATCATGATAAATTTTTCTTTAATATGGCTATAAATATTAGCAGCATATTGGCCATAGGCATATTTAGTGTTTATATTTTTTCCTCCCTTAATCCTGTTTACTGGGGAACGCTGACGATTGCGGTTTCGGTTTTAATCTGGAATTTGTGTGGTGGTTTTTGCTTAAACGGACTCTTTTCTGATTCTATACATCATAAGAAGGAATATATTGTTTATTGTATTATCTCATTTATTATAGCAGCTTTTCAGCAGACGCTTACTCTTTTATTAAACAGCTGGTGTGGAACATCGCATTTCAGCATACCGGTGACGTATATTCATATAGCTTATTATTTCTCTGTATTGACGGCCATCATCTCAGGTATACTGCTGCTTTTTGCCATATACAGATTTTCACATGGAAGTTATTTTGCGCTGTGTATGCTTCCGGTATCAGTTGGAATGATTTGTTCGAATCTGTCTTTTATAACATATATCAAAGCATTTAACGGGCCGAATATATTTTCCGCAATGTGTTCTATTCCCTATATTTCCGGTTTTATACTTTCCTTTGGTTTCCTGAGGGTATTCTTAGTGAATCATTATACAAATGCGAAAGAGAACAGGAGTAAATTATAGATGGAATCACAAATGAACCGTGGAATATTGGAGTTATGTATCCTTTATCAGTTTTTGTCAATGGATTATTACGGTTATGATATCATGGAAAAAATGAGACCTCTTTTTCCGGATGTGAAAGACAGCACTTTTTATGTTATTTTACGCAGACTTAACGCAAAGGGCTGCACAGAAATATATTACGGGAATGAATCAAATGGACCACAGCGAAAATATTATAGAATTACGGAAGAGGGCAGGGAATATCTTGAGAGCTTAATTCAAAGCTGGCGGGAAATAAAAAGCATTGTTGAATCTTTGGGAATTATTTAGCGTGGGAAGTACTTCTGAACTTAAGATTTAAAAAGGCTGTTGCAAAAAGTGGAATTAATTTTGCAGCAGCCTTTTGTTGATTGTGTTAAGCCGGCAGGTTAGTCCGGCCTGTTTTTATTTTGCAATGCAGCCTCTACAAACCCTTTAAACAGCGGATGCGGCCTGTTGGGCCGGGATTTCAATTCCGGATGGGCCTGGGTTGCGATAAAGAAGGGATGTTCCGGCAGTTCGCACATTTCCACGATGCGTCCGTCCGGGGACAATCCCGACAGCTTCATACCCTTTTCCGTAAGCACTGCGCGGTAATCGTTGTTGACTTCGTAGCGGTGTCTGTGCCTCTCGTGGATCGTCTCCTCTCCGTACAGCGTATAGGATTTGGACGTCTTGTCCAGTACGCAGGGATAGGAACCGAGACGCAGCGTGCCGCCGATATCTTCCACACCGTTCTGATCCGGCATCAGGGCGATCACCGGATGGGTTGTAGAGGGATTCAGCTCTATGCTGTGCGCGTCGTTGTAGGACAGTACGTTTCTCGCAAATTCCACGATCGCCAGCTGCATACCGAGGCAGAGGCCGAGAAACGGGATCTTGTTCACTCTTGCATGAGTGATGGCGTAAATCTTGCCATCGATACCCCTGTCGCCGAAGCCGCCCGGTACCAGAATGCCGTTCACGCCTTCGAGCAGTGTTCCCGCATTGTCGGCTGTCACCGTTTCGGAATCCACCCAGCGGATGTTGACGACACAGTGGTTGGAGATGCCGCCGTGTTTTAACGCTTCCACCACACTGATATAAGCGTCGTGCAGCTGTGTATATTTGCCGACCAAAGCCACTGTCACCTCGTCGGTAGGGCTTCTGAGAGATTCCACCATAGCCGTCCAGTCTGCCAGATCGGGTTCCGGACAATCCAGTTTCAGGCATTCGCACGCCACCTGGGCCAGATGCTCCTTCTCCATGGCCAGGGGCGCTTCGTATAAATGCACCACGTCCAGATTCTGCAGTACCCGGTTGCTTGGTACGTTACAGAAAAGAGCGATCTTGTCCTTTAATCCCTGATCAAGCGCGTGTTCGCTGCGGCATACGATGATGTCCGGCTGGATCCCCATGCCCTGCAGCTCCTTGACGCTGGCCTGGGTGGGCTTGGTCTTCATCTCCTGAGAAGCGCTCAGATAGGGAATCAAAGTCACGTGGATCAGAATCGCGTTGTCGCGGCCGACCTCGTGCTGGAACTGTCGGATGGACTCCAGGAAAGGCTGGCTTTCGATGTCGCCCACCGTGCCGCCCACCTCGATAATGGCAATCCGGGTATCCTCATCAGTAAAATTGCGGTAGAAGCGGCTCTTGATCTCATTCGTGATATGGGGGATCACCTGTACCGTGCCGCCGCCGTAATCGCCGCGGCGCTCTTTCTGCAGAACGGACCAGTAGACCTTGCCTGTAGTCACGTTGGAGTTCTTGCCCAGATTTTCGTCAATGAAACGCTCATAATGACCCAGGTCCAGATCGGTCTCCGTGCCGTCCTCCGTGACGAACACCTCGCCGTGCTGGATGGGATTCATCGTGCCGGGATCGATATTGATATAGGGGTCAAATTTCTGCATCGTGACTTTATAGCCCCGTGCTTTCAGTAATCTTCCTAAGGAAGCGGCCGTGATGCCCTTACCGAGACCAGAGACAACGCCGCCTGTTACGAATACGTACTTAACTGCCATTCCTTTATCCATGCCTTTCTGTAATCTGTAAATTGTTTGCTGTATGCCGTTCCTGAAAAAAACAATATAAAAGCATTATACAATGGACGGAGTGGAAAAATCTACTGATACGTTGAAATTTTGTGAAATCTCGGTAAGTTCTTTTTCAGTATAGCCGTAGGACAGGATCTGTTCTTTCGTGGCGCCGGCTTTGAGCATCCGTTTTATGGCGTTGGTGCGCTCTTCTTCGATACCCTGTTCGATACCTTTTTCGATACCTTTTTCAATGCCTTTTTCAATGCCTTTTGCTTCAATATTTTCTGACAGGTTGCACATAGTCTGTATCCTCCCTTCTAAATCGGCGGTCATTATCATTCCGTACGATTCTGTTAGTATACGTTTCTTTTCGGTGGTATCCATCTGCGAAAACAGTTTCTCCAGCATATTGATCAGGATGTTTTGTGAATCCTTTAGATTCTCGCCGCTTCTTATGTTGATAATAATTCCTTTCATTAAATCCGTATTGTGCAGATTTGTCTTATTTCCAAAGATACTTTTCTTTTCAAAACCGAGTTCTTCGATACTGTCGCCCTCGTCACTGCTGTCCATGCAGATCCAGATACTCCGTACCTTCTTTAAATTATCGTAGTCACTGTGGAAAAATTCAGTCTGCTTCTGTGCGGAAACCATCCGTGCCATGTAAAAGATGATTCTGTTTTCCAGATGATATCCAAGAGCTGACGGATCTGATGACTTTTGGGCCTCCACATTGATCAATATTTTCATTTCTGACTGTCTGTGGTAAGCGGTAAAGCGGATATCATAGAAAATGATTCCCTCTCCCGGCACATTGTCCTCAATATTGGAGTCTTTTATGCGTCCTAAATTGGATAATCCTGCGTCGAGCGGTTTGCTGCCGATCTCGATGTCATTGCCGATACAGGACATAATATCATCAATCGCCATATCCTGAAATTCACTGACAGCATATTTCAGGATGCGTGCAAGAATCTGTCTGTCCGCAAGCAGGAATTTCACATTGGTGTCATAGGTGACGGCGTCATTTGCAGCATCAACTGCCTGCGATAAATAAGTTTGTGTCATATAGCTCCTCTTCTGTAAGTTTTATCCATGATGCGGGTTCTTCCATATAGCATTATTATACTTGATTCCAGAAACAATAGCAATAAGGGCAATAGCCCTGTAACTGACAAACCCGGCATGAACCCGGGCTTTCCGGTTCACGTTGTGTTTCGCTGTGATCTGCCCTATAATGATTTCAGGCATTGAAGACATAAACGCCGGGCGGCATGTTTGGTTTGCCGGCCGGGCAGCATATACTGACATATGGTGCAGTGGGTTGCAGGAAAGGGAGAAAGAGGAAGGCAATTATGTTTTTACCGGAAAAAATACGAGGACTGGTCAGGGATGAGCCGTATCAGAAGGACGGAATCGGGATGTCCGGATCGACGGTCCTGATGTTTCATGATAAGGTTTTGAAGATTCAGCAGTATAGCGAAGAAGCCGAAAACGAGTACCGCATGATGAAATATCTGCAGGGCAGGGCGCCTGTACCGGAGGTGTATGCCTGTGAAACAGAGGGGGACAGGATGTATCTGCTGATGCGTAAATGTACCGGCCGGATGGCGTGCAGCGGCGCATACAGGAAGGATTGGAATGCCCTGTGCGGACTGCTGGCGAACAGTTTGAAAACGTTATGGAGTGTTGACGTGTCCGACTGTCCCTGCGACCAGCGGTTATGCCGCAAACTTGCGCAGGCGGCCCGGAATGTGGAGGCCGGCCTGGTGGATCTTGATAATGTGGAGCCGGATACTTTCGGGGAGGGAGGCTTTCGGGATCCGGAAGATTTGCTGCAGTGGCTGTACGACCATATGCCGGAGGAGGAGCCTGTCTTATCTCACGGCGATCTGTGCCTGCCCAATGTATTCGGCATAGAAGAGCGGGTGACGGGCTATATCGACCTGGGCAGGGCCGGCACAGCCGATAAATGGTGCGATATTGCCCTGTGCTGCCGCAGCCTGTTTCATAATTTCAGCGGAAAATACAGTGACAGCTCTGTTGGCCGTATGCCTGTGGAGTTTGATGTCAGCCAGTTCTTTTCTTTGCTGGGTCTGGAGCCTGACTGGCAGAAAATACGGTATTATATACTGTTGGATGAATTATTTTAGTTTCTGTTCCAATAATAATCAACAAAATATGTTAAACAGTATTTTAAAACAGTAACAGTTCAGCCCGGATTTTGTATTTATACAAAATTTTTTTGGCGGCAAACCTTGCTAAAATTGTAAATAGATTTTATAATTCTTTAATACTTGTGTCCGCAAATTCATAATTCTATTATTGATTTATGAATGCGCGTACCTTATATTTTATATAGAGAGAAAACAGAAAGTGAGGATTCCTCATGGATGATAATTTAAATCAATACGAAGGTGGTCCCGGCGGTTCCGGCAACGGCTCCGGCGGCCCGGGAGGGCCGGGAGGCTCCGGTGGTTCCGGCAGCAGCGGCAACGATCCCCGGAAACAGAGCCTGATCATGCTGGCGGTGGCGGCTATCGTCACCCTTTTATGCATCAGCATGTTTATGAAGATGATGACCGGCGCTACCAATCAGGAGATTTCCTACAATGCCTTTATCGAGATGATCGAGAAGGAACAGATCGAGAGTGTTACAGTAGAATCTGACAGAGTTGTTATTTATCCGAAACAGGCGGAGACGAAATCCCCTTTTGTATACGGCTACGGTCTGGGTACGATGACTTACTATACCGGGAAGATGGAAGACGACGACACACTGACCAGGCGCCTTCTGGAAAAGGATATTGAGACCAACAAACCGACCTCCGACAGTTCCAGCATCATTATGACGGTGCTGCTCTATTATGTGCTTCCGATTCTGCTGATGTGGGGATTGATGAGCCTGCTCTTCCGGCGGATGGGCGGCAGAGGCGGCCCAATGGGCGTAGGCAAGAGTACCGCCAAGGCCTATGTGCAGAAAGAGACCGGCATCACCTTTAAGGATGTGGCAGGGGAGGATGAGGCCAAGGAATCGCTGGTGGAAGTGGTGGACTTCCTTCACAACCCCGGTAAATATTCCAAGATCGGCGCCAGGCTGCCCAAAGGGGCGCTTCTGGTAGGACCGCCCGGAACAGGTAAGACACTGTTGGCCAAGGCAGTGGCGGGAGAGGCGCATGTGCCCTTTTTCTCCCTGTCCGGTTCTGATTTTATAGAATTGTATGTAGGTGTGGGTGCATCCCGCGTGCGTGATCTGTTCAGGGAAGCGGAGAAGAACGCGCCCTGTATCGTGTTTATCGACGAGATCGACGCCATCGGCCGCAGCAGGGATTCCAAGTACGGCGGCGGTAACGAGGAGAGAGAACAGACGCTGAACCAGCTGCTGTCCGAGATGGACGGTTTTGACGGCAAGAAGGGGATCATCATCCTGGCGGCCACCAACAGGCCGGAGATCCTGGATAAGGCGCTTCTGCGTCCGGGCCGTTTCGACCGCAGGATCATCGTGGACAAACCGGATTTAAAAGGCCGTGTGGAAATCCTGAAAGTACATGCCAAGGACGTACGGATGGATGAGACCGTGGATCTGAATGAGATAGCGCTGGCAACCTCCGGCGCGGTGGGATCCGATCTGGCTAACATGATCAATGAGGCGGCTATCAATGCCGTCAAGACAGGCAGAGAGTATGTCAATCAGAAGGATCTGTTCGACGCGGTGGAGCAGGTGCTTGTGGGCAAAGAGAAAAAGGACCGTATCATGAGTAAGGAAGAGCGCAAGATCGTTTCCTATCATGAGGTGGGCCATGCGCTGGTAAGCGCGCTGCAGAAAAATTCGGAACCGGTACAGAAGATCACCATCGTGCCAAGAACCATGGGAGCGCTGGGGTATGTCATGCATGTACCGGAAGAAGAGAAATATCTGAACACGGAAGCGGAGCTGCGGGAACGTCTGGTGGGACTGCTGGGAGGCCGTGCGGCGGAGGAGATCGTCTTCGATACCGTCACCACGGGAGCGGCCAACGATATCGAGCAGGCCACGAGCATTGCCCGCAACATGATCACCCGCTTCGGCATGAGCAGGAAATTCGGCCTGATGGGGCTGGCAACGGTGGAAAGCCAGTATCTGGACGGCAGGGCATCCCTGACCTGTTCCGATGTGACGGCGGCGGATATCGATACGGAAGTGATGAAGATGCTGCGTGACAGCTACAAGCAGGCCAAGAAGCTGTTGAAGGAAAACCGCGAGATCATGGATAAACTGGCGGCACACCTGATCGAGAAAGAGACCATTACCGGCAAGGAATTTATGAAGATCTTCCGTAAGGAGAAAGGACTTCCGGAGCCGGAAGAGGAGGAGAGCGGGAACGGTACGGCCAAAAAGGAGACGCAGCCGGCACAGCAGAATCCGGCAGCGGGCAGTGTCGAGCCGGAGAAGCAGCCTGTATATGGCCAGCCGGCGTCGGGACAGAGCGCTGTAGAAGGCAGTCCGGTTCCGGATCAGAATTCCGATGCGGCGCAAAACCGGCAGGCGCAGTCTTCCGATCCCGGCATGCAGGCGCAGCCGCCGGAGGCGCAGAAAGAACAGGAACAGCCGTGGAGGCCGCCCTGTCAGCCGCAGCCGGAGAACAGAGGCGTCTTTTCACAGGCGCCGGAACCGCGGGACGACCATAAACATTAAGAACCTGCGGCGTAGGAAAGAATAAGAGGCAAAGTCATATCAGCAGCTGACTTTGCCTTCTCTTTATAACAGTAAGGAAAGCATGCCATGTTTAACTTTGAAGAAGAATTGAAGAAACTGCCGCATTCTCCGGGTGTGTACCTGATGCACGATGCGGGCGACACGATCATCTATGTGGGCAAGGCCGTGAATCTGCACAGCCGGGTGCGCTCTTATTTCCGCAGGATCGTGGGCAGAGGGCCGCAGATTGACAGGATGGTGGAGCAGATCGCCCGCTTTGAGTATATCGTGACGGACTCCGAGCTGGAGGCGCTGGTGCTGGAGAATAACCTGATCAAGGAATACAGCCCGAAGTACAACACAATGCTCAAGGACGACAAGACCTATCCTTATATCAAAGTGACTATGGGGGAGGAATTCCCGCGGATCCTTTTTTCCAGAGAGATGAAGAAGGACCGTTCCCGGTATTTCGGGCCGTATACGAGTGCGGCGGCGGTGAAGGATACCATCGACCTGATGAACAAGCTCTATCAGCTAAAGACCTGCAACCGCAGGCTGCCGCGGGATATCGGCCTCGAGCGGCCCTGCCTGAATTACCATATCAAGCAGTGTCTGGCTCCCTGTCAGGGGTATATCGACAGGGAGGCGTACAGGGAGCGCGTGGAACAGGCGCTGGATTTCCTGAACGGCAACTATAAGCCGCTTTTGAAAGATCTGGAGGAAAAGATGACGCAGGCGTCCGAAAATCTGGAGTTCGAGGAGGCTATACGGTACAGGGATCTCTACAACAGTGTCAAAAGCGTGGCGCAGAAACAGAAGATCACGGACAGCAACGGCGAGGACAAGGATATTCTGGCGCTGGCCAAAGATGAGACGGACGCCGTGGTGCAGGTCTTTTTCGTGCGGGACGGCAAGCTGATCGGCAGAGAGCATTTCTATATGACCCATGTGGAGGGATATGACACGGCGCAGATCCTGCTGGACTTTGTGAAGCAGTTTTATGCGGGCACGCCCTATATTCCGCGGGAATTGATGCTGCAGGAGGAGATCGCGGACATCGAGATTCTGGAAAAGTGGCTGAGCAGCCGTAAAGGCAGCCGGGTCTATCTGCGCGTGCCGAAGAAAGGAGCCAAAGAAAAGCTGGTGGAGCTGGCGGCTCAGAACGCACATCTTGTGTTAAGCCAGGATAAGGAGCGGATCAGGCGGGAGGAAGGACGTACCATCGGAGCGATGAAGGAGATCGGGGCATTGCTCCAACTGGAAAATGTGAGCCGTATGGAGGCTTTCGACATCTCCAATATCAGCGGATTCGCCAATGTAGGTTCCATGGTGGTATTTGAAAAGGGAAAGGCGAAACGCAGCGACTACCGCAAATTCCGCATTCAGTCGGTATCCGGGCCGGACGATTACGCCTGCATGAAGGAAGTGCTGACCAGACGTTTCATCCACGGCATGGAGGAGAAGGAGGAGCTGAACCGGAAGGCGATCAACCAGGAGTTCGGCAGCTTCACGAAATTTCCGGATCTGCTGCTGATGGACGGCGGCAGAGGGCAGGTCAATATCGCACTGCAGGTGTTGGAGGAGCTGCATCTGGAGATTCCCGTCTGCGGTATGGTCAAGGACGACAACCACCGTACCAGAGGGTTGTACTATCAGAATGTGGAGATTCCCATTGACACCCACTCGGAAGGGTTTAAGCTGATCACCCGGATTCAGGATGAGGCGCACCGCTTTGCCATCGAATATCATCGCTCCCTGCGCTCCAAGGCCCAGGTCAGGTCAGTGCTGGACGAGATACCGGGTGTGGGGCCGGCCAGACGTAAGGCGTTGATGCGGCATTTCGGTTCCATAGGCGAGGTGCGGGAGGCGTCCGTGGAGAAATTGTGCGAGGTGCCGGAGATACCGGAACATATCGGACGGCAGATCTATGCATTTTTTCGGACGGATGCGGAGAACGGGGATCCGCAGTAACTCTTTAAAATGATAATTAAGTCGGAAAAAATACGTTTTAGAATGAATAAAATTGACTTAAAGTTCATACAATGATATCATCAAGGTAAAAGAAGGGAAAAAATGGTTGTTTTGGGCTGTGAGGTGATATCGTGCGGAGGAAAATAGAAGAGAAGCTGTTACGATGGAAAAACGATGAAGAAGGCCGTATGCCGTTGCTGCTCTACGGCGCACGGCAGGTGGGCAAGACTTTCATCCTGCTGGATTTCGGGGAGAAGAACTACGAGAATGTAGTCTATATCAATTTGGAGACGAACCGCTCCGTAGCTTCTGTCTTCGAGAATGATATCGCTCCGGAACGGATCATTACGCTGCTGGAGGCGATCGTGGGAGAGGAGATCCATCCGGGGAGGACGCTTTTGTTTCTGGATGAGATCCAATCCTGTGAGAGGGCATTGACAAGTCTGAAATATTTCTGTGAGCAGGCGCCGGAGTATCATATCGTATCTGCCGGGAGTCTTCTCGGCGTGGCAGTCAACAGGCAGCAGTATTCTTTTCCGGTGGGGAAAGTGAAGAGCCTGTCCCTGTACCCGCTGGATTTTGAAGAGTTCCTGTGGGCGGTGGGAGAAGAGACGCTGGCGGGGGAGATCCGGGCCTGCTGTGAGGCGCACAGGCCGATGATAGAGGCCCTGCATCAAAAGGCGCTGGAGCTGTATCATTATTATCTGATCGTAGGCGGTATGCCTGCCGTTGTCAACGAATACGTCAGCCGGGGGAAGCTGGTACTGGTGCCGAATATGCAGCATGAGATTCTGGGAAACTATGTGGCGGATATGGCGAAGTACGCTTCTGCGGAGGAGGCGGTCAAGATACGGGCGGCTTTCAATTCCATTCCCGCACAGCTGGCGAAGGATAACAGGAAGTTCCAGTATAAGGTGGTGCAGAGAGGGGCCGGCAGTTCCATGTTCGGGGCCTCGATCGAGTGGCTGGAGCAGTCCGGTGTGGTTCTGAAATGTAAGAGGATCCTGCATGGAGAGAATCCGATCTCCGTCTATGAAGATCTCTCGTCTTTCAAATTATATATGGGTGATGTGGGGCTTCTGGTGGCCAAATCCGGGCTGTCCCTGCAGACGATCCTGCTGGGGGAGGCCAATACCTTTATGGGAGCCGTGACGGAGAACTATCTTGCGGTTCAGCTGGCGGCCATGGGGTACGGGATCTATTACTGGGCGCCTGAGAACAGCCAGGCGGAGCTTGACTTTGCGCTGCAGACAGCCGGACAGGTGACAGCAATCGAGAGTAAGCGCGGCACCCACAACAGATCCAGAAGCCTGGGCATGTTTATCCAGAAATATAAGCCGGACCGGGCGATCCGGTTTTCGGAAGAAAATTTTTACGATACGGAGTCGGTGGAGGCGCTGCCTTTGTATGCGGCGTTCTGTCTTGGGGACTGAAATCGCAGCTCATCGGTCGGATGCCCTGCTACGGGGTGCCAGGTGCCGTGACGCATAACGATCTCCTGTCAATAATGCGGCGCAGTAGTTTTATCAGATGAATTGCGAACCGCCTTTTTGTATGTTAGAATAGGACATGGAACGGCATTTGCATAACTTCGCGGTTTGGTGCAAATGGACTGTGCAGGCTGCGGCAAGACAAGATACGGGAGGTAAGGAGAGGGTTATGGCAAGCATCAGTTTGACGAAGGTTATCGAGAAGTTTAAGTGGGAGAATCTTACGCCGGAGATCGATATTTCCAAGATCAGCGTGATCCAGCCGGATATCAACAGGCCGGCGCTGCAGATCGCGGGGTATTTTGAACATTTCGAGACGACGAGACTGCAGATCGTAGGATTTGTGGAATATTCTTATATGAATTGCATGGAAGAGGATCGTCAGCGGGAGATTTTCGAGAAGCTGCTCAACAATCCGATTCCGGGCATCCTGTTTTGCAGGGAGTTACAGCCGAACCCGTTGTTCCGGGAGATTGCAGTCAAGTACGGCGTGCCGATCCTGATGAGTAAGCGTGCCACCTCGGCCTGTATGGCGGAAGTGATCCGCTGGCTGAATGTGAAGCTGGCTCCCTGTATCTCCGTGCACGGCGTGCTGGTGGATGTATACGGCGAGGGTGTGCTGATTACGGGTGAGAGCGGCATTGGTAAGTCCGAGGCGGCGCTGGAGCTGATCAAGAGAGGGCATCGTCTTGTCACGGATGATGTGGTGGAGATCCGCAGAGTCAGTGAGGATACGCTGGTAGGAAGCGCTCCGGATATCACGAAGCACTTTATTGAGCTGCGGGGTATCGGTATTGTGGACGTGAAGTCGCTGTTCGGTGCTTCCAGCGTCAGGGATACACAGAATATCGATCTGGTTATCCGTCTTGAGGACTGGGATAAGGATAAGGAATATGACCGTCTTGGCCTGGAAGAGGAGTACACTGAGTATCTGGGCAATAAGGTGGTGTGTCACAATATTCCCATCAGGCCCGGCCGGAATCTGGCCATCATCTGCGAGTCGGCGGCAGTCAACCACCGTCAGAAGAAGATGGGCTACAACGCGGCGCAGGAGCTGTATAAGCGCGTGCAGAAATCTCTGGCGGCCAGACGGGAAGAAGACCAGTAAGTGCGGCGTGGCAGGACGGCCGGTGTGGAACAGATAAACTATAAATCATTAAACATATAACAAACTACAAACAAGGGGGAAAAGGCATGGCGAATTATGTATTTGGAGTGGATGTGGGCGGCACTACTGTGAAGCTGGGTCTGTTCGACATTGACGGCAATCTGCAGGACAAGTGGGAGATTCCCACCAGGACGGAGAACGGCGGCGTGAATATCCTGCCCGATGTTGCGGCCAGCGTACAGGCTAAGATGGAAGAGAAGGGGATCACGAAAGACGACGTGGCAGGCGTGGGCATCGGCGCTCCCGGCCCGGTTGACGGCAGAGGGATCATCCACAAGGCGGTGAACCTGGGCTGGTCTGAGATGAATCTGAAAAAGGAATTGTCGGAACTTCTGGGCGGTATGCAGGTGGAAGGCGGCAATGACGCCAATGTGGCGGCTCTGGGTGAGATGTGGAAAGGCGGCGGACAGGGGCATAAGGATCTGGTGGCAGTCACTTTGGGAACCGGTGTGGGCGGCGGCATCATCATCAACGGCAAAGTCGTGACCGGCTGCAATGGTTCGGGCGGCGAGATCGGCCATATCCATGTGGAAGACAATGAGACAGAAGTCTGCGGCTGCGGCAACTTAGGCTGTCTTGAGGAATATGCATCCGCTACGGGTATCACCAGACTGGCGAACAGGAAACTGAAAGCCTGCGACAAGGACAGTGTGCTGCGGCAGGGTGAAGTATCCGCCAAGACGGTATTTGATGCGGTCAAGGCAGGGGACGAGCTGGCCATCGAGGTGGCGAAACAGTTCGGAGAATATCTGGGCAAGGGCCTGGGCGTGATTGCCGGTGTTGTTAATCCGGAAGTATTCGTGATCGGCGGCGGCGTTTCCAAGGCAGGCGAAGTACTGTTTGACTATATCCGGCCTCCTTTTGAGCGCACGGTATTCCATGGCTGTAAGGATACGAAGTTCGTGCTTGCCACACTGGGCAACGATGCGGGCATTTACGGCGCGGCGAAGCTGGTACTGGAATAAAAGATACAAACAATAAGAATATACATAATTTTATTATAAATCAGGGATTCTATAAGGAAGCGGCAAAGCGATTTGCCGTTTCCTTAAAAACAGGTAAAGCTGGTTTGCGAAATCTGTTTCGCGGCCCCGAAAATACGGAACAGTTTTCTGTGCGGTGGAAGCGGGCAGAGTCAGTTTGTGACATCCGCGGCGATATCGGAATATAAATAAATTATAGTAAACGACATAACAGATTTCTGCTTCCGGCTCCTGTTAAAGTCATAGACGGAAGCTTTTGCAGGATAGGAAGTGAAATTTCCCGTATTGTCAGCTATTGCAGTAAATTTGAGAAATGGATGGGATGAATAGTGAGCGCGTCGATGTATGACTATATCAAAACGGTGATTCCAAAAGAGCGGATTTTATTTCACGAACCAATGAGCAGGCATACCACTTTTCGGGTGGGCGGAGAGGCGGAATGCCTTATCATGGTTCATCAGGAAGAGGAACTGAGAAAGCTGATCCGCTACCTGCATCAGATTGGAGAAGAGTACTTTATTCTGGGAAACGGAAGTAATCTTCTCGTAGGAGACAAGGGATATCGAGGCGTAGTACTGAAACTTGACGGGCACATGGAAGAAGTCCGGACAGAAGGAACGATCGTTCGGGCCAGAGCCGGAGCGCTGCTCTCCAGGGTGGCGGCGGAAGCAAGAGACCAAAGTTTAAGCGGTATGGAATTTGCGGCGGGCATCCCGGGCAGCATCGGCGGAGCTGTGGTGATGAATGCGGGCGCCTATGGCGGCGAGATGAAACAGATTGTATCGTCCGTACGCGGCATGGATAAGGATGGAGAGATTCTGGTCCTGGACAATGACACTATGGAATTCGGTTATCGCAGCAGTGCGATTCGCAACAGGCCGATTATTGTGTTGGAGGTAACACTGCAGCTTGCGGAAGGCAGGAAAGAGGAGATCGGCGCAAAGATGGAAGAGCTGGCTGGGCTTCGCAGGAGCAAGCAGCCGTTGGAATATCCCAGCGCCGGCAGCGCCTTCAAGCGTCCCGAGGGGTATTTTGCCGGCAAATTGATTATGGATGCCGGGATGCGGGGCTATAGGATCGGCGGTGCGCAGGTGTCGGAGAAGCACTGTGGTTTTATTGTCAATACCGGACATGCGACGGCGGCTGACATCAGAGAAGTGATTGAGGAAGTTCGGGAACGGGTGCAGTCGAGATTTCATGTGATGCTGGAGCCGGAAGTCGTTTTTCTGGGAGATTTTTAAGACAGAAAGGTTTATTGGAAAACTTTTGGGGATCAACAGCGAAATTTTCAATGTCGTTTGTTCACTGAGGGTATAGGTACAGGAGATAAGGGAATGAGATTTGTGGTAGTAACCGGCATGAGCGGTTCCGGCAAAAGAACCGCTATGAAAATGCTGGAAGATGTAGGATTTTACTGTGTGGACAACCTGCCGGTGCCGCTGATCGAGAAATTCGTGGAACTGATCGCCATGCCGGGCAGTGAGACCACGAAGGTTGCACTGGGGTTGGACGTGAGGGCCGATCAGCCTTTTGGCGATGCGCAGCGCACGCTGGACAGGCTTAAGGAGAACGGGTATCTTTTTGAAATTCTTTTTATGGATGCGAGTAACCAGGTTCTTCTCAAAAGATATAAGGAATCGCGACGGATGCATCCTCTTTCCCCGCAGGGCCGGGTGGAAGAAGGTGTACACAGAGAACGGGATATCCTGAAAGAGATCAAGAAAAAGGCTGACTATGTGATCGATACTTCCAATCTCCTGACAAGGGAGTTAAAGGAAGAGATCGACCATATTTTTGTGCGTAATGAAGAATATAATTCGCTGATGATCAGTGTTTTGTCATTTGGGTTTAAGAATGGGATTCCGGCGGATGCGGATCTTGTGTTTGACGTCAGATTTCTGCCGAATCCGTTCTATATTGACGAGCTTAAGCATAAGACTGGTAATGACAGGGAAGTACAGGATTATGTGATGAGATTTCCGGAGGCTTCTGCATTTCTGGGCAAGCTGACTGAAATGCTGGACTTCCTGATTCCCAATTACATCAAAGAGGGTAAGCATCAGCTGGTAATCGGAATCGGGTGCACGGGCGGCAAGCATAGAAGCGTGACGCTGGCCAACGAACTTTATGCAGGGATTAAGGAGCGCGGGAACTACGGCGTTAAGCTGTATCACAGAGATATTAAACAGGGAGTGTAGGGAAATGTCTTTTTCCGGAACTGTGAAAGAAGAACTTGCGGTGCATATAGATCCTTCAAGGCATTGCCAGTTGGCGGAGCTGGCGGCAATTCTGCACTTTGGCGGCGGTATCTGCGGGGCGGAGGGCGAATTTCATCTGAGCCTTGAGACAGAAAATGAAGCAGTTATCAGAAAGTGCTTTACATTATTAGAAAAAACATTTAATATAAATAAAGTTGAGGTACAGAGCAGGGGGCGTATTCTGTCTGATGTCAGGACAGAGGATAAAGTGATACAAGCCCTGCATCTGGATAAAAGGGAGAATGATCGGATCGTACTGCAGACATCGGTAAACTCTCTTGTGATTAAGAATTCCTGCTGCGCCAGAGCATTTTTGAGAGGGGCATTTCTGTGTATCGGTTCCATGAGTGACCCTGAGAAAAGTTATCATCTGGAATTTGTCTGCAGTGCAAAGGAGCAGGCAGAACAGTTAAAGGATATTATCCGTGAATTTCAGATCGATGCCAGGAGTATAAGACGGAAGAAATATGAAGTGGTGTATTTGAAGGAAGGCGCCGGTATCGTAGATCTTCTGAATGTAATGGGGGCGCATGTATCCCTGATGAATCTGGAGAATCTAAGGATTGTCAAGGAGATGCGGAACTCCGTTAACAGACGGGTTAACTGTGAGACGGCAAATATTTCCAAGACAGTTACGGCGGCATCGAAGCAGATTGAGGATATACTCCTGATCAGAGACAAATACGGTTTTGGGAATCTGCCGGATAATCTGCGGCAGATGGCCGAGGTGCGGCTGGAATATCCGGATGCCGCGCTGAAGGAACTGGGAGGATATCTGGAGCCGCCTGTAGGGAAGTCGGGTGTCAATCACAGACTGCGTAAATTAAGTGAGATTGCCGATAGAATCAGGTTGTAAAGGAGGGAAAAAGTATGATTCAAAAATCAATCCAGATCAAGCTGGAGGAAGGGCTGGAGGCCAGACCGGTTGCAATGCTTGTGCAAGTGGCGAGTCAATTTGAGAGTACGGTGTATATCAACTCAGAAGACCGGAAAGTAAACGCCAAAAGTATCATGGGCATGATGAGCCTGGGGCTTGCCAGTGGAGAGGAAGTGACTGTTGTTGCGGACGGTAATGATGAGGATACCGCGGTTGTGGAGATTGAGAAATTCTTAAGCGGGAACTAGGAAGACCGGGCTACGTACATGACATTTAGATAAGGCAGAATGTAAAAGAGATTTCTGTGGATGGAAGTCTCTTTTTTTTGTGGCAGTTTTCATGCTGCCTTTCCTGTTATCTGTATCCGGTCGTCCGGAATTTCTTTTTTTACGCTTTTTTAACTTTGTCATAATTGAAATTTACAGACTACTCTATTAAAATAATAAATAAAGGATAGGGCTAAACTTATATAAAAGCGAAGGGAGGCAGCTATGGGTCATAGAATGCTTTTTGTATACAATCCGAGAGCAGGGAAAGCGCAGATCCGCAGCAACCTGCTGGATATTATAGATATCTTTGTAAAAGCCGGATATGAGGTTACCGCTTATCCGACACAGGCTACGGGGGATGCGGTTAAGGCGGTGAAGCAGAGGCAGGGGTGCTATGATATGGTAGCCTGCTGCGGCGGGGACGGCACGCTGGATGAAGTGGTGAATGGAATGATGCAGTGCGAGGAGAGGCTGCCGGTGGGTTATATTCCGGCAGGCAGCACTAACGATTTTGCCAATAGCCTGAGGATTCCCAAGAATATGATTAAGGCGGCGGATGTAGTTGTGAATGGTGTGAACTTTGCTTGTGATATCGGGCGGTTTAACGACGATAATTTTATCTATGTGGCGGCTTTCGGTATTTTTACGGATGTGTCATATGGGACGAAGCAGGACGTAAAGAATGTGCTGGGTCATGCCGCTTATCTGCTGGAAGGGGTAAAGCGGCTGCCATCCGTGCGGGCATATCCGTTGAGAATCACATGTAATGAAGATGTGATTGAAGGAGAGTTTCTTTTTGGAATGGTTACAAATTCCTATTCTGTGGGAGGATTTCGAGGAATAACGGGGCAGGATATTCTGCTGGATGACGGGCTGTTTGAAGTGACGCTGATTCGTAAGCCGGCCAATCCATTGGAATTAAATAATATCATTATGGCGCTGGTGGATAAGCGGGTGAAATCAGAGTATATCCATACGTATAAGTCATCAAAGCTGATCGTGGAGAGTGAGACGCCGCTTGCCTGGTCATTGGACGGGGAGTTTGGCGGCGAACATTGTCAGGCGGTACTCACTAACGAGCAGCAGGGGCTGCAGATCAGAATTCCTGGAAATGAGCTGGTGTAATATGGCTTTGCGCCTAATCTGACGGAGAAACTGCGCGTTTTTTGGACATATTTTCCAGAGAATCTATTTGCGTATAAACAGGCTTTGGGTTATAATAAATGCAGTAGTTTTCACCCGGTCTCGTACCGGTCAAAATATTAAAATATTAAGAAAGGTGGTAACAACAATGCCATTAGTAACAACAAAAGAAATGTTTGAGAAGGCATACAATGGCGGTTATGCGGTTGGTGCATTCAATGTTAACAACATGGAAATCGTTCAGGGTATCACGGAAGCAGCCGGTGAGCTGAACAGCCCGGTTATTCTTCAGGTTTCCAAGGGAGCACGTGCTTATGCGAACCATACCTATCTGGTTAAGCTGGTAGAGGCAGCAGCACAGGAGAATCCTCAGATTCCGATCGCTCTGCATCTGGATCACGGCGACAGCTTTGAACTGTGCAAGTCCTGTATCGACGGCGGCTTTACTTCCGTTATGATCGATGCATCTTCCAAATCTTTTGAAGACAATATTGCATTGACCAAGCAGGTTGTAGAGTATGCTCATGACAAGGGCGTAGTAGTTGAGGCTGAGCTTGGCACACTGGCAGGTGTTGAGGACGAAGTAGTAGTAGAGGCTGGTAAAGAGTCTTACACACGTCCGGAGGAAGTGGAAGAGTTCGTTTCCAGAACAGGTTGTGACTCTCTTGCGATCGCGATCGGTACTTCCCATGGCGCTTACAAGTTTACGGCAGCTCAGTGTACAAGAAATGCTGACGGCATCCTTGTTCCGCCTCCACTTCGTTTCGACGTATTAGAGGAGTGCATCAAGCGTCTGCCCGGCTTCCCGATCGTTCTGCACGGTTCTTCTTCCGTTCCGCAGGAGTTCGTTAAGATGGTTAACCAGTACGGCGGCGATATGCCTGACGCAGTGGGTATTCCGGAAGAGCAGCTTCGTAAGGCAGCTGAGCTTGCAGTATGTAAGATCAATATCGACTCCGATATCCGTCTTGCTATGACAGGCCACATCCGCAAGTACTTCGCAGAGCATCCGGATCATTTCGATCCTCGTCAGTATCTGAAACCGGCTCGCCAGGCTGTTAAGGAGATGGTTGCTCATAAGATCGTTAACGTTCTTGGTTCTGACGGTAAGGCGTAAGACGTAAAGTAAAAAGTAAACAATTAAACAACAGAAATATAGCAATAGGAAAGCCCCGCTCTGTATGATAAAGAGTGGGGCTTATTTATGTGTGCCCGGTGGGCACACGTTCTAACGGGTGAAAGTCCCCAATCCGCC
>CANPTH010000004.1 GCA_947576945.1 uncultured Lachnospiraceae bacterium
ATACTGTCGAAAATAAAATGCTTTTTTCGTCTACTATAAAGTGCCGCGTTACAGTTGACAGGGAACGCATCGGAGCAGTCGGTATATGCGGGCTTTCAGGAATGGCGATTACCGCCGCAGGAACGGATACCAGAATTAAGGCGGTAGCTACGTTCTCCATGTACGATATGTCCCGTGATATGAGTAAGGGACACATGGATTATTATACGGAGGAGCAGAGAAACAAGATTAAGAAATATCTTGGTAAGCAGCGTTGGAAAGATGCAGAAAACGGTACATTTGCATTGGGCAATCACGAAATTGCTTTTGATGAAGATAATGAGCCGATTACAGGAATGATGGAAATACCGGAGGAACTGCCGGAGGGCGCTGACCCTGCATTTGCGGCATTTTACAACTACTATGCAGTAAGGGCGAAACACCCTCGTGCTGTGAATTTTGTATCTTCATGGACTGCCACCATGCCTGTGTCATTTTGGAATTTTCCGCTGATGGCGAATATAAAAGAGGTATCTCCCCGCCCTATTTTGCTGGTTGCCGGAGAAAATGCACATTCCCGGTATTATTCGGAAGATGCCTATGCCGCAGCTTCAGAACCCAAAGAGCTGGCAATTGTTCCGGGTGCGGATCATGTGGATCTGTATGATAATATGGAAAAAATCCCGTTTGATAAGCTGGAACAGTTTTTTAACGAAAATCTGAGATAGAGAATAGGAGGATTTGCAGATGAGTACAGCAACACCGAAAATTGCGTTAGGAGCCTGGTCCTGGGGTGCGGGAGCAGCCGGAGGGGATCAGGTATTTGGAAACCATTTATTTGAGGAAGAATTGAAACCTGTGTTTGAGAAAGCAATGGAGTGCGGACTGAACCTGTGGGATACGGCAGCGGTTTACGGAGAGGGGACATCGGAACGTATTCTCGGTAATTTTGTAAAAGAAGTGCGTCGGGACAGCGTTATCCTTTCCACAAAATTCACGCCGCAGATAGCCGGCAGTTCGCCGGATGCCATGCAGGAAATGATTGACGGCAGCAAAGAACGTCTGCATACCGATGTGATTGATGTTTACTGGATACACAATCCGATGGATATTGAAAAATGGACGCCGGATTTAATCCCTCTGGCAAAAAGCGGGCAGATTAAGACAATCGGCGTTTCCAACCACAACCTTGTGGAGATAAAAAGGGCAAATGAAATTCTTGCTGCAGAGGGCTTGAAAATTTCTGCGGTGCAGAACCATTATAGTCTGCTGCACCGTTCTTCGGAGCGTGCGGGTATTCTTGATTACTGTAAGGAGAATGGTATTACATTCTATTCCTACATGGTGCTGGAGCAGGGGGCGCTTACCGGACACTACAGTGAGGAAAATCCATTCCCGGAGGGAAGCGGGAGGGCAGAGGCTTATAATACGCACTTGAAAGAACTGACAGCATTGATTGATGAACTGAATATCATTGGAACCCGTTTTGATGCCAGTCCTGCGCAGGTTGCAACAGCATGGGCGATTGCAAAGGGCACACTGCCGATTATCGGGGTAACCAAAGTGCGTCAGGTTGAGGAAGCAGCAAAAGCAGCACAGATTGTACTGACTGCTGATGAAATCAGCCGCCTGGAAAGGTTTGGCGATGAAACAGGCGTTCATACGCTTCGGGAATGGGAAAAGGAGATGTAGACAATGACGGTAAAGGATGTGATAGGAGGATTTCGGGAAGGGGCAGAAGAAAATGTCGGGCGTGATGCCTATGCAAATGAACTTTTTCAGGAAGCTGTCCGTATAGGAATGGAGCTGAATACGAAGTACCATACACCAGAAGAACTCCGGGAGATTATGGGCAGGTTGATCGGAAAACAGGTAGACCGTTCTTTTCGGATGTTTCCTCCATTTTATACGGATTTTGGAAAAAATATCACAATCGGAAAAGATGTCTTTATCAATTCAGGATGCCACTTTCAGGATCAGGGCGGGATTGAAATTGGGGATGGCGCATTGATCGGTCATAATGTTGTGCTGGCGACAATTAACCATGACCTGAATCCAAAGGAAAACCGGAAAAATCATTATGCACCGATAAAAATTGGCGCTCATGTATGGATCGGTTCTAACGCAACCGTATTGCCGGGAGTGACGATTGGCGATTGGGCGGTGGTTGCGGCGGGAGCCGTTGTGACACGGGATGTTCCTGCCATGACGGTAGTAGGAGGTGTTCCCGCAAGAGTTTTAAAGACTATTCAGGAGGAGGAACGCTATGAAACGGCTGTATAATCTGGTACTGGCTTGTCTGCTTATGGTTTCGTTATCAGCCTGTGGAAAGCAGGCAGGGGCAGATTCTTCTGCGGATCAAGTAATGGAGCAGCAGGGGCAGACAGAAAGTGCAGGAACAACGGAACAGACTGAAAAGGAGCAGCCGGCAGTATCGGAAGCCGAACAGACTGAGGCACAAACAGAAAATATTTTGGCTGATAGAGAAGAACAGAAAATAGAGGGAGGTGATAACACAGTGACAGGAGATATTTCTTTCAACTTTGAAACAAAGACGGTTTTATTAAACAGCGGGTATGAAATGCCTATATATGGGATTGGCACATACAGTCTGACCGGGGATACCTGCGTAGAATCCGTCACGGCAGCATTAAACAGCGGTGTCCGCCTGATTGATACCGCCTATATGTACCGTAATGAGGAAAGCGTGGGAGAGGCAGTCAGAAACTCCGGCATACCGAGGGAGGAAATCTTTGTTATCACAAAGTTGTACCCGAACCAGTTTTCCGATGCGGAAGCAGCGATTGAGGAGGCGCTTGCCAGATTAGATATAGAATACATTGATATGATGCTGCTCCACCACCCCGGTGCAGGTGATGTGGAGGCTTATCTCGCAATGGAAAAAGCAGTTGCGGACGGTAAAATACGTTCACTCGGTTTATCAAACTGGTATGTGGAGGAACTGGAGGAATTTTTACCACAGATAAATGTTACACCTGCTCTGGTTCAGAATGAAATACATCCGTATTATCAGGAAAATGATGTGATCCCTTACATTCACAGTCTTGGGATTGTGGTGCAGGGCTGGTATCCCCTTGGAGGCAGGGGATATACGGCAGAACTGCTTGGTAATGAGGTGATTTCGGAGATTGCTGCGGCGCATGGGAAGTCATCAGCACAGGTAATTCTCCGGTGGAATCTGCAAAAGGGCGTGGTAGTCATTCCCGGCTCCAGTAATCCCGATCATATTCAGGAAAACACAGAATTGTTTGATTTCGAATTGACGAGGGAGGATATGAAACGTATAGGTGCCCTTGACCGTGGTGAGAAGCATGACTGGTATTAAAAATTTTGTAAAGTGGAGGTAACATATGAAAGTTTTAGCGATTAACGGCAGCGCAGGAAAAGACGGGAACACAGCAATCCTTATCAATACAATATTTGAGGAATTGCATCAGGCAGGATTTGAAACGGAAATGGTGCAGCTTTCCGGGCAAATCATTGAACCCTGTAAGGCTTGTTGGGCCTGCGGCGGGAGAAAAAACTGTGTGCATAAAAAGGACTTGTTTCAGGAAATTTTTGAGAAGATGACGCAGGCAGACGGGATAATCCTTGGTTCACCGGTTTATACAGCAAACATTTCTGCGAATATGCAGGCATTTTTAGAACGGGCATCGGTGGTGACAGATATGAACAGGGATGCGGATTTGCTCAAATATAAAGCAGGTGCGTCCATTACGGCAACCCGTAGGGGCGGTGCAATCGCCGCTCTTGATGCGATGAACCGTTTTTTTATGTTGCAGAATATGTTTGTGGTTGGATCTTCTTATTGGCCTATGGCTTATGGACAGATGCCGGGGGATGTACAGAAAGATGAAGAAGGAATGGAAACCATGAGAAATCTTGGTCGGAATATGGCATATTTGTTGAAAACTCTGGAAGAGAGGCGGTGATAAGATGAAAAACAGGATTTGCACTGCACTTTCATTTCTGCTGCTTTTTATCCTGACCGGATGTGGAAATAATGGGGACGGGAATGGAGCGGAAAGCACTCTGCCGCAAACTGATGGGCAGACAGAACAAGCTAAGGATTATGAACAGGAAGGTTCCGGAACAGAAATGCAGGAATCATCAGAAGCGGTTTCAGAGCCGGAACAGGAGTCAGATATGGAAACAAAAACCTTAGTAGTATATTTTTCTGCAACTGGAACAACAAAGCCATTGGCAGAATACGCGGCGGAAATTCTAAACGCCGATCTTTATGAAATAGTACCGGAAGACCCTTATACGGAGGAAGATCTGGCATATTATACGAATGGCTGGGCAGATCAGGAGCAAAACGATGCTTCCGCACGCCCTGCGATTTCTGGCGGTGTGGAAAACATGGAAGAATATGACACTATCCTCCTCGGTTATCCTGTCTGGCATGGGCAGGCTCCCCGGATCGTCAGCACTTTTTTGGAAAGCTACGACTTTTCAGGAAAAACAATTATTCCGTTCTGTACTTCCCATAGCAGCGGTATTGGTTCCAGTGCAGATAATCTTCATCCTTTATGTTCTGATTCCACAGAATGGCTTGAAGGCAGGAGATTTGCAGGTGGGACTTCAAAAGCAACCATGGAAGAATGGTTGAGCGATACCGGTATCTCAAAATAAAGATAATTTTGCGGTTAAAAACTACTGCTGCGTCAGTATTGTTCATGGATCAGGGGATTGCAGCAACATCTAGTAAAAAAAGGCCGTTGAAAATGCCCTGAAAAGTAGATAAAATAGACTGTGTAAAAAAGGGAATTCAGAGGAAGGGAAGGGCATGACCATGGACCAACACAAAATTCTGCTGATCGAGGATGACAGGGAGATCAGCGAAATGTTACAAAATTATCTGCAGACGGAGAACTATAAGGTGATCTGTGCTTTTGATGGGGAGGAGGCCTGCAGGCTTTTTGCGGAAGACAGTTTCAGCCTTGTTCTGTTGGATCTGATGATCCCGAAAAGAAGCGGGATGGAGGTTATGCAGCAGATCCGTCAGGGCAGCTATGTGCCGATCATCATTTTGTCTGCGAAGGACACGGAGACGGACAAGACGCTGGGTCTGGCGCTTGGGGCGGATGATTACATTACGAAGCCCTTTTCCGTGGTGGAGGTGCTGGCGCGGATCAAGGCGAACATCCGCCGGACGATCCAGTATGACAGGGTAAATGCTGATACCGCAGCGGCGCCGGAGCTGCTCACGGCGGGGGAGTTGTCGATGAATCCTGTCGATTATACGGTGATGAAGAGGGGCAGCAAGGTGGAGCTGACGGCGAAGGAGTTCGAGATTTTGAAGCTGCTCATGTTAAACCCGAAGAAAGTATACACGAAGGAGCAGCTCTACTCCCTTGTGTGGAACGACGCTTATCTGGGGGATGAGAATGCGGTGAATGTACATATCAGCAGGCTGCGCAACAAGATCGAGGACGATTCCCGCAATCCGCGTTACGTAGTTACTGTCTGGGGAATCGGCTACAAACTGGGGGAAGGGTTATGAATAGTACGGTTATTATCGTTTTCCTGTCAATATTGGCAGGATTTCTTTTGTTTATTGTCTTGTACCAGCAGTTTGGGTGGAAGGCGGGGATCCACAGAAATCTGCGGGAGGTAAACGGCAGACTGGGGAAGATTCTGGAATCGGACAGTGACGAGATGGTGTATGTCTTTACAGAGGAAGCACAGCTGCAGGAGCTGGCGGCACAGATCAACGGACTGTTGGAAAAGCATTTAAAGGTGAAGGCCGATTATCGTCGATCCGAGATCGCGTCCCGGAAGATGCTTTCGAATATTTCCCATGACATCAAGACGCCGATGACGGTGATCCTGGGATATCTGGAGATTCTGCGCATAAACAGCGCGGCGTCGGACGAGATGCTTATGAAAACGGAGCAGAAGGCGAAAGAAGTGATGCAGCTGATCGATCAGTTTTTTACGCTGGCCAAGCTGGAATCGGGGGATCTGGAGCCGGAACTGTCCAGGATCGATCTCTGTGAGCTGTGCCGTAAGGGCATACTGGATTTCTATGAACTGCTGACGAACCGGGCATTTCAGGTGGAGGTGGATCTGCCGCAGGAACCTGTGTGGGTACAGGGGAATGCGGAATCTGTGATGCGCATACTCAACAATCTGCTCTCCAATGCGGTGCGCTATGGGGCGGACGGCAAATATCTGGGGTTGGCCATACGGGTGGAGGAAAAGGCGGCCTGTGTGGAGGTGACGGACCGGGGCAAAGGGATCGAGGCGTCCTTTGCGGAAAGCGTGTTTGAGCGCCTTTTTACTATGGAAGATTCCAGAAACCGGGAGATACAGGGCAACGGGCTGGGACTGACCATCGCCAGGGATTTGGCAAGACAGATGGGAGGCGAGATCACGCTTAAAAGTGTGCCCCATGTGAAGACCGTGTTTACGGTCAGTTTCATCAGGTGTCCATAGCCGGGCGCAGGTTGAAAAAGAAAGAATTTCGTAAGATTTGTGCAACAGTTTTGCAAAAAGATACCGTTACAATAGTATTCAGAAGCGGCGGAGAGAAAACAAGAACAGTTACCCGCCGCATACGGAAGGGAGGCAGGAAAATGCCATACATGATACAGACTAACCATCTTTCCAAAACGATCGGTGGAAAGGAACTTGTAACGGATGTGAATCTTCATGTGAAGAAAGGAGAGATCTACGGATTTCTGGGGCCCAACGGCGCGGGCAAGACAACGGTGATGAAGATGCTGACCAATCTCTGGAAGCCGACGGCCGGCAGTGTGGAACTGTTCGGGGAGACGCTTACGCCACAGTCCTGCGAGGTGCTGAGACGGATGGGGAGTATCATAGAGTTTCCGATCTTTTATGAGCATATGAGCGGCTACGATAATCTGAAGATGCACTGTGAGTATATGGGGTACTATCAGCATGACAGCATCGAGAATGTGCTGGCCATGCTGGAGATTACGGAGGCGGCAAACAAGCCGGTGGGGAAATATTCGCTGGGCATGAAGGAGCGGCTGGGAATCGCCAGAGCGATCCTGTGCAAACCGGAGCTTCTGATCCTGGATGAACCCACCAATGGACTGGATCCGGCGGGCATGAAACAGATCCGCAGCCTTTTGAAGAGACTCTGTACGGAATACGGTATCACGATCATGATTTCCACGCATATTCTGTCGGAAGTCGAGTCCATCGCGGATACCATCGGCGTGATCCATCATGGCAGGATGGTGCAGGAGATCGGGATGCGGGAGATCGAGCAGATGAGTCTGGCTTATATCGAGCTGACGGCCATGGATCCGAAGCGGGCGGCTTATGTGCTGAGCGATAAGCTGGGACTGACCAATTTTAAGATTCTGGAGCAGGGCGTGATCCGCATCTATGACGGGGCGGTGACGGTACAGGAGTTGTCGAAGACGCTGGCGCTCAATGATGTGGCAATTACGGCGCTGGGCCGGAAGACGGAAAATCTGGAAAACTATTTCCTGAAAATGACGGCAGAAGGAGGAGAACATCATGTGGAAGTTGATTAAGATGGAGTGGAAGAAGAATTGTCTGGGGAAGATGATCCGTAACGCGGCGATCATGACGGCGGCGGTACTGCTTTTTGTTCTGCTGACGGCGGGTGAGGTCGGGGCAGACATGGCCGAAATGGGAATGTTTGATAAGAGTTTTATACATGCATCGGTGGAACTGTACACCCACATGTCTTATATGATCTTTACGGGGGTGCTGCTGGCCGGTTTCGTTGTGGATGATTATAAAAAAGGGACGATCCGTCTGTTGTTTTCCTATCCTGTCAAAAGGAAGAAGCTGGTGCTGGCAAAGGTTTTTGCCGTGTGGATCTTCAGTTTTACGGCGATGGTGATCAGTAAGCTGGTGATGTATGCGGCGGTGCTGGCAACGGGATCATGGATCCATATCCAGGCGTCGGATATTCCGTATGGCAACTGGCCTTTCTGGGTAGAATTGTTCCTGAGTGCGGCGGCTATGGTCAGCATATCTTTCCTTGCGCTGCCCATCGGTATGAAGATGCGTTCTTCCAAGGCTGCCGTGGTGGCTTCCATTATCATAGTCTGCTTTACCCAGGGGAATATCGGGGAGTTTACGCTGGCGAACAATGTACCATTCTATCTGTGCCTGTTCGGGCTGGCGATGGTGTCTGTGTTTCTGGCGATCCGGCAGGTGGAACAGAAGGATGTGTGAAGATAGTAAAGGTTGAGAGAAAGAGAGAAGAGAATGCAGTATACGACCAAATATGAGACGCCGCTTGGCAGCGTGCTGCTGGCGGCGGACGAGACGGGGCTTACGGGCTTGTGGTTTGACAGGGCAAGATATTATGCGGCAGGACTGGCGGCACAGCATGAGGAAAAGGAGATGCCGGTGTTTGAGAAGGTGCGGACGTGGCTGGATCTTTACTTTGCCGGGAAGCGGCCGGAGCGCCTGCCGCCGCTCCATATGATCGGGTCGCCTTTTCGGGTCAGGATCTGGGAGATGCTGCTGCAGATTCCTTACGGGCAGACGATGACTTACGGGGAGCTGGCGGCGCAGATCGCGAAGGAGAGGGGAATCGAACGGATGTCGGCACAGGCTGTGGGCGGGGCAGTGGCGCACAATCCGATCTCTATCCTCATTCCTTGTCACCGGATGGTGGGAACGAACGGCAGCCTGACGGGGTATGCGGGAGGCATCCCGAGAAAGATAGAACTGTTAATACTGGAAGGCGCCGCGATGGAGAACCTGTTTGTGCCGACGAAGGGCACGGCGTTGTAATGGTACGCGGAATTCGACTTTTGCATGGGCAGGAATCTTTTGCACACAAAAAGTTCTTTTGCTTTTTTGCCATGAGTATGATAGAATATAACCCGATTTAGACGAACTTGTGACAGAGAGAGTCTGGGAGGGGATGAATTTGAAAAAAATAAGAAAAGTGGTAGTTTCGGTAATCGTCACTGCAATGCTTCTGGCAGCCTGCGGCAGTTCGGTGGGAAGAAGGGTAGATTCAGGCGAGATTGTAGTCCCTGAGATATCTTCGGAAGATCTGCTGGTCAGCTCCCTGGAATTCCTGTTGCAGGATGAGGAAGATACGGCAGAGAAGATAGAAGAGACAGAGGAAAATGCGGAAGATGACACAGATGCATCCGAAGAGTCGAATACGAATACAGAGAGCGAAGAAGACAGGAAGGATAACGCGGCAGAGAAGCCGGCAGCGCAGGAACGTGTTCCGAAAGAGAAAGAAGCGGTCATTTATTATGGCAATGCAGGTTCCTATGACTTGAAACAGGAGATTATACAGGTAGAGGAAGAATCGGCAGAAGAGCTGTTGGCTGCTTTGGCAAGACATAACATAGTGTCATTGGATACCAAGCTGCTTTCTTTCGAGGAAGAAGAAAGTGATGAGGGCAAAGTGCTGTATCTGGAGTTGTCAAAGGCTCTGGACGAATATTTGAAAACCATGTCTAAAGAGGCGGAATGCATTATACTGGCATCGGTGGTAAATACATTTCTGGAAAATTATGATGCTGACAGCGTTTATCTGGTGGTGAATGGTAAGACACTGGCCACCAAGAATGCAGAGTATGAGGCCGCGTTTGTAAAATGTACACCGGAGGAACTGCTCGAGAGATTAAAGGCATCCGATTCGGAAGACATACAGGAAGAGGGATGAACAGGAGAAGAGAAAGAACATGGCGAAGATCAGCGAGAGAGAACAGCTTATATTTGATGTAACGCAGACGGAATGGGAGATGTTCCAGCATGTTTATAATACCGGCGGCAGGGCATCCTGCCAGGATGATCCGGATACTTTCTTCAAGATGCGGATGAGTCAGTGGATGGTGTATTCGGACGAAGTGCTGCACAGTTACCTGGAAGACTGCAGACAGGCGCATGAAGACGGCAGAAATCTTATGTTTGAAAAGTATGGCAGAATGATGGAAAGCACTTTTCCGGAGGAATACGAGGAGATCAAAGCGTATCTTCCCGATGTGACGGATAAGCTGGAGATTGTGGAGAAGATCGTCAGGATTAATCTGGAATGGGATGCCGATATGCTGCGTGCCTACCCCAATCTCAGGAACAGGGGCAGGGTGCTTACGACGGCTGAAGACGGCATCATGGCAGGCTCTTCCATGGAAAGCTATCTTCGCGGGGAGCTTTTGTCCTACTCCATGCACACGCTGGAATTGATTTGGAAGGAGACCAGGGAAGCTCATGAGAGAGGCGAGAGCCTGTTGAAACAGACAATCGCCAATGAGACGCTTTTCTATGGGTACGGCTCCCTGGAGGAAGCGGAAGCAAAACATCGTTAAAAATGCAGGCGTCTGCGCACTTCGTTGCGCAGGCGTTTTTTTGCCAGTATGGTGATCAGTGCAAAATCGATGATCACGCAGACGGTCAGGACAACCGCAGACCAGGTAATGCGGTAGGGACGATTAAGCAGATGCTTGATCAGCAGTTCCAGCGATACGCAGAAAGCAGGAATTTCCACGAAGATGCACAGTGAGCAGGGCAGGATCGTGAGTGGAAAGAAGCGGGACAGCAGCGGAAAGACTTCCGCGCAGACCGTCAACATCACGACGATGGGCAGCCCCAGCTGCCAGAACCATGTGGTAGAAGAGGTGAGGAAGCTGATCAGGAACAGATAAACGGCTACAGAGACGCCGTCGGCAAGCAGCGAGACGTAAATCGGCGTTTTGCTGTAAAAAATTGCGGGAAAGGTAAATACAAAAAGGCAGATACAGCAGCCGATCACCGTCAGTGACCAGAGAGAGGCATCGAAAACCAGCAGATTCAGCAGAAAGCAGGTTATGCTGGTGGCGGACAGGACAACGGATAATAAAATACCAAGATCCTTTCTCTTTACGACTTCTACCTGCCCTTTGTCGGTGGGATAAGGCGAAGGTGGAAATTCCGTATTTGATTGCAGTGGATTGACAACGGGTGTATGGCAGAGCGGGCATTTCTTCAGAGATGCTTCCAGCTCCACACCACAGTTTACGCAGTAAGACATATTTATTCCCTCTGTGCAGCCGCCGCAGGCATTTCGGAAGCTGCCTTTCCTGATTCATTGGATTATGCTGCAGGGGTTCCTCCCTGCTTTGAATTCGCGCAGCAAAGCCGATTTACTTATGAGCTTTGCGCGTCTGGTCAGAGAGTCCGGTTGCTCTCAATCTTGACGTGGATGCCGTCCTGTACCAGTTTGCGGAAGAAATAACGCTCCACATCGGCCTCCATGATGCTGCTGGCAAAGTTAATGGTTAATATATCTTCAAAACTGATGATGGCGCAGTTGGTACGGGAGGAAAAGGGCTGTCCCATATAGATGTCAAATCGTTCTATATAAGGCTTCATATTGTCTGGAACGTGCAGCGCTCCCATATTGGTCAGCCCGGCGGAAGAGTTCTTATCCTGTACCTTTGTATAGAAGGTGCGGACCACCAGATCCTTGATGAAAAGAGGAACAATGCGGATCAGGGGGTTGCGCTGTGTGGCGGCGTTGGTGGTAATATCGCCGCGCAGGAACTTGTCATTGATATAATAACGCATGTAATGATGTATATGCTCCACGATTTCTTCAAACCGGTAATTGCCAAGCCGTGGATCGATGGAGGGATAGACCATGGTGATGAAATTGCGCAGTGTCTTCGAGGGAAAGAAACGACGAAGATTGACCGGCATGGCAATCCTGACCGGGCGAAGCCGTATATGGAAATCGGCATTCTGCTTCTGCAGCAGAGCATAGAGCAGGACTGCATTCAGATATTCCGTGATACTTGCATTGTATTTCCGGGCGACGGTCATAACTTCCTGAACGGACAGGATACCGTCGATGATATTCAGGGTATAGAAGGGTTCCTTGGTGCCGCGGACCCGGTACGTCTTCTCCGCCGGGCGGGGCGGACATACCTGTGCGTTGGCATAGCGCATATAGGCGTCTTCCAGCTCTTCGGGATCCGGATCGGTATGGATATCCAGCACGAAACCTTCGGGAGTTACAGGGTGGCCGAGCAGATCCAGATAGGCAGCGGTGAGCGTCTGCAGAAGACACATCCCGCCGGTACCGTCTCCGAGGCAGTGATGAGCCTCCAGAGAGATTCGTCTGTCGAAATAGTACAGACGAATCAAATAACGGTTGTTACCTTTAAAGGGCATAGGCATACACGGATTTTTGATGTCTTCCATGACGTAGGGGCCGGGGCGGGTATTGGGTTCCAGATAGCGCCAGAACAGTCCCTTGCGGATTGCCACCCTGTAGGTTGGGAACCGGGGAAGCGTTTTGTCCAAAGCAGCCTGCAGCAAGACAGGATCGACGGTTTCTTTCAGCATAACAGACAGACGATAAACAGACGAAAAGTCCCGCCGCTGCAGAGTCGGATAGACAATGGCGGAAAGATCCAGTTTGTACCAGACGTCCTTTTTGTTCCTGCCGGATTTTCCGTTCCTGGCCTGCTTTGGTTTTCTGGTTGTGCTGTGCGGGTAGTTTGGCATGGCAGTCAGGTCCTTCCGATTTTTCAATCAACTTTCTTTCACATATCATACCATAAATCTGACTTTATATGTTAAAATATTACTATAAAAAAATCGACAAAGGAGCGGAGCTATGTCTATCGCCGAGAAACGAAATGCGAATTTAATGAATCTGATCAAGCGGATGCACGGAGTGGTGGAGAATACGGATATTGAAAAGCACCGACAATCCCAGAAATATTTCGGGGCGCTGCTTGGCAGCAGTAAGGATGTGCTGATCGAAGATGTGGATATACATGACCATGCGAAGACGGGGGACATGCTGCAGGGAGAGTGGGTTTACGTGAACAGGGCGCATATGAAGAAATATGTGATCCTCTATTGTCATGGCGGCGGTTACTCCACGGGGAGCAGGCTTTATGCCAGGACGCTGACAGGTAAGCTGGCGATGTCCACTTCCATGGACGTATTGAGTTTCGATTACAGGCTTGCGCCGGAGCATCCGTATCCGGCGGCGCTGGAAGACGCCATGAAGGTATGGGATTATCTCATGCTTCTTGGATATGGTGCGAGAGATGTGATACTGGCGGGGGATTCCGCCGGCGGAAACCTGGCGCTTGCATTGACTTTGAAGCTGCGGAAGGAGAAGCGGCTGCTGCCGCGGGGGCTTGTATTGATGTCCCCGTGGACGGATCTGACATCATCAGGACAATCACATAAGACGAAGGCACAGATTGATCCGGTGCTGAATGCCGCTTATCTGGCGGAGATGATCCACAACTATGCTGCACAGGAAGATCTGACCAATCCGTTGATTTCACCTTTGTTTGGTGAATATGAGGGATTTCCTCCCACCTATATCCAGGTCGGGGAGAATGAGGTGCTGCAGGATGATGCAAAGATGCTTTACCAGAAACTGCTGAAGGCGAATGTGTCCGTGCGGCTGGATATCTTTCCGGGTATGTGGCATGTGTTCCAGATGTCTCCTTTTAAGACGGCCTATGAGGCCATGGACAGGAATGCTGAATTTATTTATGATATCTGCAGATAACGGCGGATAAGGCACAATGGGAAGAGTTTATAATTTTTGACAGGAATAAAAAGGATTTTCGGGAGAAACCTCGAATAATAACAATAGAAACGTAACAGCAAAGCCACAGAAGCTCCGGGGCTATGGGCAGCAAAGTCATGAACAGTAATGGAATTTGGGAAAGGCACATCATGAACATACGGGAAAGTCTGGAACAGTGGGAGAAAGAATATCTTAGTCCCTATGCCATGCTCAGCATGCATTCCAGGGGGAGGCTTAAACCGGAGGAGCAGTGCGATATCCGTCCGGTATTTCAGAGGGACAGGGACAGGATCATACACAGTAAGTCTTTTCGGCGTCTTAAGGATAAGACGCAGGTCTTTCTGACGCCGGAGGGGGATCACTATCGGACGCGGTTGACGCATACGCTGGAGGTTAGTCAGACAGCCAGGACGATCGCCAAGGCATTGCAGCTGAATGAGGATCTGGTGGAGGCCATAGCTTTAGGTCATGATCTGGGACATACGCCCTTTGGCCATGCAGGAGAACGGGCGCTGGACAGAGCATGTCCCTATGGATTCCGCCATAATGAACAGAGCGTGCGGACGGTGGATTTGCTGGAGAAGGACGGGCAGGGCATCAATCTGACGATGGAAGTGCGGGACGGCATCCTGAATCACCAGACGGCTTCCATGCCGGGCACTCTGGAGGGCCGGATTGTCAGGTTTGCAGATAAGATTGCCTACATCCATCATGATACGGACGATGCGATCCGGGGCAATATTATGAAGGAGTCGGATGTTCCTGCAAAGGTCAGTGCCGTTGCCGGGCGCAGTTGTACACAGCGTCTGGATTATTTCATACATAATATCGTGACCAGCAGCAGAGGCAGGGACGACATCTGCATGTCAAAGGAAGCGGAAGAGGCCATGCAGACGATGCGGGAATTCATGTTCCGCAATGTTTACCGCAATCCTGTCGCCAAGGGACAGGAGAACAAGGCGGAGAATCTGGTGGTTACTTTATATGAATATTATATGAACCATACGGAGAAGCTTCCGAAATTTCTGTACAGACTTATGGAAGAGGGGGAGCCTCTGGAAAAGATCGTGTGCGATTATATCGGTTCCATGACGGATCGCTTTGCCATTGCGCAGTATCAGGAAATCTACATTCCGAAGACGTGGCATGGCTGATCATGCTTTCGCGGCGGGGACAGGGCGCTTTCGTTTGCGAAAAAATCGCAGGCAGAATGCACGTGGAGAATCCTATAGATAAAGAAGGGACAAGATGTATTATCCGGATGAACTGATCGAAGAAGTCAGAATCAAAAATGATATTGTCAATGTAATTTCGGGGTATGTCCGTCTGCAGAAGAAGGGAAGCAACTATTTCGGCTTATGTCCGTTTCACAATGAGAAATCCCCTTCTTTTTCGGTATCTCCGGGCAAACAGATGTATTACTGCTTTGGCTGCGGAGCGGGCGGCAACGTAATTACATTTTTGATGGAATATGAGAATGCCACGTTCCAGGAGGCAGTTAAGATCCTGGCGGAGAGAGCGGGGATCAATCTGCCGGAAATGGAATATAATGAGGAAGCAAGGCAGAAGGAGAGCAGGCGGAGCAGGCTGCTGGAGATCAATAAGGCAGCGGCCAGATATTATTATTACATGCTTCGCAATCCGAGAGGCAGAACCGGCTTTCAATATCTGACGGGACGGCAGCTGTCTGACGAGACTATGAAGAAATTTGGTCTTGGATATGCAGACGGGGCAGGGTCGGATCTGACTGCTTATCTGCGTTCCAAGGGATACGGCGATGATCTGCTGAAGGAATCGGGACTGATTGCTTTTGATGAGAAAAGGGGCATACACGATAAATTCTGGAATCGGGTCATGTTTCCGATTCAGGATGGCAACCATCGTGTAATCGGTTTCGGCGGCCGTGTAATGGGAGATGCCAAACCCAAGTATCTGAATTCGCCGGAGACGATGATTTTTGATAAGAGCCGCAATTTGTACGGCCTGAATTTTGCAAGAGCTTCCCGCAAGGGAAATATTATTCTTTGTGAGGGGTATATGGATGTGATCGCCATGCATCAGGCCGGGTTTACGCAGGCAGCAGCCTCGCTGGGAACGGCTTTCACGACGGGCCAGGCCAGTCTGCTAAGACGATATACGGAGGAGGTCCTGCTGGCCTATGACAGTGACGGGGCAGGGGTCAATGCGGCGATGCGGGCTATCGGAATCCTGCGGGAGTCAGGGCTTCGCGGTAAAGTGATCGACATGAGACCCTACAAAGACCCGGATGAATTTATGAAGAATCTGGGCGCAGAAGCATTCCAGGAGAGAATCGATCAGGCGCAGAACAGTTTCTTTTTTGAGTTGAGTGTGCTGGAGCGGGACTACCGGATGGATGACCCGGAGTCAAAAACTGCTTTCCACAGAGAGATCGCAAAGAAGCTGTGCGGCTTTGAGGAAGAGGTGGAACGGGAGAACTACATAGAATCGACGGCGCAGAAATATCATATCGGTTTTGAGAATTTGCGGAAACTGGTGAGCGGATATGCGGCGCAGACCGGACTGGTGCGTCCGGTGATGAGACCGAAGAGTACGGTTGCGAAGAAGAATACGCCGGAGGAAAATGCCAGGAAATCCCAGAGGCTGCTGTTAACCTGGATCACGGAAGAACCGAATCTGTATCAGAAGATCAGCCCTTATATTGAGGCCGGCGACTTCACCGATGAGTTGTACCGGGATGTGGCCGAGAGGCTGTTTACGGAGCTGGAAAAGGGAATTTACCAGCCGGCGGCCATTATCAGCGCTTATTCGGAGGAGCAGGAACAGCGGGCTGTGGCGGAGATTTTCAATACGAAACTGGAGGAGATCACTACATCGCAGGAACGGGAAAAGGCGTTCCACGATATTCTCTATGCCGTAAAGAAGAACAGCTTCGAGTATTATTCCGGCAGGATGGGAACCGATATGAATGCCATAAATCAGGTGATCTCGGGCAAAAAAGCACTGGAAGAACTTAGCAAAACGCATATTTCCCTGTAATACGGGCAAGCTATTCGCAACAAGGAAAGGAAGAGCGCATAAGGCACAGGCGTGTCAGCACGGCTGGTTGGCGTGTGCGCGGCCCTGCCGGACGGAACGGAGAACGGGTGCACGGATGTGTGTCTGCAGCACAGGGATGAACATAGATTTAGGAAGTGTTATAACTTGAAACATAGGAAGGATGGGCCACATAATGGACGAAAATGTACAGGCAAAGTTTGAAGAGCGCCTTAAGGAGCTCCTGGCGGCTGCCAAGAAGAAAAAAAATGTCCTGGAATATCAGGAGATCAACGACTTTTTTCAGGGAATGACGCTGGAAGAGGATCAGTTTGACAGGATTTTGGAGACATTGGAACAGAACAATGTAGATGTTCTTCGGATTTCCGAAGATGATGACGTGGATGATGAGGAGATTATCTTAAGCGAAGAAGACGAAGTAGACGTGGAGAATCTGGATCTGTCCGTACCGGACGGTATCAGTATTGAGGATCCTGTCAGAATGTATCTGAAAGAGATTGGCAAGGTGCCTCTTTTGAATGCGGAAGAAGAGATCGAACTGGCCAAAAGAATGGAGGTAGGAGACCAGGATGCGAAGAAAAGGCTGGCGGAGGCCAATCTGCGTCTCGTGGTCAGCATTGCGAAGCGGTATGTGGGCCGTGGGATGCTTTTCCTGGATTTGATCCAGGAGGGAAATCTGGGGTTAATCAAGGCCGTGGAGAAATTTGATTACCGTAAAGGCTATAAATTCTCGACCTATGCCACCTGGTGGATCCGGCAGGCCATCACCAGAGCCATTGCCGATCAGGCGAGAACGATCCGTATCCCGGTGCATATGGTGGAGACCATCAACAAGCTGATCCGTGTGAGCAGACAGCTGCTGCAGGAGCTGGGGCGGGAACCTACCCCGGAGGAGATCGCGGAGCAGATGAATATGCCGGTGGAGCGTGTGCGGGAAATTTTGAAGATCTCGCAGGAGCCGGTGTCCTTGGAGACACCAATCGGTGAGGAGGAAGACAGCCATCTGGGCGATTTTATACAGGACGATAATGTGCCGGTACCGGCGGATGCTGCCGCCTTTACCTTATTAAAGGAGCAGCTGATGGAGGTATTGGGGACTTTGACGGAGAGAGAGCAGAAGGTATTACGTCTTCGGTTTGGCCTGGATGACGGGCGTGCCAGGACTTTGGAGGAAGTGGGTAAGGAGTTCAATGTGACTCGTGAGCGTATCCGGCAGATCGAAGCCAAGGCACTGCGTAAGCTGCGGCATCCCAGCAGGAGCCGTAAACTGAAGGATTATCTGGACTGATGGGACCGATGGGACTGTCGGAAAGGCTGCGGGCCGTGGCTTCCATGGTCACGCCGGGGGTGCGTGTCTGTGATGTGGGGTGTGATCACGGCTTCGTGTCGATCTGGCTGGTCGAGCGCAGGATCAGTCCGTGTGTGCTGGCCATGGATGTCAGAGAAGGACCTCTGGGAGCCGCCAGAAAGCATGTGACGGAGCGTGGTTTGCAATCCCGGATCGAGACGAGATTGTCAGATGGTTTACATAATTATAAGATCGGAGAAGCTGACAGCCTGATCTGTGCCGGTATGGGCGGCAGGCTGATGATGTGCATTCTGGGTGAGGAGAAGGCGAAGACGGATTCCTTCAGGGAGTTGATCCTGCAGCCGCAGTCGGAGCTTATGGAATTTCGGGCCTGGCTGAGAGAACATGATCTGCGGATCACGGATGAGAAGATGGTGGAGGAAGACGGGAAGTTCTATCCGATGATGCGGGCGGTGCCGGAAGCAGGCTGTTCCGGGGTGAAGGATGCCGGAGAAAGCAGGCGATCAGGTGATCCCGGATTACAAAAGCCGTCTGCAGATGCGGAACGCAGCTGGATGCAAGACATGGAATGGGGAGAGTTATGTAAACTATACGACCGGTACGGCGGTTTTCTGCTGCAGCGGGGAGATTGTACGCTGCTGGCTTTTCTGCAGAAAGAAGAGCGGATCTATACAGAGATTCTCGGCCGCCTGCGGGGGCAGGGATTGGATTGTGACAGACGAAGGATGCGGTATGCGGAAGTGGAGACGCTTCTGTCGGATTGCAGGAGGGCGCAGGAAATCGCCTTACGGGGAACCGGCTGTGAAAGCTGACAGAACAGGAAAAGAAAGAGGGGGTCTTATGGTTACGATCAAGATTAACGGCAAAGACAGATTCTATGAGGATGGTGTGCAATATGAGCTGATTGCGGAGCAGTATCAGAATGAGTGTACCAGTCAGATCGCGCTTGTGGAGATCAACGGCAAGATACAGGAGCTGATGAAGCGGGTCAGCCGTGACTGTGAACTGAAATTTATTACCTATGAAAATGATATCGGACATAAGACCTATGTGCGGTCGGCGATCATGCTGATGATGAAGGCCATCAAGGATGTGGCAGGCATGGAGATGGCGGTCAATACGAAGGTGGAGTTTACCATCGGTCCGGGTTATTACTGTGCGTTCCGGGGTGGTATGAAGATGGATGCGGCGACCATTGAGAAGGTGAAGGACCGTATGGGAGAACTGGCAGATATGGATCTGCTGGTGACCAAGAAGTCCTATCCTGCCGAGGAGGCGGTGGCACTGTTTCGGGAGCTTGGCATGAAGGATAAGGTTTCTCTGTTCCGTTACCGCAGAAGCTCCAATATCAATGTGTACTGCCTGGGCGACTATTACGATTATTACTATGGCTATATGCTGCCCAGTACAGGATATATCAGATGCTTTGATCTGTTCCCCTATGAGGACGGGATGATCCTGCTTCTGCCGGAGAAGGAAGATCCGGAGAAGCTGCCGACGTTTGTGCCGAAGAAGAAACTGTTCCAGACGCTGATGATGACGAGTGACTGGAACCGGGAGATGGGGATCGATACGGTGGGCGACTTAAACGATCAGATCTGTCAGGGCAATATCTCCGATATGATCCTCGTGCAGGAGGCGCTGCAGGAGCGCAGGATCGGTGAGATCGCACGGGATATCGCCAGACGGGAAGGGGTGAAATTCGTTATGATCGCCGGACCCTCTTCGTCCGGGAAGACATCCTTCTCCCACAGGCTGTCCATACAGCTGCGTACCTACGGGCTGAAGCCTCATCCCATCGGGCTTGACAATTACTATCTGAATCATGATAAGACGCCGCTTGACGATGAGGGCAAGCCAGACTACGAGTGTCTGGAATCGCTTGACGTGGAGCAGTTTAATACGGATATGAGCAGGCTCCTGCAGGGAGAGAGCGTGGAGCTGCCAAGCTTCAATTTCAAGACCGGCAAGCGGGAGTACCGCGGTAAGATCACGACGCTGGGACCGGATGATATTCTGGTCATCGAGGGAATCCACGGACTCAATGAGAAGATGTCCTATACCCTGCCTGCGGAGAGTAAATTCAAGATCTATATCAGCGCCCTCACCTGTCTGAATGTGGATGAGCATAACAGGATACCGACCACTGATGGGCGGCTGCTGCGCCGTATGGTGCGGGATGCCCGTACAAGAGGGACGACGGCGGATAAGACCATCGCTATGTGGCCTTCTGTGAGACGGGGGGAGGAGAAGTATATATTCCCCTTCCAGGAGGACGCGGATGCCATGTTCAATTCTGCCATGACCTATGAGCTGTCCGTGATCAAGCAGTATGCGGAGCCGCTTCTCTTCAATATAAAGAAGGGTGAGCCGGGTTACCATGAAGCCAAGCGGCTGCTGAAATTCCTGGAATATTTCCTGGGCGTCAGCAGTGAGGAGCTGCCGAAGAATTCTCTGTGCAGGGAGTTTGTGGGCGGAAGCTGTTTTGATGTGTAAGAGAACGGGAAGGAAATCCAGTGCGTCGGAGCGCTTCGGAATGGAGGAAAAGATTTGTGAATTGCTTGAGAGGAAGCATGGAGGGCGGATTGTAACATACAGAGGGATCTATCATGAATATATGCATTGTGGATGACGATAAGTATGTGGTTGAGAAGATTGTAGAGGGGATAGACTGGAAAAAATGGGATATTGAAGGCGTCTATGCGGCTTACAATATCAGACAGGCGAAGGAGATCCTGGGCACGTTGAAGGTGGATATTCTTCTTTCGGATATTGAGATGCCACAGGGAAGTGGATTGGAACTGCTGGAGTGGATACGTGAGCGAAGGCTTCCGGTGGAGTGCATTTATTTGAGCAGTTATGCGTATTTTGCTTATGCACAGAAAGCTTTGGAACTGCATTCGAGGGGATACTTGTTAAAGCCGGTGTCTAACAGGGAGCTGGAAAATGTACTGGGCAATCTGGTGGAGCAGATGAGGGCCGGAAAGGATGAGAGCGGCAGGAACAGGCAGCAGGCAAAAGAGAGGTTCTGGCGCGGACTCCAGGCGGGTGTAGAAGATGGGGTATCTGAAGTGGATGAGAGCGGATACTGTCCGGAAGATATCTTTATACTCTGTATGCTGCGTATTTTCAGGGGAATGGAGCATCGGAAAGTGCAGAACGATGCGGTTTTTTCTCCAACGCTGATGCATATGACGAAGGAGCTTATGCAGGAGAACGGATATGAGGTAGATACCATTTTCAGACACAGCGACGACTGTTTTATGATAGTGTACAGGGATATACCGGAAGGAAAAGAAGCATTTCGGGATGTTGTGAGAAAGCTGCTTTTGAGGATTGTACGGGAGCTGCATGTAACGGCCTGTATTTATGTCGGCAGGTCTTTCTACATACGGACAGGCCGTGAGCGGATGGATACCTTGCTGCAAATGGTGCGGGAGGGAGTGCCCTGTGAGGATGGGATCCTTTTCGAAGAGGAATGGCAGGGACGGGAAGCGGTGTATGTGCCACCGGATTTTTCACTGTGGGAACAGAGGATGGTGCGGTTACAGGACATGGATGAGGTGTCGGGACAGATTGGGGATTATGTGACCGCACTTTGGAGGAACGGGCAGGCGAATGTAGAGGTGTTCGGGCGTTTCAAGGCTGATCTGCAGCAGATGATTTTTCATTTTATGATGGAAAATGATATTCTGATGAATCAGATCTTTGAGGCGGGAGAGTTTGAACATTACTGCAATAAAGCGTCATGGACACTGCGGGACATGAAGGAATTTGTCAGCATTCTGTTCAGGAAGCTTAAGGCTGTGATCCGGGTCGAGGATACCGAAGAAAATGTGGTGGAACAGATCATACATTATATAGAGGAGAATCTGGGAGGGGATCTGTCAAGAGCGAAGCTTGCTGCCAGAGCATACATATCGGAAGATTATCTGTCAAAGAAATTTGCCCTGCATACCGGTATGAGTATACCAAATTACGTTTCTGCCAGAAGGATGGAGAAAGCAAGAGATTATTTCAAGAATACTGCCCGCAGCGTGAGTGAAGTTGCAACGCTGGTAGGTTACACGAATTTTTCTTATTTCAGTAAGACGTTTCGGGATTATACGGGATGCACCCCCAATGAATTCAGAAATCGTTATAACAGGTAGATGTCAAATGAACAAGTTGTATATTGTACGGCTGTAAAATACAGAATAGCAGGCAGATTTAACAAAAATCTGACATACTAACAAAAAAATGATATAACAAAAAAGAGCAGAATGACGAAAATCTGCTCTTTTTTGTTATTTTCTGAGCCGAAAATTTATAGAGTCAAATCTTAAAAAAAGATAAAATCTACTCATCAAGAAAAAGTAACAGGAAACTGTTATGAAAGTGAGGAGGCATGTTGATGAGTAAAAGAAATGCGGTAAGCAAGAAAGGAAACATCTGGCACAGGGTTTACAGTGACCGCGCGTTATATCTGCTGTTGCTGCCATCGTTTATCATTATGTTCATATTTACCTATCTGCCGATGTACGGTGTTGTGATCGCCTTCAAAGATTTCACCCCGGCGAAAGGAATTATGGGGAGTTCATGGGCCGGATTCAAGTACTTCAAACAGTATTTTAATTCGTTTCAGTTCTGGCCGACGATCAAGAACACTCTGCTTCTGAGTATTTACAGTATTGTGGTGACATTTCCGCTGCCGATCGTGCTTGCGCTGATCTGTAACCAGATGCGGACAGGTAAATTCAAAAAGGTTTTTCAGGTATCTACCTATCTGCCGCATTTTATTTCCACGGTGGTCATGTGCGGTATGATCATTCTGTTTCTTTCTCCGAGTTCAGGTGTGATTGCAAAGCTGCTCAGTCTGATCGGGATCCAGATGCCGAATGTGATGGGATCGGCAGGAGCATTTCCCAGCGTGTATGTATGGACGGAGGTCTGGCAGCATTTAGGATGGGACAGCATTCTGTATATCGCAGCGCTGGCGGCGATCGATCCGTCCCTGTATGAGGCGGCAACGATGGATGGCGCTTCCAAATGGCAGAAGATGTTGAAGATCGATATTCCGTTACTTATGCCTACGGCAACGGTTATGTTTATCCTGAGGATGGGAAGCGTTATGAATGTCGGTTTCGAGAAAGTATATCTACTGCAGAATAATTTGAATACGGCATCCAGTGAGATCATATCCACTTATGTGTATAAGATGGGTCTGGTCAGCAGCCAGTACAGCCTTTCGTCTGCAATCGGTCTGTTCAATAACCTGATCAATCTGATACTTCTGGTGACGGTGAATTACATATCAAAGAAGATGAGTGATACATCATTAGTATAGGAGGGCAGTCATGAGCAAAGCTATTACAAAAAATAAAATTCAGAAATCCAGACAGGATAAAATATTTGATTTTATCATTTATGCGGTTGCTGTGCTTCTTATTGTAATAACGGTGTATCCGATGTACTTTATCGTGATCGCTTCCATCAGCAATCCGACGGATGTATCCAGCGGCAATATTCTCTTCTGGCCGAAGGGGATCAATATGCGCGGATACGAGCAGTTGTTGAATTATCAGCAGTTGTGGACGGGCTATAAGAATACGATCATTTATACAGTGCTTGGAACCTGTGCGAACCTGGTGGTGAATATTTCAGCATCTTATGCGCTCTCCAGAAAAAATCTGGTGGGAAAGAAGCTGATCACCTTTTTCTACCTGATTCCCATGTTCTTTGGCGGCGGCCTGATCCCGACCTACCTGATAGTCAGGAACTTCCATTTGCTTGATACGAGATGGGTTATGATCCTTCCTTTCTCGGTCATCACTTATTATATCATTGTGGGAAGAACTTTCTTTTCCAACAATATTCCCGATGATCTGTGGGAGGCAGCGCAGATTGATGGCTGCGGTAATTTGAACTTTTTCTTTAAGATCGTTCTGCCCTTGTCCAAGGCAGTGATCGCGGTGATCGCTTTGTGGTCAGCGGTGGGACACTGGAATTCTTACTTTAATGCGTTGATCTATTTGAGGGATGAGATGCTGCAGCCTTTGCAGATTGTGCTTCGTAATATCCTGATTAATAACCAGACGGCGAGCATGATGATGACCGGAACGGCGGCCACCGAGGCAAGGCAGGCTGCGGAACTGATTAAGTATGGAGCGATCGTGGTTTCTTCGGCGCCGATTATGTGTATGTATCCTTTCGTACAGAAGTACTTTAATCAGGGAGTTATGATCGGAGCAGTCAAAGGGTGAGCAGTAGAAAAGATAGACGGGATTATAGATGGTTACAAAATAAAACATTAATTTATAGAATGAAGGAGGATTAACAGTATGAGAAAGAAAGTAGCAGGCAGACTGCTCAGTGTGTTGATGGCGGCGGCAATGACAGCCGGAACGCTTACCGGCTGCGGCGGATCTGAGGGATCAGCGGGAGACGGTGCGGAAGGCGCTCAGGCGGATGCATCAGGAGCTTCCGGAGAGACGGCAGACGGTGTGGAGGAGTTCACGATCGCTACCGTGAGATGGACGGATGCCTGGCCCAATGAATTCATGAATGAAGGTATTATGAAGGAATTGGAGGAGAAGCACAATATTAAGATCAACTGGCAGGTATATTATAACAGTGACTGGACAGAGCAGAAATCGCTGCTTCTGGCTTCCGGGGATCTGCCGGATGCATTCTTTGGCTCAATCTGTCTGACAGAGACGGATGTGGCACAGAATAAGGATTATTTCGTGGAATTGACAGAAGGTATCGAGAAGAATATGCCAAATCTGACGGCTATTTTTGAGAAGGAGCCGGCACTCAAGGCAGCGGCACAGAACCGCGACGGTGAGATCTACAGTCTGGTTAAGAAACTGCCTCTGCGTCCGAAGGTTGCCAATTCCATGTATATTAACAAGGAGTGGCTGGATAATCTTGGTCTTTCCATGCCCACTACTTATGAAGAACTGACGGATGTGCTGAAGGCTTTCAAGGAGCAGGATGCAGACGGCGATGGTGATCCGAATAATGAGATTCCTTATACGAATGCAGGTTCTTTGTCAGGAGATCTCAGCAACCTTCTGGCGCCTTTCGGAACGATTGTCAGCAGAACCGGTAACTTTATGCAGATTGATGCATCCGGTAATCCAGCATTCGTACCGATCACAGACCACTATAAAGAAGCAGTGAAATGGGCGCATGAACTGTACGCGGCGGGATGCCTGGATCAGGAATACTTTACGCAGGACAGTTCCATGGCTTCGGCGAAGAGAATGGCGGAAGGCGGTTCCCAGACAGGTCTTGTGTTTGCATGGACGGCTGACGCCGAGATGGGCGAGAATGCAGGCCAGTTTGAATTGTGTGAGGCAGTTGCCGGTCCTGATGGAAACCGGTATGTAGAATCTGATCCCACCTATCTTGACATTGCCAACAGAGAGCTGATCATTACCACACAGTGTAAGAATCCTGACAAGCTTCTGCAGTGGGCGGATGATTTTTACACAGACCTGGTATCTCTGCAGACTTACTATGGTTCGATACCGGACCAGGTAGCAGATAAGGGCGACGGAACTTATGAAGTTCTGCTTCCGGCAGATGGAACGACACTGGACACCTCTGCATGGTCTTACTCCATGAGAGATTTCGGACCGAAGTATATGACGGAAGAGTTCCAGGAGAAAGTGATCCTGCCTGACAGCCAGGGAGATGGCGTGAAGCTGGCACAGGATGAGACCAATGCCAAATATGCTTCCGATATTGCATTCCCTGTTGTAAGTTATACGACAGAGCAGCTTACCACATTGGCAAGTCTTACGACAGATATCAATGACTATGCGTCCGCACAGTATGCACACTGGGTAGTAGACGGCGGCATTGAGGAAGAGTGGGATGCTTATCTGGCACAGCTGGATCAGATGGGACTGCAGGATGTACTGGCGATCCACAATGATGCTTATGCTGCGTATAAGGCGATTGTACAGTAATTGCCGGTATGCAGTCTGATTGATAAGACCGGTGTCTGCATGTAAGAGCGGATACCGGTCTTACAGTTTCAGACAGGAATGCATTGCAGTGTGACAGGAAAGCCGGGATCATCTGTAAGACAGGTATTTGCGCTCTGATGATGACAAGATACAGGATCAGAGGTATTATGATAAGTAAAGATGTGTCTGTCAGGGAGCATATCAATTATAGAGGGCAGGGAGAGTGCCCGGAAAAGAGGAAAGCATATGAAAGAGTATTATCAAATCAAAACAGTTCCCGTATGCAGGGCGGAGAATGTTATCGAGGGAGAAAAGTACCGGATCAGCGTACTGACGGAGGGACTTATCAGGCTGGAGTATGCGGAACATGGAGTGTTTGAAGATCGGCCGACGCAGATCGTGTGGAACAGAGATCTGGGGGCATGCGAATTCCAGGTGATCGACGAGGCGGGAAATCTGGAGATCATCACAGAAAGGATCCATCTGCGCTATGACAAAGGGGAATTTCGGACCAATGGACTCTCGATCGATGTGAAAGGCGGTCTTTTCCCATTTGGCGGCACGTGGCGTTACGGGGATCAGACGAAGGTGATCAATATCGGTGATCTGAAAGGAACGGCCAGGACACTGGACAATGCGGACGGTGAGATTCCGTTGGAGAAGGGGCTTGTGTCGCAGCTGGGGCATGCGGTGATGGATGACAGCAAGTCTCTTGTGATCCGGGAAGATGGCTGGGTGGAAGCCAGGAAACATCCGGTAATCGATCTGTACTTCTTGGGGTATGGAACGGATTATCTGACCTGTATTCAGGATTTCTACAGACTGTGCGGGACTACGCCGATGGTGCCGCGGTATGCGCTGGGGAACTGGTGGAGCCGCTATCATAAATATACGGAAGAGACATATCGAGAATTGATGGAGCGTTTCCAGGCAGAAGATGTGCCGTTGTCTGTGGCGGTCATTGATATGGACTGGCATTTGGTGGATATCGATAAGAAATACGGAACCGGCTGGACTGGGTATACCTGGAATAAGGAGTTTTTCCCGGATCCGAAACGGTTTCTGGGATGGCTTCATGAACAGGGGATGCATGTGACGCTGAACGTTCATCCGGCGGACGGTGTGCGTGCCTATGAGGAAATGTATGAACCGATGGCAAAGGCTTTGGGGGTTGATAGTAAAAAGGAGCTGCCAGTGGAGTTTGATGTGTCGGATGAGAAGTTCATGGAGGCATATTTTACTTATCTGCATCACACGAGAGAAGAGGAAGGCGTTGATTTCTGGTGGATCGACTGGCAGCAGGGTGTCGCTTCGAAGGTGGAAGGACTGGATCCGCTCTGGATGCTGAACCACTATCACTATTTAGATAATGGACGTGATGGAAAGCGTCCCATGACTTTTTCCAGATATGCAGGACCAGGAAGTCACCGTTATCCGGTGGGATTCTCAGGGGATACGATCGTCAGCTGGAAATCCCTTGCTTTCCAGCCTTACTTTACGGCGTCGGCTTCCAATATCGGTTATGGCATGTGGAGTCATGATATTGGCGGGCACATGATGGGGATCCGCGATGATGAGATGTGTGGAAGATGGGTACAATTTGGTGTCTTCTCGCCGATCATGCGCCTGCATTCGACGAACAGTATGTTCAATTCCAAAGAACCCTGGAGATATCGGCCGGAGATCTGTGCCATGATGGAGGAATTCTTAAGACTGCGCCACAGAATGCTGCCTTATCTGTATACCATGAATTACAGGCAGTACGCGGAACGGATTCCCATGATCCTGCCTATGTATTATCCTTATCCGAAATCCAGAGAAGCTTATCAGGTACCGAATCAGTATATGTTCGGCAGTCAGATGATGGCGGCAGCCATTACTACACCCTGTCTCAGAGGGCTGAATATGGCAAAGACAACTGTGTGGTTCCCCGAAGGAAGATGGTATGATATATTCACCGGTCTGTGCTATGAGGGCGGCAGGAAGATGAACGTGTATCGGGATATCAATTCCATGCCTGTATTTGCCAAAGCCGGCGCTGTTGTACCGTTCCAGGAGGAGTATGGTATCAATGCGGGAGAGAATCCGCAGAAGCTGCATCTGTATGTGTATGTTGGGGAAGACGGCTGCTTTACGCTGTATGAAGATGACAATACCACCAACAGGTACCAGGACGGAAAGTGCGTGAAAACGCAGTACAGCTGGCAGGAAGATGCAGGGCGCCTGTGCATTCACGCTGCGGAAGGCGAACTGTCTCTGGTACCGGAGAGGCGGGATTATATTCTTACCTTCTGTGGTGTCACGCAGGCGCAGGTTTCCTGTGATCTGCAGGGAAGAGAGGCGGACGGCGGCAGAGTTGTTTCGACAGGACAGGATGCCATGGGGCGGCTGGAAGTTGTATTGGAACATGTGCCTGTCACGGAGGCAGTTACGGTATCCCTGCAGGAGAGAAGAAGTGCGGATCATGCTGTTTCGGAGCGATGCTTCCGGATTCTTGACAGGGCGGAGATCGAGATGATGGTGAAAGAAAGCGCATTTCATGTAGTGGAAACGCAGAAGGATGCAGCAAGGATTTTGGGCGGTCTGTTGGCATTGGATCTTGATAACGACCTGTACGGAGCATTGGCAGAGATCGTTACGGCCTGAGTCAGACGGGCAGTGGGGTGTGAGAATGGAAGGCAGGACGAAAAGAGAGCGCAGGCTCAAGAAGAGCAGGTCGATCGTACATATTACGCTGGAGGCTATGATCCCGGTATGTGTTTTGTTTTTGCTGCTCCTGCTCTTTATGTTTCAGAGTGTGAAGGAAGCGCAGAATATGGCGTATCGTTATCTGCAGGACATGGCTGCAGCGAATGCGAAGAAGGTGAAGGAAGATATCAGCATGATCAATTCGGAGATGGTCTACCTGATCAAGCAGGATAAAAATATTGCCGATCTGCCGGAGGATATCACGCCCCGGACAACCCGGTATTATGAGTTACTGGATGATGTTGTTTCTCTCAATAAAACATTGAAACTCCGGTATGGCGGGCATTACTTCTTCTATGAATATGTGGAGGCGGCGGACCTGCTTATACTGGATAACCACGCATATTTTCCTGTGAGCCAGAAAAACGGGGAGGCGAAAGGTCTCGAGAAAATGATTCAGGGCTATCTGTCGGGAGAGATAGAACGTTCTGAATGGAATTATTTTAAGGCGGATGAGGAAACATTCCTGTTTTGTTTCTATGAAACGAAGGGAAAGTCGGTAGGTTGTATCGTGAATCTGGAAGACCTGTTGACGGATTTTAATATCAGTAACCTGGGATATGAGAGTATTCCTTTCTTTATTGCGGGGGACGGGGAGATCCTGATGCGCAGGCAGGAAGAGGAAGAGAATATTGTGCAGGCGATGCAGGAGAATCTGTTCTTCAAATCCAGAGTACATACCTATGAGCTGGGCAGGATCGGACAGCTGAAACTGGTGATCGATTCTTCCGAGGGAATTCTGGACAGGATCGTTTTGCTGCAGGTTGTGAGCACGGTACTGGCGGTTTCCATTGTCCTGGTAGCTACGGTAGTAGCATTTGTTTATTACAGACGGATCCTGGCGCCCATGAAGCAGTTTGTCAGGAGATTAAGTAATCCGGAAGAGGAGAAGTGGCTTCATGATATGGATAGCCATCAGTTGTTGGAGCTGGAGATGGCCAGTAAGGAATTCAGGGAAATGATGCGCCAGATCCAGTCTTTAAAGATCGCAATCTATGAAAAGGAGCTGTTGCAGAGCAAGACGGAACTGGAGTATGTACAGGAACAGATCAGGCCGCATTTCTACCTGAATTGTATCAGTGTGATTCATGGTATGGCGGAAAAATACCATGCGGAGGATATCATCATGATCGCGGAGAAATTATCTGACTATTTCCGCTATGTAGTCAATGATTCCTATGTACTTCGAAAGATCGGACAGGAAGTTGCGCATATCAGGGATTATATAGATATTCAGAAACTGCGGTATGAAGATTTCTTTCGATTCGAGGTAATGATGGATGAAGGGATAGAAGAATGTATGATTCCGCCGCTGGTTCTGCAGGTATTTGTGGAGAATGCCATCAACCACGGTGTGAACTTTGAGAAACAGGTGGAGATTACGCTCTATATTGCGCTGGAACAGTACGGAGGGGAAGACTGCCTGTATATCTGCATATCGGACACCGGAGAGGGATTCTCAGAGGAGGCGCTGGATAAGATTCGGAATGGCGGGAATATTGTATATAACGGCAGGAAGCATGTTGGCATACAGAATACTCTGAAGCGGCTGCAGATCATATACGGTGAGAAAGCGCAGGTCAGTTTCTTCAATATGACAGAACATTGTGGAGCCGTGGTGGAGCTGCGAATTCCGGTACAGCAGCAGGAAGGCTGACAGATTACATTTGCGGCTCGTCTCGTGGGAGTCCTGCTGGCGATGGAGCTTGATCCGGATCTGTACGGGGCGCTGGTGGAAGCAGTGGTCTGAGATATATGGAAAAGGCAAAAGGTATGAAAAGGGGCAGAGTACGTGAATTGGTCAGTGTTGCGTACTATGTCCTTTTTTGCGCAATGGGGAATATTCGGGATTTACGGGGCTGTGGAGCAGAGCCTGCAACCGGGTCATGATAAGGGATATGGATGTTTTGAAATGGTTGGGACGTTTCTTTATGTTTCTCCGTCTAATCAGTAAAGAGGAAGCAAAGAGGAGGGAAGCCGTCAATGGACAAGTTGATAAAGCGTGTACTGCACAGAGATGCGGATGCTTTTACGGAACTGATGCAGTCGCAGATGCAGGGTATGTATAAGACTGCGAAAGCGATGCTTCGGGATGATGAAGACGCTGCAGACGCCATATCCGAGACGATCCTCATGTGCTGGGAAAAGATGGAACAGTTAAAGAGACCGGAATTTTTCAAGACGTGGATGACCCGGATCCTGATCAATGAATGCCACGATATCCTAAGACAGAGGAAACGGATGTATCCGGTGGAGGAGATGGCAGAAGTGCCGGCATCAGATGACGCTTATGCAAATGTGGAATGGCTGGAGACCATGCGGGGACTTAATGACAAGTACAGGTTGATTTTAATCCTGTATTATGTAAACGGATTATCGACGACACAGATCGCTTCGATCCTGCATGTTCCGGTCAGTACGGTCAGGACGAGGCTGGCAAGAGGAAGAGAACAGATGGCACAGCTTTGCGGTGTGAAGAGGAATGGAGGAAAATAATGAGAGAAAAGGATATCATCGAAAGCTTACAGAGAGAGATTACAATTCCGGACATCGTGCAGTCCAAAGCCGATCAGGTGTTCCAGAAGATTCAGGAAGATAACGGAAAGACGCTTACGGTGCGGACGAGAAAGAGAAAAGGGAAAATGGTCTGGGCCGCAGTGGCTGCGGCAGTGCTGGTCCTTAGCACGACGGTGTGTGCGGCGGTCTATAAGTATGGCAGCAAAGGGCTGGAAGCTGAATTCAGGATGAAGCCGGAACAGAAGCAGATTCTGGAAGAAAAAGGGTATATGACGCCCATCCTGAATGAAGCGGGCATGCGTACCGGTGTCACCTGTCAGGATATTACGATAACACCGATGCAGATGATCGTTGATAAGCGGTTTGCATGGCTTTCCTTTCAGGTGAAAGGATTTGTTCCGGAAGAAGGGAAAGAACCCGGCGTCTATATGCAGAGGATAACGGTCGATGGTGATGAGTATGCGATGATCCAGTCATACGGAGGGTTTTACGATGGCCTGCAGTATACCGGTAATGGATTTGTACGTGATGACGGAGAGCAGGCGTATGATGCGGATGGCAGCCTGATTCCCAAATATGTGGATGAAGAGGGATGTCTGGAGTATATTATTGAGATTGTCGGTACCGATTATGAGAAAGGGCTGATCGGTTCGTCCCTGCATGTCGAGCTGGAAGGCCTTGGAACGATGGATAAGGCGGAATATATTCCGGATGTGGAGGGAGTGTGGGCGTTTGATCTGGAACTGAAGGGGTCGGACGCGGTGAGGAAGACTACATTGTCCGCAACGCTGGGAGACAGCGGCGCCGCATTGGAATATGCGGAAATATCGCCCATCTCGGTTTATGTAATCGGAGAGTTTCCTCTGCGGAAGGAGAAGACAGAGGCGGAGAATGGAAAAGGAGAGACGGTGCTTCACGAAACGTTTGTACATGCACCGGATTTCGCAGGGTTGAAGATGAAAGACGGCAGTCTCCTGACCTATATTATCAACGGCGGGACGGTGGGATATCCTGATTCGGAGCAGGAAGTTTACCGGTGGGCTTTCAGTATCACGCCTGCAGTCGATCCGGGGGAAGTTGAGGCGCTGTTATTTCAAAAGTCAGTTCCGGAAACAAACGATAGGGGATCCTTTGAATATAAGGAAGAAGATTTGTATATTGTGCCGCTGGAATAACGATAAGGCGTTGCAGCAAATGTGCAGAAACGGCATCATGCATCAGGACAAACGGACGTGGACAACATGGCTTCATTCTGTGTCAGTCATTCTGGTGATCGGTGTGGAAGGTATAACGGTAATAATATTTGTTATTGATAAAATCATCAAAATGGTAGATAATATAACAGTACGCTAAGTAGAATAAATGATCGCGGCTGCACAGACGTAAGGGTGCAGGTGAGGAAAGTCCGGGCTTCGCAGGGCAGGATGCCGGATAACGTCCGGTGGAGGCGACTCCAAGGCCAGTGCAACAGAAAAGAAACCGCCGGAAGCTGCACTAAGCGGCTTTAAGTTTCGCGTAAGCGATGCTGCACGGTAAGGGTGGAATGGCAGTGTAAGAGACTACCGCCGCAGCGGTAACGATGCGGGCTGTGTAAACCCCATCCGAAGCAAGACCGAAAAGAAAGCGACAGATTGGCCCGATCTGCTTTCAGGTGGGTTGCTTGAGATATTCGGTAACGGATATCCTAGATAGATGATCATTCACGACATAACCCGGCTTATCGTTCTGCTTAGTTTACATAAGATTATGTTTAAAAACGGGTGAGGGCACAGAAGAGATGATCCTGGGGATTCTCTTAGGTGCCCCGTCTGTATTTACAGGGCTTTTTCTTTCACTGAAGCCTGTTTTTCTACTGTCAAAGGATGTGGAGCAGAAAGGGATCTGTCTGGTTATGACGGGGAACAGAAAAGGAATCTACTTTATTATACTGTGTCTGATCCTGTTGCTGCCGCCGTGTAAAGCGCAGGCGGCTCTACAGAATGGATCTGCCGGTAACGGTATGCCGCCGCATCTGATTCAGACGGTGACACAGCAGGAGATCTACGAAGGGATGCTCTCGCTTGGCATGCTGCAATGTCCTGTTTTACAGAAAGCGGATTGCGAGAAGGCTTTCGAAAATGTGAAAGACTGTGTCGTGCGGGTGAATATGGGGAATGCTTATGGAAGCGGTATCTTATGGGATATGACTGAGGAGTGTGTGGTGATTGCCACCAACAGGCATGTGTTGGACTACTGGCGGGAAAAGGACAGTTTCCTGTATTTTCAGCAGGGTTATTATATGGATGCGGATATTTTGGGAATATCGGAGCAGTATGATATCGGATTTATGTCAGTGGACAATGGACAGTTCACTTACGATGAATTGGAACGGCTGCGGAGTGTGGTGAAGGATCTGGCGGTTTATGAGCGGCTGGAGCAGGGAAGTGAGATGTTCTGTGTGGGTGCAGGGCCTGGGCCTGAGGTGGGAGAGATCTTATTTCATAAGGCAAAGTTGGAAGAGCGTGCGCGGTATATTGCGGATTTCGAAACAGAAATGCTGTACGGCTATGGGTTTGTCAGGTCGGGGATGTCAGGAGGCGGTATTTTCGACGGCTACGGGCATTTGATTGGTATGGTGACAGGCGGGTCGCTGCAGAATGAAGTGGCCGGGGTGCCGCTGCCGGCTATGGTGGAAGCATATCGGGAGATTACGGATACTGCGGATTGATTATCAAGGTATTGTTTGAAAGGCTGTGAAAGCTATGGAAGATCAGGGAAAAATTTCATTTCAGGTCAGAGAGAGCCGGATGTCGCTTATAGCGGGAAGCCTGTCGATTGGATTTGCAGTCTTCATTTTTGTGATGCGGCTTTGGTATCCCAAGGGGGAGGGCGGCGGCCTGCTCTTATATCTGCCGTTGCTCTTCATGTTGGGAAGTGGAATTGGATTTTGTATTATGTACTGTAATAAAAGAGTGATCGTAAATGAAATGGATATACATTATGTAAACTTATTGAAGAAAACGAAAGCCTTTACCTTGGATGATATCGGCTTCTGCAGGCTGGAAATGGGAGGAGGCAAGATAACCATGATTCTGTATGACTTGACAGGAGATAAGTTATGTAAACTTGATTCCGGCATGAGGGGCATGGGAGAATTCCTGCAGTATCTGGTGGATAACGGGGTGGAAACAGAGTGGAACAGAGAGCGGGGACGCCGGCAGGAGACGTTCCTGCCGGAACTGATCCTGAAAGAGACGGCAGTCTGTGAGGAGGAGATTGCCGGATGTTCGGAAGCCTTCTATCAGGAAGCGGAGAAGGTTTTCAGAGATTGGGAGAAACGCAATAAAAGGTTTGAGGCAGAATGGGAGATCGGTTTCGCACAATACAGCGAAAAGGAGCTGGAGAAGCAGGCAGGGCAGAGCAGGCCATGGGAGTGGACGAGCGTTTTGGAAGAGGAGATGGGAACGCTGCCGGAAGATTATGTGTGTGTGCTGGAGGCATATCTGAAACGGGATGGAGCATATGTCGTGGATCGCAGGGGGGAAGCGGTGTCTCTGCAGATTCCGTACCTGATCAGATGCAGATCTTACCGGGTTGGAGAGAAGACCAGAATCAGGAGATCGGATGAGAAGACACTGACAGCAGAGATTGAGAATCATCTGGAAATGCTGTCACGCGAGATGCCCAGACATAAATACAGGATCGAGTCATTTTCCATCCGGCATAGATTGCAGAAGAAGGCAGGCGTGATGGGGACAGGCAGGTGAATCGTATCGGGACATCGGTGATTCTGGAATCGGGAAGATGCACGGCTGTGCATTTTGCGAGAACCCGATGCAGGGATACAGGGTATTGGAAGAGAAATAGTCAGATAATAATATACGGTAGTATTAAAGTGTGGTAAAATGGTTGAATAGATGATCCTTTTTCCACTCCTGGTATTGGAGGAGTGAAAGAGTCGACTTCAAAATATTGGATAAGAGTGCAAGGAGGGTAAGGGTATGGCATTATTTCAGATCAGCAATGACAGGATCACGATACAGGTGGACAGCATGGGGGCAGAGCTTAAGTCGTTGAAAGACGTGGCCACTGGACGGGAGTATATGTGGCATGCTGATCCACAGTATTGGAAAAGGACATCACCGGTTCTTTTTCCTCTGGTAGGAGGGCTGAAGGGCGGTGTATACAGGCTGGACGGCAGGGAATACCCGATGGGACAGCATGGATTTGCCAGAGATATGGAGTTTCAGTTAAAAAGCCAGACAGCCAGTGAGATCTGGTTTACGCTGGAGTCAAATGAGGAGACATTACAGAGATATCCCTATCCGTTTGTGCTGGAGCTGGGCTATGAGCTTATGGAGAACAGCGTTATTGTGAAATGGGTGGTGAAGAATCCGGCAGGAGAGAGGATGCATTTCTCGATCGGCGGGCATCCGGCGTTTCTTTGCCCGATCGAGGCAGGTACGGAGCAGACGGATTACAGGATCCGGCTGGATGCCGGAGAGCGGGTGGCGGTCTCTACCCTGGATAATGGACTGGTGGATGGAAAGACGGTGGATTATAGTCTGGATCAGGGGGCGATTCCTGTGACGGAGCATCTTTTTGACGGGGACGCTCTGGTGATCGAGCATGATCAGGCACACAGCGTGGCATTGGTGAAGCCGGACGGACAGACATATCTGACGGTGGCTTTCGATGCGCCACTGTTTGGAATCTGGTCTCCGCCGAAGAAGCAGGCGCCTTTTATCTGTATTGAACCCTGGTATGGAAGATGTGACAGGGCGGACTTTGCAGGAGACTGGACAGAACGGGAATGGGGACAGAGCCTTGCACCCGGCAAAACATTTCAGGCTGCGTATACGATTACGATTGCATAAGCGCAGCAAAGATATTGTTGGAGGAGAAGAATGACACCGATCGTACAGTGTATAGGACTTACCAGGACATATGGCAGGAAGATTGCGCTGAACCAGATACATCTGAATCTGGAGCCGGGGAGAATCATCGGCCTGCTGGGTCCGAATGGAAGCGGAAAGACAACATTAATCAAGATCATGAACGGACTGTTAAATCCTACGTCAGGAGATATCCTGATTGGAGGCGTGAGACCCGGCGTAGATACGAAATCCAGGATATCCTATCTGCCGGAGCGCACTTACCTCTATCCGGGGATGCGGGTGGAGGAGATGGTTCGGTATTTTCAGGATTTTTACCCGGATTTCAGGATGGACAGGGCATATGACATGCTGTCGAGACTGCAGATTGAACCGCGGGAGAGACTGAAGAACCTGTCCAAGGGGACTAAGGAGAAGGTGCAGTTGATTCTGGTGATGAGCAGAGATGCGGATCTGTATATTCTTGATGAACCGATTGCGGGTGTTGATCCGGCCTCCAGAGACTATATTCTGCATACGATCGTGCAGAATTATAACAGAAATGCGACGATCCTGCTTTCTACGCATTTGATCGCTGACGTGGAGAATATTCTGGATGAGGTCGTAATGATCCGATATGGCAATATCATCCTGCAGGCAGGAGCCGAGCAGATCAGACGTCATGAGGGAAAGTCCATAGACCGGTTCTTCAGGGAGGTGTTTGCGTGTTAGGGAAGTTGATGAAATATGAATGGCAGGCGACGTGGAAATTGCTTCTTCCGGCAAATCTCCTGATTGTTGTCATGACCTTCTTTGCCTGTATGGCGATCAGGCTGAATTTTGGCGAGATCAAAAATGATGGCATTGTTTTTGGCGCTGTCATGATTCTTGTAACCTATGTGGGCAGCATGTTTGTGGTCATGATCGGGACGGCGATCTATCTGATCTACCGTTTTTATACGTCAACATACGGCGATCAGGGATATCTGCTTCATACGCTGCCGGTGGATAAACATCATATTGTTATTGCTAAAGTGACGGTCAGTACGGCATGGGTGTTGTTCAGCAGTTTTTTGATGTATCTGTCGATACTTTTTATCTTTGCCAGTGAGAAAGGCGTTATACCGGAGCTGGTTGACAGTATGAGGCTGTTCACGGAGGAGGTGGGAGGCAGGCCGTCCCTTTTTGCCGGTGTCATGACGGTGACAGCCTTTGTGGTATCGGTGCTGGCGAGAGTATTGAAAGTGACTGCATGTTTGTCCCTGGGGCAGCTTTCTGCGAATCATAAGCTTTTGATGTCATTTGCTTATTATTTCGGCATCTACTTCCTGCAGCAGATGCTGGGCACTTTCTATTATATTTTCCTGGCCGTGATCAACAGAAGGCTTGATACTTACTATTATGGACAGACCTGGGAAGTGACGCTGCTGACCGGACTGGTCTATACGGTAGTTTTCTATATGGTGACTTGGTATACTATGGAGAAGCAACTGAATCTTGATTAGAGTTATAGTAAACGACAATAGAAATGTCGTTTACTATGAAAGTCTCTGACTTTCACAGCATGGATGGCCATGCGGCCCGCCCGACGGCAGGCTGAGCACAATCGCGGGTTGATGGTCCGGTTGTCGGGGTTTCTTGACATATCGGTGAAACTTGGTATTATATACTAGTACACTGGTAAACGGCAGAGCAGCTGTCGTTTCCTGTTATTGTGGTATCGAGTCATATTTTTGAAGAAAGTAAGGTGCTGTTTTTATGACAAAGATTGATATTATTTCCGGATTTCTCGGAGCCGGTAAGACGACACTGATCAAGAAACTGCTGAAAGAGGTCCTGGCGGACTCGAAGGTGGTGCTGATCGAGAATGAATTTGGCGAGATAGGGATTGACGGCGGTTTTTTGAAGGATGCAGGTATTGAGATCAAGGAGATGAATTCCGGATGTATCTGCTGTTCTTTGGTGGGAGATTTTGGGACTTCCCTGCGTGAGGTTCTGGATACCTATACACCGGAGCGTATTCTGATCGAACCGTCGGGAGTGGGCAAGTTGTCTGATGTTATGAAAGCCGTACAGGAGGCTATGGCGGATCGGGATGTGGAATTAAACAGTGCGGTAGCAGTAGTGGATGCGTGTAAGTGCAGGATGTATATCAAGAATTTCGGGGAATTTTTTGTCAATCAGATCGAACATGCGGGTACTGTCATATTGAGCAGGACGGACAAACTGAGTGAGGAGAAATTAGCTGCCTGTATCGAATTGATCCGGGAGCACAATGCAAAGGCAACGGTCATTACAACGCCCTGGGAGGCGTTGGAAGGAAAGGATATTCTGGGAACGATTGAGGGAGCGAAAGATCTGGAGGCAGAATTGATGCGGGAGGTGCTGGCACATCACGATGAGCATGAACATGATCCGGACTGCACCTGCGGCTGCCATGGGCATGACCATCATCATGAGGAAGGACATGATCATCACCATGACGGAGATGGGCATCATTCACATGACGAGCGCCATCATCATGAGGAGGAACATGGGCATCATTCACATGACGAGTGCCATCATCATGAGGACGAACAGGAACATCATCACCATGAACATAGTCACCACCACCACGCGGATGAAATTTTTACTTCCTGGGGACTGGAAACACCGGCTGTATACAGCAGAGAGGAGATTGCGCATATTCTGACACAGCTTGATCGGGAGGAGATTTATGGAATGGTTCTGAGAGCGAAAGGTATGGTGCCTTCCCGTGACGGCGGCTGGATCTATTTTGATTATGTGCCGGAGGAGAGTAATATCAGGGACGGAAAACCGGACGTGACAGGCAGGTTCTGCGTGATTGGTTCAAAATTGAAGGAAGATAAGCTTACGGAGCTTTTCCGCAGATAGTATAATTAACAGGAAGGGTGTGGCCATATTTATGAAACCGGTCTACATGATCAACGGTTTTCTCGAGAGTGGGAAAACGGAATTTATCACATACACACTTGCACAGCCTTATTTTCAGGTGCGGGGAAAGACATTGCTTATCCTGTGTGAAGAGGGTGAGAACGAGTATGATGAGAAGCTGCTTAAGCTGAGCCGGACGGAATTGGAATTGATCGAGTGCGAAGAGGAATTTAACAGCGCCAGATTGATTGAGCTGGAGAAGAAACATAAACCGGAGCGCATTATCATCGAATATAATGGCATGTGGAATTATAAGGAGATGAAGCTGCCATGGCATTGGCGGATCGAACAGCAGATCACGACGATTGACGCATCTACATTTCCGATGTATTTTACTAATATGAAGTCATTGCTGGCGGAACAGCTTCGAAAATCGGAGATGATCATTTTCAACCGATGCGACGGTGTACAGGATCTTGGCAGCTATAAGCGCAACGTGAAGGCAATAAATCCTAAGGCAGAGATTGTATTTGAAGATTCTAACGGAGAGATCAATGAGATTATGGAAGATGATCTGCCTTATGATTTGAAAGCGCCTGTTATCAAATTGGACAACGAGGGGTATGGTATCTGGTACTTAGATTCTTTGGATCATCTGGAACGTTATGAGGGAAAGACTGTTCAATTCGTGGCAATGGTATTGAAACCCAGGGAATTTCCAAAAGGATATTTTGTGCCGGGGCGCATGGCCATGACCTGCTGTGCGGAAGATATGGCTTTTCTGGGTTTTGCGTGTGAATATGATAAAGCAGATACACTGCAGGAAAAGCAATGGGTGAAAGTGACTGCTGAAGTGGCGAAGGAATATTTTGCAGATTATCAGGGAGAAGGCCCTGTACTGCATGCGGTGGCAGTGGAACTGACGAAAGCTCCCAGAGAGGAGATTATCAGTTTTATGTAAAACAGGCTCTCGAAGTTTGTTTCTGTCTGATTTTGTTTAGAATGTTGCAGGGGAAATTTATTGGATTTCCCCTGTTTGCATGAGTTGAAACCAAATGTATATAACTATTGTTATTAATTGGAACCTGCAGGACAGAGCAGCAGGTTGTACAGCTAATAGGAAGGAGAGCGGCAGATATGACAGAGGAAAAGGAGCTGCTACAGTTAAAGAAGCGGCTGTTTGAGCTGGCGGGCCGCTCCTATGATCAGGGAATCTATACGTATACGCCTTTTCTTGGGCTGTCGCAGCAGCAGGCATTCTATGAAGTGCAGCGGGAAGTGGCTTATGCCGGATTTGATCTGGCTGGAGGCAGTCCTGCATGCGAACGCAGGATGATACGGTTCGGCTGCTTGGAACGCCTTGGATATGAGGAAGATTACCCGATCCTGTGCATTAAGATCGTGCCTGCCGCACCTAAATTTGCAGAGAAGCTGACCCACAGGGATTTCCTGGGAGCGATCATGAATCTTGGTATTGAGAGGGATACGGTGGGAGATATCTTCGTACAGGATAAAGCAGCGGTGCTGTTTTGTCAGGAAAACATTGCATCTTATCTGACAGAGCAATTGATAAAGGTGAGGCATACGACGGTGAGATGTATGGTGACAGAAGTCACAGAAGAGCTGCGCTCACCTGTTTTGGAGCAGGCGGCGCTGACCGTTTCCTCTCCCAGAATAGATGCGGTTATTTCCAAAGTATATAATCTGTCAAGAAACCAGAGTCTGGATTTATTCAGAGCGGGCCGCATATACGTGAACGGAAGACTGGTTGAGAATAACAGTTATGCTTTGAGAGAGGGAGACAGCGTCACGGTGAGGGGATTCGGCCGGTTTCTTTACGCGGGAGTACAGGGAGAGACCAGGAAGGGCAAAATACGTGTCGATGTGGGGATGTATCGGTAGCTGTGCTGTCTTATCACTGCGTGATGGTGTCAGGACTGATATAAGGTACGGGTGTGAAAGGAAGATAAAATCATATGATTCAATATAAAGCGTTTCAATGGCTGTTTTTCTTTTATTTCTATTGTTTTTTCGGTTGGTGTTTTGAATCATCTTATGTGTCTTTGAAATCAGGCAAGCTTGTGAACAGAGGGTTTATGCGGGGACCGTTTCTGCCGTTGTATGGCAGTGGGGCTATTATGATGCTGGTCGTTTCAATGCCTTTTCGGGATAATATTCTGCTTACTTATATTGCGGGTGTGATCGGCGCTACGTCATTAGAATATATAACAGGTGTTACTATGGAGGCTTTGTTTAAAGTGAGATATTGGGACTACTCGAATCAGCGTTTCAATTTTCAGGGACACATCTGTCTGAGTTCCTCCATTGCCTGGGGATTTCTGACGATCCTGATGACCAGAGTCGTGCATATGCCGATTGAACAGTTTGTAATGTCTATACCGGGAAATCTGTTGTTCCCGGTAACAATGGCGTTGACGGTATACATTGTGGTGGATTTTACACTGTCTTTCAAGGCGGCTATGGAAATCAGGGATATACTGGTCAGGATGCAGAGGCTGAAAGAAGAAGTGGAACGTCTGCAGCGTCGCCTGGATGTGATCATTGCCTTTAACAATGCGGAGAAACAGCAGCGGCGGCAGGAGAGCGAGCAGAGTCTGGCGGAATTGAGCATTGGCGTCAGACAACGCTTCGTAAGTTTGAAGGAGAGCATTCAGAATATGCCTTCGGCGTACGGAGAGGGGATCAGGGAAGAAATTGCGGAGCTTCGGGGAAGATTCAGCCATTATATCGATGTGCAGAAAAGCTGCAGGGAGATGCTGGGATACTATAAACGGGATATGATTCGTAACAATCCGACCATGGTGTCAGAAAAGTTCAAAAATGTCCTGGAAGAATTGAAGCGTATTGTGAGCGGAGAACAGCGCGAAGAGGAAGAATAGGAACAAAAAAGACGATCAGATCATTTACACAGTGACCTGATCGTCTTTATGATTGATGGGAATATATCGTCTGTGGAAACGCCTGCCTGAACGGATCGATTCCGCAATCTGATTTTCCATCAGTTCCAGATTTCTTGCTTTGCGCCGAAACAGAGCACATGCTTTGTTGTAGAACCAGAAAGAATATACGAGGACATTATTGATCCGGCCCAGTTTATCTTTGGTTGTATGATTGTAGTGCCTGCCGCCTATCATTGTGGATTTGCCGGCCTTAATGTAGTTGATCAGTTCGGTCTCATTGGTGATATATTCCTGTAGGATCGTGTAGCCGAAACCGACACAGGCAGCCTTGTGGGAATCGCTGCCGCCTATACACGGCAGGCGGTAGCGGCTGGCAAGCTGCATGGCGCGCATGTTGGAGTCTGCATCTTCACAGGCATTATATCCCTCCACGAAATCAAACCGCCGATAGATGATCTGAGCAAGTCTGCCGTGTAAGGTGTTACGTATGCTCAGAAATTTTTCGCCACAGGGATGGGCGGGACCGATGATGCCGCCATAGCGATGAACAATCTCGATCAACAGGATGACGGGAAGGCCGCGCAGCTCCAGAATGGGCAGCTTGACACCGACAGGCATGATGATCAGCATATGTCCGGCGTCGATGGTATCATATTCAATCCCTTTCAATACGATGAAGTCTTCAGGTTTTTGGGAGAGTTTCTTATAATACCGGTATGCTTTGTAGGAGTCGTGATCCGTAATCAGCATGCCATGGTAGCCCTTTTGCTTCAGTATTTCAATATTTTCCAACAATTCCAGTTTACAATCCGGAGAACCTTCTTTTGTGTGACAATGCATATCCAGTTTCATATAAAGCCCCTGTCCCCTTATGGCATAACTTACGTAATATATTTTACATCCATTGTCTGAAAAAATCTATATATTTTACTATCCTTTTTTTACCGTATGATTTGTGCAGGGCGGATTCTGTGTCTGTCTGCAGCAAAGCCGCAGCAGGCTGGCAATGCATGAAATGCATTTTCCGAAACACCTTTCTGTCATAACTTGGACAAAGGTTCATATATTGAGATAAGGAGGAAGGCAGATGAGACAGGAAGAAGTACTGCACATGTTTCCGCAGGAGATGAGAAGAAGGTGGGAGCAGGTTGCCGGACAGGCGGATTGTCTGCAGGAGATCAGGCTTCGTGTGAATGTTCCTGCGGCAGTCTGGATTGACAACAGGGAGTGGTTTGTAGACGCGGAGGGAAGACTGACGAACAGATGGCCGGAAGAAGGAACCTGCAGACCGGAAGAATTGGATGCAATCTTAAAGCATCTTTGCCAGTATTCTGTGTATGCATATGCAGATGAGATCCGTCAGGGATTTTTAACGATACAGGGCGGGCATCGGGTGGGATTGTCCGGACAGGTTATCATGGAAGAAGAAAACAGGATACGCAATTTAAAATACATACGCTATTTAAATATCCGTATTGCTCATGAGATAAAAGGCGCGGCTGACAGGCTGCTCCCTTATCTGTATGACGAACGGGGACAGGCGCTCAATACGCTGTTGATTTCACCGCCGGGCTGTGGTAAGACAACAATGCTGCGGGATATTATCAGACATCTTTCCAACGGTACGGCCTATGGGAAAGGGATGAATGTCAGTGTGGTGGATGAAAGATCAGAGATTGCCGGAAGTTATATGGGAATTGCCCAGAATGATGTGGGGATCAGGACAGATGTGCTGGACGGTTGTCCGAAACAGGAGGGGATGATGCTTTTGATCCGTGCTATGTCGCCGCAGGTGCTGGCTGTAGATGAGTTGGGAAATGAGGGAGATATATGGGCGCTGCAGGTTGCCAGCGGATGCGGATGTAAGCTGATTGCAACGATTCACGGCGCTTCACTGGAAGATGTAAGGAATAAGAAATACATGTGTAATATAATTGCAGACAGGCTATTCGAGCGTTATTTTGTGCTTACAAGAAAAAACGGACGTTGTGAAATTGAAGGTATCTATGACCGGGAAGGGATGCGATGTTGAAAGCAGCGGGCTGTCTCTGCATATTGGCAGGCTGTATTGGCTGGGGCGGCAATAAAATCATGGATGAGAAGAGAAGAATACGGAATATGCAGGAATTGATCCGCATCATCAGAAGAATACAAAATGAGATTGATTATGGAAAGCATACGCTGCCGGAGATATGCCTGATCCTGTCAGAATACTCCCGGGAACCTTTTCGAGAGTGTTTTCAATCTATTTATGAGCGGACAGGCAGACAGGATGATGTGTGCCTGGAGCAGATATGGATGCAGGAGACGATACGGTGCATGCAGACTGCATATCTGCAGGATGAGGAACAGGAAATATTAAGAAATCTGCCGCGGAATCTGGGATTGCAGGAGGGAAAGCATCAGGCGGAGAGTATTGGACAGTCCATGGATCTGCTTATTCGGAAATGCAGACAGGCAGAAGAAGCCTATGAGAATAAAGCCAGAATGATATTCAGTCTGAGCATTCTGACAGGGGTATTTTTGGTGATCCTGCTGTTATAGAGCGGGGGACATAAGGAGGATACATGAGTGTAAGTCTTATTTTTAAGATAGCGGCAGTGGGAATCCTGGTTACAATACTGAATCAGGTTCTGAAACACAGCGGCAGAGAGGAACATGCATTTCTGATAAGTCTGGCAGGGCTGATCCTGGTATTAACCTGGCTTATTCCCTATATTTATGATCTGTTTGTGATGGTACAGGATCTGTTTGCTATGTAGAGCAGGAAGAATGGCCGCGGGCTGCGGCAGCATCGTATGTGCTATGTCTTATTCTTTGCGAGAGGAAGGGGTTATGGAGATCATCCAGATCGGGTTCATCGGTATCGTTGGCATTCTGCTTGCGGTTCCGTTAAAAAGCTACAAGGCAGAATATGGAATTTACATGGGAATTGCGGTCTGCCTTATTATTTTCGGATATACCATACAATATTTTAACGGCATATTGTCGTCTATGGAACGTCTGCGGGAATATCTTGAAGATAACTATAGTTATCTGACAGTACTTTTGAAAGCTGTAGGGGCTACTTATGTATGTGAATTCTGTGCCGGCATCTGTAAGGACGCCGGGTACGGAGGAATAGCCGGACAAGTCGAGATGCTTGGCAAGTTGTATATTCTTTTGACCGGAATGCCGGTATTGATGACATTGCTCGAGAGTATACAGACAATTGCAGGATAAATGACGCCTGTTTCAATGCGGATCGGTTTTTTTGCAGGAAATCTTTCATGTCCGATTGTAGGAGTAACAGGCGGGATTATAGCGGATGAAAATAAATGGCAGAAGTTATTTTACGACTGCCTGTGAAAGAAGGACAGGGATGAGGAGATGGAAATGGGAGAGGGCAGCCTGATATGGGAAAGCATGGATTTGAATACGGTGATGATCGATTTTCAGCAGCTATACCCGGAATATACGTTTGACGGCAGGCATGTGATGGAACTTATTTTGCAGGGGGAATTGTGGAATGCCATCAAAGAGCTGGCCAATGGAGTGACGGGTGTAATTAATTCACAGGCAGGAGAATTCAAAGCGTTGTTTTTAATGATCCTGGTGTTGGGAATTGTGGCGGCAGTATTTGTTAATTTCGCAGATTTATTCCAGGATCATCAGGTGTCGGATCTTGCATTTTATTTTGTTTATATGCTTTTGACTGCAGTACTGATAAAATCTTTTGAGAGTGGTATGGGCATAGTGCGGGAGATCCTGGAGTCGGTCACTGTTTTTATGAAGCTTTATATCCCGACTTATATGATAGCGGTGGGAAGCGCCTCTGGCATTGTCTCTGCCTCCGCTTACTATCAGGTGCTGTTATTTATAGTCTATTTGATAGAGTGGGGATATTTAACGATCCTGCTGCCTGGTGTGTACAGTTATGTCCTGCTGACGGTGATCAACGGGATCTGGATGGAAGAAAAGCTGACTCTTTTGCTGGAACTGCTGGGTAAGGCAATCGGGGTCAGTGTCAAAATTACAGTAGGTATTATTACAGGGTTCAGCATGCTGCAGGCAATGATATCTCCCGTTATTGATTCTTTGCAGTCGTCTGTACTCAAGAAAGCCATGGCGGCAATACCAGGAATCGGCGGGCTGACAGAAGGTATGTTTGAGATGGTGGTGGGTTCTGCGGTTCTGGTCAAGAACAGTGTTGGCCTGTATATTACTCTGGTATTGATCGTTATTTGCCTTGTACCCGTTCTGAAGCTGCTGCTTCTTGGCGGAGTGATCAAGTCCGGCGCTGCCCTGATGGGTATTATAAGTGACAGACGTATGGCAAATTGTGTAAACAGGGTTGGTGACGGTAATCTTATGCTGTTGAAGATAGCCTTATCTTCCATAGGGATGTTTGTGATTCAGATCGCAGTCATCACTTACACAACAAGCGGAAGGATGTGACGAATGGAAAAAGAGGAGGAAGATTGAAAATTAAAATTTTCAATCGCGAGATTTGTGTCTGCGCGTTGCCTGCCACAAACTCGTTTAATGCGACGTTTCAACATAGTTGAGACAAAAGCAGCGCAGAAATGGAGAAAACTGTGATAGAAAACATCAAGAGAATAGGGTTGTTCATGATTGTGGCGCAGACATTTATACATTTTGCCGCCGGAAGGCAGTATGAGAAGTATATGAAAATAATTGCGGGTGTTATAGTATTACTGTTGTTTGCACAGCCATTTGTTTCCCGGAACATGGATTTTATACAGCAGTGGCAGCTGGAAATGAACCGGATGACAGAGCAGATCGAACAACAGAACCGTACATGGAAGCAAAATATGCCGGATATGGATCATGGGACGGAAAGTGATATTATAAGGCGTTTTGAGGAAGAAATAAAGACAAAATTAAACAGAGAAGTGCATATGGAAAATTGTCTGGTAACAGATGTAGTGATTAAATGGGAGAACGGTGATCAGTCCGGTGTTTGGGATGAGTGGGAGAAGACCATCGGAAGTGTCAGAGTGATACTTCTAAAGACGGCGCAGGAGGATGCAGAACTTAGAAAAGGAAGTGATGTGGATTCTGTTTTTATAGAAAAGATACAGGTGGATGTGCTGCCGGAGAAAGAGGAAGACAAAGATGCAGAGGGCGCTCCGGACGGAGAAATGCATCTGAAAGACGACAGGACGGAAAAGATGCATGGGACATACCGGGAGAAAGAGACAGGGGAATATCGCAGAATGTTTGCAGAAGTTCTGGGAATAGAGGAGGAACAGGTGGAGGTGATCTATGGTGGAGGAAGGTAATAGAATAATGCAGAAACTGACAGCGGGCAGAAAACTGCAGAAAGACCAGTGCCTGATCATTGTTCTGGTTGGTATCTTGCTCTGCGTTATCGCAATTCCGACTAATAAGAAAGAGACAAAGTCCGATTTATCGAACATAGAAGATGATATAGTGGATGATCATACGGCATCAGATAGTATAGATATACCGGTTGATTATGTGGGATACTGGGAGGATAAGCTGGAAGACGCGCTCAGGTACGTGGAGGGGGTCGGTAAGGTCAGGGTGCTTATTACGCTGCACAATTCTGAACAGAAAGTTGTAGAGAAAGACGGGCCGGAAGAACATTCGGAGACGACTGAAACAGATGCCGCAGGAGGGAGCAGGACGATAGGAGACAGCCGGACTGAGAAGAGTACGATCTATACAGCGGACGGCCGGGGCGGGAACGTACCTTATGTGGTTATGACGATACCACCCGCCGTAGAGGGAGTTGTGGTGATCGCGCAGATGGCGGACAGGGAGAACATACAGGAAAATATTATTGAGGCAATTCAGGTATTATTTGATATTGAAGCGAATAAGATAAAAATAGTAAAGATGAAAAATAATCAGTGAAGGGGAGAAAGAAGTGAAGAATATGATCAAGAAGAACCAGATGATGATTACGGCACTTGCGATCATGATTGCTGTAGCAGGATACCTGAATTTTGCAGGTACGAAAGTAACGGATGAAGATCTCATGACAGTGAACGGTGAGATTGCAACAGACGACCTGGGTAATCTGGCAAAGAATCAGGAAGAGGATGAACTTGCCAGCCTGACAGATTTATCGGAGGAAGATTTGGAACAGGCATCAGGAGATATTGAGAGTCTTGACAGTGATGTGACTATGGCAGTAAATGGAGGCATTGACGAAGAGCTGGCGGAAGCTCTGGCGGAAGAGCAGTTGGAGGAAGTGCCTGGTGAGGCGGTGTTTACTTCAGGTACTGTTTCCGAAATGTCAGGCGCCAAAATGCAGAAAGAGCAGACCAGAGCGCAGAATAAGGAGACGCTGCTGGAGATTATCAACAATGCCAATATCAGTGATACTCAGAAGCAGGAAGCTGTAAACAGTATGATTTCCATGACTGATATCGCGGAAAAGGAGACTGCTGCCGAGATTCTGTTGGAGGCAAAGGGATTTGCAGATGCCATCGTCAGTATAGACGGCGACAGTGTGGATGTGGTTGTTAACACGGAAGAACTGACAGAAGCGCAGAGGGCGCAGATCGAAGATATTGTGATCCGCAAGACAGGGGTTGGGGCGGAATCGATTGTCATTAGTACAGTTAATGCAAATTAAGTGCATAAGAGAGAGTTTTATGATAGAATATATCCGTATGGCATTTTGCGGCGGAAATCATATCATATCAAAGCAGCCGCTGTCCACTGAAGAACAGGCATCTTTCCGGAAGCAGCCGGAGATATCTGGAATAGCAGTGGGCAGGGAGGGCTGTATATCAGATCGATCTTACAATCATGCCGGAGTTTGCCGGATATTTAAGTTATAGAAGCTGGAGGATAAATTACGTGGGCAATTACGCGGAGGAGATTAACAAAAGAAGGACTTTTGCGATCATATCGCATCCGGATGCAGGTAAGACAACCCTGACAGAGAAATTCCTGCTGTATGGCGGCGCGATCAACCTGGCGGGCAGTGTGAAGGGAAAAGCAACTGCAAGACATGCGGTTTCCGACTGGATGGAGATCGAGAAGGAGAGAGGAATCTCGGTTACGTCGTCTGTACTGCAGTTTGCGTATGGCGGATTTTGTATCAATATTCTGGATACGCCGGGCCACCAGGACTTTTCGGAGGATACGTACAGAACATTGATGGCGGCGGATTCTGCGGTTATGGTCATTGACGCATCCAAAGGAGTGGAGGCACAGACGCGCAAGCTTTTCAAGGTATGTGTCATGCGCCACATTCCGATCTTTACTTTTATCAATAAGATGGACAGGGATGCAAACGATACGTTTGAATTGCTTGATGAGATTGAGAAAGAACTGGGGATCGCCACCTGTCCCATTAACTGGCCGATTGGATCGGGAAAAGGATTTAAGGGAGTTTACGAGCGTGCGAGCCGAAGCGTTATTACTTATGCGGATACGGAGAAGGGTACGAAAGAGGGACATGCTACCCGGATACCGATCGAGGAGGAAGCGGTTCTGACGGAGCAGATCGGAGAAGAGAAGAAAGCACAGCTTATGGAGGAGATAGAGCTGTTAGACGGGGCCAGTGCGGAATATGATCTGGAACAGATCCAGGCGGGAGAATTAACACCGGTCTTCTTCGGGTCGGCGCTTACAAATTTTGGTGTAGAGATTTTTCTGCAGCATTTTTTGAAAATGACGACCACGCCTCTTCCACGCAGAGCGGATATTGGACTAATCGATCCGGTTGAACATGATTTCTCAGCCTTTGTTTTTAAGATTCAGGCCAATATGAATAAGGCGCACAGAGACAGGGTAGCCTTTATGCGTATCTGTTCCGGAAGATTTGATGCGAATGCGGAAGTAAAGCATGTACAGGGCGGTAAGGTCATGCGCCTGTCGCAGCCGCAGCAGATCATGGCGGATGAGCGTAAGATTTTAAGCGAAGCGTATGCCGGAGATATTATCGGTGTTTTTGATCCCGGGATTTTCTCGATCGGAGATACAATCTGTATGCCGAAAGAGCAGTTCGCATATGAGGGAATTCCTACTTTTGCACCGGAGCATTTTGCGAGGGTGCGGCAGTTGGATACGATGAAAAGGAAACAATTTGTGAAGGGCATTACGCAAATCGCGCAGGAAGGAGCAATCCAGATTTTCCAGGAATTCAATACAGGTATGGAAGAGATCATCGTGGGTGTGGTAGGCGTGCTGCAGTTTGATGTCCTGAAATACCGCCTGGAGAATGAATATAATGTGGAGATCAGACTGGAAAATCTTCCTTATGAGCATATCCGTTGGATTGAGAATAAGGAGATCGATTTGGATAGACTGACGGGAACGTCGGATATGAAGAAGATCAGGGATCTGAAGGGGAATCCGCTTCTGCTGTTTGTCAATCAGTGGAGCGTCGGTATGACGCTGGATCGAAATGAGGGCCTGATTCTGTCGGAATTCGGCCGGAATTGAGATCGGAGATGGAATGATATAGTCGTTATTCATACATCCGTAGTATTACCGGCTGCATGTTCCATGAAAACATGGTGTACAGGGCAGTGTACCGCAGAATGAGAGAGAGGGTATGCATATGAAGAAAACAGGCTTATTAATGAGTGGTATGTTAGTCGTCACGGGATGTTTGACTTATGCATGGCGTATACTGCCTCACCAGGAAAGTGATCTGTATATTCAGAAAAATGTCGGTGCGATGCAGGAAGAACCGGAGCCGGCCGAGCAGGTTGTTCAGCGGGAGAGTGAGACGGGATACGCATACAGCAGACTGTCCGGAGAAAAACAGGAACTGTATCTGGAGATTCGAGATGCTCTGGTGAATTTTGAAGAAGACGTCAGATTGTCGAGCTGTGATAAGACGGAAATTTCCGATGTTTTCCAGTGTGTACTGAATGATCATCCGGAAATTTTCTATGTGGAGGGATATACGTATACAGAGTATACTTTAGGAGATATCCTGAAGAAGATCACATTCACAGGATCTTATCGTTTCAAACAGGAAGAGATAGCGGAAAAACAGAGATTGATAGACGAATATGTAGACCTCTGTTTGAGCGGAATGCCGGAGAACGCGGATGATTATACGAAAGTAAAGTATATTTATGAATATTTGATCCATCATACGGAGTATGATGCAGCGGTAGGCGATAATCAGAATATATGTTCTGTGTTTATTGAAGGAAGATCGGTCTGTCAGGGATACGCGAAAGCGACACAGTATCTTTTGAATAAGGCAGGAATCTTTGCTACCCTGGTGTTGGGACATGTAGTCGGCGGTGAGGGGCATGCGTGGAATCTGGTGCAGATAGACGGGGAATACTACTATGTGGACACGACCTGGGGGGATGCTTCCTATCAGGCGGTAGGGGCTTCAACCGATCATCCCGGGGAGAAAATTCCCACGATTAATTACGATTATCTGTGTGTGTCAACGGAGCAGATGAACCTGACGCATACGCTGGATAATGTTGTGGAACTGCCGGAGTGCAGATCCATGGCGGCGAATTATTATGTGCGGGAAGGCTTCTATTTCACAGAGTGGAGTGATGAACAGGCAGAGAGAATATTCAGCGAGGAATATGAGAAAGGCAGTGCATATGTAACGCTTAAGTGTGTGAATGAGGAAGTATACAGGAAGATGCAGGAGGCATTGATTGAGCGGCAGGAAGTTTTTCGGTATCTGGATTGTCCGGAAGGAATCGTTTCTTATTCAGATAACGAGAAACAGTACAGCATGAGTTTTTGGCTTTAGAAGGCAGGGGGAACATTTTCAAACACACTCTAGGCAAAAATGATAAAATTTGGTATACTTATTACCTGGGTTATTGTAATTATGGGATATTGTACCTTTGTTCACTGAGGGTAGGAATGGAAATGGGAGATGAATATGGAGCAGGAATTATCTAAGAATACTTATGTATTACAGGAAGACGAGAAAATTGGAACGGTAAAAATTGCAGATGATGTAGTTGCCATGATTGCGGCGCTTGCGGCGACAGAAGTGGAAGGCATTGCCGCCATGAATGGTAATATGGCAAATGAGCTTTTGAGCAGGGTCGGTGTTAAGGGACTCGCCAAAGGGGCCAGGGTTGAGATATTTAATAAGAAGGTTAAGGTAGAACTGGCTATTGTCATGGAGTACGGTTTTAATATTCCGGCCACCTGCCAGAGAGCCCAGAGTAAGGTAAAGAGCGCGATTGAAAATATGACAGGACTGGAAGTAACAGACGTCAATATCCGGATCGCAGGAATCAATGTATCAAAAGAGAAATAAGACACGAGTCGTTTGTGTCGAAGCAGATATAGGGGTGCAGGTATGAGCAGAAGAGAGCTGCGGGAACAGATTTTTAAGCTGCTGTTCCGTGTAGAATTTAATAAGTTTGAAGATATGCCGGAGCAGGAAGAACTTTTCTTTGAACAGGAGGATGCTGCGCAGGGAGAAGATGCTGATTATATTTCCAGCAAATATAATAAAATCTGCCAGAAGCTCACCGAACTGGATACAATGTTGGATGAAAAAGCAAAAGGGTGGAACACCGGTCGAATGAGTAAAGTGGATCTGACGATTTTAAGGCTGGCTGTTTATGAGATTAAGTACGATGATGCAGTGCCGGCCAGTGTTGCGATCAACGAGGCGGTAGAGCTTGCCAAGAAATTTGGCCAGGATGCATCATCAGGCTTTGTTAATGGGATTTTGGCGAAGTTTGTATAGAACGGTAACAATTCAGCCCGGGACTTTGCACTTGATATCAATGGATTTTATATCGCCAAAGTTCGTGAGAAAGTGTAGCAGCAGTGCTGTCAGGAATCAATATGCAGAATGTATATACAGTTGCACAGATTAATTCTTATATAAAGAATATGTTCATGCAGGATTATATGTTGCAGTCGATTATGGTGAAAGGTGAAGTAAGTAACTGCAAATATCATTCTTCTGGACATATTTATTTTACATTAAAGGACGCAAAAGGGACGATAGCATGCGTTATGTTTGCATCAAACCGCGGTGGCCTGACCTTTAGAATGTCGGAGGGACAGCAGGTTGTCGTAAGCGGCAGTGTGGATGTATATGAGCGGGACGGCAAGTATCAGCTGTATGCCAGAGCGATACAGCTTGATGGTGCGGGCGCACTCTATGAGAAATATGAAAAGCTGAAAAGGGAACTGGAAGAGCGGGGAATGTTTGCGGCACAGTATAAGCAGCCAATTCCAAGATATATCCACAGGCTGGGAGTTGTGACTGCAGCTACAGGAGCGGCTGTCAGAGATATCATTAACATAGCGGGACGAAGAAATCCCTATGTGCAGATTATTGTGTATCCTGCGATCGTACAGGGAGAGGCAGCGCCGGCCAGTATTGTAAATGGTATTCATGCTATGGAAAGGATGAATGTAGACACCATGATCGTCGGCAGAGGCGGCGGATCTATAGAGGATCTTTGGGCGTTTAACGAAGAAATGGTGGCGCAGGCGATTTTTGACTGTTCGATTCCTGTTATTTCAGCAGTGGGACATGAGACGGACACTACGATTGCCGATTTTGTGGCCGATCTGCGGGCGCCTACGCCGTCAGCGGCGGCAGAGCTTGCGGTTTATGATATCGAACAGCTGGAGGACAAGCTTTCAGAGTATGCCTATACAATGCAGCATATGTGCAGACGGACAGTCAGACATTACAGGCAGGTTGTAGAACATTACAGTGTGCGGATGCGATATCTGAGTCCGCTGAATACCATCCGAAACAGACGAACGCAGGCATTGTCATTAGAAGAGCGGCTGCAGAATCTGATGGAGAAGCGGCTTCGGGACAGCAGACACAGAATGGCGATCTATGTAGAGCAGATGAAAGGATTATCGCCGCTGGATAAATTGAACCAGGGCTATGCTTATGCCGCCGATGAGCGTGGGAAGACGCTCACATCCATTGAACAGGTTTCGATCGGCGACGCGATGACGGTTTACGTGAAAGATGGCAGACTGCAGGCACAGGTCACTGATAAATGGCAGAAAGAAGAAGTTCATTGAGGAATATTGAAAGTGGGAATAAGCAAAAATATGAAAGAAGAAGAGCAGAAAAAAGAGCAGGACGAACAGGAATTTTCCCTGGAAGAAGCTTTTGTACAGATAGAAGAAGTGATTGCACATCTCGAGACGGAAGAGATAACGCTGGAGGAGTCATTTCAGGAATATAACAGGGGGATGCAGCTGCTGCAGCACTGTAATAATGCGATCGACAGGGTAGAGAAGAAAGTACTTCAGATTAATGAGAGTGGTGGATTGGATGAATTTTGAGACAGAGTTAGAACAGAAAACAGCAAAGGTGGAAGAAGTCCTGCGGAGATATCTTCCTGCTGAGAAGGGGTATCAGAGCAAGGTCACGGAGGCAATGAACTATTCGATTCAGGCAGGCGGTAAGCGGCTTCGACCGTTACTGATGGCAGAGAGCGCCGCTCTTTTTACGGATGTGTCTTCGATAAGCATGGAGGGGGATGCAACGGCGCAGGATGGCCTGGTGAATCGAGCGTTACCGTTATTTATGGCGGCATTGGAGATGATACATAACTATTCTCTGGTGCACGACGATCTTCCAGCGATGGATAATGACGAGTATCGCAGAGGGCGTAAGACCACACACGTAGTCTATGGTGAAGGCATGGCAGTTCTGGCAGGAGACGGTCTGCTCAATTATGCTTTTGAGACAGCGGTCTGTGCTTTCGAGAAGGCGGAGACAGAAGCGGAGATTCGCAGAGTGGCGGCAGCGATGAAGATACTGGCCTGCAGGGCTGGAATTAACGGTATGATAGGTGGACAGTGTGCTGATCTGGAAGCGGAGAAACTGGGTGAGAATGTGACAGAGGAGATGCTTCTTTATATTCATGAGCACAAAACTGCGGCATTGATCCAGGCAGCCATGACAATTGGCGCTGTCTTAGCCGGAGCGGCGCAGGAAGAGATCGCTATGCTGGAGAAGTGTGCCTGTAATATCGGGGTGGCATTTCAGATTCAGGATGACATTCTGGATGTGACAGGTTCTCTGGAAATACTGGGGAAACAGGCAGGCAGTGACGAGAAGAATCATAAGCTTACGTATGTTACCATGCATGGTCTGGACGAGTCAAAACAGCAGGTAGCAAAATTATCCGAAGAAGCTGTCGAAATCCTTGCTTCTTTTCCTCGAAGGAATCTCTTTTTGGAAAAGTTGACAAAACAGTTAATTTACAGAGAGAAATAAAGAGGTTGCATATGCTTTTAGAGAAAATCGAACAGACGAATGATATTAAGCAGATTGCGGAGAGTGACTACGGTGTACTGGCGCAGGAGATCAGGGAGTTTTTGATTCAGTCGATCAGTGAGACCGGCGGACATCTGGGTTCTAACCTTGGTGCGGTAGAGCTTACTATGGCGCTGCATCTGTTTTTGAATCTGCCGGAGGATAAGATCATATGGGATGTGGGACACCAGTCGTATACCCACAAGATCCTGACCGGCAGAAGAGAGGGGTTTGCCAATTTAAGGAAATTTGGTGGAATGAGCGGTTTCCCGAAGCGCAAAGAAAGTGAATGCGACTGTTTCGACACAGGACACAGTTCGACTTCCATCTCCGCCGGACTGGGTATGGTCAAGGCAAGAGATATTAAGGGAGAGAAGAATACCATTGTATCCGTGATCGGTGACGGATCCCTGACCGGAGGCATGGCATATGAGGCGCTCAATAATGCTTCCCGTTTAGAGACTAATTTTATTATTATACTGAATGACAATAATATGTCCATATCAGAAAATGTGGGCGGTGTATCGAAATATCTGAACAACATCAGAACGGCGGATATGTATCTGGATCTGAAAGAGGGAGTCTATAATTCCCTGCATGGTAAGTCGAAATATGGAGATAAAGTGGTATCCCAAATCAGAAGAGCCAAGAGCAGTTTTAAGCATCTGGTGGTGCCGGGCATGTTTTTTGAGGACATGGGAATTACTTATCTTGGTCCTGTGGACGGACATAATATCTCGTCTATGGTTCGTCTGCTGGGAGAGGCCAGAAAGATCAGAGGAGCAGTTCTTTTACACGTGATTACGCAGAAAGGAAAGGGATATGTACCGGCAGAGAGACATCCGGCAAGGTTCCACGGGGCAGAGCCTTTTGACATAGAGACAGGAATTCCCAGCAAACCGCAGAGCAAAGCCAATTATACGGATATTTTCTCCACGGTTATGTGTAAACTGGGCCAGCGGCAGGAGAATGTGGTGGCGATTACGGCGGCGATGCCGGACGGGACGGGCTTGAAGCGTTTTCGGAATATGTATCCGGAAAGATTCTTTGATGTTGGCATTGCGGAAGAACATGCAGTGACATTTGCGGCGGGTCTGGCAGCCGGCGGGCTTCGGCCCATTGTGGCGATTTATTCTTCCTTTTTACAGAGAGCCTATGATCAGATCCTGCATGATGTCTGTCTGCAGAATCTGCCGGTCATCTTTGCCATTGACAGGGCCGGACTGGTCGGCAGTGACGGAGAGACTCATCAGGGCATTTTTGATTTGTCTTATCTGTCTTCTATTCCGAATATGCATATTATGGCGCCCAAAAATAAATGGGAGCTTTCAGATATGATGAAGTTTGCACTGGCTTCAGAGATGCCGATGGCAATTCGTTATCCGAGAGGCGAGGCGTTTGACGGACTTAAGGATAATCGTGCGCCTGTTGTATATGGGAAGAGCGAACCCATATATGAGGAAGAAGATATTATATTGTTTGCGGCAGGCAGTATGGTGAAGGTAGCTCTTGAAGTGCGCAGACAGCTTAAGGACAGAGGGTATTCATGTTCTCTGACCAATGCGCGTTTTGTGAAGCCGATCGATGAACAGGCGGTGCGCGATGCGTGCAGGGAACACAGGCTGATCGTAACACTGGAAGAAAATGTGGCAAGCGGAGGATATGGCGAGAAGGTCAGGGCGTATGTGGATGGGATCGGTGCACCGGCACAGGTGCTTAACATAGCGGTGCCGGATGAATATGTGGAGCATGGTAATGTGGAGCTGTTGAAGCGCGAGATTGGGATTGATGCGGAATCGGTCACGACGAAGATCCTGACCTGTTATGTATCGATGGCCGGAGAGCGAAAACAGAAATCAGAAGCAGAAAGTGCAGACAGATGAAAGAGAGACTGGATGTTATTCTTGTGAAACGTGGTCTTGCTCCTTCCAGAGAGAAAGCCAGGGCCGTCCTGATGGCTGGAAATGTTTTCGTGGACGGACAGCGGGAAGATAAAGCCGGATCAACGTTTGATGAAAGTAAAATTCATATAGAGGTGAAGGGAAACAATCTGAAATATGTGAGTCGCGGCGGACTGAAACTGGAGAAAGCGATGGAGCAGTTCCCTATCTTGCTTGAGCATACGGTCTGCATGGATATTGGGGCTTCTACGGGAGGCTTTACGGACTGCATGCTGCAAAACGGGGCCGACCGGGTGTATGCTGTTGATGTGGGACATGGACAGCTGGCGTGGAAGCTGCGGAATGATGAGAGAGTGATATGTATGGAAAAAACGAATTTCCGTTATGTAACACGAGAGGACATCGGGGAGGAAATTGATTTTGCTTCCGTGGATGTATCTTTTATTTCTCTTACCAAGATTCTGATTCCGGCACGCAATTTGCTGAGAGAGCAGGGACACATGGTTTGTCTGATCAAACCTCAGTTTGAAGCCGGCCGGGATAAGGTTGGCAGGAAAGGCGTTGTCAGGGAATCGGAAGTGCATGAGGAAGTGATACGTAAAGTGACGGATTATGCGGATCTGATTGGATTTGAGATTCTGGGGCTTACGTATTCCCCGATCAAGGGACCGGAGGGGAATATAGAATATCTGATCTATTTGGAGAAGAGAACAGATATCACGGAAGAAGTGTGCAGCCTGTCTGAGGCGGAGGCAGAAGATATGCTTCGCGCAGTTATGGAGAAGAAGAGCGGAAAGGCATATGACAGGGATATGAAGGAAATGATAAATTCCGTAGTGACGGACGCACACAGTGTTTTGGATGAGGCGAAACAGGCAAAATGAAACAATTTTATCTGATCACAAATAAAGTGAAGGATCCTGACAGTTTCTATACGCAGAAGATAATCTCGTATTTGGAAATGCATGGTGCGAATGTTGCCTGTGTAGAGAATATGGAGAAATTCTCGGAGAGATGTGAAGTAAAAGCAGCCGGCTTGGATGAGGCAAAGTGTGTTTTGGTTCTGGGCGGCGACGGTACGCTGCTTCGCGCTGCTCGAAATATGATGAACAGAGACATCCCTTTGCTGGGGATTAATCTGGGTACGCTGGGGTATCTGGCGGAAGTCGAAATTGCTTTCATAGAGGAAGCGCTTGATAAGCTGCTGGCAGATCAGTTTACAAGAGAAGAGCGGATGATGCTGGTAGGGCGGGTCTGGAGTCGGGAAGTGATGCAGGAGAATTTTGCGTTGAATGATATTGTCCTGTCCCGATGCGGTTCCTTACAGGTTTTAAATTTTCATATTTATGTAAATGGACAGTTTTTAAACAGCTACAGCGCTGATGGGATGATTGTGGCGACGCCGACAGGATCTACCGGCTATAATCTGTCAGCGGGTGGACCGATCGTGGAACCGAGTGCAAATCTGCTTTTACTGACGCCGATCTGTCCGCATACTTTGCATACAAGAAGTATTGTGCTGGCTCCCGATGATACGGTGCGGATTGAAATTCCGGAGGGAAAGGATGGACGGGACCAGCTGGTGGAAGTCAGTTATGACGGAAGCTGTAAAGTCAGGTTACGGACAGGGGATTATATTGTTGTCTGCCGGGCGGACAGAACAACAGGAATTCTGAAATTGAATACGGAGAGTTTTTTGACTGTTTTACATAAAAAGATGAGTGAATGACAGTTGCAGAATTTAGAGTAAATGATGAGACAGTGATCTATGAAAAAGAGAAGACATGAAAAAATAGTTGAATTGATTGGCCAATATGAAATTGAAACGCAGGAAGAACTGGCGGACAGACTGCGGGAAGAAGGATATCAGGTAACGCAGGCGACGGTATCCCGTGATATCAGGGAATTGAAATTATCGAAGATTTCCGGCGGTAACGGCAGACAGAAGTATATTGCTTTTGCGCGGGAAGAAGTGCATCTGGGTGATAAATTTATCCGGGTGCTGCGGGAAGGGTATGTGTCCATGGATCTGGCGCAGAATCTGCTTATCATGAAGACTGTGTCCGGCATGGCAATGGCAGTGGCTGCGGCGGTAGATGCATTGAAACTGGATGAGATTGTAGGATGTATCGCAGGAGATAATACAATCATGATGGCGATGCGCAGTGAAAATGAGGCGGCGCAGGTCATGGATAAATTAAGAAGAATGATAGAACAATAAGATACAGCGACGTGATGCATGTCAGAATCAGCCGGCAGGCTGTGAGGGTAATGTACAGGGAAGCGTTGGTGATTATGTATTGGGATGACTGTCTCTGAGCGGCAGACATGTCCGGAGAGAATACATAAGAGGTGAAAGAATGTTACAAAGTTTACATGTGAAAAATCTGGCGTTGATCGATGAGGTCGAGGTAGATTTTGGAGAAGGCCTGAATATCCTTACCGGGGAAACAGGCGCCGGCAAATCCATTATCATCGGTTCCATTAATCTGGCGCTGGGAGCAAAGGCGGACAGGGATCTGATCCGGACTGGAGCAGAATATGCGTTGGTGGAGCTGGTCTTTACAGTAGAGCAGCCGCAGCAGCTGAGAGCCATACAGGAACTGGATTTGCCTGTGGAGGAGGAACAGATCATTTTGCAGCGCAGGATCATGCCAAACCGTAATGTCTGTAAAGTGTGTGGTGAGACGGTGACTGCCAGACAGTTGAAGCAGCTGGCGGAGATTCTGATTGACATTCATGGGCAGCATGAGCACCAGTCGCTGCTGAAATCTGCCAAACAGCTGGAAATATTGGATGCCTATGCCGGGGAGGAGCTTACGCCGCACAAAGCGGCTTTGAGAGATATCTATACCCAATACCGCAAAGCAGTGGAGGAGCTGTCCGGCAATGAGGTGGATGAGGAAACCAGGAAAAGAGAGGCGGCGCTGGCGGAGTTTGAGTGTCAGGAGATTGAAGAGGCGGCGTTGGCTCCGGGAGAGGATGAGGAGGTTGAGCAGACTTATCAGAAGCTTGTAAATGGACAGAAGATCCGGGATGCAGTCAGCATGGCACATGCGCTTTGCGGTTATGAGGAGGGCGGCATTGGCAGTAATACAGGGCGTGCGCTCCGTGAGATGAAGTCGGTATCCAGCTATGATGATGCACTGAGGGAATTTGAGCAGCAGCTTCTGGATATAGACAGCCTGCTGAATGACTGTAACCGTGGCCTGGCGGATTATCTGGCAGAATTGGAGTTTGATGGTGAACTTTTTGATCAGACAGAGAAACGTTTGAACCTGATCAATCATTTGAAAACAAAATATGGGAAAACAATAGAGGATATCCTGTTATATCGTGATAACGCAGAGAGAATCCTGGAGAAGTACAGAGATTATGACACATATCGTCTGGAACTGTCCAAACGTGCAGAGACTTTCAGGCAGGAAGCGCTTGCGGTGTGTACGGAGATATCCGATATCCGCCGCCGCTGTGCCGATAAACTATCCGAGGAAATGAGACACGCGCTTATTGATCTGAATTTCCAGGAAGTTGCTTTTGAGATCCAGGTTACGTCTTCACAGGATCTGATCAGTGGAAATGGGTTTGACAAAGCAGCTTTCCTGATCTCCACGAATGCCGGGGAAAGGCTGCGGGATTTGGCGCAGGCAGCCAGCGGCGGTGAATTGTCGCGTATTATGCTGGCGCTTAAGACGGTGCTTGCGGATAAGGATGCAATTGAGACCCTTATCTTTGATGAGATCGATACGGGAATCAGCGGCAAGACGGCATGGAAGGTGTCGGAGAAAATGGGAATTCTTGGCAGAGGGCATCAGATCATATGCATTACGCACCTTCCGCAGATCGCTTCAATGGCGGACCGGCATTTCTGTATCGAAAAGAAAGTGGAAGAGAATCGTTCCGTTACGGATATCAGGAAGCTGGAGGAGGAAGAGAGCATTGCGGAAGTGGCCAGAATGCTCGGAAGCGCCAGCATTACTGAAAATGTTATGAACAATGCGAGAGAGATGAAAGAATTGGCAAGAAAAACAAAACAATACTAAATTAAAATCGAAAATTTTTCACATACTAGAAAGGACATGCTCATTGTATGTCCTTTTTCCATGGAAAGAGAAAAAGCGCTGGGTGTACATGCATTATGCTGTTTGCTGTATAGGTGCGTAAAAAAAGATGGGAGATGTGGAAAATTGAACCGATTGATCGATATGACAAAGCAACAGGAAAGAATATACAGGGCTTTCTTATATACAATACTTGCTGCCGCAGTGATTGCGCTTACGATAGCGGTATATCTGGCTTATTGGGATAAAATTCCGTCAACCATTAAGATCCGTGCAGGTGTGGAACAGGAGCTTGATTTCAAGGTGCCGGTATCGGGAAAGATTTATCGTGTAAAAGAAGAAGATGCGGCGCCGGTCGCTTCCCTGCCGGATCATACGGAGGGAGAGGGGACAAAACAGGCGGCAGGAGATAGAGCCGACGACACGGAGAGTATTCCGATAGATTTTGCACATAAAGTGAGAGTCAAGGCGAATGCCATTGATACTTATAAGATGGATCTGAAACTCTTCGGGGTAATCCCTTATAAAAATGTGGATGTAGAGGTGATTCAGGATAAACTGCTCACACCTTCGGGAATTCCTATCGGTATTTATGTGAAAACAAGCGGAGTATTGGTGGTTGGAATCGGGGAGTTCGAAAACAGTGAGGGAAAGAAAGTGTCGCCTGCAAAATATGCGCTGCAGAAGGGAGATTATATTCTGCAGGTAAATAATGAGATGGTGGAAAATAAAAAGCACTTTATCGGAATGGTGGAGGCATCCGAAGGAGAGAGTATGGTGCTGTCAATCAAGCGGAATGGCGAAGTAACGGATATTATGGTAACGCCGGAGGCCAACCAGAATCAGGAATGGAAGATGGGGATCTGGATCAGGGATAACGCACAGGGCATAGGAACCATGACTTACGAGGCTGCTGACAGTTCTTTCGGAGCGCTGGGACATGGCATCAACGATGTGGATACTTCTCTGCTGATGAATCTGGAGGAAGGGACGCTGTACAGGACGGAGATCGTAGGGATCACCAGAGGCTCAAACGGCAGTCCCGGTGAGCTGACGGGTTATATCGAATATGATAGTGATAATGTGATCGGTGAGATCACGGAAAACACAGAGGAAGGTATTTTTGGGATATGTGATGAAGAGGTGGGAGCGGCATCGGTCTTTGAACCGATTCCGATCGCACTTAAGCAGGAGATTGAAATGGGACCGGCACAGATCATTTGTTCGGTTACCGGGGAGCCGGAGTTCTACGATGTGGAGATCGTGGAGGTGAATCTGGATCGGGATAATATCAACAGAGGAATTGTAGTGAAGGTGGTAGATGAGAAACTGCTGACGCTGACCGGCGGGATCATTCAGGGAATGAGCGGCAGTCCGATCATTCAGAACGGTAAGCTGGTGGGGGCGGTAACTCACGTACTGGTACAGGATTCCACGCGGGGATATGGAATTTTTATTGAAGAAATGCTGGGACATTGATAAAATTTATCCGACAGTTTTATCTGGATGGCTATGGCCTGCTTCCCGATGATCTGCGGCGCATGGTGTCTCTTCAACTCTCTGGCGGTGGGAAAAGAGACGAAGGGCGGCCAGACCGTGCTAAACGGCCAGGAAGGCAGGCGGCGGCTATATGAAGATTATTGTTGAGATGCTTCAGGAATACAATGCCACAAAAGAAAATGCAGTGATAAAATTACAGGCGAAATTCCCCCAAAACGCCGGACTGGCGGCGGAAATCGTGGAGAAATACTGGCAGGAGAACTGAGTTGTGCGATGCCTTAATATTCCATAGTATTCTTCTATTGTTTATAATGGTTTATGTCGGAACGCGTCAGCAGACCGACGGGAAATATGTTGGAATTGTATGAATAAGGTTACTGTCTGGTATGAATGTGCATTCTTATGGAACAGCGACGGCAGCGGACCAGTAAGAAGATGGAGGAGTACTTATGGAGACATTAAACATGACAGCGGCGAGAGATCAAAAACAATTTTACAAACTTCTGGATAATCTGATCAATACAAACAAAGAATTCCAGATTATGATAACGGTTCCTTCGGGGACAAAAGAAACAGATGTATCGGAGAAAGACGCGGCTTTGCCTTCTTTTCTGACAAGAGATCTTGAAAAGGATGTGACGGATATGATCCATGAGATTGGTGTACCGGCGCATATCAAGGGTTATCAGTATCTGCGGGAGGCGATCATGATGTCGGTGGACGATGTGGAAATGCTGGGATCGATCACGAAAGTGCTGTACCCGACCATCGCGAAGAAATATCAGACTACGCCCAGCCGGGTGGAGCGCGCCATCCGTCACGCGATTGAGGTTGCATGGTCCAGAGGAAGGATGGAGACGTTGGACGCCCTGTTTGGTTATACCATCAATACCGGCAAGGGCAAGCCCACCAACTCGGAGTTTATCGCCCTGATCGCGGATAAGATCAGACTGCAGTACAGGCATTGATATTTTTCAAAATAAGCCTTTTATTGCCATCCAAAATGCTGTATAATAAAGGTTAATGACTGGAGAAGACAGGACAATTTATATTTTGGAGGGTTAGCATGAAAAATATTTTGTTTGTTGCATCGGAAGGGGTTCCTTTTATTAAGACAGGAGGTTTGGCAGATGTGATCGGCTCTTTGCCGAAATGTATTGACAGAGAATACTTTGATATCCGGGTGATTCTTCCCAAATATACCTGTATGAAACAGGAGATGAAGGATAAACTCACCTATAAGACACATTTTTATATGGACTTCCACTGGAAAGAGGAGTATGTAGGCATCCTGGAGGCAGAGGTTGAAGGGGTGAAATATTATTTCATCGACAACGAGAGCTTCTTTGGCGGTTTTAAGCCTTACAGTGACAACGCTTTATTTGAGATCGAGAAATATGCATTTTTCTGTAAGGCGGCGCTGTCGATCCTGCCGGTGATCGATTTCAGGCCGGATCTGATTCACTGTCACGACTGGCAGACAGGACTGATTCCCGTGTATTTGAAGGAGCGGTTCCAGGGCGGCGATTTCTACAGGGGCATCAAGACGGTGATGACGATACATAACCTGAAATTCCAGGGGAAATGGAGTGTTAAAGAGGTTAAGGAGATCACGGGGCTGCCGGATTACTTCTTTACTTCGGATAAGCTGGAGGCTTATAAGGATGCCAATCTCTTAAAGGGCGGTCTTGTATATGCGGATGCGATCACAACGGTCAGCGATACTTATGCGGAAGAGATCAAGACAGCTTTCTACGGCGAAGGATTAGACGGTCTGATGCGCGCGAGAGCGGCGGATCTGCGTGGTATTGTCAACGGGGTAGATTACACGGATTTCAGTCCGGAAGTAGATACGAACATCGAGTTCAATTACAATGCGGTGAACTTCCGTAAGGAGAAAGTGAAGAACAAACGCGCCCTGCAGGCGGAGCTGGGATTGAACCAGGATGACAAGGCGATGATGATCGGTATCGTATCTCGCCTGACAGACCAGAAGGGCTTCGACCTGATCGCTTATGTGATGGATGAGCTTTGTCAGGACAATGTACAGATCGTGGTGCTGGGAACCGGCCAGGAGCAGTACGAGAATATGTTCCGTCACTTTGACTGGAAATATCACGGTAAGGTATCGGCCAACATTTATTACTCTGATGCACTGTCCCATAAAATCTACGCGGCCAGCGACGCGTTCCTGATGCCTTCGCTCTTTGAACCCTGCGGTTTAAGCCAGCTGATGTCCCTGCGTTACGGCACGGTACCGATTGTGCGTGAGACAGGCGGCCTGAAGGATACGGTGGCGCCTTACAATGAATATGAGGGAAGTGGTACAGGATTCAGCTTTAAGAATTATAATGCTCATGAGATGCTTGGTACAATTCGCTATGCGGAGCATATCTATTATGACAAGAAGCGTGAGTGGAATAAGATTGTAGATCGGGCCATGGCAGTTGACTTCTCATGGCATGTTTCAGCCAGGAAATATCAGGAGATGTATGACTGGTTGATCGGATAACCGGATCAGGGAAAGTGATAGCGGAGCAAGCTGTGGAACTTGTCAGGACAGGATGTGGGGATTGTCTGACAGGCTGACGGGCTTGCTCCGATATCTTGCATTGGTCTGAATTTTTAACCATGTAGAAGCTTGTTGGCAGCTCGGAGGTGTGCATGGGCGGACAAAAGAAACAGAATAATTTTGTGCTGCAGGCGGGGATTCTGGCAGCGGCTGGTATGATCGTCAGGGTGATCAGCCTGATCTACCGCAGTCCGCTTTTGAGTATCATTGGTCTGGAGGGAAACGGGTACTACAGTGAAGCGATGAATATCTATACGATCATCCTGCTGATCTCTTCCTACAGTATTCCATCGGCGATCTCCAAAGTGATTGCACAGAAAATGGCCTTTAAAGAATATCTGAATGCGCAGCGGGTCTTTCGGTGTGCACTTTTTTATGTTTTGATCGTAGGTGGAGTGGCTTCGATCATTACCTTTGTGGCGGCGCCCTGGCTTGTGGGGGAGCATTCGGTGGTGGCCCTTCGGGTGCTGGCTCCAACGATTTTTTTCTCAGGATTTTTAGGGGTATTCCGCGGATATTTTCAGGCTCACGGGTCGATGATGCATACGTCCCTGTCTCAGATTTTAGAACAGATTCTGAATGCTGTGGTCAGCATTTTGGCAGCCTGGCTGCTGATGAAGACGGTGGCAGAGAGCAGTCAGACCACGCAGGCCGTCTATGGCGCCGCCGGCAGTGCTTTGGGAACGGGGGCCGGTGTTGTGTCGGCGCTCCTGTTCATGTCGGCTATGTATGTATTGAACCGTAAGATGATTGACAGACGGGTGCGGTACGACCGGACGAAAACTACGGAAAGTTACGGAGAGATCATCAGGACGCTCTTTACTGTGGTTACGCCTTTTATCCTGAGTACTTTTATATATAACTGTTCCACCGTGGTAAATATGGAGATTTATAAGTGGATTCTTATAAAATTCAAGGATGTGGATTATGTAACGGCTGCTATTGATTATGGGATCTTTTCCACACAGGCAGTATCGGTAGTCAATATACCGATTGCCATTGCATCGGCAATGTCTTCGGCGATGATACCGGGGGTTTCTGCTGCTTTTATCAGAAAAGAATTCAAAAAGACTAGGAAGCAGGTGACGAAAGCTGTCCGTATGACGATGTTGGTTTCCATACCGGCGGCCATAGGACTTGCCCTTCTGGCGCAGCCTGTGATGCAGTTTATCTTTCCACAGAAAGATTCGCTGGAGAAGGCGTCAGGATTGCTGGCAGCGCTGTCGGTCTCTGTGATTCTGTATGGTCTATCCACCCTGACAAATGCGATCCTGCAGGGGATCGGTAAAGTGAATACACCGGTGATTCATGCGGCCGTCGCGTTGGTGATTCAGGTGGCGGCCCTGGTTGGCATGCTGTTGTACACGGAGCTGAACCTGTACGCACTGGTATGCGCCAATATCGTCTATTCGCTGGTAGTGTGTGTCCTGAACCATATTTCAGTAAGAAAACATCTGAAATATAAGCAGGAGATGATGAAGACTTTTATCAAACCGCTGGTTTCAGCCGTGGTGATGGGGGCTGTGGCATTCGGTGTCTATCACGGATTGTATCTGGTGCTGCCGGTGAGCCGGATTGTGCTTTTGATCGCCATTGGGCTGGGAGCCTGTGTGTATTTTGTGATGATTCTCTTTATCGGCGGTGTGAATGAGCAGGAGCTGCGTGCTTTTCCGAAGGGAGCCATGCTGGTGCATGCGGCGAAGAAAATGCGTCTGTTAAAATAGTCTGAGAAGCATTCAGAGAATGGCGAATCAAAAATAAAACAGAAAAATACAGATTACGGGAATAAATGATTGTCCAAATACAAATACTGTTTGCGACAATCATTTTTTATTTCAGGAGGTAAGATCATATGGCAAATTTATCTGAGTTGGATTTACAGAATCTTCGTCACCTTATGGGCGGCTACGACGTAACACACTGTAAGATGAAGGAGTATGCAGAGTGTGCATCTGACACGAAAGTCAAGCAGTTCTTCGAGAAAGGCGCACAGTCCGCAATGCAGAATAAGCAGCAGCTGATGGAGTATTTAAGATAATACAGGCTGTGGAAGGTTATAAGACACATGGCTGACCAGGAAGTAAACTATAGTTTGAAAGAATAAAGGAGACCCTATTATGCAGATGGAAGAGAAGACAATGGTAGCGGATACGCTGACAGGAATTAATGGAGAACTGGTGCGTTTCGGAGAGATGATTGCGCAGACGGAAAATAAGGAGTTGAAGCAGACTTTAAAACAGTTCCGTAATGCCTGTGAGCAGTCCCAGGAGGAGTTGTACCAGATCGCGCGTGAGAAATCCTATTATGTGCCGGCAGCAAAAGCGACGCAGGAAGAGATCGCGCATGTGAGATCCCTGTTTACGTCCAGCACGCTTTAATCTGATTTACGATCCCCATGAAGAATCGGTCCGTGCCGGACAGATCCTTCATGGGGATTTATGTCAGCCTGCTGCTTCCTGTTGGTGACGAGGTGTTATTACATGACTTGCTGGATGGCGGAGATATCCGAATCGATGGCCATCGAAAAGTTGGTATAGTATACCACGAAGCCGGGTTTGGAACCAGCAGGCTTCTTTACGTGCTTTTTCTGAATATAGTCGATCTCTACCTTGGCCTGTTCACGCCCTTTGGAATAGTAGGCGGCCAGACGGGCAGCTTCCTCGAATGTGCGGTCGGGCAGTTCCTGGCCCTCTGTTTTAACGATCACATGGGAACCGGCCTTTTTCTTGGCGTGAAACCACCAGTCATTGCCGGTGGCGAACCTGAAGGTCAGCTCGTCGTTCTGGAAATTATTTTTGCCGACATACATATGGAAGCCGTCGCTGCTGATATAGTGAAAAGGTCTGCTGGTGATTTTCGCTTTCTTAGCGCCGCCTTTTCTGCGGATATAACCACTCTCGATCAATTCTTCCTTGATCTGGACCAGATCTTCTTCCTGCATGGCGATATCCAGAGCGGCCAGGATAGATTCCAGATGCTCGATTTCTTCTTTGACCTGTACTGTCAATTCTGAAAGCGCTTCGTAAGTGCGTTTCAGTTTTCCGTATTTCTCGAAATATTTCTGCGCGTTCTCCTGTGGACTGAGGGTGGGATCAAGCGGGATCGTGATCATCTCATTTGTATAGTAGTTCAGGGCTTCCATGGACTTGGAATCGGGTGTTATGTTATAACCGTAGGTATTGATCAACTCTCCGTATACTTTGTATTTGTCTTTTTTCTCAGTATCCTGCATCTGTTTCAGCTGCAGGTCATATTTCTTGACATTGCGCTCCAGAGCTGTCTGCACGATCTTGCGCAGGTCCACGGACTTCTGCCGGATACGCGTTACCATACTGCGTTCGGCGTAATACTGCTCCAGAACGGCGCTGATGGAGTCGTAGGTCCGGCTGGTCTTGTCTGCATAAAGCGTCAACGGCAGAGCGGCAAATTCTATGGGTTCCTGACCGTTATAGATAATGGAGGGGGTAAAAGTATCTGTTATGATATGTTGTAATATATCGGTGAGTGTGTCATATAAGGATTGCAGCACAGTATCTTCCAGTACATTGGCAGGCAGGTCGGCATCCATACCGGAACGGTAGCAGATTTCCTGTGCCATGATGGGAGAAAGACCGGTATAGGAGGTGTAGAGCGCCTTATATACTGCCATGGGTTTTGCCCGCATATGATCGCAGAAGTTTACATAAGTTAACTGGAGCGGATCCCATTTATTCTGCGTCTGAGGGATGAAATAATCCCGTCCGGGCAGTACTTCACGGACGGAACTGACCATACCGGAAATATGCTTGATACTGTCGATGATCATATCTTTGCTGTCACAGAAGATGATATTACTGTGTTTGCCCATTACCTCGATGATCAGTTTCTTACGGCAGAGGTCGCCTAATTCGTTCAGGTGTTCCAGTTCCAGGCGGATGATTCGTTCCAGTCCTGGTTGGGAGACATCCAGTATGCGGGCATTCTGCAGGTGTTTGCGCAGCAGCATGCAGAATCCGGGTGCAGTCATGGGACTGGGTTTGTTGCCGTGTGTCAGATAGACTAAGGGCAGGGAGGCATCTGCGGACAGAAGAAGTCTGTACTGTGAGCCGTTATTTTTAACAGTCAGCAGAAGCTCATCATTCTCGGGCTGAGCGATCTTGTAGATTCGGCCGCCGGTGAGAGTCTGTCTGAGCTCCGATACGATATTTGCAATGGTAATTCCGTCAAAAGCCATGATAGCGCCTCCTTTTATCTGAAAATCTTCCTGTTTTATTTTATAATAAGTACAGGGAATTTTCAACTTTCTTGACTACTACGGGTAATTAATCTATAATGAAATCTGTACGCACAGGCAGTTTGCCACGGGGACTGTCGGGGATGGTATCGTTATGGACAGTTAGATCGACGGACCGGATAACACAGACTGGCGGCAGGATACTGTGCCTGCACAACACAGGAAAGGCAAGTACACGACTATGATAAAGAGTATGACTGGTTTCGGCAGATGTGAGATCGCCAGAGGAGAACGCAGGATCAGTGTAGAGATGAAGTCTGTCAATCACAGATATCTGGATGTGAGTATCAAGATGCCCAAGAAGCTGAATTCTTTCGAGGCGGCGATACGCAGTGAGCTGAAGAACCATATCCAGCGTGGGAAGGTGGATCTTTTTATTACGTATGAGGATTTCACGGAGTCTAACGTGTGCGTGAAATACAACAAAGAGCTTGCGGCGGAGTATATGATGTACTTGAACAGAATGGCGGAGGATTTTGCGCTGGAGAATGATATCCGCGTGTCTGCCCTGTCCAGGTATCCGGAAGTTTTAAGTATGGAAGAGCAGACGCTTGATGAAGAGGAGTTGTGGCAGCTTCTGGAGGAGGCGGTTAAGGGCGCCGCGGAAGGATTTGTGGAGACCAGGGTCAGAGAAGGAGAAAATCTGAAAAATGACCTGATCGGCAAGCTGGACGGCATGTTGGCGCATGTGGATTATATTACGGATCGCTCTCCGCAGCTCATCACGGAGTACAAACAAAAGCTTCGGGATAAGGTGAAGGAACTTCTGGAGGATGCGAAGGTGGATGAGAGCCGTCTGCTGATGGAGGTTACGATCTTCGCAGATAAAGTGTGCGTGGATGAGGAACTGGTGCGTCTGCGGAGTCATATTGAGACGACGAAAGAGAATCTGCAGCAGGGCGGCAGCATCGGACGTAAGCTGGATTTTATCGCTCAGGAGATGAATCGTGAGGCGAACACTATTTTGTCTAAGACCAGTGATCTGGAGATATCGAACCGCGCCATTGAGCTGAAGACGGAGATCGAGAAAGTGCGTGAGCAGATTCAAAACATTGAGTAACAGCAGGTCTGGTTTGTTCTGACGGATGAAAGGGAGGAAGCTGACAGGGACGCAGACAGCGGCAGGATGCGGTGAGAAAGAGGGGCATTCGGATATGGGAAGGCTGATTCATGTAGGATTCGGTAACGTGGTCAATACGGGAAAGATCATCGCGATCGTCAGCCCGGATTCTGCACCGATTAAGCGTATGGTGCAGAAGGCGAAAGAGACGGGAACAGCGATAGACGCTACACAGGGGCGTAAAACGAAGGCAGTGCTGGTGATGGAGAACAATCAGATCGTATTGTCGGCTTTACTTCCGGAGACCATTTCCGGCAGAGCACAGATGGAAGGCGGAGAAGCGGATGAAACGTAAAGGTATTTTGATCATTATTTCCGGGTTTTCCGGAGCAGGGAAGGGAACACTGGTCAAGAAACTGGTTGAGAAATATGATGGGTATGCGTTGTCTATTTCTGCAACGACCAGAGAACCCAGGCCGGGAGAAGTGGACGGCCGGGAATACTTTTTTCTGAAAAAGGAAGAGTTTGAAAATAAGATTGCCGGGAACGGGCTGATCGAGTATGCCTGTTATTGCGACAATTATTATGGAACGCCGCGGGAATATGTGGAAGAGCAGCTGGAGGACGGCCGGGATGTGATTCTGGAGATCGAGATCCAGGGCGCCCATAAGGTGAAGAAGCAGTATCCGGATGCATTGACGCTTTTTGTCATGACGCCTGATGCCGAGGAACTCAGATACAGGCTCGAAAGCAGGGGGACGGAGACTGCGGAAGTGATTGAGAAACGTATGCAGCGTGCTGCTGAAGAGGCAATGGGAATTGAGAAGTATGAGTACATCGTGGTAAACGATAATCTGGAAAGGTGTGTCGACGAGGTACACAGGATTATCATGGCGGCTCATAATGCGGCCCATAGAAACAGGGAATTTATCGATAATATCAGAAAAGAACTGGAAGGAGAGAAGTGATGTTACATCCATCTTATGCAGATTTGATCAATGTAGTAAACAGCGGAGTCGAGGAAGGAGAGGATCCGGTAGTAAACAGCAGATATTCTATCGTGATGGCTACTTCCAAGAGGGCGAGGCAGATCATTGCCGGCGATGAGGAGCTGGTGGACGGAAAGGGAAAGAAGGCGTTGTCCGTGGCAGTGGAAGAATTGAACCAGGGCAAGATCAAGATCCTGGGTGAGGAAGAGAAGGAAGAGGAAACGGAAGAAGAATAAAAAGTGGAACAGCAGAACAGTTATGGCATGAAAAAGAAAATATTGTTTGTATCTCTCGGATGTGATAAGAATCTGGTGGATTCCGAGATGATGCTGGGACTGCTGGCAAAGAATGGCTGTGAATTTACCGACGACGAGCGGGAAGCAGACGTTGTGGTGGTCAATACCTGTTGTTTTATCAACGACGCCAAGGAAGAGAGCATTAATGCCATACTGGAGATGGCGGAGTTGAGGAAGACAGGCGCCATCCAGGGTCTGATTGTAGCCGGATGTCTTGCGCAGCGGTACAAAGAGGAGATCCAGACGGAGATTCCGGAGGTGGATGCCATTCTGGGGACTATGGCCATCGATGAGATCGTGAAAACCCTGGAGGAGGTTTGCAGTGGCGCAAAAAGCAGCCATTATAAAAGTCTGGATGAAAAGCCGCTGACAGGTGTGGAGCGTGTGGTTACTACGGGCGGTCATTATGCTTATCTTAAAATTGCAGAAGGATGCGACAAGCATTGTACCTACTGCATCATTCCCAGGGTGCGGGGAAATTACCGCAGTGTGCCGATGGAGAGTCTGGTGCAGGAAGCAGAACGGCTGGCGGAGCAGGGAGTCAGAGAATTGATTCTTGTGGCCCAGGAGACGACGTTGTATGGAGTTGATTTATATGGGCGCAAGGCGTTGCCGGAACTGCTGCACAGATTATGTGAAATCAGCGGGTTGTACTGGATACGGATTCTGTACTGCTATCCGGAGGAGATTGACGGGGAACTGATCGAGACGATCCGGCAGGAGCAAAAGATCTGTCACTATCTGGATCTGCCCATTCAGCATGCTTCCGACACGATTCTGCGCAGAATGGGACGCAGGACGAACAGGGAACAGCTGGAACGTATGATTGCCAGACTGCGGCAGGAGATTCCGGATATCTGTCTGAGAACCACGTTGATTACCGGCTTTCCGGGTGAAACGCAGGAGGATCACGAACAGCTGCTTGATTTCGTTGACCGTATGGAATTTGACCGTCTGGGGGTTTTTCTCTATTCTCAGGAGGAAGATACGCCGGCAGCGCTTATGGAAGGCCAGATCGAAGAGGAAGTCAAACAGAAACGGTTCGCGGAATTGATGGAACTGCAGCAGGAGATTGCTTTTGCGGCAGCAGAAGACATGTCAGACAGAGTGGTTACGGCTGTGATTGAGGGTAAAGTCGCGGATGAGAATGTGTATGTAGCGCGAACCTATAAAGATGCGCCCGGTGTGGATGGACTGTTGTTCGTGAATACGGAACGGGAGCTGATGACCGGCGATTTTGTCAGAGTGAGAGTCAATGGTGTCTATGAATATGATCTGATGGGAGTGTTAGAAGATGAATTTACCGAATAAATTGACAATGTTTCGTGTGATTTTGATTCCTTTTTTTGTGGTGTTTCTTTTGGTTGAAATGACAGCTGTCGATAAATGGATAGCGCTGGCTATTTTTATTATTGCCAGTCTGACAGATTTTTTGGACGGCAAGATTGCCCGTAAATACAATCTGGTAACGAATTTCGGCAAGTTTATGGATCCGCTGGCGGATAAACTGTTGGTTTGTTCTGCCTTGATCTGTCTTGTGGCGCTTGAAAGGATTCCGGCCTGGATGGTTATTGTCATCATTGCCAGAGAATTTATTATCAGTGGTTTCCGGCTGGTGGCATCGGATAACGGCGTAGTGATTGCTGCCAGTTACTGGGGGAAATTCAAGACTACTTTCCAGATAGTCATGATCTGTCTGATGATCGCGGATCTGGAGGCACTGCAGATTATCACGACGATTGTGACCTGGGTGGCTGTGATTCTCACGGTAGTATCGCTGGTGGATTATCTGGTAAAGAATAAGGATGTTATGAAGGATACGAAGTAAGACGTCTGAAGTATACTCTTGTGAAGCAGTCGGAAGGTTGTTTGTCTGGCATCATTGTAAATGTGGAGAGAACATAGAAGGATAAGAATATGATCGTAGAACTGATTTCAGTGGGAACAGAGATTTTATTGGGTAATATCGTGAATACCAACGCGGCCTTTCTGTCCGAGAAATGTGCAGGACTGGGCCTTTCCTGTTATTATCAGGATGTGGTTGGAGACAATGAGGACAGGCTGTATGAGACAATAAAAACAGCGCTTGGCAGAGCCGATATCCTGATTTTGTCAGGCGGGCTCGGGCCGACACAGGATGATCTGACGAAGGAAGTGGCAGCCAGGGCAATGGGCAGGAGCCTGTATCTCCATGAGGAGAGTAAGGCGGCCATTCAGAGCTTTTTTGATAAGAGAGGTCTGGAGATTACGGATAATAACTGGAAGCAGGCCATGGTGCCGGAGGGCTGTATTGTAGTGGCCAATCCAAATGGCACTGCGCCGGGCATCATTATGGCAGAGAACGGTAAGCACGTGATTTTGATGCCGGGACCGCCGAATGAGATGATTCCCATGTTTGAGACATCAATCATGCCTTATTTAAGCAGTCTGCAGTCCTGTGTGATCTATTCACAGACCGTGAAGATCTGCGGTGTGGGAGAGAGCAAGGCGGAGACCATGGTGGCGGATCTGATCAGGGAGCAGACCAATCCGACTCTGGCTACCTATGCCAAGACCGGTGAAGTGCACCTGCGTGTGACGGCCAGGGCTGAGGATGAGAAAGCGGCCAGAAAGCTGGTGAAGCCGATGGTTAAAGAATTAAAGGGAAGGTTCGGCAATCATGTCTATACAACGGAAGACGACGTGACGCTGGAGAAGGCAGTGGTGGATCTTCTGCTGGCCAACGGGTTGACGGTGAGTACAGTGGAATCCTGTACGGGAGGACTGGTGGCGGCCAGGCTGATTAATGTACCTGGGGTGTCTGAAGTCTTTAAGTCGGGATATATCACTTATTCAAATAAGGCAAAGCGCAGGCTGCTGGGTATTAAGAAGAATACACTTACGAAACATGGAGCAGTCAGTGAAGAGGTTGCCAGAGATATGGCGAAAGGCGCGGCGACGGTGTCCAAAGCGGATGTTGTGGTCAGTATTACAGGGATTGCCGGGCCGGATGGCGGTACGGAGGAGAAGCCTGTCGGATTGGTGTATATTGGTTGTTATGTATGTGGGCGGCACACGGTCAAAAAGTGTCTTTTCAGCGGCGACCGTGCCAAGATCAGGGAGAATACGGTTTCTGCTGCCTTGTCCCTGATGCGGGAATGTATTTTACAGTATTACAGTGAAGTGACATTTGGCGGCAAAGATAAATAAAGTAACGCATGTATTGGAGAGGCGGAGGGAAGAATGAATGGGCCGACCGGAAGAGTTTGATGATTATAACAGAAGCAGAGGAGAATTGGATGGGAGTTCTGATCCGTACAATGGCGGTTCTTATTACAACCCTGATGAAGGACAGGGAATGTATGGGAATAATGGATATCAGCAGAATAACCCATACAATAACAGTCCTTACAGTAACAATCGGTACAGCAAAAATCAGTACAGCCCATTGGCTCCTCCGGCCAGGAAGAATAATATACCATTGATTATCGGGATTGTGACAGGTATTATTATATTATTTCTGATTGCTGTTTTTGCTCTGACCTACAGAGTGGTATCGTTATACGTTGAAAGGCGGGAGAAGTCCGGCAGAAATTTTGAGGAACATGAGTTTAACGATGACAGACAGGAAAAACGGCGTCAGAGTAGTGAGCAGGAAAAAGATCCGTACGATTATGATTACGACGATTATTTTGATGATGAGTATCGTTATGATGACTATTTTGACGATGGATATGCTTATGATGATTACTTTAACGACGATTTTTTCTATGATGATTATGGTTATGGCAATGAGTATTATTATGGAGATAAGCCTGACTTCGACAATGATCAGTATTATACGTTACATGACGATATCAAGTCGGATCTTTCTTATTCGGTAGATTTTGAATATTATGAATATGATACCGATAAAGAAAATGTGGAAATCATAGTGTCCTATCCTGTCATAAAAGGAGAGAAAGTACCGAATCTGGAACATCTGAACAGTGTGATTTCCGAGGAGAAGAATCTGTTCAAAGACTATTTCGAAGAAGAGTATGCTGGTTATATGGATAACGAGAATGGTTATTTTTCTGCGCTTTCGTCCGGATATGTTACTTATATGGATGAAGAGAAGATGAGCATCGTATTTGCGGAATATATGTATACTGATTACTATAATGAAGCATTTCTGTACAGCATCAATATCGATATGGAGAATGGAGTCATTCTGGACAATGAGAATATGTTGAACCTTGATGATGATTTTTCTGTAGAGTTTCGAAAGAAGAGCGATTTGCAAAATGGAGAGATTGCCTATCTTACGGGCATGACAGATCAGGAGATCACGAATTATTTTAATTCTTCAAATATTATCGTATTCTATACGCCTCAGGGTATGGAGATCGGATTTAATTACGAGGAGGGGTGGGTAACGATTACCTGTAAAGAATATGAGGAGTATCTTAAAGTTTTCTGATGTTATGGATCGTAAAAGGCAGACTTATTTGTCGTTTGCCATAAAAGTCAAAGATGGGGGTCTGCTATAATATCCAGTATATCATCAAAAATAATTTTGGTATTTACAATCTGCAGCAACCGGCTGGTTTCTTCAATTCTGGCAACCATGCCGGTTATTTTAAGGTATTCGTTCTGGTGAAAGTAGATGACGGAGGCAATCTGACCTTTGACAAGGCCATGCATTTTGCGGTCCAGCTCTTCCGCCATTTCTTCGGATAACTCTATTTTTGGTACCGTGATCTTCTCACGGGCCGCAAGGGCGTCCGGCAGGCCTTTTAAAGCCGCAAAAGGCATAAATTGTTTGGCTCTGTCTTCTATAGGCATTTTATGTCTGGGTCTACTCGCCACTTTTGTGTCCTCCGATCTGATGATTTCGTTCTCTGGTTGTGGCGCCCTCTTCCAGATTCATTCCTTTCAGGATGGCGTCTTTGCCGAACTTATTCTTGATACTGATAACGGCCTGCTGTATCTTCCGGCTGCGTTCTAATTGTGCTCCGTCAATGAAGAAATGATATTGATGGTATTCCTCCGGCATCACATTGTTGCAGGTGATATTGATACGGTGGATTGGGTAATTGGGGTTGACAATCTGTCGATAAAGATCTGTTACTGCAGGAATGAGCAGCAGATCCGAGTTGGTCTCAGCGTCCGTGGAGACAGTGCCATGAGCAGAAGGGACGTTGAAGCGGTTGGCATAGCCTACATGAAGCGTGACCGAACAGGTGATCAGATTCTTCTCCACCAGATCCAGGCAGAGCAGATCCATCATTTCCTTGACTACGAGCAGTCCTTTTTCATAAGGATAATCACTGCCCAGCACCTGACCGCTGCCCAGACAGTTGGTGTGAGACCTGTAAGATTTGATATCTGCCATGGTGACGGGTTCACGGCCCCAGGCGTGGTCGATGAGGAGTTCTGCATCGATGCCAAAAAGCCGATAGAGGAAGTCTTCGTCGGTTTCGGCGATATCCCGCATGGTGCGGATGCCGTAAGGTTCCAGCCGTCTTGCAGTACCGGAGCCGATCCGCCAGAAATCAGTAAGGGGACGATGGTTCCACAGCTGTGTCCGATAGTCATTCTCGTTCAGCTCCCCAATAAAATCTTCTGCGTGCTTGGCAGTGATATCCAGAGCGACTTTGGCCAGATACAGATTGGTGCCAACACCGCAGGTGGCACGTATTCCGGTGGTTCGATAGATGTCTGACATGATCCGCAGACCCAGCTCACGGGCGGAGAGGCGGTACAGCTCCAGATAGTCGGTCACATCCATGAATGCCTCGTCGATGGAGTAGACATGGATGTCATCTTTGGCGATATAGTTCAGATAAATGCTGTAAATGTCAGCGGCGGTGTCGATATATTTCTGCATGCGGGGTGGAGCGATTGTATATTTCACATGCTTCGGAATTTCGAAAAGGCGGCAGCGGTTCTTGATGCCAAGCGCTTTCATGGCAGGCGTGATGGCAAGGCAGATGGTTTTCTCGGTTCGTTCCGGGTCGGCTACGACCAGATTTTCAGTCATGGGATTCAGCCCTCTGGCCACACATTCTACAGAGGCATAGAAAGATTTCAAATCGATACATAGATAGATGTTGTGTTTCATGACGCTGCTCCTTGCACTGATCTGCGGAAAAGTGCCGGCGTTGTCTGAATTTGCAGTGTATGACCGGCAGCGGTTCCTGTACTTATGTTAAAAGTATAACATGCGAACATATGTTTGACAACTGAAAAAGAGAGGAATAGTCCATGACAGGCAGCCGAAATAATTGAGAATTTTGCCCGGATGGGTAGCAGTAAAGGTTCAGGTGTGATAGAATTTTTACATTGTGATAAGACAGAGACTCAGGCAGCGAATCAAATTATGAAGGAAAGATGGAGGCAAAGTACTATGGAGAAAGCAAATGTTTATTTTACAACGTTCAAGGCGACAGCGCACGAGAATCTTCTGCAGAAGCTGCACCGCCTGATGAAAACAGCGGGGTTTGAGCAGATTGATTTTACAGACAAGTATGCCGCGATTAAGATTCATTTCGGGGAATATGGCAATCTGGCGTTCCTGCGTCCCAACTATGCAAGAGTGGTAGCGGATTATGTGAAGGAGATGGGAGGCAAACCGTTCCTGACGGATTGTAATACGCTGTATGTGGGCAGCAGGAAGAATGCCCTTGACCATTTGGAGACGGCATACATAAACGGATTCTCCCCGTATCAGACCGGCTGTCATGTGATTATCGGAGACGGTTTGAAGGGAACGGATGAAGCATTGGTTCCGATTAACGGTGAGTATGTGAAGGAGGCAAAGATCGGGCAGGCAGTCATGGATGCAGACGTGTTTATCTCGTTGACACATTTTAAGGGACATGAAGCAGCCGGATTTGGCGGAGCGTTGAAAAATATCGGAATGGGCTGTGGGTCGAGAGCAGGTAAAATGGAACAGCACTATGAGGGAAAACCGAGCGTGGATCCTTCCGCCTGTATAGGTTGTGGCGCATGTGACAGGATATGTGCACACGCTGCTCCGGTGATTGAGAACGGTAAGGCGCACATCGACCATGAGAAGTGTGTTGGCTGTGGACGATGCCTGGCGGCCTGTCCGAAAGATGCGATAACGGCAGATCTTTCGAATTCTGTAAAAGTGCTTAATTGTAAGATGGCTGAATACAGTCTGGCAGTATGTAAAGACCGTCCCTGTTTCCATGTATCGCTGATCTGTGATGTATCACCGAACTGTGACTGCCATTCGGAGAATGATATTCCGATTATTCCCAATGTAGGAATGCTTGCGTCTTTTGATCCGGTGGCGCTGGATCAGGCCTGTGCGGATCTGTGTAATCAGATGACGCCGGTAGAAAGCAGCATCCTGGGAGAGAATCTGAAGAAGCACGGTAACGAGGAAGGGCATGATCATTTCCATATGACACATCCGGATACGGAGTGGAAGAGCTGCATTGCACATGCGGTAAAGATCGGATTGGGCACAGACCAGTATGAACTGGTTCAGATTTAAGCAGGTTCAGTCGGAATTTATGACGCTTTGGAATGAAGGAGTTAAAGGAGAAAACTGTAGGGTAAGCCTGCAATTTTCATGGAGGAGACGATGAAGATAGACGAGAAATTAGACCGATTACGCGAGTTGATGAAAGAGCATGGCTTTGCTGCTTATATCATTCCGACCGATGATTTTCACAGTTCGGAATATGTGGGCAGTTATTTTAAGGCGAGGGAATATATGTCAGGGTTTTCCGGATCCGCAGGCACGCTGGTAGTTCTGCAGGATAAAGCGGCATTGTGGACGGACGGCAGATACTTTCTCCAGGCGGCGGAGCAGCTTAAGGACAGCACCATCGAGCTGATGCGTTCAGGGCAGCCGGATGTGCCTAAGATAGAAGAGTATCTGCATGATAATCTGTTGGAAAAGGCAGTGATCGGATTTGACGGCCGCACGGTCACAAAACGTTTTATCGAGACCATTCAGGAAACAATAAATGAGAAGCAAGTCTCCTTTGACGGCAGGAAGGATCTGGTGGATCAGATTTGGACGGATCGTCCGCCCCTGTCGAAAGAACCGGTCTGGGAACTGGAGGTGAAATATGCAGGCAAGAGCCGCGCAGAGAAGATACAGGAGGTACGGGAGAAAATGCAGGCAGAGAAAGCGGATCAGCTTCTGGTGACTGCATTAGACGAAATAGCGTGGCTTTTTAATCTGCGTGGAGGCGATGTCGCGTATACGCCGGTCTTTTTGTCTTATCTGCTGCTGACGAAAGAGCAGATTATGCTGTTTGCTCATAAGAAGATTTTCTCTGAGCAGCTGCTGGAAAAGCTGACGCTGGAAGGTGTGACAATAAAACCCTATGAGGAGATTGAGCAGGCGGTCAGCAGCATGCCTGCGGGTACGAAGGTGTGGTTGGACAGCGGAACTGTGAATTATCGGTTGACAGGGAGCGTGCCGGAGAAAGTAGAGATTCTGGATCAGGAAAGTCCGATCGTGCTTATGAAGGCGGTCAAGACACCGGCGGAGATGGAGCATATGCGTGCCGCCCATGTGAAAGACGGCGTTGCGGTGACGAGATTTATCCATTGGCTGAAGACAGGCGTGGGCGGCGGAGATGTTACGGAAGTGAGCGCCGCCGGTAAATTGGAGATGTTCCGGGCACAGATGGAAGGATATCTGGAACCCAGCTTTTCTTCTATCATTGCCTATGGTTCTCACGGTGCGATCGTGCATTATGCGCCGACGCAGGAATCAGATGTGGAGATGAAAGCGGAGAGCTTCTGTCTGGCAGATGTGGGTGGTCATTATCAGGAAGGCACGACGGATATTACCCGTACCATAGCGCTGGGGAAACTGTCAGAGGAGGAGAAACTGTATTATACGACGGTATTGCGAGGAAATCTGGCATTGAGTGCGGCAAAATTCATAGAAGGTGTCAGCGGACAGAATCTGGATGTACTGGCAAGAGGGCCATTATGGGAGATGGGCATGGATTACAACCATGGAACCGGCCATGGGGTAGGATTTATTCTTGGCGTGCATGAAGGTCCGCAGCGGTTTCACTGGCGCACCGCGTCAGGAACGAAGAGTGTTCCGCTGGAGGAGGGTATGATTATATCCGATGAGCCGGGGCTTTACCTGGAAGGACGCTTCGGCATCCGGTTGGAGAATCTGGTATTATGCCGCAGGGGAGAGAAGAATGCATACGGTCAATTCCTGCATCTGGAACCGCTGACAATGGTGCCTTTTGACAGAGAGGCGATCCTGCCGGAATTGATGTCGAAGAAAGAGCTGGAATGGCTCAATACCTATCACCGGAAAGTGTACAATACTTTATCACCATATCTGGATGAGGAAGAGCAGGGATGGCTGCGTGAAATGACGGCACGGATAGAGTAGCGGTTTTCATGGGTATTTGTGTCAAAGATGACATAGATGTAAACCTGGAACACAGGTATAGTACGGAGAGAATCCGGATAAAAGCAGAGTAGAAACAGGGGAAAATATGAAACAGGGAAAAATCAGATGGGGATTGCTGGGGGCAGGGGAGATCCTGAACCGCTGGATGAAAGGCGCACGTCAGGTGGAGGATATGGAGATCGCCGCGGTTGCATCCAGAAGCAGAGAACGGGCTTATACGATGGCGCAGAAATTTCAGATTCCGGAAGCCATGAGCTATGAAGAAATGTTAGCGCGTGAAGATATCGATGTGGTCTATATTCCGGTGCCGCATACGGCACACAGGGAACTGGCGGTTAGAGCAATGGAAGCCGGCAAAGGAGTGCTGGTAGAAAAGCCGGCGGCCATCAACGCAGGAGAGTTTCAGGAAATGGTCGACTGCGCCAAAAGAAATCATGTGTTTTTGATGGAGGCTGTGTGGACGAAGTTTTTTCCGCTTATGCAGGAATTGGAAACCAGGATTGGGGAGGGCGGAATCGGACAGGTACGGATCGTACAGTCGAATTTTGCTTTCCGCAATGAGGTGGACCCGGCATCGAGATTGTTTGATGTGAACCGCGCAGGCGGAGGACTTCTGGATGTGGGTGTTTACAATCTGCATTTCTCCCGGATGATCCTGAAGAAAGATCCGATTCATCTGATCGGAAAGGCATCGATGGATACGGATGAATATCATCTTCTGATAGACGAGCAGGCCGCTTATATTGCGCAGTATGACGGAGGTGAGCTGGCGGTAATGGCGAGCGGGGTACGCACCGGTATGCTGGATACCGCCTGGATCTATGGAACCAAAGGTTATATCACAGTCCCTCATTTCTGGAAACCGACGCAGATGCTTGTGACAGTTGGAGACGAAACATGGAATGTTGAAAGAAGGGTGTCACAGAAGATTGCAGGCATGGAGGATGAAGGATATCAGTACGAGATTGCGCATGTAGATCAATGTATTCGGGAAGGGATAATCGAGTCGCCGGTGGTGAAGTGGGAAGATACGCTGGCTGTTCTGAAGCAATGTGACAGCCTGCGGGCGGACTGGGGAATCGTGTATCCGCAGGAAGAAGGGAGTTTATAGCATTTCCGGTACAGAATTTTTGAACTTATAAATATGGAATATATCTGTATAGGAATCTGAAGGTGGGAGATACTGTTACGGAATGGTATTTTTCAGGAGATGCAATAGATAACGAATGAAATGTAATGCTGTTGTCTATACAGTTTGGCCAGAACTTTGCATTGGCAAAGTCAGTGGGAACATGTAAATTCGGGCAAAGGAATCTGGCTTTCGCCGCAGGCGGACTGGAATGGACAGATTACGGAACAGGGAAGCCGAAAGCTGGAGTGTTACATCTATCGGCCGAACGATAGGTGAGAAGAGACGAGTAGATGAAAAATTGTGAATGATCACATAGAATGGAGGAAATTATGGCACAGGCAGCAGGAAACAGCAAATATGCAGGGACTCAGACGGAGAAGAATCTGGAGGCGGCGATCGCAGGCGAATCAGTGGCAAGAAATAACTATACATTCTTCGCATCCAAGGCAAAGAAGGAAGGCTTCGAGCAGATCGCGGCGATTTTCCAGGAAACTGCGGATAATGAGAAAGAGCATGCCAAGATCTGGTATAAGGAGCGTTACGGGATTGGCACCACGGCTGAGAATCTGGCCGCGGCTGCGGCCGGCGAGAATTATGAGTGGACGGAAATGTATGTTGGCTTCGCGGAGACTGCGGAGAAGGAAGGATTCCCGGAGCTGGCGGCGAAGTTCCGTCAGGTGGCTGACATCGAGAAGCAGCATGAGGAACGTTACCGTGCGCTTCTTCGGAATGTAGAGATGCAGGAAGTATTCAGGAAGAGCGAAGTTAAGGTATGGGAGTGCCGTAACTGCGGACATGTCGTGGTGGGCTGTGATGCACCTGAGATCTGCCCGGTATGCGCGCATCCTCAGGCGTACTTTGAGATCAAGGCGGAGAATTATTGATCTGCGGTCTGTAGTTCTGAACCGCTGCATAACAGGCAGGGTGATCTGGAAGTCTGTCTGTCAGTAAGCGTGCGTTAAGCTGCCCGGTAAAAGGGCAGCTTATTTTGTATCATTCGTATCGTAAGAAAGAGCCTCCTGTGCTGCAAAACAGAAGGTGCAGCAAAAAAAAGATTGACAGAATCTGACAAATGTTCTATTCTTAATTAGCAGAACATCTGTTCTGCGACGAGAGGTGAAAGTTATGCAGATTTTACAGATATTTTGGGACAGGCGGGAGCTTTTTGCAACTTGTCTGTTGGAGCATATCAGAATATCGCTGACAGCGGTACTGTGTGCGGGGATACTTGGTATCCTGACAGGGATTCTGATCAGCAGGCATAAGAAGGCGGCAGGTGTGGCGCTGGGAGTTGTGAATGTGATTTATACTATTCCATCGATTTCTCTGCTGGGATTTTTGATTCCTCTTACAGGGATCGGCAATCGGACAGCGATCATAGCCCTGACGGTTTATGGACTGCTGCCGATTGTCAGGAACACATACACGGGTCTGACAACGGTGGATGCTACGATTCTGGAGGTGGCGGAGGGACTTGGTTCGGATGGCAGGCAGATGTTGTTCCGGATCCGGTTTCCGCTGGCGCTGCCGGTGATCATTAGCGGTTTCCGTAATATGGTGGTGATGATCATTGCCATGGGCGGTATTGCGTCCTTTATTGGGGCAGGCGGCCTGGGTGTTGCTATCTACCGGGGGATCACGACCTACAATATGACGCTGACCGCGGCAGGATCCATATTGATCGCACTGCTGGCCCTTGTCAGTGACCGCCTGCTTTCTCTGGCGGAGAAGGCGGTTAACAGGAGGTACGGCATTGAATAAGGTGATAGAGATACGGGAATGTTCGGCGGCCTACGGAGAGAACGCCGTGCTGCATAAGGTTTCCCTTACGATAGAGCAAGGGGAGCTGGTGGTGATTATCGGCCCTTCCGGCTGCGGGAAGACAACACTGCTTAAGATGATCAACGGCATCGTGACGCCGACGGAGGGGAAAGTGACAGTCAACGGAGAGGCACTGGCCAGCTGTGATCTGGTGGCGCTGCGCCGGCAGATCGGTTATGCGGTGCAGGGGGCTAAGCTTTTCCCGCATATGACGGTCCGGGACAATATCTGTTACGTTCCAGGTCTGGAGAAGAAGATGACGACAGAAGAGAAACAGTGTATGGCCGAGAGGATGCTGGAGATGGTGCAGCTGCCGGCGCAGCTGGCCGGGCGCTTTCCGCGGCAGCTTTCAGGCGGCCAGCAGCAGCGGGTGGGAATCGCCAGAGCCATGGCGGCGGATGCCGGGATTCTTCTGATGGACGAGCCTTTCGGTGCAGTGGATGAGATTACCAGAAAGGGACTGCAGGAAGAACTGCTCTCCCTGCAGGAAAAGACCGGTGTCACCATCGTGTTCATCACACATGATATTGACGAGGCGTTTAAGCTGGGCAGCCGTATTCTGATCATGAAGGAAGGATGTATCTGGCAGGAGGGTACAGCCAGAGAACTGACGGAAGCGCCGCGGGATGTGTTTGTGAGGAAGCTGTTAAACCGATGATCCGGGTAATAAATCACCTGGTTAATATTCGTTATACCAGGCAGGATGAAAGGGGAATGAAGAAGATGAAACTGGGAAAGAGAAATTTGAAAAGAGTAGTTGTATTGTTTATGGTGATGGCAATGATGTGCGGCCTGTGCGGCTGTGGGACAAAGAAGGTGATCCATATTGCTTCCAAGCCCATGACAGAGCAGTATATTCTGACAGAGATCATTGCACAGCTGATTGAGGCTGAGACGGATTATGAGACGGAGATCACCAAGGGCGTAGGCGGTGGTACGACCAATATTCATCCGGCGCTGGTTAAGGGAGAATTTGACCTGTATCCGGAGTATACCAGGACGGCATGGCTGAATGTCTTAAAGAAAGAGGAGATGGAGAAGGACGACGAGAAACTGTATGCACAGCTGCAGGAAGAGTATGATACGCTGGGGCTGACCTGGACCGGTTTATACGGATTTTCCAATACCTATGGCCTGGCGCTCAGGCAGGAGACGGCAGATCAGTACGGCCTGGACACTTATTCGGATCTGGCGGCGGCTTCCGGAGAGCTTATCTTTGGCGGTAATCCGGATTATATCGAGCTGGAGACCGGGTATCCCAGACTTTGTGAGGCTTATAACATGCAGTTTCAGGATGTGAAGCAGATGGAGATTGCCTTAAAATATGAGGCCTTAAAGAACGGGGAGGTAGATGTGATCAACGCCTTTACGACGGACGCGCAGCTTGCCGCCAATAATTTAGTACTGCTCACAGACGACGGCAGTTTCTTTGAGCGTTTCGATGCAGGTACGATTGTGAGGAAAGATGCACTGGAGAAATACCCAAAGCTGCAGGGTGTACTGGAAAAGCTGAATGGCATGATCTCGGAAGATGAGATGCAGCAGTTGAATTATGAAGTGGAGGTAGACGGCAAAGAAGATAAGGAAGTGGCCAGGCAGTTTCTGGTGATGAAGGGACTGTTGTCAGAATAAAGGGCAGATACTGAGCGGCAGGCAGCTGCCACAGAGACAGGAAGAAGTGTATGTGTTGTTGTAGATACAGCAGCAGATACACTTTTTTTAATATCTCAGGCGTCCCGTAAGGTAGAAATATTTCGTATCATGATGTGCAGTTCTATGCGTGGAGTAAAATATAACTGTAAATGTGTTGACATTTTATAGAGAACTCTATAAAATAGAGTATAAAGAAAAAAGGAAAACAGAAGGGAGAAGAGAAACAGTGATACGAAAGAGAAAGAAACAGAAACAGAAACTGGAAACCGGAAGAGGAGAAACAGAGATTAGAAGAGAAACAAGAGGAAGCATACTATGAAAATGATCTGCTATAAAATGAACGTCTGGCACAGCATCAAAGACAACCTGAGAAATTATACCGATTTCTACATAACCTGCTGTATACCGGTGATTCCGTTCAGTTTCTCGGCTCATATGTTTTTTTATTTATCCGGGGAACGGGCTTGGGGAATGGGCGGATTTGTGAACTGTATGCTGCTTCTGTCCGGTATTCTGCTGATAGTTTGCCTGGCAGTATTCCGCTATTCCCTGAAAGCCTATATCCGACAGAAATCAGGGCAGTACAGTATCCTGCTTATGTTGGGGATCAAGAGCAGAGATTTCTGGATAAATTTTATGACGGAGTACTGTCCGACATTCCTGTTGATACTATCCTGTATAGCTGTGGGCTGCAGTGTGATATGTGATCTGGTTATGTATCCGGCTTTTGACAGGATATCTGATTTTCCATGGAATGCATGTGCCGGAGGCGGCAGCGATGCAGACATGGATGTGCTGGTTGGTTCTGTGAAGATAACACTTTCGCTGATCCTGTTCTTTGCGTTTGGCATGTTCGGTTCCATGCTGCTGTTGATCCTGCGGCAGTGGCGGAAGGATCTGGCGAATTTTCTGGAGGAGATCAGCCGTGGAAAGGAAGCGATGCACAGGTTCCGGATTGCCTATGGCGTGAAGATTCCGGCAGCAGTGGTGTGTCTGGCATTCTCATTTTGTCTGTTGTATAACTATACGGTGGGGAAAATGTTTCTTGCGGCTTTCCTGCATATGGCCGGCGTCTGCTTTCTTCTGCAGATTAATGGGCGTCTGCTTAAGAAACTGCTGATATTCAGGAAGAAGGTATATTTCCGCCATCTGCTTTGGTGGAATGATCTGCTTTATGAATGTCGGTTAAATGGAAATATTATTTTTGCCATTTATGGGGTTAATTTCGTGCTGGTCTTTCTGTTTGGCGGGATGCTGGCTTCGGATTTTCCGGAAGATTCAGTCTATACAGCGGTGAAGGTACTGACAGGAGTGATCGGGCTTTCGGTTCTTCTGGAAGAACAGGCGTTTATTCTGGAAAAGATGATACTGGATCTACACAAAGAGAAGGAGCGGCGGGACATTCTCTTTCAGATTGGCATGGGGTGGAAAGCATGGTGCAAGCTGCTACAGGATAAGCTGAAGATGATTGTAATTGTACCGATGGCGGCGGCGTCCGTTATGGGGGCTGTATTTTTCTTCTGTGATTATGTGTATCAGGCGGACGTGACGACATTTAACGGGATGTGGAGTACAGCGCTGTTGAAATATGCCGGCGCAGTGGCCTTGTTCTGGCTGCTGCAGTACGGCGGGTATTTGTTTATACGCAGGCGTCTGTTCCGGAATTATTATGTGTGTTGCAAAACTTTATAAGAGTGAAGTGACGGGATACGAAGCGCTGTTTGAAAGAGTAGCAGCAGGCCGGTGAGCCAATGCTATCTGAGGAAGGTGATAGAATGAAGACAGAAAATAAAACAGGCAGGGCAGCGGAATCGGATGAGCTGCTTTGCGTCCGCGATCTGTGCAAAAGATATGCGGTGGAAAACAACAGGACGATGAAAAGAGAATATTCAGAGGTGATCCGGGAGGTTTCTCTGACTGTTCGGAAGAACGAGTCGGTCTGTATTATGGGAAGATCCGGCTGTGGGAAGACGACTTTGCTGAAAATTCTGGGCGGGCTGCTTGCGCCGACTGCGGGAAGCGTCTATTATAAAGGAGAGGATTTGTTTCGCTGCAGGTGGAAGCGTATGGAAGAATACCGCAGAACACAGGTGGGGTTTGTGTTTCAGGATTATAAACTTCTGGATCACCTGACGATCCGGGAGAATATGATTCTGCCGCTTATGCTGGAGCATGAGGATGTGGAAACATCTGTCAGAAAGGTAGGAGAGATGGCGGATAGACTGCAGATCGCAGGACGGTTGGATTATTATCCGGGTGAACTTGCCGGAGGAGAGAAGCAGAGAGCGGCTATTGGACGGGCGTTGATGAATGATCCGGAACTGATTCTGGCAGATGAACCGACCGGGAATCTGGATGAAGCATGCGGCCGGATTGTAATGGAGCTGTTGACCGGATTACAAAAGAAACTGCACAAGACACTGGTACTGGTGACACATGACAGGGAGATTGCGGATCATTGCGACCGAACGATCACAATCAGGCATGGCCGGATCGTTTCGCTGGATTAAGGTTGAATAAATTCTCCGGGGAGCAATTTAGTTCAACAAACGGAACAGGTTCAGTTAGAATCTGTGCCTGCGCTCAACTCGCAGGTTAAGCAGGAATGGAGGATTAATATGGATAAAAAAATAGAAATGGCAATAGATGATCTTACCTTGATTAAGCGGGTGATCCAGAGGACCAGACAGGATTTTTCCCGAATATCCGCATATTTTATCGGAATCGGACTTTTGAATCTTGCGATGTGGCTGTCAGAGGAGACTGCCTATATGATTCTGAATCTGTTCGGATATGGACATCCTGCGGCAAGGGTATTCTGGTGGGGAGGGCGCGTCCTGCTTCTGGTGGGCTATCTGCTTTTATTTATTTATTATTATCAAAAGGTAAAAAAGAAAGGCAATGAGATTTGTGAGGGCATGGTGAAGATATGGATGATCGTATTGATCGGAATCCGGATACTGGGATGGCTGTATATCCGTTTGCTTCCCAGTGGAAATGATGATAAAATTACAGTGTTGTGGAGGTGTCAGGAATTGATTGAGGTGCTTCCGGTGTTGTTCGCGCTTTTTATGACAGGGATTTTGACGAAGAGAACGCTGATTACAGCGATTACGGCGTTTTACAGTATCTTCTATTTTGTACTTTTTGTGAGTATGAAAGAAGTGTCTTACGGAACCTGGGGAGGTGTGGGGACGCGAATCTCTGCCAGCAGAGTGTGCATTCAGTATTTGATGAGCCTGGGGATGATCTTACTTGGCATCTATCTGTGGCGCAGGCGTGAAGGCAGGTTAAAAGAAACGGATCGGGGATGATTATGGAAATAAATGCGATACCGGAGGCTTTGCAGACAAAGCTGCGGCTGGCGGTGCTTTCTGCGCTGCTGACCGGGGAGAAGAATTTCAGAGAGCTGAAAGGGATTACGGAGGCAACGGACGGTAATCTGGGCGCTCAGTTAAAAAAGTTGGAGGAAGCGGGTTACATAGCGGTCAGAAAGGCTTTCGTGAACAAAAAGCCGCAGACCACCTGCACCCTGACGGAATTTGGCAGACAGCAGTTTAAAGAGTATGTGGAGATGCTGGAGCGGTTGTTCAGGCAGGCAGAAGAACCACGGGACTGATCCGGACGCTGCCTGTAGTGTCGTGTTTGTGCATCGGTATAGTGTATCTGGGGTACCGTCCAGATTTGTGTCAAAGCAGAAAGAAATGCGGGACAGGCGATTCCCGTCCCGCATTTTAACTCTTGATAAAGACCGCAGATTTCCGGTCGGATATCCGAGTCAGGCACAATCTTATACCACCTTAAACTTCTCGATATAAACCGGGAAAGTATCCGTGCCTTTCATCTCTTTACCGGCGGTGATTGTCACATTCTTGTCTGTGATCAGATATTCCACATTCGCGCCCGCTTCCACCACGGTATCCTGCATCAGGATGCAGTTCTTCACGGTAGCGCCTTTGCCGACTTTAACACCTCTGAAGATCACGCTGTTCTCTACTTCGCCTTCGATTACGCAGCCGTCAGCCATCATTACATTCTGCACTTTGGCGCCGTCCTTATAGTGGGTCGGGTTGTCGCCGCGGATCTTCGTATAGATGGGAGCGGAAGAGAAGAGCGCGTCCAGATTGTAGTCATCCAGCAGCTTCATGTTCTCTTCGAAGTAGCTCTTCATACCGCTGATGCGTGCCACATAGTCCGTATACTTGTAAGCCTGTACGTTAAGCTTACCAAGCTGCGGCATGATGACGTCACGCATAAAGAAGGAACGTCCCTGAATGTAAGCGTCATTTATAATATCGATCAAAAGTTCACGGCTGACAACGAAAATGTTCATGGACAATTTCTGTACGCCGTCGGTCTTCGGATTGATGTATACTTTCTTAAGCCGTCCGTCTTCCACATCAAAGGTATAGTAGAAGATTCTGTCATTGGTCGGATAGTTCAGCAGTTCCTCAGGGATCTCCTGCTCATTGTAGGCGATCGTCATATCCGCACCGCTGTCAATATGTGTCTGCAGCATGGCGCTGAAATCAAAGTTCACAACCACATTCGTATCCGACATGATCACGTATTCCTCTTTCTGGTCTCGCAGGAAGTCCAGAAGGCTTGCCAGTGCGCTTGCGCGTCCTACATAAGGGCCGCCTACTTCTTTCTCCGCAAAAGGAGGGAAGATGCGCAGGCCGCCGTTCTTGCGGATCAGATCCCATTCGCGGCCGGAACCCAGATGATCCATTAAGGAGTGATAGTTCTTGTTCACCACGACAGAGATATTGTCAATGCCGGAGTGGGTCATGCTGGACAGAATAAAGTCAATGACACGGTAACGGCTGGCAAAAGGGATGGAAGCCATCAAACGCACGCTGACCAGTTCCGGAACCAGAGCATCATAACTGTTTGGGAAAATAATACCGACTACACTTGTGTTTGATTTTACCATTGCTCTTCACCACCTTCTACATTATTTCTGACCATGGCGTTGGGGCCTACCACGGCATTCTCACCGATGGTAACACCGGAGCCGACGGTTGCCACACCATTCTCATCGCCCGAAGGCATTGCGCCCACCACGGCATTTTCACAGATTGTTACATTCTCGGCTACGATACAGTGTTTCACCACGGCGCCTGCCTTGACGGTCGTGCCGCCCATCAGCACTGCATCCTCGACAACCGCGCCGGCATCCACCTTCACGCCGCCGAAAAGAATGGAGTGCTTCACGCTGCCCTTGATCCGGCAGCCGTCGGTGATCATGGAATTCTCCACGACTGCACCGGGGTTGATCTTGTGTCCGGTCATGCCGGCATTGCGGCTGTAGATCTTCCAGTCTTCGTCGAAAAGGTTGATGCCGCTGTGCTCGGGATCCAGTACTTCCATGTTGGCTTCCCACAGGGAAGCGATGGTTCCTACATCCTTCCAGTAGCCGTTGAAATGATAAGCATACATCTGACGGTGGTCACGCAGAAGGTTGGGGATGATGTTGTTGCCGAAATCGTTCTCGGAATTCGGATCAGCTTCATCCTCTTCCAGATACTGTTTTAAGATATCCCAGTTGAAGATATAGATACCCATGGAAGCCAGATTGGACTTCGGGTTCTTGGGTTTCTCCTGGAATTCCGTGATCTTGTCATTCTCGTCGGCTACCATCAGACCGAAGCGGGGAGCCTCTTCCCAGGGTACTTCCATAACGGCTACGCTGAATTCCGCGTTCTTCTCCTTATGGAATTTCAGGAAGGCGCTGTAATCCTGCTTACAGATCTGATCCCCGGAAAGGATGATAACATACTTGGGGTCATAGCGTTCAATAAAGGATATATTCTGATAGATTGCATTTGCTGTACCTTTATACCAGTCTGAGCCGTGTGCTTTCTGGTAGGGCGGCAGTACATGCACGCCTCCGTAAAGACGGTCCAGATCCCAGGGCTGGCCGTTGCCTATGTACTCATTTAATTCCAGCGGTTGGTACTGGGTCAGGATTCCCACGGTATCAATGCCTGAATTAACGCAGTTGGAAAGCGGGAAATCGATGATACGATATTTGCCGCCAAAAGGAACTGCAGGTTTTGCAAGCTTCTCGGTCAGTGCATACAGACGGGAACCCTGTCCGCCGGCAAGAAGCATTGCAATCATTTCTTTTGCCATATTACTATTCCTCCTTTTAAACTTTATAAAAAGATTATATAACAAAATCATGGAAAATAATAGAAAAATCCGAAAAAAGTCGAAGAAAATTATAATCTTTTTCTATTGACATTTCGAAGAAACTGTGAATAGATAAAAAACGGCAAATTTGTGCCGAAAAAGCGAGAGGAATGAAATTTGCATGAAGGACATTACGATGATAGGCGGCGCGGGCGGTTCGATGACTGTCTTTTTTGCCGGAATGGTACGCGGTGACGGGTATACAGTGGCCGCTTTTTTGATCCTGCTGCTCTTTTACGGAATCTATATCGGAAAAATGACGGCTCAGAGAAAAAAGGGGATCAGGACAGACCAGATCGGAAAAAAAGGTTTTGTCTTTGCTGCAGCCGTAAGGCAGATGCGTGACAGCTGGCGTGCGGGAATTGTTTACGCTCTGGGCTGTGGTTATACTCCATTTGCAGATCATGCAGGAAGAAGCGTATCTGGAATCTGTTTTTGGAGAAGCCTGTCGACATTACAGGCAGGAGATCGGACGATGTTTCGGCAGATGAAAATAAGGAAAGGGTCATTTCAGGTTGCCTTGCGGGCGCTGCAATGATAAAATAGACTTATATTTTAAAGAATTTTGTCTGCAAAAGGAGCGTATACATGAAAGAAGTCAGAATATTGGAGATCAAGCAGAGCGTCTTTGCGGATAACGACAGACAGGCGACGCTTCTGCGGCAGGAGCTTCGGGAGAAGAAGCTCTTTCTGCTCAATCTCATGTCTTCGCCGGGATCCGGCAAGACAACTACGTTGATGAGAACCATAGAGGCGCTGCGTGACACGTTGAGAATAGGGGTCATGGAGGCGGATATTGATTCTGACGTGGATGCCAGAACGATCTCCCAGTCCGGCGTGAGAGTCATTCAACTGCATACCGGCGGTATGTGCCATCTGGATGCGGAGATGACAAGGCAGGGGCTGGAAGGACTGGATACGGCGGAACTTGACCTGGTGATTCTGGAGAATGTGGGGAACCTGGTGTGTCCGGCGGAGTTTGACACCGGGGCGACGAAGAACGCCATGATCCTTTCGGTGCCGGAGGGACATGACAAACCGCTGAAATATCCGTTGATGTTTTCCGTCTGTGATGTGGTGCTGGTGAATAAGATCGACGTGCTTCCCTATTTTGACTTCGATCTGGAGAAGTGCCGGGAATATGTGCACATGCGCAATCCGCAGGCGAAGATCATTCCGATCTGCGCCAGGACGGGGGAAGGGATGCAAGAGTGGACGGACTGGCTGCTGCAGGAAGTGAGAGGTAACAGTTCAGACCAGGTCTTTACATTACTATGAAAGTCTTCGACTTTCACAGCATGGATGGCCATGCGGCCCGCCAAGCGGCAGGCTGAGCATGATGTAAGTTTACTGTAAAAGACCGTGAGAATATGTAAATTGGGCCAAAAGAATCTGCACCTCGCCGAAGGGCGCTAAACGTCCGGGGGACGTTTGCTAAGCGCCGACCGGAGTGGAACGTAGACACTTGGAATGGGCAGCTTCCGTAACAGGGAAGCCGAAGGCTGAACTGTTACAGTGAGAGGAGAGGGATATGGAGAGAAGACTTGACAAAGAGAAATATCCGGAATATGTATATCCGGAGCATAAGCCGGATCACAGTAAGCCGGAGCGGGAGAGCATCGTAAAGCTGGGTAAGATGATCACGGACAGGATTCCCCAGAAGCTGGGGATCAAGAAGATCACCAGAGATGATCCGGAGTATTGGGGTCTGGCGGGCGTGTTGACCGACGAGGAGGCTGAGATAGCGCTGAAGATGGGCGTGCGTAAGCCGAAGACCCTGCCAGAGATGGTGAGGCTTACGGGTATTCCGGCCAGAGAGCTGGAACCGAAGCTGCAGGAGATGTCCGTGAAGGGCATTCTGGAGTACAACTGGGAGAACCTGCAGCGGGAGAAACAGTATGTACTGCCCATGTTTGTGCCCGGCTGTGGTGAGTTTTTCAATATGAACACGAAGGTGATCGAGGAGCATCCGGAGGTGACGCTGTTCTTCGAGCATATGTCGAGACTGCCGCTTGAGCATGTGACGCCTTTCGTGGGGGAGGGCGGTAACGGCATCGGGATGCATGTCATTCCGGTGGAAAAGGCCATTGAGATGGAAAGCGAATCTATCAATCTGGAGCATATTTCCTACTGGCTGTCGAAGTACGAGGGGAAATATGCGGCAAGTCCCTGTTCCTGCAGGCGTTCCAGATTGAAGCATGACGAGGGCTGCGCCGACGATCCGGAGGGCTGGTGCGTGGCAGTGGGCGATATGGCGGATTATGTGGTGGAGACCCAGAAGGACGGACGCTATATCACGAAGGAAGAGGCGCTTGAAATTTTCAGGCAGGCGGAGGAGAACGGCTTCGTTCACCAGATCACGAACATTGATGGAGCCAACAAGATTTTCGCCATCTGTAACTGTAATGTGAATGTGTGCTATGCACTGCGTACTTCACAGCTTTTTAACACGCCGAACATGTCCCGCTCCGCTTACATCGCGAAGGTGGATAAGGAGAAATGCGTGGCCTGCGGCAAATGTGTTGAGTACTGTCCGGCAGGTGCGGTGAAGCTGGGACAGAAACTGTGTAAGAAGGACGGCAGCGAGGTTACTTATCCGAAGATGCCGCTGCCCCAGGAACAGAAGTGGGGAGAGCATATGTGGACCCACAATTATCGGGACGTGAACAGGATCAACTGCTACGATACCGGCACGGCGCCCTGTAAGACGGCCTGTCCGGCCCATATTGCGGTGCAGGGGTATTTGAAGCTGGCGAAAGAAGGGCGTTATGAAGAGGCGCTGGCGCTGATCAAGAAAGACAATCCGCTGCCGGCTATCTGCGGGCGCATCTGTAACAGGCGGTGTGAAGACGCCTGCACCCGCGCGACGCTGGACGAGGCGGTTGCCATTGATGCGGTGAAGCGCTTTGTGGCGGAGCGGGATCTGCATGCCGAGACGCGTTACATACCGAAGAAGGTAGTGCCTTCCTTAAAGGGGGCTTTCGAGGAGAAGATCGCCATCATCGGTTCCGGGCCGGCGGGCCTGTCCTGTGCCTATTTCCTGGCGGAGAAGGGGTATCGGCCCACTGTCTTCGAGAAAAGTGAGAAGCCCGGCGGTATGCTGACTTACGGCATTCCTTCCTATAAACTGGAGAAGGATCTGATCGAGGCGGAGATCGAGGTTATCAAAGCCATGGGCGTAGAGATCAGGTGCGGTGTGGAAGTGGGCAAAGACGTTACCATTGATCAGCTCAGAGCGCAGGGCTATAAGGGATTCTATCTTGCCATCGGCTGTCAGGGCGGCAGAAAACCCGGTGTGCCGGGTGAGGACGCGGCCGGGGTCTATACGGCGGTGGAATTCTTAAAAGAGGCGGGACAGAAGGAAGGCTTCGACCTGGGCGGTGACGTGGTAGTTGTTGGCGGCGGCAATGTGGCCATCGACGCGGCCAGGGTAAGCACCCGCTGCGGTACGGGTAGGGTATCCATGTTCTGTCTGGAAAGCCGGGATGAGATGCCGGCCAGCAGAGAGGAGATCCTGGAGGCGACGGAAGAGAAGGTTGCCATCCACAACGGCTGGGGACCGCAGGAAATCCTGACGGAGAACGGACGGGCCGTGGGTGTGGTATTTAAGAAGTGTATCCGTGTCTTTGACGACAACCATAGATTTGCCCCGGTTTACGATGAGCAGGAGACAATGACCGTTGCCTGCTCTGCGGTGATCTTCAGTGTGGGTCAGGGCATTGTATGGGGAGACCTGCTGCAGGGTACGCAAGTGGCGCTGAGACCGAATGGCGGCGCTGTTGCGGACAGCCTGACCTATCAGACGGCCGAACCGGATATCTTTGTGGGCGGTGATGTGTATACAGGGCCGAAATTCGCCATTGACGCCATCGCGGCAGGCAGGGAGGGTGCGGTATCCCTGCACCGTTTCGTGCACGAACACTGTACGCTGACCATCGGCAGGAATAGAAGAGACTTTATCGAGCTGGATAAGGAGAATATTTTTATCGCCAGCTATGACAATACGGACCGCCAGCGGCCGGAGAAAGCGGAGGAGGCGCAGGCACGCTCTTTCCGTGATCTCTCCCACACGCTGACAGAGGAACAGGTGAAGGCAGAGACATCCCGCTGTCTGGGCTGCGGAGCATCGGTGGTGGATCCCAATAAGTGTATCGGCTGCGGCGTCTGTACGACGAAATGCGTCTTCGACGCTATCAGCCTGCACCGGGAGCTGCCGGGCTGCTCAGAGATGGTCAAGTCGGAGGATAAGCTGAAATATGTGCTGCCGAATATGGTGAAGCAGTCGTTGAAGGTGAAATTTAAGAAGAAGTGAGGCTGGATTTTTGGTTTGCAGGAGTCCGGGCCGTCCGGGCCGGGCGTCGTGTACCGGCAATGTTACAGAGTGATAAATAAGGACGGGTAAGGAAGCGGAGTGAATGCAGTTTTCCGGCCGGAAAGAGCCGGAAGATTGGCCGGAAAGCGAACTGGAGAAGAAGCGGAAAGACAGGCGGGAAAGCAGGATGCATGAATTAGGCGTGGTGTTTCATATTATGGACAGTCTGGAGAAAGTGGCGGTCGAGAATGAGGTGACGGGTATCTCCAGGGTAGTACTGGAGCTGGGCGAAGTATCGACGGTGATCGAGTCTTATCTGCACAACTGCTGGCAGTGGGCGGCGAAGAAGAGAGAGCTGTTCTCGGAGGCGGAACTTGTGGTGGAGACGATCCCTGCGCGCACCTACTGTGAAGGCTGCGGACAGACCTATGCCACCGTGGAGCACGGGAAAATATGTCCCTGCTGTCACAGCCCGGATACGTGGCTTCTGCAGGGGAATGAGTTTAATATCAAAGAGATAGAAGTGTATTGATGTGATGTGAAAGATAAGAGGGGAGTGTGAGTAGTTATGTTTCATTTGAGTGGCGGCATGACAGGCTGGCAGATTTTGGGCTGGGTGATGGTATTTGCGGGACTGATCATCATGAATGAGATCGCGCGGCGTTCCAAGGCGGGTGGTGCAGTCTGCTTCTTCGTGATTCCGGCGGCATTGACGGTTTATTTTATTTCTATTTATGTGGGTGCGGCGCAGGGCGCGGAGTGGGCGCTGAACAACCAGACTTACGTGCATATGAACAGCTGGTTCCATTATGCCAAGCTCTATGCGGCGCTGGCCGGCTGCATCGGTTTTATGATCATCAAGTATCATTGGGGTGGTTTGGGGAAATCCCATGCTTTTAAGGTATTCCCTTTTGTGATCGTGGCGATCAATATTCTGATCGCTGTTGTCTCGGATTTTGAGTCGGCTGTCAGGGCCGGTTCGATCATGGGCGGCTGGTGGAAATCCTCCGAAGGCGTATGGCTTTACGGCGGCTGGTGGAATATCTTAAACGGCATTGCCGGTCTGATCAATATTTTCTGCATGACAGGCTGGTGGGGTATCTATTCATCAAAAGACAAGAAGGATATGCTCTGGCCGGATATGATATGGTACTATATTCTGGCTTACGATATCTGGAACTTCCAGTATACGTATCTGAATCTGCCGACCCATGCATGGTACTGCGGCTTTGCGCTGCTGCTGGCGCCGACGGTGGCCAATGCCTTCTGGAATAAGGGCGGCTGGATCCAGAACCGTGCCAACACGCTGGCGTTGTGGTGCATGTTCGCGCAGGTATTCCCGTTGTTCCAGGATGGAAGCCGGTTTACCACCGTATCTTCCGTATACGGAGAAGCCGGGGCAGCGGCAGCCTTCGGTGAAGCGATGCCGGCTATGGCCAATCCCACGGCGCAGGGAATTATCTCGGTGCTTTCAATCGTGGTCAATGTGGTTGTCTTTGCGGTCATCCTTGTGCGGGCGAAGCAGCAGAAGCGAAATCCGTATACCAATGAGATCTTTAAGGATCAGAAAGATTTCAAGATGGCGATGGCAAGGGCGGAATAACAGAGTTTTATGTGCAGGAAAGGCTTTTCGGAGAATGAGAGTTCTTCGGAAAGCCTTTTTGCTTTCGATCCAAGCTGATGTCGTTAAACGTAGTAGGAGTTTCATCTGGTTGCATACACGGCGCCTCCTTTCCCAATACTGTAGACCATGAACGACATTATTGAATGACAACCCACATTCCATCACGATTAGATCCCATACGTTCTAATTTCCCTTTTTCTGAAGGCTGACAAAAGTGCGCCCAATAGTACGTTTTGAAACTCCTGTCTCTGCCGTAATCATATCGGCAGTTCTATCCGGATTTCCGATTAACAATCTCAAGACAGCCTTTTCTGTTTTATTTAAACCGACATTTAAACCGGCATCTTTGCGTAAAAAAAGAAATCCACGAAGAAACTCCTTTCAACACAAACAAAATTGGGCCGACTATGTCTATCCAACTCGCTTTGTGTTATAAAGGAAATTGATGTTTTCTATATGTCAGGAAAAAGCAGAGGAAGAAAACAGAAAATAGTATATTTGAAATAATGTATATAGATTGTCCAAAGTATTTATGCTAAGATAAAATCAAACGGAACATCGACCGGGGAGGAGATTGGATTGAGCGAACATAGATCGAGAAACAATATGGGTGGGATAAGCATACAGCAGTATAAGACTGATGTAGGATTTCGGACACTTGTAGAAGGCGTAAACGAAAATCTATATATTATACCTAAATATCAGAGAAAATACCGTTGGAGTAAAGATCAGGTGATCTCACTTGTGGAATCGTTGATTCGGGGGCTGCCGATTCCGCCGATCTATACCAGTAGAAACGACAGGAATCAACTGGAAATATTAGATGGGCAGCAGCGGATTTTGAGTTTGTTTTTTTATTATATAGGTTATTATTTGGATCGGAAGAAAAATAATTCTGTAGATTTTTCAGAAATTGAAATAGAGGGTAAATCTTTTAAAGAAGCGTTGAAAGATCAATTTGCATTGGAAGAACTTCATATCCAGCTGATGGAAGAAGGCGGAGAAGAAGTCAGTGTGGATTATGCAGATCTCCCTGTGGAAATGAAGAGGCGCATAGATTATACATCTATTACGGTGATAGAGATCAAGATTAATGATGAGGGTCAGCGCACAAAGGTCTTAAGGAAGATTTTTGAGAATTTGAATGCAAAGGGTTCACTTTTAACGCAACAGGAACTGAGAAATGGAATATACGTCTGCGATTTTTATAATATGCTGCAGAATTATAACAGACATAATGAGAAATGGAGAAAAATATGGGGGAAAGAAGATGCTGCGGAACGAGACATGGAAATGTTGCTGCGGCTTTGTGCATTAAGAAGATATACCGGCATTAAAAGGAAGGATGCAGGGAATTTTGATTTTACGATAGAAGAATACCATAGTTCCTATGGGAAATTGTTAGATAAATTTTCAGAGACAGCCATGAAATTCAGCGCTGATCAGATAGAGGAATATCAAAACAGCCTGGTTCATTTTTTTGATTTATTTGAAGTGAATATTACGCAATCGTCAAAAGTCGCATTGTTGGAGAGTTTTTATATTGTATATGAAAAATTAGGTGTTGATAAGCCGATTACTTCTGCAATCTATGAGCAGATTTTGAAGGATTCCAAGTATATATCGTATGCAAGGCAGGGGACTGTGAAAATGAAAAGCATGAATGAAAGGTGGAAGACAGTATATGAGATTTGGGTCAGACATGATGGAGCACATGATTGATAAAGTATTGTGGGAAGAACTACCTTATACTGATTGTGTCGTTATTGGAGATAATTCCAGTGGAAAGACAATGCTGTTAAAACTCTTTATAGACAGAACAAGGGGTAATAGTGCACTATATTTTATTGATGCGGTGAATCGCGGATTTGACGTAAGAAGGATTTCCAGGACGGCTGAAAAACCAGAATATAAAAAAACAATTTTGGAAACAAGACTGCAGGAGGCGTATTTTAATGTTGTAGATTCGTTTAATTGCTTCGGGACTTTAACGGAGCGGATTGAAATGATCTATCAATTATATGAAAAGGAAGTGCAGGATCTATTCTGTGAATTGACAAATGACAGATTTCGTATACTTTATGATGATCCGTTAGGAGAAGTTGATTTTGGCAATGGCAGGGGACTTCTTTCCAGTGGATATCAGGCTGTTATACGGATATTACTGGAGATATTGTATTATCAGGATATGGAAATAAAGAAGAATGCAGTACAATCTGCATGGGTTGTGATCGATGAATTGGACGAGTATTTATCCCCCAGATATTCTGCCGTCATATTGGAATTTTTAAAGGAAAAGTTTCCATGGGGAAAGTGGATCGTAACCACGCATTCCTGCGATCTTGTAGCGTATACACAGGATTCTAATTTACTGATTTTGGAGGAGGGTAACGTCGAAGTCATTGATATCAACGACTACCCCTCTGTCACTGAGGTGCAGATCATCTTTGCAAGAGTGTTTGGCAATTCGGCAGTCTCAGATTTGGAGACAGATAATATATTGAGAAGACTGCTTAATAATAAGATGAATCAGGCATGGGGGAAAAGAGACGAAGAATGTCTTGCACAGATGGAAAAAGAGAAATTGACGGCTTCACAACAGCTGATTGTACGACAGATACGAGAATGGTGAACAGAAAATGGAAGATTATTTACTGATTGAGATGCCGGTATTCAGCCCACGCTATAAGAAATGGAAAAAGTATGGATATAAAAATCCGATAGAAAAGAAAAATCTAAAGGATGTATTGGAGAAGAGTACGGGTGGATACTGTATGTACTGCTACTCGCGCATTCGTGTGGACGGAAAACTATTTGCCAATTTAGAACATGCAATTGAAAAAAGTAATTCGGAGAAGTTGATTGAATGTATCCCTGATATTGGTTTATCATGTTCGGTTTGTAATCAAACGTTTAAACGTATTGGGGAGCAAAAAAGGAAGATTCAGAAAATTGATATTGATCAGTATGAAAAAGCAAGTAAATGCTCTGTTATTTTACGAAAACAATGCACAGTTTCCTGTAAAGCATTAAGGGAATTACAGAAGCGGTACAGTGATCTGTCGGGCGCAGAAATAATACTACAGCCCATGGGTGTTAAAGGAAGTGATTCCGATAAGGAATTGCTGCTACAGTATAATGTAATGAAAATGGAATTTGAACCTGCGGGAAATACAGATACATATTCTGATAGGGAAATGCAGTTTATAGAGGCACATATAAAAAGATTTTGTTTGAATGATCCCCAATATCGTTCACGTCAGTTGTTTGATCTTGTCAGAAATATTATTGATAACAATGGAAAAATACCGGTATATGAATACAATAATCTGGTAGCGCAGCTTTTTTGTGAAAAGATATCGGGTAAATCCCAAAATGAGATATTGAAAATATGTAAGAGCATTTTTATCCTTTCATTTCCGAAGATGTAGAACATAAGATTCTGCGCAGATTTCCAATGTTGTTAATGACAGAAAGACATACAGACATGTATAAAATATTGATCATTGAAGATGATGCCGTGATCTCGGAGCAGGTCAGCAGGTATCTGGCCAGGTGGGGGTACGAGACAGCCTGTGCGGAGGATTTCGAGAATATCCTGCCGCAGTTTGTCTCCTTTGCTCCACAGCTTGTGCTTCTGGATATCGGGCTGCCTTTTTACAATGGCTATTATTGGTGTAGTGAGATCAGGAAGGTTTCGCAGGTGCCGGTGGTGTTCGTCTCCTCGGCTTCCGACAATATGAACATCGTGATGGCGATGAATATGGGCGGGGACGATTTCATCGTCAAGCCCTTTGATCTGGAAGTGCTTCTGGCCAAGGTGCAGGCGATCCTGCGGCGGACTTATGCATTCCAGAACCAGTCGACGGTGATGGAGCACAGGAACGTGATCCTGAATCTGGCGGATATGAGCCTGCTGTATCAGGGGACGAAGCTGGAGCTGTCGAAGAACGAATTCCGCATCCTGCAGCTGCTCTATGAGAATGCGGGCAGGACGGTGAGCCGGGAGACGATCATGAAACGGCTGTGGGACAATGAGTGCTTCGTGGACGACAATACGTTGACGGTGAATATGAACCGTCTGCGCAGGAAACTGGAAGAGGCGGGGATTCAGGATTTTATCGCGACGAAAAAGGGTGTCGGCTACCAGTTGAGTGACGGCGTGTAGAAGTTTCATGAAGGGCAGTAAGAAGAATAAATCCGGAAGGAAACAGGACTTATATGAGACAGAAGGAAAGAAGCCGCAGGATCGCACTGTCTTATCTGAAAGACAAATATAAAACAATACTTGCCTACGTCTTTATCGTGGCGGTCTTTTTTATGGTGGCATTTCTTTACGGCTATGAACAGATCTATGTAGATATGCTGTATGCGGTGCTGCTTACGCTGTTTTTCGGCGGGTTATTTGTGGCGGTGGATTTCCTGCGGTATTTCAGGCGGTGTATGGCGCTTTACCAGTCATTGGAGCGCAGGGAGGAACGGCAGAAGAGTCTGCCGGAGGCGTCGGGCCTGCAGGAAGTTTTGTATCAGGAGATGCTGGAGGACATGCGGCAGGAGAATTGTCGGCTGCAGACAGAATACGACAGGAAAAAGAAGGACATGGCGGACTACTATACCATGTGGACCCATCAGATCAAGACGCCCATTGCGGCGCTGCGGCTGCTTCTGCAGGAGGAAGAAACAGGAGAAAGCGCGCGGCACGGCGGACGTCAGGCGGAGCGGGAGGAGCTTTTCAAGATTGAGCAGTATGCGGAAATGGCCCTTTATTTTGCCAGACTGGACAGCCTGTCTTCGGATCTGCTTTTCCGGCACTGTGATGTGCAGGAGATCGTAAAGCAGGCGGTGCGCAAATATTCGGTTCTTTTTTTGCGCAGCGGCCTTTCTTTTCAGATGGAAGCGTTTGAAATCCGGGCGGTGACGGACGAGAAATGGCTGTCGTTTGTGGTGGAGCAGGTCTTTTCCAACGCGCTCAAATATACGCATCAGGGCGGTATCGCCATCTACGGTGCGGATGAGACGGGCAGCAGGAAAGAGGGGCGGACATCTTATCTTGTCATTGAGGACACGGGGATCGGTATTCGGGAGAGCGACCTGCCGAGGATCTTCGAGAGAGGGTTTACCGGCTATAACGGGCGTATGGACAGGAAATCTACGGGAATCGGGCTGTACCTTTGCGATCAGATCATGGGCAGGATGTCCCACACGATCCGCGTACAGTCAGCCCCGGGTGAGGGGACGAAGGTGATCCTGGGATTCTTGCAGCAGACATAACCCCGGCAAAACTGCATATGTGACAGAAACGTAAGGTTGGAGGGAAGAAATGTTAGCCAGATACATGGCAGCGCATTTCTTCTTTGTCTATAATCATCTATGTAAACGGAAATCATACAGCACATACGGCAGTCTGGTCAGCAAACGCCAGACTGCGGCATTGCAGAGCAAAGCTGTGAAAAAAAGGAGTGGGATATAATATGGCATTATTAGAAGTCAGGAATGTGAAAAAGGTATATACGGCCAAACTGGGAGCGGTCAAGGTACAGGCGCTGAGCGACGTGAATTTCTCAGTGGAGGAAGGAGAGTATGTGGCGATCATGGGAGAGTCGGGTTCCGGCAAGACGACGCTGTTAAATATCCTGGCCTCTTTGGATAAGGCCACCAGCGGCCAGGTTCTTTTGCGAGGAAAGGATCTGTCGGAGATCAGGCACAGAGACATCTGCGCGTTCCGCAGGGAGCATCTGGGATTCGTCTTTCAGGATTTTAATCTGCTGGATACGCTGACCTTGAAGGACAATATCTATCTGCCGCTGGTGCTGGCCGGGACTGATCACCGGGAAATGGAAAAGAGGCTGCAGCCTCTTGCGGGCAGGCTTGCCATCACGGAGATTCTGGAGAAATACCCTTACGAAGTGTCCGGCGGCCAGCGGCAGCGGGCGGCGGTGTGCAGGGCGTTGATCACGGAGCCGGATATCATTCTGGCGGATGAACCTACCGGGGCGCTGGATTCCAGGGCGGCGGGTAAGCTGCTGGGACTGTTCGGGGAAGTGAACAGAGAGGGACAGACGATCCTGATGGTCACGCACAGCGTTCAGGCAGCCAGTCATGCAGGGCGTGTGCTGTTCATCAAGGACGGCTGTGTATTCCACCAGATCTATAAGGGCGGTCAGAGCAATGAGGCCATGTACAGGATGATCTCCGATGCCCTGACGGTGCTTCAGACGGAAGCGGCAGCGGGCAATACGGCAGATGCAGATTTACAAACGACAGTGCAGACGATTGAGAGAAGGGCGGTGTGATCATAGATGAAGAAAGGAAAAATCCTGCCGGTGATGGCTTGGAAAGGGATCTTAAGAAACGGAAACGTGTATTTTCCTTATTTGATTGCAGGCATCTTTTCGGCGTTTACCTATTTTGTATTTACCTCCATCCTGCACAACGATATTATCAAGGTGCTGCCGAGAAGCAGTTATGCGTGGATGATGCTGTATATGGGAAAGGGGATCCTTTCGCTGATCCTGATCCTCTTTCTGGTCTATGCCAACAGTTTCCTTGTAAAAAGGCGGCAGAAGGAATTCGGTCTGTACCACATTCTGGGACTGGAAAAGAAGCATATCGGTATCATGCTGTTCTTCGAGACGATCCTGCTTTATGCAGGAGCGGTGGCGGGCGGCGTGCTCTTTGGGATGGTACTTTCCAAGCTGCTGTTTCTGATGCTGCTGCGGATGTGCAACCTGTCGGTGGAGGTGAGCTTCGTCTTTTACCCGGAGGCGTTTCGGGAGACGATCGTCTACTTTCTGTGGGTGTTTGGCGTGAACTTTGCGGTGGGGCTTTTACAGGTCGGCAAAGCACGTCCCATCGAGCTGATGAGCGGCAGTAAGAAGGGCGAGAAGGAGCCGCGGTTTTTGCCGGTTTATGCGCTGGCCGGTGTGGCGGCGCTGGCGTTTGGCTATTACTGTTCCATCACTTCTAAGCTGGACAGCATGATCTTCGTGGATTTTGTGCTGGCGGTGAGTCTGGTGATCGTGGGAACGTATCTGCTGTTTGCGTCGGGCAGTATCGCTTTCCTGAAATGGATGAAGGGCAGGAAGAAGTTCTATTACAAGCCCGGCAATTTTGTCACCATCTCGGGGATGCTTTACCGCATGAAAAAGAATGCGGCGGGCCTTTCCAATATCTGCATCTTTTCCACGATGGTGATCATTACCCTGATCTGTACGGTTTCGCTCCATCTGGGGATGGACAGTCTGGTGCATTTCGTACATCCCTACGATATGACGGCGCTCTACGGCGAAGAAAAGATCGCCGAAGAAGAGGTGGCGCAGGAGATCGCAGCGCTGGAAGAAAAGTACGGGCTTGCGGCCACAAGAGTGGATATCTATGACAGAATGAGACTGGCGGTGAGAAAGGAAGGGGATCGTTTTGTCATGCGGCAGGACAAGGTACGGTTCAGTGATTATGCAGAGGATTACAGGCTGGAGATCATAACGGCGCCGGAGTATGAGAGGATCGAGAACCGGACGGTGAACCTGCAGGACAATGAGGTTTTACTCCATTGCAGCGGCAGGGATTACGGGTATGACAGCGTCGATTTCATGGGTGTGAAGCTGCAGGTGAAGGAGGAACTTACAAGTTTCTTCCCCTATCCGAAGGCAGCGGACAATACTTTTGGCGCCTGCTATGTGATGGTGGTGAAAGACAGACAGGTGCAGGAGCAGTGTGTGCGGGCCTGGGCCGAAGCAAACGGTGTGACGGAGATGGAGACCTTTCTCGAAAGTGACTATCGGTTTATCGGGATCGTTTTGGCGGGAGAGGACGCACAGAAGAATGCTTTTCTGGGAGAATTTGCGCAGTGGTGCCAGAGCAGGCCGGGATTTTTTGATCTGACGGACAACGTGGAGGACAGACGAAATCTGGGAACCATGTACGGCGCGCTGCTGTTTCTCGGAATCTTATTCGGCCTGATCTTCTTTATGTGCCTGATCCTGATCATGTATTATAAACAGATCACGGAAGGGTATGAAGACAGGAACAGTTTCGACATCATGCAGAAGGTAGGCATGAGCGACCGGGAGATCCGGGGCACGGTGCGCAGGCAGATCCTGATGGTGTTCGGACTGCCGCTTGCGGGGGCCGTCATGCACACGGCAGCAGGCATGGTGATGGTAAAAGGGCTGATGGGAGCCGTATCCTTCTTCCGTGCGGATCTGCTCTTCTGGTGCACGGTGGGTGTGATCATCGTATTTATGGCGGTGTACGGCGTAAGCTATACGATGACAGCAAAGACCTATTACAGGATCGTGCGGCATGAGTAGGATTATCAGGCAGCGATTCGGAAACCGGCGGGTTCAGAGACAGATCGTATCTCCGCAGGACAGATAGTGCAGATGCTTCATGGTCTGTCTCATAAAAGCGTATTGTTTTTCGCCCGTGCAGTGGCAGGTGTAATATCTGGTGGGAAAGCTGTCCAGATATTCGGCATAGGTTCTCAGCGTGTCGTCTAACGGCAGTTTGGAGAAATGAAAGCCGCCGATCAGGACATCGGGCCGGAACCAGTCGACGATATCCAGAATGCCTCTGTGGGAGCAGCCGCTGAACAGAATCTTTTGCCCATTCTCTTCCACAAGCAGATACTGTTCGTGACGGAAATCTTCCGGTCGGAAGGCGCCGTCTTCCAGCATGGTAAGGCCGAAAGCGCCCAGAGGGTGGTTCGGTTTTGCCTGACGGCGGCAGCAGAGGGTTATGCCGTCGGCGAGGACGGTGGTGTCTTCGGTAAAGACCAGCTGCCTGTGATGGGCGAGGGCGGTGTCCAGTCCGATGTATTTTTCGGTGCCGTTGTAATGAGGCTCGAAGGCATGGCGGTTTACATAAATTGGAGCGGTGCGGTTTAACGTAAGGAACCGGGCAAGGCCGCCGCCATGGTCATAGTGGCCGTGGGAGAGGATGGCGATATCCACCGCCGCCAGATCAATGCCGAGCACAGAAGCATTGTGCGAGAAAAGGGCGGTCTGGCCCATGTCAAAAAGGATCCGGTGCTCTGCGGTCTCGATGTACAGGCTTAAGCCGTGTTCCGCAGACAGCTCCGGTCTGGCGGAGGTATTCTCCAGAAGGGTTGTGAGTTTCATAGAATGTCCTTTCTATTATGATATCCATTTCAAATTTTTTGCTGGTAATGCTCTGTATTTAATACTATAATACAGATTATGCCGTCTGTCGACGGCTGTACAGACTGTTTTGTTTTTGCACCTGTACAGGCGGGAAACTATTCGCAGGAATGTGCACAGGCGATCAGGTACAGCGTACCGGAAAGGAAATAAGAGTATGGAACAAAAGAAGGAAAATCAGGCAGATGAAATGGTTCGGGCAGAGGCGGTTGCGTACCGTCAACTGAATACCGATGGAGTTTTATACCGTCAGCTGAATGCTGATGAAATCGACCGGGCGTTATTTGTGCGTTTTATACGGCATCAGAACGTAACGTTGTGCAATCGCAGGGTTAACGGGGCATGGGTCATCAGAGAGGATCCGTTTACAGACGACTGGACGGAGGAGGATTACCGGATTCTGGTGGACTGTCTGAAAAATACAGTCCGCACGGGCGGTTTTGTGTACGGCGCCTTTGTCGGCGGGGTATTGAAGGGCTTCACTTCCGTGGAGGCAGAACTGTTCGGCGGGGACAATCGGTATCTGGATCTGTCGTGCATTCATGTGTCCGAAGATATGCGGGGCAGAAAGATCGGGCGGACGCTTTTCCGGGCTGCCGCAGACTGGGCGGCACAAAAAGGAGCGGGCAAGCTGTACATCTCGGCCCATTCGGCGGTGGAGACGCAGGCCTTTTATCAGGCCATGGGCTGTGTGGAGGCACAGGAATACAATCAAGAGCATGTGGAGAAGGAACCCTATGACTGTCAGTTGGAATACAGGCTGTAGTATTGCGGAGCGTCGTGCTTCCAGAGAAGGGGAGGCGGTGACCGGGCAGATTCTGATTTGGCTGTAGGGAATGTTATCGCCGGCGGGTAAGTCGTACGAAGCTGACCGGACGGAGGACGTACTGTCCTTTTATCCGAAAATGATAATCATGGCGTTACCTCGAATTTATAGCCGGAGCGGATCAACGTGACAATAGATCGTCCCGCATCCCCCAGCTTGTGCCGCAGCGTTTTGATATGGGTGTCTACGGTACGGGTTGTACCTTCGAAATCGTAGCCCCAGACATGATTTAGAAGCTGCTCTCTGCCGAAAACCTGTCCGGGATTGGACATAAGGTAGGAGAGCAGCTCGTATTCTTTAAAGGTAAGCGAGATTTCCCGGCCATTGGCCCAGACTTTTTGGGAGGCAGGCTGCAGAGTGATACTGCCGGCATTTACTGTTTTAAGGGGCGCACAGCCGGAACGTCTGAGGAGTGCGTCGGCCTTGGCGAGCAGTATTCTGGGGCTGAAAGGTTTGGTCATATAGTCGTCCGCACCGCAGTCGTATCCTTTCAGCTTGTCGTCCTCCGCATTTTTGGCGGTAAGCAGGATGATGGGCGAGTCGCTCATCTCCCGTGTTGAGCGGCAGACCGAAAAGCCGTCCAGATGAGGCATCATAATATCCAGGATGATTAAGTCCATGGGGCTGTTTTTCAAAATGGCAAGGGCGTCTATGCCGTCGTCTGCCGTAAAGCAGGTGTGACCGCCTTTCTGCATATATTCTGCGATAATGTCCTGCATGGCTTTTTCGTCTTCCACGATAAGAATGTTTGCCATAATGCCTCCTGATCATTGTTTATTCCTGCGAAGCAACGAGCCAGGTAGCCATGCCTGCATGGATATTTGACTGCTGTTACAGATTTGATTATATTTTGTATTGTGGGAAAAGACAAGAGGAATAAGGTATTCTGCATATGGATTTAAGATTTCGCAGAGCTGCATGAGGCAGGTCAGGTTTGAGGGAGATACAGTCTGAATGCAGTCTGCGGCATATGTGAAGAGAAAGACACGAGAGGATTTCATGTAACGGCAGAAGGCCGATTTCCGTGGAAGGATAGATGTTTAACAGATTAAAATTACCATGAAATAGATTTCACAATGATATATGTGGAAAAGCAGGAAAAATTATGAAAATTGACAATTTACAATACAGGGCAGGAAATGTATGATATAGCCATAAGTGAAATCGGTAACATATCGATGCCACATGGATCATGATAGGAAAAACCTGAAAACTTTTTAAAAAATGCGGAGGTGATGGATTAGAACGGGAAGTTATGGATAAGCTGTTTATAAGGGGAATTTAAGTCAATCCGGTGCTGGTTCTGCAAAACAGGAAGTAGGACGTAAAACATAACAAAGGCAAAATGAAGAAGTAAAGGAGATTGAATCATATGCAGCAGGTGAATGTTAAGTTTAACGATGTTGAACAGATCAGACAGTTTATTAAGACAATTGACAAATTTGATACCAATTTTGATTTGGGTTCCGGACACAGGGTGGTAGACGCGAAATCCATCATTGGCGTGATGGCGCTGGATTTCTCAGGACCGCTCCAATTGCGATATCATTCGGATGATGCAGACATCAGAGCGAAAATTGCGCCGTTCTTAGCATGCGAGAGTTAAAGGGGATAGAATAAATGGACAGAAAGCCTGCGGGATCTCAGGTTGAGAGATCAGATCGCAGGCTTTTTGCTTATTGCACGGGAAAGTGTGATATAATAATGTATTTTTCTTGCATTTTCTATTAAATGTGCTATAATTAGATGCATGGGGATATAGCTCAGCTGGGAGAGCGATACGTTCGCAACGTATAGGTCACGAGTTCGAGTCTCGCTATCTCCATTATTCGCTCGCATAGTTCGACAGACTTATGCGGGCGAATTTGTTATGACAGAATCTATAGAAGTTTTCAATGCAGTTATGAACATATGAGTGGCCATAATATTGTCAAAGCAATCAGGTAAAGAGGGAGTTTGTTTCATGAATCAGAGAACTTATGAATATGAATCAATAATCTGTGATGCGGATAAAAAGGGCGGTGCATATGTGATATTTCCTTACGATATCAGGAATGAGTTTGGCAGAGGAAGGGTTAAGGTGCATGTTACCTTTGATGGAGAACCCTATGACGGCAGTATCGTGAATATGGGAGTTAAGAGTGCAGACGGCAGTATCTGCTATATTATCGGTATCAGGAAGGATATTCGATTAAAGATCGGAAAACAGCCGGGCGATACCGTGGAAGTTACAGTAAGGGAGCGGGAATAGGGGAATATTATTAAGTTGGGCCGAACGTTATCAGACCGGATTTTGTGCGCCGGTTAATTGAATGAAATGATGTCGAGGAACAGGAGGGAGTCAAATGGATCATGAGAAAGTGTATCAAATGAATTTTTCAAAGATTTACGGACTTCTCGTTAATAAGGCTATAAAGAAGGGAAGAACACAAGAAGAGGTAGATGAAGTGATCTGCTGGCTTACCGGTTATGACATAAAGGCGCTGAAAGACATGGCGGCAGGGGCAGTTTCTTACGGTGATTTCTTCCGCAATGCGCCGGAGATGAATGAGAAGAGAAGATTGATCAAAGGCGTAGTCTGCGGTGTGCGGGTAGAAGAAATTACGGAACCGCTCATGCAGGAAATCCGCTATCTGGATAAACTGGTAGATGAGTTGGCGAAGGGAAAGTCGATGGACAAAGTCCTGCGGACATGACATATAGAGCAAACAAAACGAAGGAGGAAGAAACATGTCGGATTATTTTGGGAAAGAGATACCAAAGCTGGGATTCGGTTTAATGCGTTTGCCGAAAAAGGAAGACCAGATGGATATCGAGCAGATCAAACACATGGTAGACCTGTTTATGGAGGCAGGATTTACTTATTTTGACACTGCATATGTTTATCAGGGATCGGAAGCAGTGGCGAAGGAAGCGTTGGTGGAACGTTATCCCCGGGAAGCTTATACACTGGCATCGAAGTTGAATGCATCTGTGGCAAATGATGAGAAAACAGCGAAGGAGCAGTTTCAGACGAGTCTGGAGCGGACTGGGGCCGGATATTTTGATTATTACCTGCTGCATGCTTTAATGGAAAGTAATTATACGAAATATGACACCTATCATCTCTGGGATTTTGTGAAGGAACAGAAAGAGAAGGGGTTAATCCGTCACCTGGGATTTTCTTTCCATGGCGGGCCGAAGCTTTTGGATCAATTGCTTACAGAGCATCCGGAAGTGGAATTTGTGCAGCTGCAGATCAACTATGCAGACTGGGAAAATCCGTCCATTACATCCAGGGCCAATTATGAGACAGCAAGAAAACATGGTAAGTCGATTGTGATCATGGAGCCGGTAAAAGGCGGCAGTCTGGCAAAACCGTCCAAAGCGGTGAGAAAATTATTTGAAGAATATAACGGGGAAATGTCCTGTGCTTCATGGGCTATCCGTTATGCGGCATCGCTGGACGGCATTCTGACCGTACTTTCCGGCATGTCAGATACACAGCAGATGGAAGATAATCTGTCTTATATGAAGAATTTCCGGCCGCTTAACGAAGAGGAGCAGAAGATTATCGAGCAGGCGCAGAAGATACTCGGGAAATCGACTACGATTCCCTGCACAGCCTGTCACTATTGTACGGAGGGCTGTCCTAAGAAGATTCCGATTCCGGAAATATTTACGGCTATGAATAAGCAGATCGGAGATGGGAAGATGGCGGAAGCCGTTTCCGATTATCAGAAAGTTACCGATACTGCGGGTAAAGCGTCCGCGTGTATCAACTGCAGACAGTGTGAACAGGCCTGTCCGCAGCATCTTGAGATTGTTGAGTATTTAAAGCAATGTGCCGAGGCACTGGAAATACAGTGAGTTTTCCCTCTTCTCAACATCCATATCCGATATCATCAAACTATCATAAACAGAAGCAGATGTTGAGAAATATATGCACACATGTAGTATACAGATAAGCAGCATATTATATGCCGCGATCATGAACAGCGCAGCAGGTGCGCTGTTCTGTTTGCCAGTTACTTTTATCAGTAAACCTATCATGCTCAGCCTGCCGCCTGGCAATCAGTCGTCGACATCAAAATTTTCCAGTATGCTGGCTTTTTGCTGCGGCTTTGAATCTCCATGCTTTACCATCAGCATAGTGCAGAAGGCCAGTATGCTGAATACCACCGCGTAAGGAAACAAAGTCCTGTAAGACACATGTTCCAGGAGGAAACCGGACAGGATTGGCGTGATAACCTGTGCTGCCATGGAGAAGGTATAATAGTAGCCGGTATATTTACCGACATCTCCGCTGGCGCTGATTTCCACTACCATGGGGAATGAATTGACATTAATTGCTGCCCAGGCAAATCCGATGATACCAAAGAATAAGTTCATTGTGCCGTGATAAGTGGTGTAGAAGGAGGCGCACAGGTAGCAGAAAGTCAGGAGCGCTACGCCGATCAGGATTGTACGTTTTCTGCCGATCCTGCTGGACAGAACTCCAATGGGGATATAGCTGATAATGGCTGCCACTGTAGCCACCATCAGGCAGTTTGCATAGCCTCCGTTTTCCAGGCCCCATACGTGAGTCGCGTAGCGTGAAAACGCGGTGGTGACCGCATTGTAAGCGATGTACCAAAGAGCTACTGACAACAGAATGAAAAATAAACTGCGTTTTACTTCTGACGGCAGATTTGATGTGGCTGACGGCTTATCCAGGTCAGTTTCTTTTTCTGTATTCATTTGTGTCCGCAGCTTTTTCTCCGGAATGGTAAAGTAGAGAACTGCAACGGAGATCAGCATCAACAGCCCAATGGAGAGAAAAAGAGGAAAATAATCCGGTGTCGTGCCGCCGCCTACCAGCAGACTGATCATGATCAGAGCATAAACGCCGCCCACAGCGCCCATAAGATTGATTATGGCATTCCCTTTACTGCGCAGCGGTTTGGGGGTCAGATCCGGCATCAGTGCAACGGCAGGAGAGCGATACAGACCCATGGAGATGAGTACCAGAAACAAGGCGATGATGAAGAGCAGCAGACTGCCCTGTTTGTCTGCCAGCGGCAAAAGCAGCAGGAAAACGAAAGCACAGCCAGTTCCGGTCAGGATGAAAGGCATCCGCTTTCCGATCGGTGTATCGATCCGGTCGGAGAAGGAGCCGAACAGCGGAAGCAGAAACAGTGCCAGGATATTGTCAGCGGCCATGATGGCGCCGGTGACGGTTTCACCGAGATGGAATGTGTTTTTAAGAATAAGCGGTATGATATTGTCGTACATCTGCCAGAAAGCACAGATAGACAGGAAAGCCATACCGATAAGAACAGTTCTTTTGTAATTCAGTTTCATAGAGTATCCCCCTCAATTGTGATTGCCTGTTGAGTACTGTGAGCTTTTGGGCTGTTATTATAATCATGTTTCGGCCATTTGGACAGAAGTTTGTGATTAGTTACATTATACAGCAGATAAAGAGAAAAAGATATGGAATGTCTATAAGAATCATTGCGTATTTGTATTTTTTTTGCTAAACTGTATTCATCTGAAGAAATGGATTTCTATCATGCATATCTGGCATTTCGCCATGATTTCCATTATTTCAAATTTTTTTGGGGAAGGAGGTTGAAGTGTCATTTATGGGACATATAAAATGATAGAGTACTGCTATACAAGGCGGATAGAGTGGAATTTATTCAATATCTGCCGGTGGATTTGATAGAAATATTGTTTGGAATCTGCGGCGGTTTCTAATTCACGTTTGTGCCGGTAACAGCATTGATGAATGGATTTCAGGTGTGAATTGCAATGGACGGGTGTTTATTGAAAACCATCTGAAAGCGGGCAGCAGATGTTCTGGAACAATTTATGTATCGGTTTACAGAGATCAGCAAAGGGAGCGGTACAGTGTGTAAGGTACTGCTAAGTTCAAAAATCATATTGACAAAATCGAACATTTGTTTTATTCTACTGAAAGGAAATTAGAACAAATGTTCTAAAGAAAAGGAGAACAGAACATGGAAAGAGATGACAGATTAAAAGCATTGGATGCGGCTTTGGTACAGATAGAGAAACAGTTCGGCAAAGGCGCCGTGATGAAACTTGGCGATCCTTCCGTACAGATGAATGTGGAGACGATTCCTACAGGTTCGTTAAGTCTTGACCTGGCTTTAGGGCTGGGAGGAATTCCCAAGGGCAGGATCGTAGAGATTTATGGACCTGAGTCCAGTGGTAAGACAACCGTTACCTTACATATGATAGCGGAAGTACAGAAACGGGGCGGTATTGCAGGGTTTATCGATGCAGAGCATGCGCTTGACCCGGTCTATGCGAAGAATATCGGGGTAGACATCGATAATCTTTATATATCTCAACCGGACTGTGGAGAACAGGCGTTGGAGATTACGGAGACCATGGTGCGTTCCGGTGCGGTGGATATTATTGTAGTGGACTCGGTTGCCGCACTTGTTCCAAAGGCGGAGATTGACGGGGATATGGGAGACAGTCATGTGGGACTGCAGGCACGTCTGATGTCACAGGCTCTGCGGAAGCTGACGGCGGTCATCAGTAAATCCAACTGTACGGTGATCTTTATCAACCAGCTGCGTGAGAAGGTGGGAGTGATGTTCGGCAATCCGGAGACGACCACCGGCGGCCGTGCGCTGAAGTTTTATTCTTCTGTCCGTCTGGATGTCAGAAGAATTGAGTCGCTGAAGCAGGGCGGGGAAGTGATCGGTAACAGAACGAGAGTGAAAGTTGTTAAGAATAAGATTGCGCCGCCGTTTAAGGAAGCGGAGTTTGATATTATGTTCGGAGAAGGCATTTCCATGGTGGGAGACATCCTGGATCTGGCGGCAGAGAATAATATTGTTAATAAGAGCGGTGCGTGGTATGCCTACGATGGCAATAAGATCGGACAGGGCAGGGAGAATGCGAAACAGTATCTGCGTGATAATCCGACAGTATGTGCGGAAATTGAGCGTAAAGTGAGAGAGCTGTTTAATTTGGAGACAGACCAGGCGGAAGGGATAGAGGCAGCGCCGGCGGAGGAGAAGAAAGCAGAGAAAGAGAAGACGAAAGCAGCAAAATAACCGTGTTGGAATTAGAAGCAGCCAGGACATTGTTTGTAAATAAGACAGGGAGGAAAAAGTGATTGTAACACAAATATCCGAGACGTCAAAGTCACGTTGCCGGGTTTGCATAGATGGACAGTTCGCCTTTGTATTATACAAAGGTGAGCTGCGTAAATTTCATCTGAAAGAAGGGCAGGAGATGCCGGTAGACAGTTATCGGGAGATTACGGAAGAGCTGCTGCCAAAACGTGCGAAACTGCGCTGCATGAATCTGCTTCAATCTAGAGATTATACACGGAAACAGTTGACGGACAAGCTGGTACAGGGCGAGTACCCTCAGGAGTGCATCGAAGAGGCTATAGCCTACGTGGAATCCTACGGATATCTCGACGACCTGCGCTACGCGAAAGATTTCATAGAATATCATATAAGCAGTCGAAGCAGGGGACGGATGGAGATGGATTTGATGCGGAAGGGAATTGACCGTGAGTTGATCCGACAGGCATTTGAGGAGTTGGACGAAGATGGCGTGGAGCAGGATGAAGCGTCCATGATCAAGGAACTCCTGCTTAAGAAGAATTACTGTCCGGAGAAGGCAACCAGACAGGAGCAGCAGAAAATGTATGGGTTTCTTTACCGTCGCGGCTTCCGCACCGACTTGATTGCGCATGTGCTTTCACTGTAATTTTTTGTCTGATATATGCGAATTCTGTAACGAGCCTTTGTTTATTTCCGCGAAGCAACGAGCCAGGCAGCCATGCTTGCATGGATATTTGGCGACTGCTGCGGGGATTTGACTTAAGCCGTCATAGTGATTCAGAGGAAATAGTATTATAAAAGACTGCTTGACATAACATCAAATACAGTATAGAATTTAAGTGTTGTAATTTTGCTAATTA
>CANPTH010000005.1 GCA_947576945.1 uncultured Lachnospiraceae bacterium
TCCTTCATGGTGGGTCCGTTAAAGAAGAAGTAATCCAGACTGCCGCCCTTTACACAGAAGGATGTTTTCGTCACATTCTCGGTGCCAAATTCGAAGGACACACGCTCCGGATGGTTGACAAGTACGCCATATCCCTTATTGGAAAGGAAGAAGGGGATGTTCTTGTATGCCTGTTCGGTGCTGGTGCCGCCGTCCTCATTATAGATTTCCACGCTCTGTCCGTTTTTGACAAAAGGGGTGAAGCGTTCCCCGGTACCGTAGAGCAGTTCGCCTACGTCGATTCCCAGCTGTTCCCGCATATAAGTATTTTCCAAATCGCCGTCAATTTCGTAGAAATCGCCCTTATAGGCAGTTTTCATCAGGGCCAGGTCACGTCCGCGGCTTTCGGTCAGCACACGGTCCCCGCTTTTGTAGGTCATGGACCAGGGATTTTTCGTGATGATAAGCGACAGAGCGCCGCTGGTGATCACGAGCGTATTTTCTGTGTCTTCTATCTGCAGCTTCTGCGGTGTATCCAGGTTCAGATCAAAAGAAGGCGTGCGCTTCAATCTGCCCATATGATGGTCGGCCTGTATGCGCAGAACGTCCGGCATGGGGGAGGAGATGCGGATGTTGAGATTGATACCGCCCAGCGTATCTCCGCGATGTGTGATCGGATGGGTAGGCGCGCATAAAGTTACTTCCGTATCGGTTACCTTCGTATAGTAGACCTCATGTGGTGAGAAACAGGCTGTCCCCTCTTTGAACAGCCAGCAGCCGTTGTTGAATTTCATGATGATATCCTCGCTTTCCGTATTTTAATTATGATAGGAAACGGCACAAATTCGTTATGACGTTTCCCGTGCCGATTGTTGCCGTGCAGATACGTCTTACACGAAATGTTTATGATGCGTAGGAACTGTCTTGCAAAATCGTGCGTATTCCTCTGAGGGATGCGGCAGGCAGAAATTGTTCTGTCGTTTACCATATCTGTATTATAGCAGTAATTGCCGTACTATAATATCTTTATTTTCAAATCTGACAGATTATTTATTCTCACGAAGCAACGAGCCAGGAGGCTGCTTGCAGCGGGGGCTTTGATTGCGATTTTTGCCTGCAGGATGTTTATGGACATATGCGTGTTACGATATGCTTGCCACATTTTATGCGGGAGGTTATAATTATATAGAAAATAATAGAAAACAGTAAGGAAACAGTCAGATTCAAATAAATAAAAGAGAGGAAATACTATGTTTTCATACGATGATTACAGGGAGATTATTCGGATAATACAGGCAGACGGAAGGCAGTGCGGATATGCGGATGCGCTTGGCAAGGAGCGGTTTGTCATTATGCGTCATGATGTGGAGTACAGCGTTGACAGGGCGTATCAGATGGCAAAGGTGGAGCAGAGTATGGATTTTACTTCTACCTATTTCTTTCAGTGGACAAATAACTCTTATAATATTCTTTCCAGAAGGAATATGGACATGATCAAGGATATGCATGAGAGAGGACAGCATATCGGGCTTCATTTTGCGTTGAACGGTATGACGGATATGCAGCAGGTACGCAGACGCATTAAGATGGAAGTGGATATTTTAAGCGAGATGTTTGGATTTGAAATCACAGAATTTTCCGTGCATAGGCCGTCTAAAGACATTTTGCGGGAGAATATCAAGCTGGAGGGTGTGCTGAATGCTTACCAGGATGACTTTTTTACATTTGCAGATAAAATAACGGTTGATACCAATCTGAAGGTTAAGTATATGTCAGATGCGAATCATATTTGGCGTTATGGATACCCGGATGAGAAAAATATCACAAGTTATGACAAAGTGCAGATTCTGACGCATCCTTTTGCATGGAGCAGGAAGGGCTGTAATAATTTTGAGAATTACAGGATGCTGCTGCAGGAGAAATATGTAGAACTGGTGGAATCGGTGGATCATGAGTGCAAGGATTTCGGAGAGTATAAGGAATATTTTCTGGAGAAGGATGTGAGGTAAAGGCAGCCTATGTGTGGAATATGCGGATATATTGGCAGGAAGAGTATTACATTGGAACAGCTTAAGGCGATGAATGATACTATGTATCACCGTGGGCCGGATGACAGCGGCGAAGAGATCTATGAAATGGGCGGAGGATGGCGGGCAGGTTTTGCCCAGAGGAGGCTGTCTATTCTGGATCTTTCGGCGCTGGGACATCAGCCGATGCATTCGCCGGACGGGAGGGTCTCCATTGTCTATAACGGTGAGATCTATAATTTTCGGGAATTGAGAGAAGAATTGGCGGACTATTCCTTCCGATCTGACTGTGACACGGAAGTGATCATAGCCGCTTATTTAAAATGGGGGATACAGTGCGTGGAGCGATTTAACGGCATGTTTGCCATTGCGCTCTATGACAGGCGGACGGAGGAAATCTTTCTTGTACGAGACCGTATCGGTAAGAAGCCGCTCTATTACTGGTATGAGAACAGTGAACTGGTGTTTGCATCGGAGTTGAAGCCGATCATGAAATGTCCGGGTTTTACAGGCGAGATTGAGGCGCGTGTGTTATCCAGATATTTATTTCAGCAGTATATCAATGCACCGGAGAGTATCTGGAAGAAAGTCTATAAAGTAGAGCCGGGGGCTGTTCTGCGGTATCTGCATGGAGAGATCAGTACCTGGAAATACTGGGATATCAAAGAAGTCTATCGTCAGGCACAGCAGAACAGGGTTAAAGAGTACTGCGATGCTAAGGAGCAGCTGAAGGCGCTTCTTAAGAAGTCGGTGAGAATGCGGATGATTGCCGACGTGCCGCTGGGATCCTTCTTAAGCGGCGGCTATGATTCGTCTTTAATTACTGCGATCGCACAGGAGTGTTCAGACAGTCCGGTGAAGACTTTTTCCATCGGATTTCATGAGGAGAGGTACAATGAGGCGAAATATGCCAGGGCCGTGGCGGAGTATCTGGGTACAAATCATACGGAGCTTTATATCGATGAGCAGGATATGTTTGATTTGGTGGAGAGCATTCCGCAGTATTATGACGAGCCTTTTGCCGACAGCTCCCAGATTGCAACCATGATGGTATCGAAGCTGGCCAGAGAGCAGGTGACGGTGGCGCTGTCCGGTGATGGCGGCGATGAGTTTTTCTGCGGTTATAATGTTTATGATAATGTGGCACGTGCACAGCGCCTGGACCGGCTTGGCGGGATGGTTCATAGTATCTGTTCCGTGCCGGGAGTGCGGCAGCTGCGCCTGGAGGATCGTCTGCCCTTTAAAGTGCGGGTGATAGCAGGAAACCGGGAGAAGGGAAGTAAGACGCAGTTTGGCGCCGGCAATTATCCGATTAGAGCGCGGGCTATGGTCAAGACGATGCCGGCGGAGGAAAAGGTGGTACCGGTTCATTATCTGAATGAGAGCAGCTATGGGGTGGAGAATTGGCAGATCCGCAGGATGCTGTTAGATATGGATACTTATCTGCCGGGGGATATTCTGTGTAAGGTAGATCGTGCTGCCATGAAGTATTCGCTGGAATCCAGGTGTCCGATCCTGGATAAAGAGGTGATGGAGTATTCCTTCTGTATTCCTCATGAATATAAATATAGTAACGGCAACAAGAAATATATTCTGAAAGACATCGCATATGATTATATTCCGAAAGAATTGTTAGAGCGTCCGAAAGTAGGATTCGGCGTACCGTTAGACAAGTGGCTGCGTGGCCCTCTGCGGGAACAAGTATTAGATTACAGCAGTTATGATTATTTGAAGAAACAGGATATTTTTGATGCAGAATATGTATCGGATATGATAGAGGGTTATTTGCTGACGGGAGATGCCGGACCGGCTACGGGCGCCAACTACTCAAAGCTGGCGTGGTCCTTCTTCGTTTTTCAACAGTGGTATCGGAAATATCATGTGTAATGACGAAGGGGATCCGTGCAGATCCAGACGGATTATCGAGACAGAATTGCATTGCAGAACCAAAGAGATTTGTTGGGAGAGGGATATATTATAGGCGTAAGAGAAAATCTGATGTGTGCAAAATTGATCGTGATGACGTATAACATATAGAATATAGCGCGGGTTATCCTGAAAATAAAGAGTGGAAATTCTGAATGATGTTATACGAAACTACATGTATGAAGCCTGGGATGTTTTCTGAAATATAATTTGGAATCGACTTAAGGAGAGAAAACAAGATGGGTGTAATCAGTAGAAAATGAAAAAATCAGGAGAATAAAGTCATTAAAAAGATTGTCGAATATTCTTTGGAAAGGATGGGATCTGTAACTTATGAAATTCTAAAAATCATTTGGAAACATGACGGGAAGCAGAGAAAAATGAGAAAATAAAGTCAGATAATATTATGAATAGTACACACAATTTAAAAGACAAAAATAAATCATGATTTGATATAAAGCGATTTTTTGTCGGAAATGCAGGAAAAAAGAAGGAAATTAGAAAAAAAATATCGAATTAAAAAATGAAATGAAGGATTTTATGCAAATGATATGAAAAAGACTGGTGGGAAAAAGCACATATGTTTTTACATCGGCTCTCTGCATAAGGGAGGGGCCGAGAGGGTATTCGTAAATCTGGCAGAATACTTTCAGAATACAGGATATCGGGTGACGATTGTCACGCAATACCGATTTCCGGAGGAGGAAGAGTACGCACTTCCGTCTGGTGTGAGGAGAGTGCTCTCGGATTTGACGGAAGATGAATTAAGTAACAGCCGTATAGTGAATTTGTGCCGCCGCATTCTGAAACTGCATCTCATCTGGAAACGGGAAAAACCAAACCTGGTGTTATCCTGTATCGGCAAGAATAATTTCATGACGGTTGTTACGACGATGTTTACACGAACAAGGCCTGTGGTATCGGTGGTGGGAGAAGCGCGGGAAGAATATCCGGGCAGGTTGATGCGTATATTAGCCAATCACCTGTTTCCTTTTGCGGACGGGATTGTCCTGCAGACAGAGCGGTCACGCGCATTCTTTCATAGAAGAGTGGGGAGAAGGGCGGTTATTCTGCCAAACTCTCTGAATCCGGATTTTATCAAACCAAGATATGAGGGGGAACGGGACAAGCGGATCGTTTCGGTGGGACGTATGGATGCCAACAAAAATCATGCGATGATGTTCAGGGCATTTGCGGCGCTGGCTGACCGGTATCCGGATTATACGCTTACAATATATGGCGACGGTGAGCTGCGAGGTTATCTGGAGGATTTGGCTGTGCAGCTGGGAATAGCCGATAGAGTTGCGATGCCGGGTGTTATTCCGGATGTGGCGGGGCAGATCGAGAAAGCGTCGCTTTTCCTGTTGACTTCTTATTCGGAAGGAGTATCCAACGCTTTGATCGAAGCTCTGGCTACCGGACTGCCTGTCATTGCGACGGATGTGCCCAGCGGTGGAACCGTAGAACTGATAACGGATGAGGTGAATGGCCTGATCATTCCAGCTGGTGATGAGAAAGCGCTGGAGAAAGCCATGGACAGGCTGCTAAGCGATCCGGATCAGGCGGAACGGATGGGCCGGGAAGCGGCGAAGATACAGAAACGGCTGGCGCCGGAACGGGTAAACGGGCTTTGGCGGGAATATTTCGAGAAGATCATGGCAAAGTAGAAGACATAACGATCAGTGGATTCGGACGATGCCGGGAGACTTTTGTATAATTTATAGAAGGTTAAGGTGGATGAAAAGGATATGGAAAATAAACTGAAGCAGAGCAATGTGTGGACAGCAGTGCAGATTGCTGCGTTTCTCGGTATCTTTGTACTGCTGTTGGTTCCTGTCTCTTATATGATGAGAACCAATGGAGCCGTGAAAGACCGTTTTTCCGGTTTCTATGCCGAGAAGGATCACACCCTGGATATCGTGATGATCGGATCCAGTCCGGTGTTTCCTTACTATGCGGCGCCTAAACTGTGGGGAGAGACGGGAATTGCCATGTATCCGCTGTCATCCAATGTGCAGCGGCCCGCCGCTATGAAATATCTGGTGGAGGAGACGGAGAAGACACAGAGCCCGCAGCTTTATATTTTTGAAATGCGGATGTTTACCATGGAAGATGAAGGATTGAGAGATAATATGGCCTATACCCGCGGCGTGACTGACAATATGAAATATTCGCGCCAGCGGATCAGGACGATTCGGGCGCTGGTTCCCGAAGACGATGAGGAAGGAAGACTCAGCTATTATCTGGATATCATGAAATACCATACGAATTGGAAGATGTTGACGCTGCCCTCCGAGTGGGCGAATATGGCATATCATAAGGCAAGTCCGTTGAAAGGATTTGAGTTTAAGGATGAAGTGGGTCCGCAGCCTATGCCTGACTGTGGGAATGCAGAAGGTGAGAAGGCCATACCGCCGGAACAGGAGGAATGCCTGGTAGATCTTCTGTCCTTTCTGCAGCAGTCGGGAAAGGAAGCATTGTTTCTTGTATCTCCTTATGGAGAATCACTGGAAGAACAGCAGATGTATAATTATATGGAAGGAATCGTATCTTCCTACGGTTATTCCTTTCTGAATATGAATGATCATTATGAAGAGATCGGTATCATCTTCGAGGAGGATTTCGCGGATTATGGCAGTCATACCAATGCCATAGGGGCCGAGAAATGTTCGGATTTTCTGCGGATGTATCTCCAGGAGCGATATTCTTTTGCCGACAAACGCGGACAGGAGGAGTATCAGTCGTGGGATGAGGCGTATGAGCTGTGGCAGACCAGGATGGAAGAGGCGAGGAAGATAATTCAGGACAGGATTGCACGCAAAGAGTATGCGCAGATTGAGGCTGCGCAGTGAAGGGAAAAGGAGAGGACCATGTGTGGAATTGCCGGTTTATGTAACTGGGGTATGGGATGGCAGTGTAATATAGAGCGGATGAACGAACGGATGTATCACCGAGGACCGGATGCGTCCGGCATCTGGGCGTCGGAGGATGCCTCGGTAGTTCTTGGGCATAGACGCCTGTCCATTGTGGATCTGAGTGCGGCGGGAGCACAGCCGATGGAGTCACATAACGGACGGTATGTGATAAGTTATAACGGAGAGGTCTATAATTACGGTGCAATACGGAAGAGATTGCAGGAAGAAAACAGAGTGACTGCTTTCAGGGGAACATCCGATACGGAGGTTCTCCTGGAAGCAGTTTCTGCATATGGAATAGAAAAAACGCTTGTTATGGCAAAGGGGATGTTTGCCATGGCGGTATATGATAAAAAGGAACGGATGTTACGTCTGGCCCGTGACCGTGTGGGGGAGAAACCCCTGTACTATGGATTTACAGGAGAGGGAAAGTTTGTATTCGCCTCGGATCTGAACTCCATCGCAGCCCTTGAGGGGTTTGACAATCCCATCAATACAGGAATCCTGGAGCAGTATTTCCGGTATGGGTATATTCCGGCGCCCTGCTCGATCTATGAGAATATCTATAAGCTGGAGCCGGGAAAGCTGTTGGAGATCAGATATCCGTTCAGGCAATATGAGACGAAAACATACTGGTCCATGTCTGAGGCGGCAAAGCGGGGAGAGGCGCAGCCTTTCCGGGGAAGTGAGACAGAGGCGGCGGCGGAACTGGAACGGCTGCTGAAGGAGTCTATCCGGGGGCAGATGGAAGCGGACGTACCGGTGGGCGCTTTTCTTTCGGCAGGGATCGACAGCAGCACTGTGGTATCGCTGATGCAGTCACTGTCTGCAAGGCCTGTCAGGAGCTTTACCATAGGTATGTGGGACGAGAAATTTAATGAGGCCGATGTGGCGGGGAAGATCGCGGCTCATCTGGGGACCGATCACACCGAGCTTTATATTACGGAGAAGAATGCCCGCAGCGTGATCCCGGGGCTGGCGGAAATGTTCGGAGAACCCTTTGCTGATTCTTCGCAGATCCCCACGTATCTGGTAAGCAGGATGACGAGAGAGCATGTGACGGTATCCTTAAGCGGAGACGGCGGGGACGAGCTGTTCTGCGGCTACAACAGCTATGCTTCCGTGGATCGGGCCTGGAACAAGGCAAGACAGATCCCGCTCTGGATCCGCAGGCCGGCAGGCGCTGTTCTGGAGACAGCCGGCAGGCGAAAGAGGGGATCGATGATGGTCATGGGCAGACTTCTGGGGGCGCGCGGAATCGAGGATACGTATCTGCGCTCCGAGATCGGGGAGGGATTCCGGATCGTCAGACAGGACCGCGCCGGGGATATAAAGAATTCGGTCATGGATACCTATCCGGCGGGACTGCTCAGAGAACCGCGGCACAACCTGATGCTGATGGATCTGCTCATGTATCACCCGGATGATATTCTGAATAAGGTAGACAGGAGCGCGATGGCGGTCTCCCTGGAGACCAGAGTCCCCATGCTGGATAAGGATGTAATAGAGTTTGCGTGGACACTGCCTCTTACTTACTGTGTCGGAAGCTGTACGAAGAAGATCCTGCGGGATATTCTGTATCAATATGTGCCGCGGGAACTGATGGAGCGCCCGAAGAAGGGATTTGCTATTCCGCTGCAGAAATGGCTCAGGGAGCCGGAACTTCGGGAATGGGCGGAGGGCCTGATCGACCGGGCGGTGTTGGACAGCCAGGGGATTCTGGACACGGCGGTAGTGTGGAGGATCTGGCAGGATTATATCGAGAGAGACATCTGGCGTGTGCAGATCTGGTATATTCTGATGTTTCAGGAGTGGATGGCCTACAGAACGGGATTGTGCCGCTAAAGCGGCCGCCACAAGTGGAATCCCGCAGACGGGATTCTTTGTACGGAAAGGATATTGATACGAGCATGAAGATATTAGAAGGTTACCACCCGCAGATCAGGGAAGAAGAACAGACGGACCTGCTCTCTGTCATTGTGACTGCTTACAATATAGGCGGTTATATTGAGCGGGGAGTGAAGTCCGTGTGCGCGCAGACTTACCGCAATCTGGAGATCATCGTGGTGGACGACGGTTCGACGGATGATACGGGCGCTCTCTGTGAGAAGCTGGCCCTGGAGGACAGCAGAATACGGGTGATCCACAAGGAGAACGGCGGCCCCTCAGAGGCGAGAAATGCGGGAATTGCGATTGCTGCGGGCAGTTATATCGGGTTCGTGGATGGGGACGACTGGACCGATCCGGATATGTATGAGCGGATGCTTGGGGCTATGAGGGAGCAGGCGGCAGATATCGGAATATGCAGATACCGGCAGGTGCATAGGACTTATACGGTAGATGAGTCGCGCGACAGGGTGGTCGTGTTCCGGGGACAGGAGACGCTGCAGCAGTATGTGCAGGAGACAAGAGAATATGCGATCCAGAATGCGGCCTGGAATAAACTATATAAGCGGGAGATCCTTACAGGGATCGACTTTCCGACAGGGAGATGGTATGAGGATATCATGTTTACCACGCGGATCCTTGGCCGCTCGGAATGCTGTGTTTACCTTGACATGGCCTGTTATAACTATATAATAGACAGAGAAGGAAGCATCATGAATGAACAGATCAATTCCCGTACATTCACGGATCAGATTCCTGCTTACTACGAGAAGACGGCCTTTTTAAGGGAGCTGGGCAGACAGGATCTGGCCGATGTGCATAACTATTTCTTCTATAAAAGACTGCTTCTTTTCTACGAGCAGCTGGAGGAATCGGATCATCCGCACCGGGAAGAATATATGGCCAGGCTTTGGCAGATCATACGGCAGGACAAGGCTTTCTATGCGGCGGCGTTCGGACGGCCGGAGGCGGATCCGCGTGACCGGAGACGGATGAAGCTTTTCCTGAGATCTCCCGTGTGGTACAGCCGCAGGATGCGTCTGGAGAAGCGAGTGATCATCCCGCTGAAGGTGAAGGTCAAGAAACTGAAAAAGAGATTGATTTAAAGGAAATATGGTTATCATACAGCTTGCGGGCGGGCTGGGCAATCAGATGTTCCAGTACGCCTTATATTTACAACTGAAAAGTCTTGGCAGGGAAGTCAAGGTCGATGATGTGTCTGGTTTTGTGGAGGATAGACAGCGGGTTTATGCACTGGCTCCTTTTGGCGCAACGTATGAGCGTGCGGACAAGAAGGAACTGCGCAGGATGCTGGATTCCTCCCCGTTTTTGCATGCCAGAATACGAAGAAAGCTGTGCGGCAGGAAGAAGAAGTCCTATTTCGAGGAAGACAAACGCTACAGGCCGCAGATTCTGGATTGGGACGATATCTATCTGGAAGGCTACTGGCAGACGGAGAAATATTTCCGGCCGGCGGCCGGGCAGGTCAGGGAGATGTTCGACACGGACAAGCTTGTCGACTATATCACGAAACAAACTTCAGGCGGCCGGGCCCTGCAGGAATGGCTGTCTGAGATCGCAGCCACGGAGTCGGTCAGTGTGCATATGCGGAGAGGCGACTATCTTCTGCCCGCGAACCGGCAGCTGTTTGGCGATATCTGCACGGAAGAATATTACCGTGCGGCAATGGAACGGATGCGCGAGATGCATCCGGGATGTGTGTTCTACCTGTTCACCAATGACAAGGAGTGGGCCAGGGACTGGGCAGCAGACAGGCAGGCTGCATCTGCCGCCGGGAAGGGAATGATAAAGTGGCAGGAGCGGGAGAACACCGGGAGCCGGGAGACAGGACTGCCGGCGGGAAACGTACGGACAGGACCAATCGAGATCGTGGATCTTGGAGCGTTCCCGGAACAGGGGATGGATCTGGATTATGCGGAATTTGCATTGATGAGCAAGTGCAGGCATAATATTCTGGCCAACAGCAGCTTCAGCTGGTGGGCTTCTTATTTAAATCAGAATCCCCATAAGACGGTGCTGGCGCCGGACAGGTGGCTGAACGGATGGGACTGTCAGGATATCTACAGGGAAGATATGCAGAGAATAGGAGGGCACGCCTGACAGCAGCCTGGCGGGCACATAGAAGCGATGCGTTGTACTGACCGGGTGGAAATACCGCCGACAGGAAGGAAAGGAAAGAAACCGGATGGGTAGAAATACGGTAGAAGAGATGAAAGAAAAAAAGGTCACTATGCTTCACAAGGTGAGTTATCTTTTTGACAGGAAGCAGAAGAAGCAGATCCTGGGGCTGGCAGCGCTCATTCTGATCGGCGGTCTGCTGGAGACGATGGGCGTGTCGTTACTGCTCCCGGTGGTGCAGGCGATCATGGATCCGGAAGCGATCATGGAGAATGAGGTGGTGGGCGCCGTGGCAGATCTGCTGCAGATCGAGACGAGCAGGCAGCTGATCATACTTATGCTTGGTTCGCTGATCGCCCTGTACGTGATCAAGAATACGTACCTGCTTTTTCTGACTTATGTACAGAATACCTTCGTGACGCGCAATCGTAACCGGATGATCAGCCGCGTTATGCGGGAATTCCTGAGCAGGCCTTATGAGGAATATCTGGGTGCGGATATTCCCACCGTGTTCCGGCTGACAGACAGCGATATTCCCAATGCTTTCCAGCTGATCCTGGTACTGATCCAGATGGTGACGGAGATCGTGGTGGCGGTGTCGCTGTGCATTGTGCTGGTGGTGGTAAGCCCTGTCATGTCCTTCTTTATCCTGTGCATTTTTCTTGGCATGACGCTGATGATCACGAAAGTCTTAAAGCCCAGGCTGAATGCCATCGGCCATAAGAACCAGATGATCCAGTCGCGGATCGCCAAATGGAGGATTCAGTCTATTTATGGCCTGAAAGACGTAAAGGTGCTGCACCGGGAAGAATTTTTTGTGCGCAATTATTATGAAAGCGGAGCCATCGGTGCAGATGTGGCCAGGAATTATGCGGTGTTTAACAACCTGCCCCGGCTGCTGATCGAGACGATCTTCATGGCGGCGATGCTTCTATTTATCATGCTCTATATGCTGCGGGGCGGTAATATCGGCATCCTGATTCCGCAGTTATCGGCCTTTGCGGTGGCGGCAATGCGTGTGATGCCGGGGACGAACCGTATCAACACGTATCTGTCCGAGATCGCCTATGCGCAGCCATGTCTGGATTATCTGTATGAGAATCTGACTTCTAATATGAAGGCGGATGTCAATGGCAGCGTGACCGGGCTGACCGAAGCTGCACGGCCGAAGCTGCAGGCGACAAAACTGCAGGATAAGATCGTGCTGGATCATATTACGTATGCATATCCGAATACGGAGAAAAATATATTTACAGATGCCCATATGGAAGTGAAGAAGGGGCAGTCGGTGGGCATTATGGGGCCTTCCGGCGCAGGAAAATCAACGATCGTGGATATTCTGCTGGGACTTTTGCATGTGCAGGAAGGATCCATCACCTGCGACGGTGTCAATATATTTGACAATTACGGAGACTGGCTTTCCAAGATCGGCTATATTCCGCAGTCCATCTATCTGATCGACGAATCCATCCGGGACAACATTGCCTTCGGGATCGACGCGGACCGGATCGACGACAAGAGGATATGGGAAGTGCTGGAGGAAGCACAGCTGAAAGAATTTGTGAAGGAGCTTCCCGAAGGACTGGATACTACCATAGGTGACAGAGGTGTCAGAATATCCGGCGGGCAGAGACAGCGGCTGGGCATTGCCAGGGCGCTCTACCATAATCCGGAGATTCTGGTATTTGATGAGGCGACTTCGGCGCTTGACAGCGATACGGAGAAGGCAGTCATGGATGCCATCAACAGCTTCCACGGACGGAAGACTATGGTGATCATAGCGCATCGTCTCAATACCATCGCCAAGTGTGATGTGATCTATAAGGTAGATGGGGAGAAGATTGTGGAGACGACACTGTAGATACGGACAGGGCAGGGATGGCCTGATGCCAGGATTGTGGGAGAGTATGGCGCGGAACGATCCGTATGGCATCTTTCGAAACAGACATTATGCCATGAGGGAACAGGGACAGAAGGGACCGGGAAATTATGATCGGAACAGAATTCATCGACGGACAGGGGCTGGGCAATCAGCTGTTCTGTTATGTGACGGCCAGAGCGGTTGCGCTCGAGAACGGCTATGAGTTCGGCACTGCCGGACAGGAACGGTTTGCGGTAAACATACACAGTGACAGGGGTATGTATTTCATGGATGTAGATCTGGGGAAATCCATATCGCAGGAAGAAAAGAAGAAGTATCAGGTCTACCACGATGTAGAGACCAGATTATATATCGGGAATTCCAGACACGATCTGACGCACGGATGTTATGTGGCGGGCGCCGATCCTGCCATCCATAATGTGCAGGATAATACGCTGCTCTATGGCAACATGCAGGATGAGTCCTATTTTATCAGATATCTGCCGCAGGTCAGGCAGTGGCTCAAGGTAAAGCCGGAATACGATTCCTACGAATACAGCAGAGAAAATCTATGCATCATCAACATGCGGGGCGGGGAGTATACGGGAAGTCCGGAGCTTCTGATCCATAAGAAATACTGGCTGCAGGGCATGGAGGAAATGAAGAAGATACGTCCGGATATGGAATTTATGATCGTCACCGATGATGTGAAGACGGCAAACAGGATGCTGCCGGGGATCGAAGCCCATCATTTCGACATCGGCAAGGACTATGTGACGCTCAAAAACGCCCACTATCTGCTGCTGTCCAACTCTTCCTTTGCCTGTCTGCCGGCGCATACCAGCGAGACCCTGAAATTTGCGATTGCGCCGAAATACTGGGCCAGACACAATGTATCTGACGGTTACTGGGCGTCGGAGCAGAATATCTACAGCCTGTTCCATTATATGGACAGGCAGGGCAGGATGTTTACCGCCGAGGAATGCAGGCGGGAGCTGGAAGCATATAAGAAGCGCTCGGCCAGGTATGCGCGGATCAATGTCAGGCTGACAGGGGCAGCGTTGATGGGCGCAAAGCTCAGAGCACAGTATATCTACAAAAAGGCGTATCTGTGTAAGATTGCCAGAGGTGTGATGAGAAGATTGAAGATAAACTAGAGGATGTCGTATCATATGAGCAGTACAGACAAGAAAAAAGAACAGAATATGCGCAGAATGGCGGCGCTTGCAGGGCTGCTGTTTTTGATGTCCCTGGTTCCGTTGTTATGGCTGGGCAGATATAATGTAATGTGCATCGACGATTATGACTATGGCAGGAAGGTGCATGATACATGGCTGGCGACAGGTTCCCTGGGACAGTCGGTCATGACTGCGTGGAAGCAGAATATGGAATTCTATCGGGAGTGGCAGGGTACGTATACTTCCTGCTTTCTGATGGCTATGTGCCCGATGAATTTTCATTATGAAACTGCCTGGGTTGTTCCGGTTCTGATGATCGGCATGTTTGCTACGGCCGCCTTTGTGCTGGGCAGACATATCCTGTGCTGCTGGCTGGGGGCGGATCACGCCGGCAGCTGTTTTGTTATGTTTATGCTGCTCTTTATGTTTTATCAGGTCTTGGAGGCTCCGTTTGAAGGGATTTACTGGTATAACGGCGCGACACATTATATTTTGATGGAAGCGCTCTGGTTCTTTGCACTGGCGGCAGCATCTGCCGGCTTCTGGACACAGAAGAAAGGAAAGGCCGTATTCTTCTGCGTTATGGCATCGATCCTGTCGGTGATTGTGGGCGGCGGTAATCTGGTGACCGGCCTGCAGGCCGAGATCGTGATGGCGCTGCTGGTTCTCTATGCAGCAGTGGTCAACCGCAGGAAGCTTTTGTATGCGGCAGTGCCTTTTATTACAGGCAGCATAGGATTTCTGTTCAATACGATGGCGCCTGGAAATGCGCGTCGTAGCAGTCTGGATCCGGATGAAGGATATTCGGCGGTACTGTCCATTGTGCTGTCCTTCTATCACGCAGCCACATTTATAATCCGTTGGACAACTCCCTTTGTGATTCTGGTATGGCTGTTGCTGCTGCCGGTTCTGTGGAGACTTGCCAGACGTTCGGATAAGACTTTCCGGCATCCTGTCTGGGTGACCCTGGGCGCATTCTGTGTGCTTTCCGCGATGTTTACGCCTACGCTTTATGCGGTGGGCATGGTGGGCCTTTCGAGAGTGGACAATATTATTCAGATGGTATATTATCTGAGTCTGCTCCTGGTGACAACCTATTGGCTGGGATATTTTTCCCACCGGGACAAGACCGCGGCAGCTGTGGGTTCGGGGGAAGGAGAAGAAAAAGCGCGGCCTGTCAGCATGGAACAGATGACGGCGGGAGAGGTCTTCGGCTGTTTCCTGGAAAAGGCAGGAGGAAGGATGACGGCGGTATTTATTGTGCTGACCCTGTTTGTGTGGGCAGGCACGGCAGATAAGAATACTTATACGAGTGTGTCCGCGCTCCGTTCGCTGGTGAATGGGGATGCACAGACATTCTACGAGGAAGCCATGGAGCGTCATGAGAGCTATGTTGACGAGACGATTACAGATGTTATTGTAAAGCCGTATTCTGCCAGACCGGCCCTCTTTGATTTCGAGGATCTGGCGGAGGATGCAGGAAACTGGCTCAATCTTGCGGTCATGCAGTACTATCATAAGGACAGCGTGAGAGTTGAAGGAGAGTAACGGAGGAAACTATGTCCGATAAATTAAGACTGCCAAATGTTACGCTGGCGGCGATGACCAGCGTAGACCTATATGAGACCATCAAAGCCATGGAATACAGTATGCGACAGATCGAATTCGGCGATGTAGTGCTCATCACCCATAGAAAGCCCTTGATGCTGCCGAATAGCATACGTTATTCTCATACATCAAAATTGGACAACATTGACAAATTTAACTACAAGATGGTGTATGAGCTTGGAGAGCATATTCATACGGACTTTATGTTGTTAGTGCATGCGGACGGGTTTGTCGTGCATCCGGAGAGCTGGCGGGATGAATTCCTGGATTATGACTATATCGGCTCGCCGTGGCCGCTTCCCGACAACCCGTATTCTTACCGGGATGCCAAAGGGCAGATCTGCCGTGTGGGCAACAGCGTTTCGATCCGCAGCAGGCGGCTGCTGGATTTTCCGAAACAGGCGCATTTGAAATGGGAGAAGTCGGTGGACGGAGACTATAATGAAGATACGTTTCTGTGCTGTAAGAATAAAAATGTGATCGAGGATGCGGGTATGCGGTTTGCACCGATTGAGGTAGCCAGATACTTTGGACATGAACACATGATCCCGGAGATCATGGACGTGGAGGCGCCCTTTCTGTTCCATAAATGGCGCGGCAGGAATGCGCAGTATCCTCGGTTTGTGAATCCGTGGAAGGTAAGATGGCAGAAGTTTAAGGATCTGATCAGGCCGTTGTTATTTTGGCGCCGGATGCGGAGAGGATAGGAGAAAGGCGCTTTTTTGCGAAGCCTGTGTGCATGGAACAGGGCGCGGCACAAACTCCTTGATCGCAGTACAGAATTTGAAATTCTGCACGCGTTCCTCAACAAAAAACGCTTCGGAATGGAGGAAACTATAGAATATGATTTATGATTGTATTCCCTTTTTTAATGAACTGGATATTTTAAAGCTGAGAATGCAGATCCTGTCGCCTTATGTGGATAAATTCGTGCTGGAGGAGTCGACGGTTACTTTCTCCGGGAAACAGAAGGAGATGCTCTTTGCGAAGAACCGCGAAATGTTCCGGGAGTTCGAAGACAAGATCGTCTATATTGCGGTGGATAACTCGCCCATGAGCGGTGTGACGACCCACGAGCGGGATAAATTCCAGAAGAACCAGCTGATCCGCGGCCTGCAGGCCTGCAGGCCTGACGACATCGTGATCTTCAGTGATGTGGACGAGATCCCGAAACCGGAGACGCTGCAGAGGATCCTGCGGGAATTTGATCCGGATAAGATCTATCATCTGGCACAGAGAATGTTCTACTGTTTCCTGGATATGGAGGAAGTCTCGGGGAATCTGCTGTCTATTACCGGAGAATTTCCGGGAATCACGCAGAAGCAGTGGCTTGGTACGAAGATCTGCAGTTTTGCCAATCTGCCGGAAGAAGGCATTGTGTATTTGCGGGAGGTATCACCCGGCGACAGGCGCAGCGTGCGGGTTGCAGACGGCGGCTGGCATTTCGGTTATATGGGCGGTGACAGGGACGTGGCGAAACGGATCGGCGATAAGGTACAGGCGGCAGCCCATCAGGAATATAATAAATCCCGTTATTTGAACGAGGCGGTTGACAGGCTGCTGTGCGGTGAGGATATATTCGGGCGTAACGCCCGGTTCGTGCGGGTTCCCATAGATGAAAGCTATCCTGCTTATCTTAGAGAGCATCAGGAAGAGTATGCTTTCCTGATTGCGCCTAAGGTGAGCAGGGCGGGAATCTTACGCAAGAAGGCGAAGCTGGCCTGCATGCAGGGGATGCGCCGGATCCATGGTGCGGCAGTACGCCTGCGCAGGGGTTGATGCGCTGTTGACTGCAGAGCAGAATCTGAAATTCTCTGATGAGCAATTTATTCCACCAAGAGTTTGTGACGCTTCGGAATGGAGGTAAACATGGAATTGTACCGCAGAGTTAAAAATGGCAAAGTGCCCTGGTACCTTTTCTATATCGGACTGACCATTGAACTTCTTATTGTTATCGTTGATAAAAGCAGCTATACCAATCCGATAGAGGGCAGGCTGTTTCAGCTCACATTTCTGCTCTTTTTCCTGAAGCTGGCTCTGACGGACTACAGCAGGAAGGAGTGGTGTATGATCCTGGCGCTGGAGGCGGCAGCTGTCTTGTCATATAAGGTAACAGGGGCCAATGATCTGATCCGTCTGGTAACCTTCGTGGCAGCATGTAAGAATATACCGCTCAGGCAGATGATGAAATATGCTTTCTATGTGACACTTGCAGGATGTACGGTTATTGTCACGTTGGCTGTGACCGGTATATACGGTGACATCAGCCTGACACAGGCCTATGGAAGGCAGGACATGGGGAGCACAGTCTATAGCGGCGTGGAGGCAGCAAGGGAGACCAGATATACGCTGGGAATGGGACACCCCAATGCCCTGTCCTGTATGTTTCTGATGCTGATCGTGATGGGCGTGTATGTGTGGTTTGTGAAGCTCAAGTGGTATCTGTATCTGTTTCTGATGCTGTTGAATGCGGGTGTGTATTGGATCACCGGCTCCAAGACAAGTATGCTGATCACGACGGTTTTTCTGGCAGGAGCATGCCTGCTGCATTATTGCAGTTTTCTGCAGAAAAATATGCTGGTCTATCTGGGCGGACTGCTGGCCTTTCTTGTGTGTATTGCATTTTCCGTGGATGCTGCGGCCTGTGCTCAGCGGGTGAGAGATGTTCAGTGGAACGAGTTTTATTACGGCCAGCCCATGGATAATGCGCATATTACTGCTCTCAGCAGGATTGACAGGAAACTCAGCGGCAGGGTCGTGTCGCTGGCCGGCACAACGGACAAAGAGGGGATGATCCATACCTGGTCGGTCTTCTCGGAGCCGGACAATATGAGCTATTATTTTGACATGGGATGGGTGAAGCTTTTCTACCGCTACGGCATTGTTCCCGGCATATTGTATCTTATGGCACAGCTCGTATTCCTGTGGAAACTATATAAGCAGAGAGATGCCTGCGGCCTGCTTGTGTTTACGATCCTGACAATTTATACGGTGGTGGAGGCACATTTGATCTCCGTATATGTGGGCAGGAATTTTATGCTCATGATGATGGGATACTATTTTACTATGAAAGTCCAGGACGGCGGCTGAGTGGATGGGCGTGCTTGCACGCACAGCCATACAGACATCGGACGGGCAAGCCGGTATGAGCATGGAGGCCGATAGGCCGGAGAGCGAATACCGGCGGCGATCACGAGAGAGGCGAAGGCTCGGAGTGATCGGCTTTCATAGTATGGTGTTTTTGTAAAACGGAAGCAAAGCATTGCCCCGAATGGCTGCGGCGTGAGGCCTTAGGCCGCGAACGGCAGCAGAAGAGGTTACAGATGAATAAGAAGCTTGCTCTTAAAATGATATGGAAAACAGGACTGACCTTGATCGCAGGGGGGGCAGCAGGGCTGCTGCTCTTGCTGCTTGCTTATCTGATCCCCACAGAGCCGATGATAAGAAATGCCCGGTCATCCGTTGACATTTTCAGGGAGGAAGGCGCCTCTGCCCAGGTCACGCATGGTTATGCATCAACTACACTGGATAACTATACGGATGCGTGGATGCTGCGCAATGCATTTTACAACGGAGAAGAGTCTGCATGGCAGAAAAGCCTGCATGTATATTATTATGGATATATGAATGGGCAGACGGACGGCGTATGTGAGAGTATGATCGCCTGGCTGGAAGGCATGGAAGGCTACGAAAGACTTTCCTATGCAAGGTATTGGCACGGTTATCTGACAGTGTTGAAACCGTTGTTGTATTTCTTTGATTATGGAGATATCAGAGGAATCTTAAAGTTTATTGAACTGGCAATATTCGCCTGTCTGTGTGTGCTGTTGGAAAGGCGCCATATGACAGGGGTCATACCGATGCTGGTGGCAGCCATGATGTGTGTGGAATTTCATGTCATTGGTATGTCGATGCAGTTTTCCTGGGTTTTTATCATTGCCGGATTGGCCTGCATCGCTATTTTAAAGGGATATCCGAAGATCGGGGAAGCGCCGGAGACGGGGTTGTTTTTTCTGGGGATCGGAATGCTTACCAGTTATTTTGACTTCCTGACTTATCCGGTCTTTACGCTGGGCATTCCGCTGCTGGTGTTAACGCTGTGTATGAGAACTTCCAGGGAGGCGGAGCAGCACATCCTCTATCTTCCCTGTATGGCAGTGAAGCATTCCGTATTCTGGGCCATCGGTTATGCAGGTATGTGGGCGCAGAAGTGGATACTTTATACGATTTTTACCGGAGAAAATCTGATTGCAGACGGGATTCGGTCAGTTATGCTGCGCTCGGGCAGGGACGTTATGGGAGAACAGAGAGGGTATCTGGATGCAGTGGGTAAAAATATTGCAGTTATGAGCAAATATCCGTATCTGCTGGTCTGCGCGGCGGCAGTTTTAGCGTTGCCTGTTATGAGAAAGAGGGCGAAACGGCCTTCGTTTTCCGCAGGCGCTTTCGCTGCTTACCTGTATATCGCAGTACTGCCGTTTGGCTGGTATATGATCAGCGTCAATCATTCGTATATTCATTCCTTTATGACCTACAGGGGGCTGGGCGTTACTGTTTTTGCAATGCTTGCCGTGGTGTGGGAACTGTTGAACGGAAGGAAAGCAGGGTGCAGGGATGGGAAATAACAGGCTGAAAGTGCTGATGGTCGGTCCGGACAGGAGTGTCCGCGGCGGCGTATCGGGGATGGTGAATAATTATTTTGATGCCGGGCTGGACCGGATGCTGGACTTATGCTATATCGGCACGATGGTGGATGGGTCTAAGCTCAGGAAATTGCAGCAGGCTGTCAAGGCATATATGCGGTTTCTGGTAAAGCTGCCGCGCTATGATATCGTGCATGTCAACATGGCGTCTGATTCCAGCTATTACCGCAAGTCGCTGTTTGTGCAGACGGCCAGGATATATCATAAGAAGATCGTGATCCATCAGCATGGCGGAAGTTTTCAGGAATTTTATAAACAGGAACTGAGCGAAAGGGGCAGAAGGAGAGCCAGGCGTGTGCTGTCCATGGGAGACGCTTTTCTGGTGCTTGGTACGGAGTGGAAGAAGTTCTTCGGGCCTCTGATCGGCGAGGAGCGGATCACTGTACTGCCTAATGCGGTCCGCATTCCGGAGAAGACGGAGAAACGATATGGCGCCCACAGGATCTTATTTCTCGGAAGGCTGTGTAAGGCAAAGGGCATCGAAGAACTGTTCGACGCGGTGCGGCAGCTTCGGGAGAACTATCCTGATGTGCATCTGTACCTGGCAGGTGTGTGGGAAGAGGAAGAACCGGCCGGCCAGATGCGGATGCCGGAAGGCTGTGTTACCGAGACCGGATGGATCGGCGGTGAACAGAAGCAGAGATACCTGCAGGAATGTGATATTTTTGTGCTGCCCTCTTATTTTGAAGGGCAGCCGGTATCCGTATTGGAAGCCATGGCAAACGGCTGCGGGATCGTGGCATCCCGGGTGGGGGACATTCCGGATATGATCGTGGACGGCAAGACAGGATTTCTGTGCAGGCCGCGGGATACGGACAGCCTGAGAGAGAAGCTGGACAGGCTGCTGGCGGATCCGGGGCTGTGCAGAACTCTTGGGGAGAATGCCCGCAGAAAGGCGGAGGAAGCATTTTCCATTGAAAGCAGTATAGGGCAGCTGCTGGAGATATATAGAGGGCTTGCAGGCGGCGGAAAATGAATCGGTCTTGAAAAGTGTCCGAAAAAATGCTATTCTAATCAGATGTATCGCATATTTTTTGTTTTGCGGGATGTTGGTGTGCTGCCTGAACATAATGCAGACAGTGCATCAGTCAGGACAGTATAAGAATGGAAGGAGCAATGAGGAAAATATGGAAATGATAGGATTGTTTGTACCGGCAATGTTCAGCGTGTGGATCAAGCATAAGCGGAATGCGGAACTTACCTGGAGTATGCCGAAGATCGTGTTTGAATATGGTATCTATGTTTTTGTGAATGTTTTCATTACCACCTGTATTATCACATATGCGCTGGGGATATCAGGGGTGACGTCTGATGCTTTGACCAGCTTTCCATTTTTTACAAAGTATACGCTGATCGCGTCAGTGATGGCGATTCTGGTTCCGTATGTGGAAGAGATCGTCAGCAAATATTTCAAGGTTACCCTGACAGTGAGGCAGAAGGTTGAAAAATCACACTGATGTGCTGATTTTTCAACTGCGAGTTTGTGCCGGAGCCGCAAACTCGGGATTGCAGAGCCAAATTTGAGATTTGGCTCGCAGCCTTCGCAAAAAACTGCTTCGGCATGGAGGTAAGGTTGAAAAAACACACTGATGTGCTGATTATTCAACTGCGAGTTTGTGCCGGAGCCGCAAACTCGAAATTGCAGAGCAAAATCGGAGTATTCCTTCGGAAAACTCCTGAATTCTGCTCGCGGCCTTCGCAAAAGAACTGCTTCGGCATGGAGGTAAAGATGAGAAAAAGTAAGATTGCCTGGAAAATGATCAGAAGTATTTTACTGGTGGTCATTTTTTTCCTGTTGTTTCTTTTGATCAGGTCGGCAAGCTGGTTTCTGACTAACTTTCATGAGGTTGAGATTTCCACTGCGCTGTACCAGATCGTCAGTCCGCTGAAGGGTACGGAGTCGGGGGTCTTAAATAGTTATATCAACCAGTGCCTGTATCCTTCGTTTTCGTATGCCGTTGTATGCGCCGCAGTGTATACACTCTATGATATGATAGCGGGTTATCTTATTCTGGAGATGGATATCCGGATCGGTTCGGGAACCTTCTGCCTGCGGGCAGGAAGCGGCCGCTGGGTGAAGAAAGTCAAGGTCATTGTTCTGTGGACGGTGATCGTGGCTTTGGGAGCAGGCGTCTGGAACAGAGCAGTGGCAGTAGGACTTCCGGAATATGTAAGAAGCAGGATAGACACGTCTACAATATTTGAGACGGAATATGTGGATCCGGATACAGTTACGATCCGTTTCCCTGACCAAAAGAGAAATCTGATCGTTCTCTATGTGGAGTCCATGGAGGCTACCTACTCTTCCGTGGAGGAGGGGGGAGGAAAGGCCCATAATTATATTCCGGAGCTGACTGAGCTTGCGAAAGAAAATATACATTTCTCCAATGACGATGATCTGGGCGGCGCCGCCGGTGTTACCGGTACCGGCTGGACTATGGGGGGATTATTTGCGAGTGCAACGGGGGTGCCTTATAAGCTGCCTGTCGATGGGAACAATGCTGGAGAGTATGAGAGCTTTGCACCAGGTTTGAAGGGACTTGGTGAAGTACTTTTGGAAAACGGCTATCAGAATTACTTCATGTGTGGCTCGGAAGCCGTTTTTGGTGGACGTAAGGCATTCTTTGAACAGCATGGGGATTATCATATTCTGGACTACACGACTGCCAAGAGGGATGGGATCATTCCGGAGGATTACCATGAGTTCTGGGGTATGGAGGATGCCAGATTATATGAATATGCAAGACAGGAACTGACGAAGATCGCACAGCAGGAGGAACCTTTTGATTTCATGATGCTGACTGTGGACACGCATCCTGCTGACGGTTATATCTGTTCCCTGTGCGAAGCGCAGTATCCGTCACAATATGAAAATGTACTCTCCTGCGCCAGCAGCCAGGCAGCGCAGTTTGTCGCCTGGGTGAGCGAACAGGAGTGGTATGAGGACACTACGATCGTCATAACGGGTGATCACTTGAATATGAAGGCAGATTTCTGGGATGATATCGGAGATTATCAACGGAAAATATACAATTGTTTTATCAATCTGCCGGAAGGAATCCTGGAAGGTCAGAGGAACGACAGAGACTTTACGATCCTGGATATGTTTCCGACGATCCTGGCCGCAGCAGGCGCCAGCATAGAAGGTGACAGACTGGGACTGGGGACGAACCTGTTCTCCGGACAGGAGACTTTGCCGGAAGAGATTGGTTTCGATACGCTTAACAGCGAGTTAAAGCTGTATTCAAATTATTACTATAAGAATTTTGTTGCAGGGGACAGGGATTGAGGCGGCAGAGTTAGCTGTGATGTTTCTTCACCTGGAATCTGTGGAATCATGATGAGCAGATAACCTTTTGAACCGGACTGAGAGTTCGTGGAATCAGGACGGCCGGGCACTGCAGAGCAAATCATATTTCGGGAGAGTACTATGGAATCACACAATAAGATAAAGAAGATCGTTTGGATTGTTTTTTGCAGCATTTCAACCTTTCTTTTGACAGGAACAATCTGGATCCGCAGGACCTATGGCGTCCTGGCGCTGGCAATGGTAAGTGAATCGTTTAGAAGCGGTCTGAAGAACAAAAGGATCCTGTTTGTCAAATATGTTATTATTCCCACGCTGGCTGTATTCCTTATTTCTTTGATTGTGAACAGATGGCTGAAGGGATCACGAAGGCGCATTCTGACTTATGTAATGGGAGGCCTTATGGTGATAAGCATCGGCGGCGCTGTGATGGGACTTGATGCCGGGGCCTACATAAGCCGCCAATATGGACTGAGCAGGCAGCACTGGTATGACAGTGATAATCTGGTGATACATGCGCTGGGAAGCATTGACGGCATTCCCAATACGAACTCCAGGGAGGCGCTGGAGAACAGCTATCAACAGGGAAACAGGCTGCTGGAGTGCGATATGATCATGACATCGGACAGAGAGCTTGTGGCCTGCCATGACTGGGTATCCTGGAATCGAAATACAGAAGTCGAAAAACCGAGTGGGGGGGGGCAAAAATGAGATTTACATACCAACCCTGGAAGTTTTTATGGAACACAAATTCCTGGGGAAGTACACGCCGCTGTCGGTTGCAGACCTGGCGCTGTTTCTCAAAGAGCATCCTGACGCCTACGTCATTACGGACACGAAGTATGTTGAACCGGAGGAGATCAAAGTCGGTTTCCAGGAGTTGGTAGACGTGGTCAGAGAGAATGGCTGCGAGGAAGTTCTCGACCGTTTTATTGTACAGATCTATCATGGTTATATGCGCGGCCTTATAGAGCAGATCTATCCGTTTGATAATTACATCTTTACCTTATATGAAGAAAAATATGATGGTGACGAGGAGAGACTGGAAGAGTTCGCCGAGTTCTGTATGCTCTATGGCGTGGATGTGATCACAATGAAAGCAAAATGCTACCACGATGCATTGCTGGATATCTGTAACCGGTATGGATTACGGCTTTTTGTCCATACGGTAAACGATCCGGAAGAAATTGCAGCATTCCACGCAAAGGGCGTCGGTGTATATACTGACAATGTAGAGAGATAATCTTAACAGACAGGATCTGTCTGCTGTCAAAGAGAAAGACAGGAGCAGACATGGGGGCAGGCATGGACAGGAATGAGCCGTTAGTCAGTGTGATCGTACCGGTTTATAATGGGCAGGAGTATTTGGAGAATTGTATCAGGAGCATTCAGGAGCAGACCTACGGCAATCTGGAGATTCTTATTGTCAATGACGGCTCCACGGACGCCACCGGTTCGGTGTGCGACAGGCTTGCAGGAACGTATGATAATGTGCGGATCCTGACACTGGGGGACGAAGGGGTATCCGCCGGGAGAAATGCCGGGATAGAAGCGGCGAAAGGGGAGTTGATCACTTTCGTGGATGCGGATGACAGACTGCGTCCCGATATGCTGCAAACTCTGTATGAATGTATGACAAAGACCGGCAGTGAGGTAGCCGGATGCCGGTTCTTTTCCTGGAGAAATGAGGAAGAATGGAAGCAGGCGCTTGCTGCGGAAACGGTTTCGGACCGGATAGAATGTTATGAACCGCACCGATACCTGCGGGAGGCGCTCCTGCAGGGGAACAGCCGCTGTTGGAGTAAGCTGTACCGGAGGAAGATCCTGGAGCAGGTACAGTTTCGGGAGAAACTGACGATCGGGGAGGATCTGCTTTTTCTGGTGAATCTGCTTCCTTACGTGGTACGGATCGCAGAGACGGACTATCCCGGGTACGGATATTTTCAGAATCCGGGGGGAGCGATCAACCGGGAGTTTACACCGGGATATATGGATCAGGTCAACTGCTGGCAGTTTGTGAGAGAGGCAGTCAGCCGGACGGACCAAAGCCTGGACGCGCAGGTATGTACCCATTATGCGATGGGCATCATGCTTACCGCCGGTAAACTTGCCAGGCTTAAGACAGAGAAACGGCGGGCATATCAGGCATATATCGATATATGCCATAAGCGGCTGCGGGAGGTGCTGCGGGTGCCCGGTGTCTATGGCAGACTGTCCGCCGGCTATAAGGTGAAGACAGGGATATTCCTGCTGTGGCCGGGACTGTATCTGTATCTGTACCATATGCATAAGGAGAGGCTATGATCATTGTCAGGGCAATGGGCGGACTGGGCAATCAATTGCAGCAGTACGCGCTGTACAGGAAATTGGAAGCGACAGGAAAAGACGCCAGACTGGATATTTCGTGGTTCCGGAATGAAGCGTTTCGGGCCGGGATGGCGGCGGAGAGAGAGTTGGAACTGGAGGAACTGCAGCTGCCGCCCTATAAAGCTGCGACCGAGGAAGAAATACGCACTGTCCTCGGAAGGCTGTGGGAGGAGAAGGAGAAGACAACAGGGAAGATCGGAAGGAAACTGCATCTTCTTAAGAATCCGGCTTTCGAGGAAAACGGATTGTACCACGAAGAAGTCCTGTCCATGGATGATAAATATTTAGTTGGGTATTGGGCATGTGAGAAATATTATGCGGATATTCTGGATGTTTTGCGGCGGGATATCTCTTTTCCGCCGGCCGGGGACAACAGACTGCAGGAGAGAAATGAAGAGACGATACGGCTGATGGAAGCAGTACAGTCAGTCAGCGTGCATATTCGCAGGGGAGATTATCTGGACGATGTCAATCAGTCTCTTTTCGGTGGGATCTGTACGGAAGCTTATTATCGGGCAGCGATCGCGTATATGCAGGAAAGATTGCCGGATGTGAGATTTTTCCTGTTTTCGGATGATATCCCTTATGTGAGGGAACAGTATCAGGGAGAGCAATACCAGATTGTCGACTGGAACCAGGGCAGGGACAGCTTCTATGATATGATGCTGATGAGCCGCTGCAGGCATAATATCTGCGCGAACAGCACTTTCAGCTTCTGGGGGGCAAGGCTGAATCCTCACAGGGATAAGATCATGATACGGCCTTCCATACACAAGAATACACAGGTCTGCGTACCGGAGCAGATGAAGGAATTATGGAAGGGATGGGCGCTGATTACACCCCAGGGTGAACTTGTATAGCATCGAGATCCGGTATGGAAGGATCATGGAGGGCAGAGCGGAATCATGCAGAAAACAAAGTATAAAATCAGTGTGATCGTTCCGATCTATAATAAAGAGAAATATCTGGAGCAGTGCATTGACAGCATTCTGGCACAGACTTATACGGAACTGGAGCTGCTGCTCATAGACGATGAGTCTACGGACTCCAGCGGGAGAATCTGTGACCGGTACGGAAAGAAGGACAGGCGCGTCAGGGTGATCCATCAGAAAAACGGCGGGCCTACGGCGGCAGCCGTGACCGGTCTGCGGGCGGCAGCAGGAGACTACTGCGCTTTTGTGGACAGTGACGATTATGTCAGCGAGGACATGCTGCAGGAGATGGCCGGATGCCTGACCGGGTGTAAGGGTGAGGTGGTCTGCTGTAATCATGTGCTTGAGAAGCGCAGGGAGACGGTTCCTGTCATACTGCCTTTGAAGCCCGGTGTATATGAGGGCGCAAGGCTGGAAGAAGAGATCAAGGACAGGCTGCTTGGCCAGGAGAACAGGATCATTTCCATGTCGCGGTGCATGAAGCTCTGCGAGAGGTCGATCTTTGAAGGAAATGAGAAATATTATGATATGAAGATCCGCATGGGGGATGATTTTAATCTGATCTATCCTGCACTGCTGGCTGCCCGTCGAATCGTCATCATGGAGAACGCATTGTTCTATCACTACCGCTATGTGGAAGACTCTATTGTGCACAGATATGATCCGGACACTGCGGACAGTATTGAGCGATGGTACCAGTCTGCCAGACAGGTGGTGGCAGACCGAAGGGTTCCGGAGGGCGAAGGGAAGCTGAACCGGGAATACTGTTATATGATGATGTATGTCATGAAGAACGAACTGCGCAATCCGGATCGGGATTATATGCGCAGGATACAGTCGGTATTTCTGGATGAAGAAGTAAGGAAAAGGATTCTGCATACGCACCTGTCAGTCACGGGCAGGGCAAATGCATTGTTGTACCTTGGCATGCAGTATCCCAATAAAGCGCTGCTGTATATTTTGCGGACGATCATGACGCATTATGACAGGGCGGGAGGAAAACAGGGAACATATGATTGAAAACAGGGAAACGGGAAAGGGAACGGCCGGTAAACATGAATGATCAGATTGTTATGTATTTACATGGCGGCAGTGGAAATCATGGTTGCGAGGCGATTGTGAACAGTACCTGCCATATGATAGAAGATATTCCAAAGCTGCTTGTGACAAACAGCGAGAAGGAGGACAGATTCTATTCTTTAGGGACGTTGTGTGATATTTTGCAGGAGCGGAAAATCGCGGAGCATTTTTTTGCGCATGTCTGGTATTATGTGTGGCGCGCGGTGTTTCATGATCCGGAATCTTTTATGCGGTACCGTTTCCGGGATGTCCTTGGAAAAAACCGTGCGCCGCTTTATCTCTCAATCGGCGGCGACATGTACTGCTATGAATTGTCCAGAAAGGAAGCAATCACTGCCAACAGCGCTTTCGTCAGGGCCGGAGCCAGGACGATTCTGTGGGGCTGCTCTCTGGAGCCGGAGCTGTTGGAGGATCCGGAGGTGGTAGCGGATATGAAGCGGTACACACTGATCACGCCCAGAGAGTCTATCACGGCGGAAGCGCTGCGCAAAGCAGGGGTGGTGGAGAATGTAAAGCTTTTTCCGGATCCGGCGTTTGCTTTGGAACCGGAGAAGACGAAACTGCCCGCAGGGTTTCAACCCGGTAAGACGATCGGGATCAATGTCAGCCCGATGATTGTCAGACATGAGAAGACGACAGGTATCACACTGGCCAATTACCGCAAACTGATCGATCATATACTACAGACTACGGATGACAGTGTGGCATTGATTCCGCATGTTATGTGGAATTATAATGACGACAGATTAACGCTGCAGGAGCTTTATCGGGGATTTGAGGCCGATGAAAGAGTGCTGCTCTTTCCGGATCTGTCCTGCGGTAAGCTGAAATATATTATTTCCCGGTGTAAAGCTTTCATAGGCGCCAGAACCCATGCGACGATCGCGGCATATTCCAGCAGCGTTCCGACATTGGTGGTGGGATACTCCGTGAAAGCAAGAGGCATCGCCAGAGATCTGTTTGGGACGGAAGAAAACTATGTTCTGCCGGTGCAGACACTGGAGGATCCGGAGGAACTGATTCGGGCATATGATTGGATGATGTCGAAAGAGCAGGAGATCCGCGGGCAGCTGCAGGCCCTGATGCCGGCATATTGTGCGCATGCGTGCGCGGCGGGGGATGAAATCCGCAAAATATGGAGAGAATGCCATAGCCAGATGGAAGCGTAACAGAGCGGTGAAGAAGTTAAATCATGGAACAGAAAGGCAGCTGAATGGGCAGAGTCAGACAGGCAGGGAAAAATATTTTCTTTGGCTATATCAGTAATTTTATAATTCTGGCTATGGGGCTTTTGCAGAGGGACGTGTTTATCAGGACTCTGGGAAGGACACTTTTGGGTGTTAACAGCCTGTATACAGATATTCTGAGTATGCTTTCGCTGGCGGAGCTGGGAATCGGAAGCGCCTTAAATTACAGCCTTTATAAGCCGGTTGCCAGCGGGGATCTGGAAAAGATCAAATCTTATATGCGGCTCTACAGGAAAGCATATCTGGCTATCGCGGGAGTGATCGGGGGGATCGGCCTTGCGCTGGCGCCCTTTCTGCCGTATCTGATCAAGGAGAGTGAGAGGGGAGAGATATCGGTCAGGGAGCTGACGGTCTATTATCTGATCTTCCTCTTTAACACAGTCAGTACCTATTTTGTGGCTTACAAATATAGTCTGGCAAATGCCCAGCAGTGCAACTATATTCAGACGAACATTGCGACGGTCACGAAGATCGTCACGGTATTTGCGCAGATTATCGTCCTCTATCTGACCGGCAATTTCCTGTTGTATCTGCTGATCCAGGCGGCGGTGGAGCTTATCCAGAAAATTTTCGTAAGCGTCTATTTTAACAGGCTGTATCCTTATCTGCGGGATAGAAAGGTCCGGAAGCTGGAGCGGCAGGAGACCGAAATTGTCGTTACCAAGACGAAGGCGCTGATGTTCCATAAGATCGGCGATGTGGCCAGACTGTCCACGGACAATGTGATCATCACTTATTTCATGAATGTGGATTGGGTGGGGATCGTAGGAAATTATACGATGATCATCACCTATGCCGCTAACTTTATCAGTATCATTTTCAATTCCGTGATCTCCGGGTTCGGCAACCTGGTAGCTACGGAATCCAGGGAGAAGCAGTATGCCATGTTTAAGGTATATCGTTTCTTTGCCTGCTGGCTGTATGGATTTGCGGCAGTCGGCTTCTGGCTGCTTCTGACGCCGCTTGTCACGGGGATCTGGCTGGATGAGAGCTGGGGACTGGGACAGACCGTGCTTACACTAATCCTGATCGATTTGTATTTCAAAGGCGGCAGGGTGGTTCTGGTCAATTTCAAAATAGCGGCGGGCGTATTTGAGAAGGATAAGTATCTTTCTCTTGTCCAGGGACTTGTGAACCTTGTATTATCAATTATAGGGATTCAGTATATCGGCCTGGCAGGCGTTTACATCGGAACAGTGGTATCCGGTGTGATGGCGAATCTGATCCAGCCGGTGATCGTGTACAAAGACTGTTTCGGGAAGAGTGCGTGGACTTATTTCGCAGATGCGGTGAAATATATCGGAGTGATAGTCGGGATTGTTCTGATCATGATCCCGGTGAAACGTATGGTCATGCAGCATACTGATCTGCTGACGTTTGCCGGCATGATGATCATTGTTACGCTTGTTTACAATGCCGCCTTTGTGCTGGTGTTCAGAAAGACGGCGGAGTTTGCCTATTTATGGGCGCTGCTGAAAGGGAAGGCGTCGTTCCTGCGTGGGAGGAAAGTATAGGAAAATGGATAAGAATGCATTGGTGGAGACCGCATGTCAGGAACTGATGACATATGGCGTGTGGGACAGAAAAAGCAGATTGAAGTATTGGATCAGAAAATACCTGTTGAAGAGACAGGCGGCGCCGGAGGATCTGGTGTTCTGGCCCACAGGATTACTGGCTGCAGGGCTATGGCAGTGCCGCCAGGAAGGGGGCGCTGCCGACGCTGCGCTGCTCGATTTAGTACTGCAGGTCTATTATGACAGATGGATTGAGAAAGGCTGCCGGATCCTGTGGCTGGATGATCTTCTGGCGGGGGAGACACTGCTCAATCTTTACGAAGAGCACAGGTATGCGGAGCAAAAGGACAGCCTCCTTAAGGAAGAGGACATGGAAAGGTACGGCAGGGCCATTGAGAAACTGGCTTCTTATGCTTTGGAGCACCCTGCCGATGAGATCGGAAGCTTTCTCTATCGGGCAAGGCAGAACAACGGGTTTGTATTTGTGGATTCTATCGGTCTTGCATGTCCGTTCCTGTATCGGTATGGAGTCGTCTTTGAAAGACAGGAACTGATGGAACTGGCCGTGAAGCAGATCGTTAATTTTCTGGCCTACGGTATGGATGCTGCTACAGGGCTGCCCTATCATGGATTCTCCATTGCGGATGACTGCAAATACGGCATTATCGGGTGGGGCCGTGCGGTAGGATGGCTCCTGCGCGGGATGAGCGGCAGCATGACTACACAATATGGAAGGGAGCGGCTTGCGGAATCCTACATAAAGGCTGTGGATGCGGCGCTTACCTTTCAGCGGCGGGACGGGTATTTTGCCTGGCAGCTGCAGGCGGTGGAGGGACCGGCGGATACTTCTGCTACCGGTATGATCTGTGCGGCTCTGAGACAGGGAATCGAGCTGGGGATTTTACAGGACCCAAAGTATGAGCGTGCTCTGCGGGATGGCAGGGCTGCCGTGGAGAAGGCCGCCAGAGAAGGTCGGGTATATCAGTGCTCAGGTGAGTGCGAAGGATTTGGGCAGTACCCGCAGCGCTATGGAGCTTATCCCTGGGCGCTTGGACCGGCGCTTATGCTGTAGAGTAAACTTTAGAGATAGGTGAAAGGATGGAGGACGCATGAGTCGTGAGATCAGGAAAACTGCAAGGTGGACCGGCGTAGAGATGACATGGGAAGAAGTTTTTTATTTCGGGTTCTTTATCTTGCTGTCTGTCACGAAAGGGCTGGGGCTTTACGAGGGACAGAAACTGTTTGAACTGCTGGTGCTCCCGGCATTCTTGTTCGCACTTGCAAAGCTTGTGATCACACCGTATACGAAACGGCAGTGGGTCATGCAGATTCTGCTGCTTGCTCTCACGGGGATCGTGTTTTACAACGCACGGGAAAGAGGAGTCCTTTTCCTGGCTTTTACCGTGCTTGGGATGAAGAACATTTCCGTAAAAAAGGTTTTTCATGTGGGGCTTTGGGTCTGGTCAGTCTGTGCGGTCTTACTGAGTATTTTCTCATTCTTCCGCATAGAACATACGGTGTACCGGGTACATGCCAAAATGGGACTTGGACATATTTTCCGCTGGAGTCTGGGATTCAGTCATCCCAATATTCTGCATATTACTTATATGGCGCTGTGTGCGTTTATTCTTTATGAGTTGGGGGAACGCTATAAGTTCCGGCATTTTTGTCTCCTGATGGTGGGAAATCTCGTGGTATTTTTCTATTCTGTAAGTTATACGGGCTTCGGAATTGTGGCGGTTCTGCTGGCAGGAGGGGTATATGTGCAGTTTCGGCCGAAGTTTTGTGTTCTGGAGAAGATCCTGATCAATCTGGTCCTGCCAGGATGTCTGATCCTGTCGTTTGTCCTGCCGTTTTATCTTTTTGATAACAAACTGGCAGCATTTGTACAGAAATTGAATTTTATACTGAATACAAGGATTTATCTGGCGGAGCAGTTTTTGCGGTCTGAGTACCACAGCCTGCTGGGGGTGGATATCTCGCAGATCGTGAGATCGTCCATGACACTGGATAATTCTTATGTATGGGGGTATATCAATTATGGGCTGCTCTTCTTTGCAGTTCTGATGGCAGGCTATTTCGCGCTTCTGTTTTATGACAGTTATAAGCAGCAGACAAGAGAGCTGGTGATCCTGATCTGCTTCCTGGGAGCCGGCTGGACGGAACCTTTGCTGTTCAACACTTCTTTTAAGAATGTTACGCTGATTTTCCTGGGCAGTTTTCTGTTCCGGCAGAAGGAGGAGGAAAAAGAGTATTGTCTGTTTCCGCAGTTCCGGCAGACAGTCTGCGTTCCCTTTGCAGGATTACCGGATAATCTGCTGGCAGAAGCAGCCAGCATTTTCAGACGGCGCAGGATAAAGATATCAGGTGTTATAATTCTGGGAATGATAACAGGTGCACTGCTTTGCGGCCTTTGTTATACGGAGCCGGAAGGCTATGTGGTACAGCGTTTTTATACAGACGGTCTGGAGGAGGGTTCCGTATATCTGGAGGATCCGGAAGATCCGGCTTATGAAGGATTCCGGATTATGAACTATGTGGATGAGAAAACGCCGATGCAGCTTGTACAGGGGAAAGCGGTTATGCTGGAGACAGCCAGATATTATGTGGGCAGTATATTGATCGGCGGATTTTGCGGCGGAGCGGCAGGGCTTTTGTATTATGGTTTGAAGAAATCTGAAAGACAGTGCAGGAATGGAAGTAAAGCACAGGGCGCTTCGGAATGAAGTAAAGGATGACAGGTGGCAGGATGGGCAGAGAGGAATTGCAGTATTGTACAATATTAAAGACGAATATTAATGTGACCAATATGGAGGATACGATCTCCTATATCACGGAACATCTGGAGGAATTGAGGGGGGACTACATCTGTGTCTCCAATGTCCATACGACCGTGATGGCATTTCGGGATGAGAAATACCGCAGGGTGCAGAACAGCGCGGCTATGGCGCTGCCTGACGGACAGCCGCTGTCGATCGTCAGCCGCAGGAGGGGATACCGGCAGGCACAGCGTGTACCGGGGCCGGATCTGATGCCGGCGATCCTTGATCTGTCGCAGGAGAAAGGGTACACCCATTATTTCTACGGCAGCACGGAGCAGACACTGGCGAAGCTTGAGAAGATTTTGCTGGCGAGATATCCGAAACTCAGGATCGTCGGTATGTATGCGCCGCCCTTCCGGAAGCTGACGCAGGCGGAGGATGAGGAGGCTGTCCGCAGGATCAATGACAGCGGGGCAGATTTTATATGGGTAGCGTTGGGCGCTCCGAAACAGGAAAAATGGATGTATGGGCACAGGCATAAGGTCAATGGAGTGATGATAGGGGTAGGCGCGGCTTTTGATTTCCTGGCCGGCACTACAAAACGCGCGCCCATGTGGATGCAGAAACTGTGTTTGGAGTGGGTTTTCCGTATCATGCAGGATCCGGGGCGGATGCTGCCGCGCTATCTGAATACTAATTTTGCGTTTGTCTACAATGTATGGAAAGAATCCGGAGCAGGAAACAGGAATAAACTGCGTATTGCCATGATCGGGCATAAGCGCATTCCTTCCAGAGAGGGAGGCGTGGAGATCGTGGTGGAAGAGCTGTCAGTACGGCTGGCAGCGCTTGGACATTCCGTAGATGCCTATAACCGGTATGGGCATCACGTGTCCGGCAGGAAGTATGACGATGAATATGGCTGGAAGGGCAGGAAATTCTACAAGGGCGTCAGGGTATATATTGTGCCCACCTTTCAGAGAAGCAGCCTGAATGCGATCGTGTACAGCTTCTTTGCGACGATCCGGGCGCTGTTTGGCAGATATGACGTGATCCATTATCACGCGGAAGGCCCCTGCGCCATGTTGTGGATCCCGAAGCTTTTTCGCAGGAAGATCGTGGTGACTGTCCATGGTCTGGACTGGCAGCGTGCAAAATGGGGCAACCTGGCTTCCTATGTCATTAAATTCGGAGAGAAGATGGCGGCAAAATATGCGGATGAAGTGATCGTGCTGTCCGAGAATGTGCGGCAGTATTTTGCGGATACCTACCATAGAACGGTTACCTATATCCCGAATGGGATTACCAGACCGGCGCAGAGGGACGTACAAATGATCCGGGAGAAATACGGTCTGGAAAAGGACGGCTATTTCCTGTCATTGGGAAGGATCGTGCCGGAAAAGGGGGTACATTATCTGATCGAGGCGTTTGCAGGCCTGGATACGGATAAGAAGCTGGTGATCGCCGGCGGCAACAGTCAGGCTGTAGGATATATGGAACAGATCCACCGCATGGCTGCGCAGGATAAGCGCGTGATCATGACGGACTTCGTGCAGGGACAGATCCTGGAGGAGCTGTATTCCAATGCGTATGGGTTCGTGCTGCCCAGCGATGTGGAGGGCATGGCGCTCACGCTGTTAGAGGCAATGAGCTATGGAGATTGCTGCCTGGTCAGTGATATCTGTGAGAATACGGAAGTTGTGGAAGATAAGGCGCTGGTATTCCATAAGGGTGACGTGAAAGATCTGCGGGACAAGCTGGAATATATGCTGAACAATCCGGAGACGGTGCGGGAATATGGAAGGCAGAGTGCAGACTTTATCTGTGGTAAATATAACTGGGATCAGGTTGTGGAAGAGACCCTTGCAGTTTACAGAAATGTTTAAGAGAATACCCAAAAGGCGGGCATTGAGCGGGGTGCTGGGATGAAGATTTTGATGGTGAATAAGTTCCTCTATCCGAACGGCGGATCGGAGACCTATATATTCAGGCTGGGAGAACAGTTACAGAAGATGGGGCATGAGGTGCAGTATTTCGGCATGGAGCATGCAGGCCGGATCGTGGGCAACCGCATAGACTGTTACACCTCTGACATGGACTTCCATACAGGGGGACTGACGAAACTGCTGTATCCTTTTCGCATTATCTATTCCGGTGAGGCGAAGAGAAAGATGAGGCGTGTCCTGGAAGATTTCAGGCCGGATGTGGTGCACCTTAACAATATCAACTTCCAGCTGACTCCCTCGATCATTTATGCCGCTCGTGCGTATGAGAGGAGAAGCAGGAAACGGATCAGGATTGTATATACGGCCCATGATTATCAGTGGGTGTGCCCCAACCATATGATGAGGATTCCGGCAAGCAGAGAGATCTGCTTCGCCTGCCGGGGCGGTGATTTCATACAGTGCAGTAAGAACCGCTGTATCCATAATTCCAGAGTGAAGAGTATCCTGGGGACGGTGGAGGCAAAATATTACGCGCTGCGTAAGACGTACGGCCTGGTTGATGTGATCGTCTGTCCCAGTGAGTTTATGAAGAAACAGCTGGATACCGATCCGCTGCTGGCGGATAAGACGGTCATGATGCACAATTTTATCGAAGCGGACGGATACGGCCGGGATAAGACAAAGCGCAGACATGGGCGAAAGGGAAGTCACGACCGGAGTACGACGGATATTCCCGCAGAGTCCGCGGGAGATTATGTGCTGTATTTTGGACGGTTTTCCGAGGAAAAGGGTACGCAGACCCTGCTGAAGGCCTGCCATGCGCTGCCGGATATTCCCTTCGTCTTTGCGGGGACAGGACCGCTGACAGACAAAGTGGAACAGGCGGCTAATGTGAAAAACGTTGGTTTCGTGACCGGAGAAGCGCTGCGGGAACTGATTGCCGGGGCCAGGTTCAGCGTCTATCCGTCCGAGTGGTATGAGAATTGTCCGTTTTCGGTCATGGAGTCCCAGGCTTACGGTACGCCTGTGCTGGCTTCCGACCTGGGCGGCGCTCCGGAACTGGTGCAGTCCGGCAGGACGGGAGAACTGTTCCGCGGCGGCGACGTGCAGGATCTCACGGAACATATCAGAGAAATGTGGGAAAACCGGGAATTATGCAGGGAATACAGAGAACACTGCAAAAATATTAATTTTGACACAGCGGCGGAGTATTGTGCTAAAATAGTAAGGAACGTGTATGGAAGAACGGATTCAGTATAATGGCATAGATGTTATCAAGTTTATCATGGCGGTATTTGTCGTGGTGCTTCATACCCATCCGCTTGAAGGAATAAGCGAACCGTTGAACTTTCTTCTATCCGATGTGATCGGCAGGGCGGCGGTTCCCTTTTTCTTTGCTGCGACCGGGTTTCTTCTGGAGCAGAAGATGACAGGCGCCAGGGGGCAGACGCGGGAAGTCGTCTGCGGATATGTGCGCAGGATATTGAGCCTGTATGTGATCTGGACGCTCATCTATCTGCCCATCATCGTCTGGGATAAGCTCATTGACGGACAGGGTTCTTTGCAGCATGGGATCTTTACCATGCTGCGTGATTTCCTGTTTGCGGGTTCCTATGCACATTTGTGGTATCTTCCGGCGGCGGCGGCAGGTGTGCTCCTGACTGCCGTGCTTACGAAATATACCAAAGAGCGGAATGCGGCAGCGCTTCTGCTGCTCCTTTTTGGTATGGGCCTGCTTACCCAGTCTTATTTCGGCCTGCTCAAGAACATCCTGCCCGGCGATGGTGTCATGTGGCAGGCGATGAAGGCGGTGAAGAAGATCATGGTTACCTGCCGGAACGGTATTTTCTTTGGCAGCATTTTTATTTATATGGGCAAATGGATCGCAGGACATAAGATCAGGCTTGGCGGCGGCGTGACGGCTGCCGGGCTTATTGTGTCAACGGCGCTTCTTGCGATGGAAGAGAGGTATTTAAGGGAGAGCGGTTTTGTGCGGGAGCAGGATATGTATCTTATGCTGCTGCCGACGGCTTTCTTTCTGACATTGGCTGCCATACAGCTGCCGGTGAAGGCAGACACGGGTTTTCTCAGGAAAATGAGCATGAATATTTTTTACGTTCATATGATATTCAAGTTTATTTACAGGAAGATTGTGCAGAATAATAATGGAAGCAATGTGGGATTGTTTTTGACTACGTTGACAGGAGCTGTTATCATAGCTTATGTAATGTACCGGGTAGAGACAAAGAGCAGGAAGTAAGGAGAAGAGACAATGTCAAAAAGAACTCTGTATGGAACCGTCATTGTAACCTACAGGTGCAATGCGCGCTGTAATATGTGCGACTGTTTCAGGGATCCTACCAGACCGGATGAGGAGATCACGCTGGAGGATATCAAGAAGCTGCCTGAAATGGCGTTCACGAATATCACCGGCGGAGAGCCGTTCATCAGACAGGATATACCCGATATCGTGCGGGAGCTGTACAAGAAATCTGACAGGATCGTCATATCTACAAACGGCTATTTTACGGACAGGATCATTGCTCTGTGCAGGCAATTTCCGAAAGTGGGCATCCGTATCAGTATAGAAGGGCTGCAGGCTACCAACGATGCGATTCGGGGAATTCCTGACGGATTCAACAGGGGATACCAGACTTTAAAGACGCTGGTGGAGATGAAGCACCCGGATGTGGGCTTTGGTATGACGGTGCAGGATATGAACTGTGAAGACCTGGTTCCGCTTTACAATATAGCCAACGATATGGGGATGGAGTTTGCGACGGCAACGCTGCACAACTCCTTCTATTTCAGGAAGACCGATAACAGGATTGATGATAAATATAAAGTGGCGCAGAACTTCGAGAAGCTGATCAATGAACTTTTGAAGAGCAAATCTCCGAAGAAATGGTTCCGCGCGTATTTCAACCACGGATTGATCAATTATATTTATGGCAATAAGCGGCTTTTGCCCTGTGATATGTCCAGGAATGCGTTCTTCATCGATCCGTTCTGTGATGTGATCCCCTGCAACGGCATGGAGAAAAAGGCCGTCATGGGGAACCTGAAGGAACAAAGCTGGGAAGAACTGTGGAATTCGGATCAGGCGCGCAGGGTAAGGGAGTGTACGAGGAAATGCGAAAGAAACTGCTGGATGATCGGTTCCGCATCGCCGGCAATGCACAAATATATCTGGGTACCCGGATGGTGGGTGATCAGGCATAAATTTCTCAAAGGCGGCAGGTACAGCTTAAAGGAGAACAAATTTATATGAAATTTCTGTATGTAGCCCCACGGTATCATACCAACCAGATGGATATCATGAAAGGGCTGATAGAACATGGCCATGAGGTCTGTTTTATCAGCCACTATGCCGCCATCATAGAGGATTATTCCTATGTGACGCCGATCGTGCTGGGGTATTCGAAGCTGTATAAGATACTGGATTATCTGTATGTAAAGGTGATCCGCCGGAAAGATCCTGAGGCGATCGTATTCAAGATACAGCATGGCTTTCCGCCGGTGCGCAGACTGAAGAAGATCATTGCCCGGTTTGAACCTGACGTGGTGATCCTGCGGGAGCGGTCCGTCTATTCCATGGCGGCCTTTCTGCTCTGCAAAAGGAGAGGGTATCCGTGTATCCTCTATAATCAGAATCCGCTGTGGTCGGAACCGGAGAAAAGGGATCTTGCGCATCGCGTTGTGCGCAGGTTGTCCCCGGCATTGAGAATGACACCTGTTATGGGCGTCAAAAGGCAGGGAACCTCCATTAAGGACAATGACTGTTTCGTTCCTTTCGTGGTGGACCCGCAGCGTGCGCCCGGGGAGAGATCTTACTTTGCGGGTGACAGGATACATATTCTCTGCATCGGCAAATATGAGATCAGAAAGCATCATCTTATGCTGCTGCAGGCGGTGGAGGAGCTGTTTGGCTCCGGCGGACCGTCCGCAGACGAACGGATTCACGTAACCCTGATCGGGGAAGCGACGAATCATTTTCAGAAGGAATACTTAAGGCAGGTCCGGCAGTATGTGAAGGAGCATCGGATGGAAGAGATGGTGACGGTGAAGACCAATCTGCCCCGCAGTGCGATGGAAGCAGAGTATCTGGAGGCGGATATTTATGTGCTTCCCAGTACAAGGGAGATGGCGTCGGTATCTCAGCTGGAGGCTATGAGCTATTCACTGCCGGTGATCTGCAGCGACAAAAACGGAACGGCCTGTTATGTGGAAGACGGGGTGACAGGATACCTGTTCAAAGACTGCAGTCAGGAAGATCTGCAGGACAAACTGGGCAGCCTGCTTGCAGACCGCAGGAAGATCAGGGAGATGGGAGCGGCAGGGTATCAGTCGCTTGTGGAGAAGTACAATTTTGATCATTACTATAATGCAGTTATGATGATGCGGGATAAGATGCTGCATCAGCATGGCATGGAGACAGGCACTGCCTGGAAAGGTTGACCGTGTACAGGAAATGAAACGAAAGATCAAGGATATTCTGGCGGCGATAGTCTATTTTCTATATGAGAAGGACATCCTGCATAATAAAATACGGGTGCATACCATTGAAGAGACGATTGACGAGCTTTTGCAGACCGAGAAGAGCATGGTCCGCTTCGGCGACGGAGAGATTGTGATGATCAAGGGGGTTGACCTGATGCTGCAGAAGGCTTCCCCGGAGATCGGCGAGGGGCTGGCCAGGATACTGGCATATCCGGACGACAATCTGCTGGTGACGATCCCGGGTATTTTTGATACGCTGTCCGACCACCATAAGGCGAGCAGACAGTTCTGGAAGGATCATCTTCTTTTCTGCCGCAGGACTTATGAACAATATTGTGACCCGAACCGGATCTACTATACGACTTTCGTTTCGCGCTGCTATTATTTTGCCGGCGACCGGACGAATTGCGGCAGATGGTTTGCAAAAATAAGGAAAATATGGGAAAATAGAGACATTGTGATCGTGGAAGGGACGAAAACGCACAATGGCGTCGGAAATAACCTGTTTGACAGCGCCCGTTCCGTTGAGCGGATCATCTGTCCCCCCAGTGATGCTTATGGGGCGTTACATGAGATTACCGAGGCGTGTATGCAGTATGGAAAGGACAGGATGTTCCTCCTGTCTGTCGGTGTGGCCGCCAAGTTTCTGGCGGTGGAACTGTTCCGGAAGGGATACCGTGTACTGGATATCGGCAATATGGATCTGGAATATGAGTGGTATGTGCGCGGGGTCTCCGGTAAGATACCGCTTAATAAGCATGATATCACCGGGGAGGAAGCGAACCGTAAGGCGGCAGTGCATAACAGGGAGTATGCGGAATATTTAGGGCAGGTGAAGCGCTGGCTATAGCAATATAAAGAGCGGTTCTGGATTTGTATAGCGGAATCATGGGGTGTGTGATCAACAAACGTAGAGGTAACTATGATAGACAGTAAGGAATCTTTGCGCCGGTATCTGGAACAGGACCGTCTGGCGCTTAACAGGCAGCAGGATAAGAGGCCGCGGCTGCTTCATGACGAGATCTGGAGATTTGAGATCCTGCTGCGCAAGGTGGAGTATGACATTAACTGCAGAAGCGGCATGCTGGGAAGTGTGATCAGGAAGTACCATAAGTTTCGGTTCCATCGATTGAGTGTGCGGCTTGGATTTACGATCCCGCCCAATGTGTTTGCGGAGGGGCTTTCGATCCCGCATTATGGCACGATCGTGGTGCACGGGGGCGCCAGGGTCGGCAGAAACTGCAGGCTGCAGGAAGGCGTTACCATCGGCGCCACGGACGGCAGCCATAAGGCGGCGGTTATCGGTGACAACTGTTATTTCGGCAGCGGCGCTAAAGTGATCGGAGAAGTTACGATCGCCGATGATGTGGCTGTGGGAGCCGGGGCAGTGGTGACAAAGGATATTACGGAGGCCGGGACTACCTGGGGCGGCGTACCTGCCAGGAAGATAAGCCAGAGGGATTCGCATTGTAACCTGTGCGGAGCGCTTTTTCAATAGGCTGTGAGGGCAGGTGTGAGATTAAAGGTTGCGGCAGCGATGGGCTTGATAAAGGAGAATCTGTGCGGATGAGCGGATCGAAGGAGAAAACGGGGGCAGGCTTGCTCACGAAACTGGGATATATTTTTGACAGGAGGGATAAGTGGAAGATCGCGGCGCTGCTTGCTGCCGTAGTGATCGGAAGCTTTCTGGAGCTTTTGGGTGTGACGATCTTCATGCCTTTTATCAGTATCATCACAGATTCGCGGGAGGTGCAGAGGAAATGGTATTTAAAACTGTTTTATGACTTATTTCATTTCCAGTCCGCAAAAAGTTTCCTGGCCGCAGTTTCTGCTGCGATCATCGTGCTCTATATCGTCAAGAATGTATATCTGATCATTGAGAAAAGTTATATCTACCGTTTCTCTTATAATACGCAGATGAAATTATCCACGCGGCTGTTGAACACTTATATGAAGGAACCCTATACCTTCCATCTGAATAAGAATATTGCCACGCTGCAGAGAAGCCTGCAGGAAGATACTTCAAAATTTATGCAGGTAGTCCTGTACTCTATGGAGTTGGTGGCGGAGCTGGCAGTATGCTTTGTGCTGGGGGTCTATCTGCTGTTTGTGAGCAAATCCATTACCATTATCGTGCTGGGACTGCTGGTTGGATGTGTGGGATCTTTTCTGCTTCTTACCAAAAGATACAGCCGGAAGCTGGGGCAGGACAATCAGGGGTATCAGGGGAAGATCTATCAGTGGATGAACCAGGCCCTGGGAGGGATCAAGGAGATCAAGATACTGGAGAGAGAAGCGTTCTTTACGGAGGAATACCGCAAATACTATGTGAAATTTGCCAGAGGGCTACGCATAGCCAGAACGATATCCATTCTGCCAAAGTATGCCGTGGAGGCCGTGGCGATATCGGGACTTCTGGTGGGGATCATAGTCAAGCTGCTGTTCGGGGAGGCGGACATGTTCTACTATATTCCGCAGCTGACGGCATTTGCGGTGGCGGCATTCCGCCTGATGCCCAGTGTGGGACGGATCAACGAGCATGCCACTAATATGCTGTATGCGCTGCCCTCCGTTGATCTGGTCTATCATGACCTGGTAGAAATAGAGGAATATATCGAGAAACAGGACAGTGAGGTCAGGGAGGAATGGAACCTGCAGAGCAGTATCGAAGTGGAGCATGTGACTTATTATTATCCTGACACGCAGGAGCCGGTGATCGAGGATGCCAGCCTGTCTATACACAAGGGCAGTACGGTGGCCTTTATCGGGGCTTCCGGTGCGGGCAAGACTACGATGGTAGACATCATATTGGGGCTGCTGACGCCGCAGAAAGGCGTGGTGCGGGCAGACCGGATCAACGTACATGAGAAGCCGAAGACGTTTCATGCGCAGATCGGCTATATTCCGCAGGTCATCTATCTGTCGGACGATACGATCCGCAATAACATTGCGTTTGGCGTCGGCAGGTCAGAGATCGATGAGCAGGCAGTGCTTCAGGCCATGGAGAAGGCACAGCTGACAGAATTTGTAGAAAGCCTTCCGCATGGGCTGGATACGATCGTGGGAGACAGAGGCGTCAGATTGTCCGGCGGGCAGAGACAGCGGATCGGCATTGCCAGGGCGCTCTACCACGATCCGGAGATTCTTGTGCTGGATGAGGCTACTTCCGCGCTTGATAACGATACGGAGGCTGCGGTGATGGAGGCGGTTGAGAATCTGCAGGGTACGAAGACGATGCTCATCATTGCCCACAGGCTGACGACTATACGCAATGTGGACAGGATCTATGAGGTGGAAGGCGGCAGGGTGCTTCCGCGACGTAGGGAAGAAGTGTTTGGAGAAGAGTAGCTGCTCCTGCAGCTGCGGAAGCAGTATGGATGTCACGGACTGGTGGTGAAGTTGTGGAAGAGAAGAAAATAAAGGTTCTGATCATCATTCCGGCTTATAATGAGTCGGAGAGTATTGAAGGCGTTGTCAGGCATCTGACGAGCCGGACATCAAAGTATGATTATCTGATCGTCAACGATGGTTCGACGGATCATACACTGCGTATTTGTAAGGAAGCAGGTTTCAGTTATCTGGATCTGCCTATCAACCTTGGAATTGGCGGTGCAGTGCAGGCAGGGTACGTTTATGCGCATAAGAATGCGTATGATATTGCGGTGCAGATGGATGGAGACGGTCAGCATGATATCGCTTATCTGGAGGATATGCTCAGGCCGATCCTGTCAGACGAGGCAGACATCGTGATCGGATCGAGATTCCTTAAGAAGGAGGGGTTCCAGTCCTCCCATACAAGGCGGATCGGTATCGGAATCTTGAGTTTCCTGATCAGACTTACGACAGGGAAGCGCATCATGGATGTGACCAGCGGATTTCGGGCAGTGAACAGAAGATTTATTGAAATCTACGCAAAGGATTATCCCACGGATTATCCGGAACCGGAAGCAATCGTGACTGCCATCATGCACAGAGGAAGGGTAATGGAGGTCCCGGTCAGAATGAGGGCCAGGGAGAGCGGAACGAGTTCTATTACAATGCGTAAGTCTGTTTATTATATGATCAAAGTAACGCTGGCGATCCTGATCTGCCGGTTGAGTTACGGATTCAGGAGGGCCGGGAGATGATACCGTCTACATTACGGATCACATTGATCCTTGCAGTGCTATGTTACTTTATAATCATACTGTATTTCCTGAAAAATAAGGCGCTGAATCTGAAGTATACGTTTTTGTGGCTTTTGGCCGGTATCGTGATGGGGCTGCTGGTTATTTTTCCGAAACTGCTAGTGCGTATTATCCGTATACTGGGGATCACCAGTAATATGAACGGGCTGTTCATCATATGTATCGCTTTCGTGTTGATGATCTTGATGTCATTGACGTCGATCGTATCGAGACAGAATGGGAAGATCAGGTCTTTGATCCAGGAGATTGGCATCTTGGAGAAAAGGATTCGGGAATTGGAAGAGAAGAAGGACTGAGGAGTCTGTCGATAATGTTAACAAACGAACATCTTCTGTGCGGAAACTGATGCACAGGGGATGTTATTTGTTTTCTGGAAATAATTTACACATTTTTGCACTGGAAATATTCCGAAAACATGATATTATGGAAAAAAACAGGTAGACATAACATGTTGTTCAGATAAAAAGGCAGAAAGGAAAATTATTGCAATGAAATATTTTATCATAAAAAAACGAAAAAAATATACTGTGCAATGTCGGTTGGCGGCGCTTATTCTGTGTTTTGCGCTATGTATGGAGAGCAGTTCGATCCAGGCGTTTGCGGCGGAGGAAGGCAGCGGCAGCGGCGCTATAGCGCAAAGCACAGATGATATGTCGGAGGCGGATAATACGGAAAAGGAGGATTCTGTATCCGATGAGGAGAAAGATCCTGAGGTGGGCGAAGACGCAGATCCTGAGCCGGGTGAAGATGCAGGTTCTGAGCCGGGTGAAGACGCAGATCTTGAGGCTGGCGAAGATGCAGGTTCTGAGCCGGGTGAAGACGCAGATCCTGAGGTGGACGAAGATGCAGGTTCTGAACCGGGTGAAGACGCAGATCCTGAGGTGGACGAAGATGCAGGTTCTGAGCCGGGTGAAGACGCAGATCCTGAGCCGGGTGAAGATGCGGATCCTGAACAGGACGAAGACACAGGCTCCGTATCGGGCAATGATGCGGATTCTGTTTCGGAGAATGACCTTGCCTCTGTTTCGGAGAATGACCTGCAGTCGGTCTCTGAGAACAGCCTGGATGCTGAGAAGGAAGCTATGATCAGGGAGGCTGAAGATGCTTTTGCCCGGCTGCTTGCCGGCAAAGACCTGATGGCGCTCCTCTATCACACCGACACTTACCAGAGCAGACGGATGCCGGAGGAAGACAGTGAAAGCGTGGCAGCGCTGCGCAGCGGGCAGACACTCTATGTGAACGGCCTTACGATCACCGAGGAGGACGTCTGGTATGAAGTGCGGTTCTGGCAGGATGGTGTGGAAGGTACAGGATATGTGCAGAGTTATTATCTGGCATATTCTGATGAGGATTGGCTGGCATGGGAGGAAGCGTATCTGGTTCCCATTCTGCAAAGCGGTGATGAATATGCGTACTCAGCCTATGGCATGTCATCTTATTCCATGATGCCCTATGCCATAGACACTTCGGATATCACGGCATTTCCGGGGGCTTATCAGAGTGCGCTCAGGAGTTTGAAGAATGCACATCCGAACTGGACGTTCGTGCCTATGAATACAGGACTTGATTTCAATACGGCAGTGTCGAAGGAGATGGGAGACAAGAGCCTGATCCAGAACCTGACGGCCAATGCCTCTAAAGGCTGGGTAGGCGCTCCGTGCCCGAGCGAGAGCGGATGGTATTATGCTACAAAGCCGGCGGTAGCCTATCATATGGATCCGCGTAATTTTCTGACCGAAACTTATATATTTCAGTTTGAACAGCTGACTTTCAACGGCTCCTATCATACGCAGGCATCTGTACAGTCCTTTTTGAACGGAACCTTTATGAAAGGGGCGCTGCCCGATGATTCTGCGCGGCGTACTTATGCGCAGGCATTCTTTGAGATTGGTAAAAACAGGAAACTCAGTCCGATCCATCTGGCGTCCCGGGTATATCAGGAGCAGGGCAAGGGCAATTCAGGGCTGATTTCCGGAACCTATCCCGGCTATGAGGGGTATTACAATTTCTTCAATGTGGGGGTCAACGGCGCCTCTACAGCGGAGAAGATCGTGAAAGGGCTGAAGTACGCGAAGGAGAAAGGCTGGAATACCCGGTATAAATCTCTCGAGGGCGGCGCTGCTACGATTGGTAACAACTATATTCTGAAATATCAGGACACGATTTACCTGGAGAAATTTAATGTAGATAAGAACAGTCCCTACGGTATCTATAATCACCAGTATATGCAGAATATCCAGGCGCCGGCCAGCGAGTCTTCCAGTACGAAGAAGATGTATGCCAATGCGGGATCTCTGAATTCTGCCTTTGTCTTTAAGATTCCGGTCTATCAGAATATGCCCGATGATCAATATTATCCGGCTCTGAGTTTAAATAAGACGAGTCTGACACTGGACAGAAGCAGGGAAGACGATCTGGAGAAGGGACAGCAGTTGAAACTGTATGTGGACGGCATCGAGGTGAATCCTGCCGAGGCATCCTGGAAGAGCAGTGATCCTGCGCTTGTTAAAGTGGAGGCAGGTCTGGTGAAGATTGCAGGGGACGGATCGTCGGCGAAGGCCGGTGAGGCTGTTGTCACGGCATCCTATCAGGATGTGGAGACATCCTGCAAGGTTAAGGTAGTGATCTCGCTGCAGGAGATCACATTGGACAAGACCGGGATAGCGCTGCGGCGTCCCGATACGGTGGTAGAGGATGAGACAGGGTTGAGTGAGGCGGAGAAGAAGGAGAATACGGACACGGCGTCTGTGCAGGTTTCTTTCGTCCCGCCGGATACCACAGCGGATACGACGATCACCTGGTCTTCCTCCAATACTAAGGTGGCAAAGGTCAGCGCCGACCCGGAAGACTCCTCCCGGGCAGTCGTGACTGCAGTGGGCAAGGGGGAAGCGGTGATCACGGCCAAAGCTTCCAAAGCGGGCAGCAGTCCGGTGAGGACGGCCTCCTGTCAGGTCAGGGTGAGCGCACCGATCTATCAGGCAGCTTTGACGAATCCCAATGCTAACGACACGGACGGGCAGACGACTCTGCTTGCCGGCCAGGGCGTTAATCTGGCGGCAGAGTATTGGCCTAAGGATACGACTTCCGACACGCAGATCACCTGGAGCAGTTCGGATGATAAGGTTGCCACAGTCAGGAATGGCAGCGTAAAAGCGCTGTCGAAGGGGAAAGCGGTGATCACAGCCAGGATGGCCGGATGCGAACAGGGGTATATGGCGCAGCACACTGTTCTGGTGGAAGAATGCAGTGTCATCTTCATGAAGAAGGACGGTGAAACGATCCTGAAGAATCAGCAGGCGCTTTATGGAGCGGTATTGCCGGAGCAGGATTTTCCTGAGGCGGAAGAGGCTGAGGGCAGTCTTTTCATTGGCTGGTATACAGGAAAGAACGGAACCGGAAGCCGTTTTGACAGGACTACGGCGGTTTACCAGCAGGAGACGATGGTATACCCTTATTACGAGGAACAGGGCAAAGGATTCTATGTGCTGCCCGTGGGGGACCAGATTTATACCGGAAGCGCCGTGAAGCCTGAAGTGCAGGTATATGACAGTGTGTCCTGCGGAGACGGAAGCAGAGAACTGATCGCGCTTGAACAGGGCAGAGATTATACGGTTTCTTATAAGAACAACAAGAAGGTCAGCATAGACGGGCGGGCCATGCCGCAGATCACTGTAAAAGGCAAAGGAAACTATAAGGGAACAGAAACGGTTTCATTCCGGATCCTGCCCAAAGCATTGACGGATACGGACATAACGGCCGATCACATAACGGCGGCGTACAGCGGCAGGACCATCAAGAGTTCTCCTGCGGTATACCGGGATGGGAAGAAGCTTAAGAAAAATACGGATTATACAGTCACTTATCCGCAGACGGGAACAGGCGCTTACCAGACTGCCGGCACTTATCCGATCAGGATCACGGGTAAGGGCGGCTATACCGGAACCATAACGGTCTATGAGACGATTACGCAGAAGATTCTGCTCAGTAAAGTTACGATAGAGAAGATCCCTGCGCAGACTTACAGCAACGCACTGGTTGATAAAGAGCAGGGGATCGGGATCCGGCCGGAGAGCCTGAAAGTCAGCTACAGAAAAGAGCCGCTTGTGGAAAGCGCCGACGGCGGTATGACCGGCGACTATACGGTATCCTACACAAATAATACTGCGGTGGGTACCGCGACGGCCACGATCACGGCGGTGGAGGGAAGCGCTTATGCCGGCAGCAGGAGCGTCACATATAAAATCGTAGGGACGTCACTGGCCAGAGCTGCGGTAGAAGGATTGGAGAATAAAGAGTATACGGGCAGAGAGGAAGACGTCAGGCAGACACCCGGCGCATGCCGCCTTGTTTTGGATGGCAGAGAGCTGACGGAGAGTACGGACGGCGGTGTGACGGGAGATTATGTTGTGTCTTATTCCAACATTTCCAAAGCGGGAACGGCATCGATCCTGTTCAAAGGCATCAATGAGTACACCGGGCAGATCAAGAAGACCTATAAGATCACGGCCTGCCAGCTCGGTTCCAGTGAGACGGGCATTAACCCGGCCATTACCCTGCAGTACTATACACAGGATGCGCCGGACCGCCTGCAGCAGATCTCCAATCTGTCCCAGATCGTCACGCCTTATATGAAAGGCGGGAGTAAACCGGCAGTGGTTCTGACATTTCAGGGCATTGAACTGGTACAGGGCAAAGACTTCACGGTTAAGTATGCGAACAACAAGGCGGTCACACCGACAGGAGCGGAAGGTGCAGACGAGAGAAAGCTGCCGAAGATCACGGTGACCGGCAAAGGGAATTATAAGGGCAGCATCACCGGATTTTTCAGGATCACCGACGGACGTCTGGCACAGGACAACGGCAAGCTGACTATGACGGCCAAAGATGTGGTCTATCAGGATAAGAAAAATGCTTATAAGAGTTCCGTGGTCTTAACGGACTGTAACGGAGCAAAACTGTCGGCGGGAAAAGACTATGACAGAAATCTTGCATACACTTACGCCGAAGATGCATACGTCCGCGTCAAAGATGTCACCACGGGAACGAAAAGCGTGGAAAACGGTGCGGCGGATGATTATGACAGTGATGTCATATTGAAGAAAGCCGGGGAGACCGTGGAGGCGGATGATATCCCGCAGGCCGGGACAAAGATCCGTGTCACGGCACGTGGAACGGGGTTCTATGCCGGAGACGGTACGGCTGAGATTTCCGCAGTCTATCGTATCGTGAAGGCTGATATCGCCAGGGCAAAAGTGAAGGTGCAGGCGAAAGAATACAACAACGGAAAGGCGGTAACCCTGACGGAAGAAGACCTTGCGCTCACCGTAAATGGCAGCCCGGCTCCCCTGCAGTATGGGACGGATTACAGCATTGACGAAACCACCTATGATAAGAACCTGAATAAGGGGAAGGCATCGGTGACGGTACGGGGCCTGGGAAATTATGGCGGTGAGAAGAAGATTACCTATACGATAGGCGCGAAACTATTAGTGTGGTGGAAAAATCTATTTTACAAAAATTAATTTTTCCTTAAAAACTATATCTTGTGGCACAGACACTTGTGTCATACAATTAGAAATGGTATACTTACTAATGTATTTTTGACAGCTGTGTCTGTCTGCGATCTGGCTGTAATAACATGTCGTGCAGAGGACGCTTCCGGGAATTTTAACAGGATACGGGTAAGATAAAGGGGAAGATTTGCCTGACAGATGCAGCATGCAGGCGAAGAGAAAGGTACGGGTATAAGAATGAAGAGACGAAGGATACTTGCATTATTGCTGGCGCTCAGTATTTCTGTCAGCATGAATGACATGACGGTTCTTGCGACGGCTTCTGAGGTTGCAGGGCATCCTGTTGTGGCAGGGCAGGAAATTCCGGCAGATAACAAGGAAGAAAATGAGGAGGAAGCGGAGCCAGCCGGCAGGGAAGAGCAGACGGAAGACCAGAACGCCGGCGGGACGGATCCTGATGCGGCTGAGGAAGATACGACAGGATCGGAGGAGCAGGAGCCGTCGGAAGATCAGACGCCGGAGGAAGAGAATCCCGATATGAACGAGGATACAGACGGCCCGGATGTGCCGGGGGAGACAGATCCTGACGGGGACGAGATCACGCCGCCGGAGGAAGATAAGAACGATTCCGGGGAAGCGGAAGATCCGGAAGAGGGCAGCGATGAAGCAGGCATATCCGATAATACGATAGAGACGGACGATGAAGAAGCCGGAGATGCTTCCGCTAAACCGCAGGCGGAAGTGCGGTTGATGACGTTTACCGATGACACAGGCATGCAGGTCACATACAATGCCAACGAAGAGTATGAGCTTACCGTAACAGACGGCGTTCTGGAGAAGATTACTTATGCGGACGGCAGGGAAGTAAAAGACGTGGTCTTTCTGCCGGAGAATAAAGGAATCACGGCGATCGGCGCGGCATTTCAGGGCAACGACGATATCACCTACGTCAAACTGCCGGCGGGCGTAACTTCTATTCAGGACAATGCCTTTAACAATTGTTACCGGCTGCAGGGTATCTATCTTCCGGCAGACGTCCAGAGGATCGGGGACAGCGCATTCTATCGCTGTACCGGCCTTCTGAAGGTGGCAGTTCCGAAGAAGCTGGCTTCCATCGGGAATAAGGCTTTCTATGGAAACGACCGGTTATTTATGATCTATGCGCAGGATGCCATACACAGTGAACTTGTGTCCGTCGGGGAGCAGGCATTCTATCAGTGCCGGGCGTTGGAACATTTCTACTCGGACAGAGGATTTGTCGTGCCGGGGAATCTTGAGTCTATCGGCGCCTTTGCGTTCTATGAATGTAAGGCCATTAAGGAGTTGAATTTTAACGAGACGGTCAGGACGATCGGGGAAAGCGCGTTTCAGGAATGTAACGCCCTGCAGGAACTTATCCTGTCCAGCAAACTGGAGGTTATCTCGAAGAATGCATTTGCAGGATGTAACGAACTGATCAGGGTACAGTTTAAGACCGGCAACAATACCATCGGAGAATCGGCCTTCAAGGGATGTGTCAAATTAAGCGCGCTGTCCATTCCGGGTACGGTCAGAACGATCGCAAATTATGCATTTGCGGATTGCAGCAGACTGATCACAGTAGAAGTGCAGAATTTTGATGTGGCTTACGGAGACAGCGTCTTTCCGAATACAGACACACTGACGCTGCGCGGACTGAAGGGATCTACGACGGAAGAATATACGTTTGGCAAAAAGATCAGGTTCGTAGCATACGATGAAGATACCGGCAAGAACTACTATAAGTATACGATAACATACGCCGGAACCGGAAAGGGAACGCTGGAAGTTAAGGACAAGGACGGAAATGACGCCGGTACGGTGAACGATAAGAAAGGGTTCGCACGGGGGGATAAATTATACGTATATGTGAAAGCGGACGCAGGAAGCCGGCTTGTTGCCGGCAGTATGCGGTGCAACGGGGAACCGCTGCTGGAGGAAAAGGGCGCGGAAGGGCAACCGTCCAGACTCTATTTTGAGATGCCCATCGGCGGCGCGTATCTTACGGTGGAATTTGAAAATACGGCAGGCAATGACCGCATAGACGGATTGGACGGGGACGTCAAAGTGGAAATATCCAACGGGGATGTGGTGACGAACACCCGCGGGGAAGTGACACGCGTGAATCTGAAAGCAGGCCAGTATACCAGGATGTTCCTGACGGATGCGAAAGCGGATCATAAGGCGATTCCCAGTTCCAAGATCACATTCAGTACGTCAAAGAAATCCGTGGCAACCGTGGCAAAGGACGGTACGATCCATGCGATCTCGGCCGGGCAGACAGATATCACCGCGAAGGTGACGGGAACGGATGGGAGTAATATTACGAGAGTCGTCAGAGTGGCAGTGAGCGCATCCGGGGCGGTGCAGATCAAGCTTGATGCCAGCGAGTATGATGCAAGGTTTGTCGATTTTGAGACAAGTCCGCAGGGAAATGTACAGACCGCTGTCGTAGATAAGGACAGGATGCCTGGCACGGGACTGCAGATCCGGCTGACAGCCACCGTATATGATGCGGGGGAGGACAGCATAGCGATGAACCTGAAGTGGACAAGCAGTGACGCCAAAGTCGCGAAGCTGTCCAGATCTTCCTCCACCGTGGATGATCCCAGCAGCATCGTGACGATCCCGGCAGGTACGAACGGGGAAGCGACCATCCGGGTGACTGCCACCAATGCGGATAAGAAGACGGTTACCCAGAAATTTATCATCAGGGTAACTGATAAGACGCCCAGGCTTGTATCAGGAAGCCTGACGGTCAATCCGAATCGGACGGATGGGGCTGTCTTACAGATCTTAAGTTCATACGGCAGACAGATCGACAAAGACAGTGTGAAGCTGCTGATCAAGGATAGCGGAGGGGATAAGGTAGCATGCAGAGACTTCGATCTTGCCTATCTTCCACTGGAGAGTGACAGCACGGTATCTTCTTTCCGGGTCACAACGTCAGATCCGGAGGCGGAGAATAAGACATATTCCGTATATGTCGACATTAACGGGGGTACTTACGAGCTGCCGCTGAAGATCGCGGTGAAGGCTTCAAAGCCGAAGCCGAAGATCGTCTTTGAGAAGAAGCAGCCGAAACTGAATTATTTCTACGCCAACGATGAGACGGAAGTGATCGTGAATGTCACCAATATTGGGAAAGAGAAAGTTGCGGATTATGAGCTGCGTCCGCTTTCCGATACGGAAGACAATAAGAAGTTCACGGAGAACTTTGAAGTTGAGTATGTGGACGAGGATACCTGTGTGATCCGGCAGAAGAGTGAGGAACTGCTGCGTGCGAATAAGGGAACGGGCAAACCGGTAGTGACCGGGTATCTGCGCCTGAGTTATGAGGGGTACGTGGGGGATATTTATACGGACTGCAAGATCACGATTCCCGCGCAGCGGACGGCGCCTTCTTATAAATTGAACAGGTCGTCGGACACGTTCAAGAAGGGATGCGGAGAACAGGAAATCGAACTGCAGCTTGTAGATAAGAAGAACAAGCCGGTAGACTTGTCTGACGGCGGCTATGTGTTATCGATTATCAATGATGGAAACAGCAATTATATACCGGTAGAGAACAGTGGATCGATTGAGCTGGACGATGCCGGACGATTTACCCTGATGCTGAAAAATAATGCGAAGAACGGTAAGGTGAAATTAAGGCTTACGAATAGTTCGCTGTGGGCACAGCGCGAGAAATTTGACTTTACCTATTCGGTGAAGACGGTGGACTCCGTACCGAAGATCAGCCTGGCTGACAGACCGGGGTCCACAACGGCTCTGAAGTCTTCCACAGTCACACTGAACCCTAATTACCCGGAGCAGACAGCGGAGTTTGGCCTGAAATCAAATCAAAAGGGTACAGAGATTGCGGAGGAGCAGAATTTTACGGAGAAACCATCCAGAAGCCTTGCGGCTTATTATCAGTATCTGGACGTACAATATGTAAATGGTGTGGGTTCGGTTACCGTTTTGGATTCCGAGCAGATTAAAGACGGCACGTATACTTATGTCTGTGACAAAGCGGTCTATTTACTGCAGGGAGACGAGAGGACTGCGAATAAGGTCACGCTGAAAGTTAAGGTTAAGAAAGGGAATCCTACGGTCACGGTAAAAGGAAGCCTTAAACTGAACAATACAGCGTTTGACGATGATGGAAATTACGCAGAAAAAAGTGAGCTTACCCTTGCTGCCAAAAATCTACCTGACGGATATGAGTTTGATATTGAGGAAACCATAGCCACCATCACCTGTAAAACAAAAGGAAAGACAGGGTATGAAGATCATTTTGACTGGGAACTGATTGACAGGCAGGAGGGAGAGGATGGGAAGGTAACAGATGGTAAGCTTGTTGCTGTCATGAACCGGCATAGTGAGAAAGGGACTTATAAGTTCAGCATCAAACCGGCGTACAGCGGAAACGGCACAGTGCTGTATGCGCAGAAGGCTGTTAACTTTACTTTGAAGATTCATAACGGCGCTATCTCAGTCTCATTGTCGCCGAAAGGAAAGATCAACCTGCTTGACAGATCAGGGCAGTTTACGTCATCGAACAGTATTGTGTATACACCCACACTTAAGAATGTAAAAGATAAAGTGGTGGACGCTAAGGTGTATGATTATGATGAGAACGCTTTTCCCGACTATGACGCGCCTGAGAGCGATCTGTTCGAGGCGCAGGTAACAGACGGAAAGGTATATGTGAGACCTAAAGAAGAGGCGTTGCTCAAAAATAACGAGACCTATAAGATCTATATCTGGACAGAACTGGAAAACTATAAATTCCCTGAGGAAGAAGGCGGAGGCGGAGGCGGTTATCTGAGTAAGCTGTTATCTATCAAGACCGCACAGATTCTGCCCAAAGTTACAACAGACAGAAGCAGTGTGAACCTGTATCTGTCCAACAAGAATTATGTGGCGACCTTTATTGTCAACAGAAGCGAGATGAAGACCATCGGTAACGTGGAGTCTATCGCCTTTGGAGAGAAGGACACCAATGCGCAGGAATCCTTCGTGACCACAGAGGATGAAGTGACAGGTAAGAATACTGTGATTGAATCGGAGCAGTTAGAGGACGGTTCGCTGTTGGTGAAATTGAAGCTGCGGGATACCGTGTTCTACGGATGCGATACGACCAATAAGCTTACGATGTATGTGAGGTTTGAGGGTCAGGGCACGAATACGCCGGGTACTGCGGTCACCATGAATGTCAAGATCAATCGGTAGAACATGTTATGAGATGCCGCCGGACGGAGGAATGACATGGATCGTGATACAACATAAGATATAGTATAAGACAGAGGTAATGGTTCCATATAACCGGCCTCTGTCTTTTCCTTTTGCGACCGGTCAGGCCGTGAACTGTAACTGTCTGAAACATCAGATCTGATTCTGAAAAGCTCAGAATTGAACTTTCGCACAAAATAGTTTATAATGTTTGCGAGTATTAATGGGAGGCTTTGATGAGGAAATATTTGACTGAGAGGGATAGATACCATGGTATTTAATTCCATCGATTTTCTTGTGTTTTTTCCGATCGTAACGGTGATATTTTTTGTGATACCAAAGAAAGCAAGAACTTTGTGGCTGTTGACCGCCAGCTATTATTTTTACATGAGCTGGAATCCCGGATATGCTGTTTTGATTGCGCTTTCTACGATCATCACCTACGCCAGTGGACTGTTAATAGAAATATTCACAAAAGACCGGGCCAAAAAGCTGGTGATGATCGCTTCGCTGGCAGGTAATCTGGCGATATTGGGTATATTTAAATATGCAGACTTTGCTTTACAGACATTGAGCAGTGTTACAAGCCGTCTCGGGCTGGGAACAGTAGACAAAAGACTGGATTTACTTCTTCCGGTGGGTATATCTTTCTATACATTCCAGGCGTTAAGCTATACGCTTGACGTGTATAGAGGGGCCGTTAAAGCAGAGAAAAGTATTATAAAGTATGCACTGTTTGTATCTTTTTTTCCTCAATTAGTAGCTGGACCGATCGAACGGTCAGGAAATCTGCTGGGCCAGGTTCAAAAGATACAGGAAGCGAATTTGTGGAACTTTGAACGCGTCCGGGATGGATTGCTGTTGATGTTCTGGGGTTTGTTCCAGAAGTTGGTCATTGCTGACAGGGCGTCTATTCTTGTCAATCAAGTTTATGGGAATTGTAGGCAATATGGGTTCCTTGAACTGGCAGTGGCTTCCATCCTGTTTGCATTCCAGATCTATTGTGATTTCGGAGGATACACGGATATTGCCAGAGGTGCGGCGCAGGTAATGGGATTTTCGCTGATGCATAATTTCAGGCAGCCTTACTTTGCCGTCAGCATAAAGGATTTTTGGCGCAGGTGGCATATTTCTCTGACTTCATGGTTTACGGATTATCTGTATATACCACTTGGCGGAAGCAGGAAGGGAATTGTCAGGCAGTATGTTAACATTATGATCGTCTTTGGCATCAGTGGACTCTGGCATGGGGCAAGTTGGCATTTCGTTGCATGGGGACTGTTCCATGCCGGATATCAGATTGTCGGAAACCTGAGAGAGCAGATTTTTCAAAAGACGGGGAAGACAGCGTCAGACGGAGTGCAGTTATCATTTAGCAGGAGGCTGGGTAAGCAGATCGTGACCTTTGTTATGGTGGACTTTGCGTGGATCTTTTTTGCGGCGGACAGCCTGCGCCAGGTCTATTATATTTTGCGGCAGATGATGACTACATTCCAGACAGTGGGCATTTATGAGATGGGACTGGATCGAGGAAATTGGTTTATGCTGTTATTTGGAATCTGTATTCTGACAATAGTCGACCTTGTTCATGAACGGAAGGAAAGCGTATTTCTTTTTATAGATCGGCAGACAGTTTGGTTTCGATGGAGTTTATATCTGGGTTTGATATGGTGTATTATCTTATTCGGAATTTACGGCGTCGGATATGACAGCAGTCAGTTTATTTATTTCCAATTTTGAGAAGTGAGGATCAAATGTGTACATGAATAAGAAAATAAAACTTATGGTGTCCTGCCTGGTGTTTTGTATTTTATTTATAGGAATGGGGAAATTCTTTCGCTATCTATTGACAGATGATACATCTTCTTATACAAGAGTCACTTTTCACGAAATGTATGAACAGGATGATATAGATATATTATTTGTGGGTTCATCGCTTTGTTACAGAAGCTTTATTCCAGGGATATTTGATGAGAAATTGGGATTAAACACGTTTAACGCTGGCACATCCAGCCAGCAATTAGACGGTTCTTATATGGTGATCAAGGAGGCGGCAAGATATCATGATATTAAGCATGTTTATCTGGAAATCTATGAAAATATCGCGCGTGGTACCCCATATAAATCCCGGACGGAACTGACCCAGACATATATTATATCAGATTATCTGAGGCCTTCTCTGGATAAGTATCTGTATATGCTTAATGCGTCGGGAAGTAATCACTATTCCAATAGTTTTATTGTGGCAAGACGAAACTGGTCCAAATTTTTTGATGCAGATCATGTGAAAAATGTAATCGCCAGAAAGAGTACAGACGCGTATAAAAATTATGAATATAAATACATAATCAGGGATTCAGAATGGTATGCCGGCAAAGGTTATGTTGCAAATAGCAAAGTGATAAAGGACTGGGATTATTTCTATGATTACGGTTGGGAAGATGTGCCGCTAGACGAAATTTCAGAAGATTGGATGCGTTCTCTGGAAGATATCATCGCATTTTGTGGGAAACGGGATATACCGCTGACATTGGTGGCTGCGCCGATGTCTAATTGCCGGCTTGCAGGAGCGGGGGATTATGACGAATATATAGAATTGGTTCAAGACCTGATCGCAGGAACAGATGTTGATTACTACGACTTTAATCTGTGTAAAGAGGAGTTTTTTCCAAACACGTCGTCGTTGTTTATGGACGACCATCATTTGAACTGCCATGGGGCGGAAAGATTCAGTAATCTGTTTGCGGACTTTCTTAATGGAGAAATTCCGGAAAATGAATTATTCCATGCTTCTTATGAGGAGAAACTGACGTGCATGGAACCGACGGTATTCGGGATCAAGTACCGTGATTGGGAAGACGATAATGGTGGACAAGTCAGAGACTGCAAGATCATTTCGACAAAAAACAGGGGGCTTGAGTATGAAATTATTTTGTCTCCGTCAGAGGGAGAACCATATAAGATTCAGGATTTTTCCGACAATGATATTTTTACCGTGCAGCCGAATGAACATGGGGTGATCACGGTCAGTTATCGTCTGAGTGATCGTCCGGATATTACAAGAGTATGTAATGTGTCTTATTGATATATGAATGTACGGCGTGCATATATCCTGAATACTCACTTCTGGTCATGGTAGTATGACAGATCATCCTTTTGGGAAGGAAATGAAATGGTGAAAAATAATGAATATTTTATTGGTAGCGCATGAGCGAAATTTAGGCGGGGCATCAAAATCCTTGGTCACGTTAGCAACAGAATTACGAAACAGAGGGCATAAAATAATCGTGGTGCTTCCATTCAGGTCGGGGCAGGTATATCAGAAACTGACACGATTACAGATTTCGGTATATGTAGTGTTTTTTGGATGGTGGATGATGCCGTCTTACTGGAATTGGGCTTTGAAGCTGGCTTTTCGAGTATTATACGCTACAGAAACGATTCCTGCACTGAGAATTGCGAAGATTGCGGAGAAAGAACAGATTCAGATCATTCATTCTAATTCCAGTGCGATTGATGTCGGTGCGCTCGCGGCCAGGAAGGCCGGTCTTCCGCATGTATGGCATTTCAGAGAATTTGGAGATGCCGATTTTCAGTTAGAGTATCTGAAAGGCAGGGTAAAAAGCTGTCAGTTTGTTAGGAATACGAACGGGAAGGTTGTTTTTATCTCCAAAAATCTGCGAAATTATTACAACGCAGAAATAGCGGATGAACATTGCAGAGTCATTTATAATGGTATTCCTGAGGAATTTTTATATCAGAAAAGATATGCCAGCTCTAGGAGCAGAGTCATTTTTCTTATTGCGGGAAATCTTCACCGAAATAAACGACAGGATCTTGCGCTGCGGGCAGCAGAAATATTAAAAAAGAAAAATTATGATAATTTTGAATTGTGGATCGCGGGCGGTGCATCCGCTATGCGTGATTCTCAAAAATATGAGAAAGAACTTCGGGAGTTCGCCGATCATAATCTGAAGGAAGGCTGCAGATTTCTGGGATTCGTCTCTGACATGAGTAAGCTGCGGCGGGAAACGGATATTGAGTTGGTCTGTTCTAACAGAGAAGCTTTTGGGCGTGTTACCGTGGAGGCTATGATGGCGGGAAATCCTGTGATCGGGACAGATACGGGTGCCAATCCTGAACTGATAGAGGATCAGAAAGCCGGCAGATTATTTCATAATGGGGACGCAGAGGATCTGGCCGATAAAATGCGGTGGTTTTTGGATGATCCGGAATATATCGAGATATGCGGAAGAGAGGCGTATTCTTTTGCGAGAAAGAAGTTTTTGTCAGGGACAAATACAGAGAATATAGAGAAATTGTATCGGGAAGTATATTCCGGTAACACAGAAGAAAGAGGATCATGAAAATCCGGAGACAGAAAGAGATTGTTGTAAAATGGATACTTTTGTTGTAGACTTGTATCAGTATAAATTGGAGATAGTACTTTCAGGAAGTGGATTTTACAGAAATATTTTTATATAGAAGAGCAGAGCCTGTTTGTCGGAAATGGTATAAATGGTGAAGAGAATGAAGAACAGAGTAGCCGCGGTCGTGGTAACGTACAATCGTAAGGATTTGGTATTGGAATGTATCGAGGCGATCTTAAAGCAGTCGTACAGTGTCGAAAAGATCATTTTGATCGATAATTGCAGTACGGACGGGACAGAGGACGCACTTAAACGGAAAGGGTATTTGGAGAATGCCCTGATCTCCTATACCAGAATGGACTCCAATATCGGTGGGGCCGGCGGCTTTTATGAGGGAATGGCGAGAGCCGCACAAGAGCCGTATGACTGGCTGTGGATAATGGATGATGATACGATACCGGTTCGGAATTGTCTTGAAGAACTCATCAAGGCGAATGACATCGTTGAAAATTCCAGGCCGATCGAGGGCCTTAAGTCTGCCGGCCGGCCTTCCTTTTTTGCGAGCGCAGTATATGGAGCCTGTGGAGAGTTTATGAATCTTCCGGTGGTGAACAGGAAGAAAGCGCCCAATGGTTATGCATATTGGTACAATCTTCTGGATCAGGGCCTTATCAATATCGAGATGGCAACCTTCGTATCTTTATTGATCAGGAAAGCAGCCATTGAAAAATGCGGATTGCCATATAAGGACTTTTTTTTATGGGGAGATGATTCAGAATATACGACCAGGCTCACAAAGTATTATGGAGACGCCTATCTGGTCGGCAGAAGTGTTGCCATCCATAAAAGAGCGGCAGCAAGTCCGATTGCAATAAAAACGGAGATGAATCCACAGCGTATTGACATGATGCATTATAAATACCGCAATGCCGTTATAAAGCACAGGTATTATGCATCGGGTTTTTATGTACTCTTCTATATATTGCAGTCTATGACAGAGTGTGTCCAGTGCATTGGAAAGAAGTTTGGCGGTAAAAAATTAAAAGCGGTCATAAAAGGAAATTGGGAAGGCATCACCCAATACGGAAAATTCAAACGTTATATTGACGACCAACTCAGGAAAGACAGTTAGAACTCTTTGTATTTGGCGGACATGATAGGAGAAATAAATGGCATTACCCAGTATAAAGAAAAACTTTGCATACAGTATGCTCTATCAGCTCCTTGAAGTTATAGTGCCTTTTATTACGGCACCGTATTTGTCAAGGGTTTTAGGAGCCGACATGGTCGGGGTACAAAGTTATACAAACTCTATTCAAGCATATTTCCTGTTGTTTGCCGCGCTTGGCACACAATCTTACGGTGCGAGGGAGATTTCCCGCAACCGGGATGACATAAAAGCGTATAGCAGGCTGTTTTGGGAAATAGAGTTGATGTCAATGGCCACGTCGGCAGCAGCCCTGGCTGCATGGATCATTTTAATTGCATTAAGTTCCACATATAGAGTCTTCTATTTGATAATGATACCAAATCTATTAGGATCCATGTTAAATATCACATGGTTTTTTAACGGTTTGGAGAGATTTAAGCTAACCGTTATAAGAAATATGTTTTTTCGGTTGGCGGGCGTCGCATTTATGTTTGCCTTTGTGAGAGAAAAGGGCGATGTGGTAATATACATAGCGCTCCTTTCGCTGATCAATTTATTGTCAAATATTTCTTTGTGGGTTTATATCCCGAAGCTTACAGCCAAAACGGCTTTCAGGGAATTAAGAATCGCCGGGCATTTTAAACAGACGCTGGCCTATTTTATACCAACGATCGCTACTTCCGTCTATACAGTGCTTGACAAGACTTTGATCGGATTGATCACGAAGAACAATACACAGAACGGCTTATATGAGCAGGCGGAAAATATCATACGAGTGGCAAACAGGATTTCTTATTCCGGCATTAATGCGATAGTCGGCGTCAGAATATCGTATTTGTTTGTGGAAAATAAGATAGAAGAAATACACGCTCGAATAGAGAATTCCATGAATTTTATTTTCTTTATGGGCGTGGGGTGTGCATGCGGACTATCGGCAATTGCCAGAAGATTTGTACCGCTTTATTTTGGGGCGGGATATGAAGGTGTCGAGTATCTGCTGTATGTTTTGTGCCCGATTAGTGTGATCGTTGGTGCGAGCAATTGTATGGGTTCGCATTATTATACCCCCAGTGGACGCAGGACACAAAGTTCAAAATACCTGATCGTGGGTTCGTGTGTGAATTTGGTGATGAATTTATGTTTGATTCCATATCTGCAGGCTATTGGCGCGGCAATTGCTACCGTTATTGCTGAATTGACGATCACCATGTTGTATGTGAGAAACAGCAACAATTATATGAGCCTGAAACTTTTGATCCAGATAGGATGGAAAAAGATCATATCCGGCATTATAATGTTCATAATTGTGTTTCATTTGGGGAAATTAATTAATATTTCAGAATTAATGATCATAGTGATACAGATCATTGTGGGTATGGCAATATATATCCTGGGGCTGTTTATACTGCGTGATAAATGGACGGTGAAATATATATACAGTTTGATAGATAGAATACGTAAGAGAATAAACTGGGGAAGTTGATCAATGCAGATAGAAGGAGCATCGCGAGAAATGAGGGTGGTTGAAAACTTTAAAGGGCTGAAAAAAAGATTCCGTTATCATAGGGAAATGATATCGGATTATATATATGATTATCAAAATTATTTAAAGTTCAATTATAATGGGAAAAACAGTACATCCTATGCGTCAATGGAAGCTAAAATATACCGAAGCGCACATCATCTTGAAAAGGGAATGTCTCTGAGTATGCCCAAAGATGCTTTTGGAATTGAAAAGGCGAAAGAACTGTTTTCCTTTTTGAAGGAATATCTTTCCAGAGATTATGACCCTGAAGGAGAGGCGATCAGCAATGCAAGAGCAGTTTTGGCCGGATACTTAAAATATCAGCAGGATAATGGACATGAGTTGAAAGAGTTGTGGGATGAATACCGATCGGTCTTTGGATCTGACTTTACGGAGCAGTCACAGCCATTTGGGATTGAAAAGAAGAAGAAAGATACGATAATTTCATGTTCCGGGCTCGCACAGGGGTACTATGAGTTCAAAAAAAGCCGACACTCCGTCAGGCAGTTTTCAAAAGAGCATGTTGACGAAGAAACGATCTTGAAGGCAGTTTCTATTGCGAAACAGGCTCCCTCTGCCTGCAATAGGCAATCCGTTAAAGTTTATTACTATAAGGATAAAGATTTGAATTTAAGGATCGGTAAATTTATAGGCGGAAACAGAGGATTTGAAGATGAAGTACAAAATTATCTTGTGATAACAAGTTCTGTGTCTTCGTTTGGAAATGCAAATGAAAGAAATCAGATGTATGTGGATGCAGGATTGTTTACGATGTCATTGATCGAGGCATTGCACTTTCTTGGAATAGCCAGTTGTATTTTGCAGAATGGTGAACATAAGAGCAGAGATAAGATCATCAGAGGAATATGTACGAATATTCCGGACTATGAAAGAATTGTATTGTTTATAGCGATAGGGCATTATAAGGAGAATGTTGTATATGCAGCTTCTCACAGAAAAAGTACAGAACATGTTTTGGAGATATTGTAAAATGTGTTAACAGAAAGTAAGGAGACGGATGAGCTTAGTGCGGTACAAAAGGGGTGTGGCAGGTGAAGCGATATAAAATTGGTTATACGACCGGCGTATTTGACATGTTTCATATAGGACATTTAAATTTATTAAAAAATGCCAAAGAGCAATGCGAATATCTTATCGTGGGAGTGAGCACGGACGAGGTAGTGCAGGATTACAAAGGAAAAACACCGATCATAGAATTTGACGAGAGGATAGCGATCGTTTCGGCGATCAAGTATGTGGATAAGGTAGTCCCGCAGGAAAATATGGATAAACGTAAGGCATGGGATAAGCTTCAGTTTGATGTGCTATTTCACGGGTCGGACTGGAAAGACAGCGATATGTATAAAAAGGTTGTAGATTCTCTGAAACAGGTTGGAGTAGAGGTTGTGTTCCTGCCGCATACCGAAGGAACATCATCTACATTATTGACTGAAATTTTGTATCACGCCCGGGAAAAAGAGAGCGAGGACCGATTATGACAAACTTATCATTAGAACTTCCGGAAACTTTTTTTAAAGAGGAAATTCGGGACGGGTATAAAGTAAGCGGCACGATGAAGAAAGTATGGGCAGTGGAATTAGATTTGTTGTATAAGCTGCTGGAGGTATGCCGCAAATATGATCTGAAGTGTTATGCTGATGCCGGGACGCTGCTGGGGGCGGTCCGGCATAAAGGTTTTATTCCATGGGATGACGATATAGATGTGGTCATGTTCCGTGAAGATTATGAAAAGCTGAGAGCGGTCGCGCAGGAAGAGTTTAAAGCGCCCTATTTTTTTCAATGTGCTTATACGGATACGAATTATATCAGAGGCCATGCTCAGATCCGCAACAATGATACAACGGCTATCGCCTATAGAGAAGTGAGACGGAAGGCAGAGCGCAATTATGGGATTTTCATTGATATTTTTGTCCTGGACGGAGTGTTTCAAAACAAGTTTATCTTAAAAATGCAGAGATCGATCGTGAACATATGCAGAGAGGGAATGTTTGTATTGATCACAAGAGACGATCAACTGACAAAAAGGCAGGGTATGGAGAAGAAATTTCTGAAAATGCTCAGGATAGACAGAATAAAGTTATACAGAATTATGGATGCAGCGTTGAAGGGTGCGGCGGTAGAACGCAGTGAAATGGTTGCTCCTCTTGGATTTATTCATGAGACGGTAAAGAGGATCCGTGACAAGCACCTTTATGATAAGATCGAGTGGATGGATTTTGAAAATATCAAAGTACCGGCACCCGGCAGATATCATGAATTTTTAAGCAATCGTTACGGCGACTACAGGAAGCCGGTTCAGGTACCGACGACGCATGGCGGCGTTTACTTTGATCCTGATAAATCCTATAAAGAATATCTGGACGATATGAAAGAGGGAAAGCTGGATTATTTATTGGAGGAAGAACGTCATGATAAGTGATAAACGGAATCTAAGCGTTATCATTCCGCATTATAATACGCCGGATCTGTTAAAAAAACTGATCGACTCCATTCCTCATATCGAAGATATTCAGATCATCGTCGTGGATGATAACAGCAATGTTCAACTGGAGGAACTGTCGGCTTTACAGGCCGATTACGGAGATCAGGTGGAATTTTATAAGAATGATACCGGAATAAAGGGCGCGGGTACATGTAGAAATATAGGGTTACACCATGCGGAAGGAAAGTGGCTGTTGTTTGCGGACGCGGATGATTTCTTCTTAGACGGTATGTATGAAGCAGTCAGTAAGTATTTTGACTCAGTGTATGATGAGGTGTTTTTTGTGCCGACCAGCATTTATTCTGATACGGGAGAGGCAGCAGATATTCATGGCGTATATGCAAAGCGCGCAGATGACTATACTCTGGCCCCGACGGAGGAAAATCTTCTGAAGCTGAAAATGTCCTGGACCGTGCCATGGTCAAAATTAGTGCGGCATGAGTTAGTTAAGAAACATAACATATGCTTTGATGAAGTTTTGTTTTTCAACGATATGATGTTCTCGGTAAAAGCCAGTCATTACAGTAAAAATATCGCCATTTCCAAAGATGTGATATACTGCGCCGTGAAATTGAAGGGATCGCTGACGATGCAGGTGGGATGGAAGGCTTATGAGATCAGATTACAGGAGTACTTAAAGGTATGCGATTTCCTGAGAAAGCAGTATACAGTAAGAGAAATGAAAGCCATGCACTATACATGTCTGGGAATGCTGTACAGGGCGGTAAAGAATAAGTATGGCATAAAAAAGTACTTGTGGATCATTAAGGTGTTTTTAGAGCATAAGCTTCCTTTATGGTCTTGGGGACAGATCAGCACGGACAGTTTTCGACAGGCGGTGCAGGATTGGAGAACAAAGCGGATCAACTCAAAATATATGGTCAAGGGGAATTAGACCTAGTACTCCGTACTGAAAACTCTTGTGCAAATATTTCGGTCTATTTTCCCGATTGCACAAGCCCAGAATACTCAACGTAGCCCGCTACGCCTCCGTTTCTGAACTTGTACACTCGAAAAAATATCCTCGAAAATTTGCACAGGAACTTCAAGTACGGAGTACCAGACAGAAATTTGGGAATCGATCTAAAATCGAAATTCCTCAAATCGGAATTATGACAAATAGATTGAATAGAGAACAGGAAGAGAAATGGGTAATGAGGACAAATGATGAAAAAGGGTAGGATAATATGGAAGATAGTTAGTGTTGTACTGTTGTTTATATCTTTTTTCTTGCTGCTTCTTCTGAACAGATCGGCGAGTTGGTTTTTACTTAATTTTCACGAGGTTGAGATAGCAACTGCACTGTACCAGATATCCAGCCCGCTGAAAGGAACAGAAGCAGGCGTGATAAATGATTATATGAGTCAGTGCTTGTATCCGTCGATTTCTTTATCGATAATATGCGTCTTGACCTATATAGTTTACCGTATGGTAGAGGAACGGCTCATGCTGGAAGCAGATGTTCGGATCGGCACCCTGTCTTTTCATTTGAAGAGTGGAAAGCGCAGATTTATGAAAGCAGGGAGAATGATTGCATTGTGTGCGTTATTCGTGCTCCTTGGGAGTGGAATCTGGGATAAAGCGGTAGCGGCAGGACTTCCGGAATACATAGAAAGTGTAACGGAAAGGTCCACATTATTTGAGACATATTATGTTGATCCGGATGACGTCGCGATTACTTTTCCAGAGAAGAAGAGGAATCTGTTGATCATTTATCTGGAGTCTATGGAAGCTACCTATGCCTCCAAAGAAGCAGGGGGTGGGAAGCTATATGACTATATACCGGAATTGACGGAACTTGCAGAGACGAATCTGTATTTTTCTGATGACGACGATTTGGGCGGAGCCAGGAGAGTTCCGCTGACGGGGTGTACGATGTGGGGTATATTGGCAAGCTCGGCGGGAGTACCCTATAAATTGCCGATAGAAGGAAATAGTTCCGGAGAGTATGAAAAGTTTCTTCCCGGTCTGAAAGGAATGGGTGAAATACTGGAAGAAAACGGCTATCAGAACTATTTCATGTGCGGATCGGATGTGGAATTCGGAGGCCGTAAAGATTTCTATGAGCAGCATGGCATTTATCATATTTTTGACTACAATACTGCTGTGGAGGATGGGATTATTCCTGAAGATTATTATGAATTCTGGGGAATGGAGGACGCGAGGCTCTACGAATATGCAAAGCAGGAATTGACGGATATTGCGCAGAGGGACGAACCTTTTAATTTCACGATGCTGACGGTTGACACACATAGACCGGACGGATATGTCTGCTCTCTATGTGAAAATACATACCCGTCACAATATGAGAATGTACTGGCCTGTGCCAGCAGACAGGCGGACCAGTTTATCGATTGGGTCAGGGAACAGGACTGGTATGAAAATACCACCGTTGTAATAACGGGAGATCATCTGAATATGAAAGTAGATTTTTGGGATGATATCGGTGATTACCAGCGGACGATCTATAATTGCTTTCTTAATCTTCCGGACGGGCTTGAGGCAGTACAGACCGAAAACAGGATCTTTACTATATTTGATATGTTTCCTACAATCCTGACTGCGGCCGGTGTGGATATAGAAGGTGGAAGGCTGGGGTTAGGGATAAATCTGTTTTCCGATCAGCGGACGCTGGCCGAGCAAATGGGGTTGGAAATGCTTAAGCGTGAATTGGAGTTATATTCCAATTATTATCACATGAATTTCGTGGTCGGAAGTAGAAATTGACAAAGACAGGGGGACGAAAGAACACTGTTTTTGCCAAGATATCTGAACGGTTGTAGATGCGCCATGTTTTGAATACTATAAGATTCGGATACGAAGAAGGCGATTATGGAGAAGATGGACGGCGGTTGAAAGTATTTGGGTAAAAGAAGAAATTTGGGGAAAAGGAGTCGGGTATGCAGAAAAATAACAGACGGATGCCGTCTGGGGTTGCAGTGAAAGCGTTAAACAGACATGTAAGAGTATTGGCAGAGAGAAAAGGGATTCAGGCACTGGTTTTGTTTATTATAGGGATTGCATTTTATCTATGCATAGGACAGGAGTGGATCGCAATTGAAAAGGATTCTGCGTTCTATCTGGATCCGACATTGAAGAATAATGGTGTGATGCCGGTCTATCCGTTATTTTTGTTTGGGATCAGAATTATTTTTGGAGAAAACCTGTATCTGGGAGCGACGGTAGTGGTGCAGTCTCTGCTCGCAATTTTCTGTACGATGCTGTTTGTGTTGTATTTGCAAAGTATTTTCCGGTTGAGGTTTATGGAGCTTATTTTGTGCTATATTCTTGCAATGCTGCCGTTTACAATAGAGCTGCCAAGAGTAGGTATCACTCATGGGATTTTGACGGAGGGTGTTGCATATGCGCTTTTTTATATTTATTTCATTTTTATATTAAAGTATGTGTTTTCCAAAAAGATAAAATGGATTTTAGCGGTTGCGATGATGGCTGTTTTGATGGGGCTGATCAGAAGCCAGATGATTTTCCTGCTGATGGTCACGGCTGTTATTTATGTCTCTGTGGAATTGGCGAAGCGCAAGGGAAGAAAACTTGGAAGAAGGATTGCCGGGACGGCGATGGATCTATGTATTAGCGCTGTTGGAGTCTGCGTGTTGATTCTCCTGATTTATCAAGTGAGGGACTGCTACCTGACGCATGCGGTTCCGGTGATGGTCCGTATGGAGCAGAGAAATGCCAAATCGGATGATGAGAGCGAAGCAGTGGAAGTGAAGGAGACACAGACAGCTGCTTCCGGACAGACTAAGAAAAGCGGATCGATATCTCAGATGACAAATCTCATCATTATCAAAGGATTTTACGAGGCAGACGAAGCAGACGTTGTGTTGTTTGACACGCCGCATATGCAGGAAATATTCCGCAGGGCGTATACAGCCACGGATGAATTAGGATACAGGTATGTGTATGCCAGGCAAGATCTGTATATGTGGCGGGATCTGGTCAAAGATAAAATGGGAGGAGTGGTAGCCAGGGAAGTGCGTTCATATCTGGAGGAAAATCCGGATGTTTCCCTGAGCGCTGCGCAGGCAGTCAGAGAACTGGGTATGAAAGTTTTGCTGAAACATTTTGACCGGTATCTATATCATACGATAAGATTGATGATTCCAGGTTTTATCGCCAGTGTTTTTTTTCAGATTGAAAGAATCTATTTCCTCTGCCATATTATCACGCTGCTTCTGTTTGCCATTGCCGTAACAGGAGTGATCTACTGCATGAAAAACAGTCGAGATCATAGGGCGGCAGTATTTATGATTGTCACTTTGGGAGTCATCATTATGATGGTTGGTATTATCAACTTGATTTTTACTGGCCTGCAGAGGTATATGGTTTACATGATGGGCATCTTTTACTGCAATATGTATCTATTGATGAAGGACACAGTGATTACTGTTGCGCAGAGGTTTCCCCATAATCGGTTGCTGGTCGGAGCGGCACGTATTCTGGGAGGGCAGGAAGGTTGAATAAATTCTCTGATGAGCAATTTATTCAACCAAGAGTTTGTGCCGAAGCGTCACAAACTCCTTGATCGCAGAGCAGAATCTGAAATTCTGCTCGCGTCCTCAGCGCAAAGCGCTTCGGAATGGAGGAAAAGATGATGGGTAAAGAGACAATAATGTATTGATTATCGGTTTGGAGTTAAGCTCTTATGCAGCATTGCAGTTGACAGGAAATGGTGGGATCATGTGGAAAGTATCGTTGTTGGTTACAACTTATAATGTAAAAGAGAATTTGAAGATAACATTGGCGAGCATAGAAGAACAGGATTATCCGTCTATTGAAGTTGTTATTGTGGACGGGCAGTCCGATGACGGTACCTTGGATGTTATCCATGCATTTGCAAAGAAACATCAGGATCCGCCCTGCACGGTGCGCTGGGTCTCGGAACCGGATGAGGGACTTTATGATGCCATGAATAAGGCATGCAGGATGTGTACCGGGGATATCGTAGCGGTCTGTAATGACAGATTATGCGCACCGGATTCGGTCTCGAAACTGGTGCGGGCCATTGAGCAGGGTGGAGAAGGATGTATTGGCGCCCATGCCGATCTGGTCTATGTGGAAGGGGAACGCGTTGTAAGAAAATGGCATATGGGAGAAGGACGGCTGGCAGACGGCTGGCTTCCGGGGCATCCGACCATGTTTTTGAAACGGGAGATCTATGAGAACTATGGACTTTATGATACGTCATACAGGTGTTCTGCAGATTATGAATTCATGGTGCGCTTTCTGAAAGATGAGAGGAATCGTCTGGCTTATGTGCCGGAGGTATTGGTCGTCATGTTCTATGGAGGAATAAGCAATGCCGGACTCCGTAATTACATGGTTTCCTTTTGGGAAGGATATCTGGGTCTTAAGCGGAACGGAGTGTCACATCCGCTGTTGATCTCCGTAAAGAGAACCTTGCTGGTTCTGAAGCAGTTTGGGCATTGATGTATTTGACGGATGGTTTGATCGCTGAACACAGGCGGCGGACTAAGAGGGAGGCATGGTCATCAAGATGGTCAGATTTGATAAAGTAAAAAGAGCGGTCTACCCGGTCGCGAACACGGTCATCCGTATTTTGCTGCTGCTTATTACGGCGGGTCTGTGCCTTCAGAGTCTGTTCAGCACGAGTTTCATCGGCCGGATCACGACGGAAACCGGAAGACGGCAGGAAAGGACGTTGAACATAGCAGATCAGCCATGGAAACACCTGCTGGTATTTCTGCTGTTTACTGCGCTGGGTGCAGCATGTTACCGTGGATATCATATGTTGAGAGAGCGCGTCGGGAATCGGCAAGCGGATTGGCGCTATAATGGAAAAGAAAGCAGCGGGGAGAATAGCAGCAATCGCCAAAGATATGGCCGGTTTATGTGGATTCTCAGCGCTTTTGTGCTGCTTTCGGGCACGGCATGGATTCTGATCACACAGCTTGCGCCAGGGTCTGACCCGGCGAAGGTGTACAATATCGCCATGCAGTGGAGGCGGGGGAATTTTTCTTCATACGCGGAAGGCGGCTATCTGTTCCGCTACCCGTTTCAGGCGGGGATCATCTTATTCTATTATCTTTTGTCTTTTGTGCTTGGTATCGACAATTATGTGGGACTGCAGATCGTCAATGTGCCTGCGCTTGTGGCAGTTTATGTATTACTGGTAAAGCTGTCGACTTTTTTCTGGAAGAAGGATCGGAAACTGCCGATGCTTGTCTATATCGTGTTGATCTTATGGGTGCCGCTGGCCTTCTATGTGACCTATCTGTATGGGATCCTGCCGGGAATGGCGCTGTCTTTGGGCGCGGTATATTATATGACAAAGTATATCGATACGAGAAAATACCGCTATATTGTGCCGGCCAGTGTTTGTATGGGTGCCGCGACGGTGATCAAGATGAACTGCCTGATCTATATGGTGGCGATCGCCTGCTTTCTGCTCTACGATGCGCTGGACATAGTCCTGTCCGACAGGAAAGAGGCGGGCAGGCGCTGGGTGGTATCACTGGCGGCGATCGCATTGATGGGCGTGAGCGTTGCGGGATGCAACCTGGCCACGGAGCGGTATGTGGAGCATTTGTCCGGCTATAAGGCGGGCAGCGGCGAAGAGATGATCTCGTGGGTCGTGATGGGATTGCAGGAAACGCCGCTGGGGCCGGGAGGATACAGCGGTTATATCGGAGACGTTTTTATCCAGTATGAGTATGATGCAGAGAAGATCAGGGAAGCCTCGCTTCGGGATATCAAGAAGATTCTGACAAGAATGTCAGATAATCTCTGGGAGGATGGAATTCCCTTTTTCGCAAGAAAAAATGCATTCCAGTGGAACGATCCGACCTTTATCGGCATGGATCGCACGAAGGGAAGGACCTCAGCCATTGACATGCCGGACTTTGCCGTCAGTGTGATTGAAGGCAGGGGCAGTGTCCTGTTGTCGGTGCTGCTGAATTATGCGCAGACGCTGCTTCTGTTTGGAGTACTTCTGTATCTGTGGTTCAGCCGCCGCAGCAGGAATCTGTACGAGCTGATGGGCGCGGTGGTCTTTCTGGGCGGTTATCTGTTTCATTTCCTATGGGAGTCAAGTGCGTCCTACACGATACCGTACTTTGTGGTGCTGATCCCTTATGCAGTGAAAGGATTGGCTGACTGGATCTGCTATGTTGCGCAACTGCCGGCTGCGGTCAGGACATGTAGGGGTATCAAGAAGAGAACATGGGAGTTACTGGTACGGCACAGACTGATGGCGGCCGGGATCCTCCTTATGATGCTGTTGTTTGCGGTGTTTGCCCGGAGCAATCTGTTTGACAGGACGATCGCCCTGGATGACGGGGAAGAAGCGCTGGCACAATTCTATCAGGAGGATCAGGCATCTGCAGAGAAGCGGGCGCGGGCCGCAGAACTTCAAAACGGGTATTACTATCTGTCTCCTTATCTGGACCGCGGAGTGTCAGTCATGGAAAAGGATGGAGAAGTGACAATGGTGTCAGTCGCGGAGAATGTGACGGAAATGTCAGACACAACAATGCCCAACAGCCAGGACAGGCAGGCCGTCCTGCCGGTGCCGGCAGTGAAGGATGTTGCGCGTAAGATCCTGCTGAATCAGGAGAAGGCCGGCGCATCAGCGTTGTCCGGCTATACGATACGTTTCCGCAGCAATGAACAGGTATTGGCGGCAGCGGTGGAGGAAGACGCGGCTATGCTGACGATCTATATGGATGACGGTATGAATATGTTCTATCAGCCGGATGAGAATGTGTCCTGCCGCTGGAAATTCCGGCGGGCAGAGCAGGAGGGATATTACCTTATGATAGAAGATATGGCGCTTACGTACCGTGCAGGGGCGTTGACACTGGAAGAGTGGACTGAGAGCGAGGAGCAGATATGGGTATTGTGGCAGTGACCGCAAAAGCAGGAGGCGTGTATAAGCGGGATCAGGCAGCGCTTATAGCAGGGTTGATCCTTGTACTGCTTGTGTTGTCCCGCTATATTGTCAACGGAGAGCCGGTGGATGTATGCAGTGATGAGACGGAGATGACAGAGGCTCTGTCTTTGTATGACGGTATGGAGATCTGGCAGCCGTTGACTGTTTCAGAGGAAATGAACTGGAGACAGGGCTTCTATGCGTTGAACTTTGCAGTATGTGATACAAGCAGTGCAGGACAGCTGCTCTGCGTGCTGGAACAGGGAGAAGAGTGTATAACGGACACAATTCCGTTGTGTGAGATAAGAGCCGGAGAATGGATCAGGTTAGACGGCCTGGATCTGGGGCGGCTGGAATGTGGTGAGGCGCTGCTCCACCTGAGTACGGAGGGGGTGTCGGCAGGGGAGCTGGCTGTTGCAGCCGGCCCTGACCATCATGGATTCGGCATCGCGAAACAGAGTCAGACCGCGGGGGAACTGGCTCTGGCGCAGGCATATCATTATCATCGTATGGGAATGGAATATGCGGTAAGACTGCTTTGCTTTTGCCTTGTCATGGCAGGCGCTGCGGCATTGGTACTGCTGACGCAAACCGGGCGCATGGGCGGCGAGCGCAGATGCCTGGCAGTCTTTGGGGTTATGACTCTCATGTTCATGGCCGTTATCTATCTGTTAGACAGCTCCCTGTATCTGGAGCCAACTTATGCGGAGGCGGTGACAAACTTCCTGCATTATGCCAGGGAAGAGGGGCTGGGGGCCAATCTGCTGATCACGGATGCGGGATATCTTCCGCTGCTGCCGCGTCTGATCACATTGTTTTGCGTGAAGGTGATCCGGATACCGACCGTGTATGCGCTGTATTTTATGCAGGCTGCGGCATGTCTGCTCTGCAGTATGGTCTGGGCTTTTTTTGTGTTGTATCCTTTTCATGGATTGATGCGTCTTTCCGGCAGAATTCTGTGGTGCTTCCTGGTTATGCTGACGTGTTTCTACGAGGAGACGTTGTTCTTTACCAACCATGCCTACTGGGGAATCTACCTTCTTCTTCTGCTTCTGACGGCGGATCTGGAACTTTTCTCAAGATGGATCTATGCAGCGCTTCTGGCGGCCGGCGCCCTGGTCTGCCTGTCAAAAGGGACCTATGCGGTGCTGCTGCCGCTGATGGTGGTTTATCTGCTCTTCTTCGGCAGGAGTCTTGGCAGGCGGGATAAAGCGCTGGCCTGTGTGATAGGAGGAGCCTCTCTCTTACAGCTGCTGTACTCTTTCGGCGGACAGGGAGACGGCGGCAGATGGGTCAAAGCCTCCTCTATGGGACAGCCGGGTTATTGGTTCAGGCTGGCCGGAAGGACATTTACGGATTTTGGCGCGTACCTGCTTGCGCCTCTGGGCAGGCAGATCCAGCAGATGCCGATCCTGGTCCTTGTGGTAACGTTTCTTGCGGCAGTGTTTCTTGCGGTGCATTTTACGGGGAAGGCGCTGATTCCCATAGTAAAGGGCAGAACCATAGACAGAAGAACCGCGGTGTTCTACGGGATGGTGATGTTCCAGCTGATCGTGTCGGCCTTTTATCTGCTTACCGTCAAGAGAGTGCCGGATTCCTGGCAGGATATCGGCAGGATTACGATCGGGCAGATGGGACATAAGTATGAGATCTTTTCCAATATCGGATTTTATATGCTGCTGCTGACGGGAGGCGCGGCGCTGAAACCTAAAGGCAGCATGGAAACAGACAGTGGAACCTTGGGCAGCAGGCGGGAGAAAAAGACGGCGGGGTGTCTGGGACAATATGGTGTGCTTATACTGCTGGCAGTCTTCTGTCTGACCAATCCTGTCCTGCAGCTGTCCGGCTGGAAAGATGCCGGAATCTCCGACGGCAGGGTGTATGCCGGTGACATCAACGCAGGCTGGTGGGAGAATAAGGAGCTTTTGTCAAACAGCGCATTCTTTGTTCCGGTTCGTGGGGATAATTGGGGATACAGCCGCAATGCCACGTTATACCAGGTGGGAACTGACGCTTATTTCGAGGAGGTACCCTGTAATAATCTGGTGGTGAAGGCGCCGTCAGGATATCAAAGCGAATATGAGATGCCGGAAGAAGTACAGACGCAGAATGTGATTCAGGTGATGATCGAGCAGCCCTGGCGGATCGACCGTCCGGTCTGCAGAGTGCAGCTGTTTGATGATAAGGAGAATCTGATTGCCGAAGCCAGACAGACCGGTTCCGGCAGGAACAAGAAGTGTATCTTTGCTTTGACGTCACCGGCAACAGGCGTGAAGACGATAAGATTCGTGGACGAGAAGGGAGAGCCGGTGTACTTTAAAGATTATATTGCCTGGCTGCATGCATGGTAACCGTCTGCGGCCTCATAGCAGGAAACGAAAAAGCCGTGCGAGTCTGTACCGTACGCAGAGTGCATAGAGCTTATTGTGGAGTCCGGTAATGTTTCGCAGGGAAACCGTTTTGAAGGCTGCCCGGATATACGGATCATCACATTCTGCCAGAAAGCGTTTCCTGAAATCGCTGCCTTCCTGCCGCATTGTCTCAAATACCGGCACAAAGGTCAGCAGGCTTTGGTATACGAAGAAATATTGCAGCTGCTTATGAATAAGCGGGTATCTGGCGGGATCGATGAACCTGCGGTAGGTTTCAAACATTGTATGATTCTCTGCAAGACGTCTGCTGTCCATATGGTGGCAGAGGGAGTCGGCATTACTTCGGTAGTAGTAGAAGGCCTCCTGACAGAAATATACGCTTTCGGCTTCCAGCATACATGCATAAGTGATGGGCCCGTCTTCTCCGACGATAATATTGTGGGGAAGACGGAACAGATACCGTTCCAAAAGCTCACGCCGAAACAGTTTGTTCCATAGGTTTGGGGCAATGCCAAATACGAAATAGGTCCCAAAATAGATCATATTGGGGTATACTGTTTCTGTAAGCTGCGTTTTGTCATAGAAACCGGCGGGGAAAGGGATGTCGCAGAGTTTCTCCTTATCCGGCATGACTGCCGTAAAGTTGCAGTGGATGAGGTCGGCATGGGTATCTTTTGCAGCGGTGCACATGCGGCGGTACATTTCCGGAGAAACCCAGTCGTCGCTGTCTACGAATGCGATGTATTGCCCGCGGCTTGCCTTTACCCCGTTTTGTCTGGCGGCAGTATGGCCGCTGTTGGGCTGATGAAGGCAGTGAATACGGGGATCTGCTGCGGCATAGGCATCGCAGAGGGAAGGACAGCGGTCCGTAGAACCGTCGTCCACCAGAATGACTTCATAGTCGCTATAATCCTGTGCCAGAATACTGTCCAGACAGCAGGCAAGATATTTCCCGGCGTTGTAAACAGGTATGACAATACTTAAAAAGGGTGTGGCTGACATGTTGATTCCTCTTTCCCGGCATGAAGTAAGCCGCGCTTTTCAATGAGGTGTATCCGTTAAAGAGCGGCGCCTGTAAATGAGCCATGCTTGTGCTATTGTAACGTGTCTGGCGAGAAATGGCAAGCGGAAGAAAGGGACAGGATAAAATGAAAATTGTATTTATGATTCCGAATATGACGGGCGGCGGAACGGAACGGGTCATTTCGCTTCTGTCGGCAGAGTATGTCAAAAGAGGATATGAGGTGGCCATTATGCAGTTTGCCGGCTATGAACATGCGTACGAGCTTGACAGCAGGGTGGAAGACTTCAGCGTGGCCGGAAGATCCGGAGGGAATCTCTTTACGGTGTTAAAAAAGCTGACCGGCATACGAAGATATTTTAAACAGAATCCGGACTGCCATATCTTCGCGTTCTGTGTTATGGGGGCTGTCTATGCAGCCATGACTACATGGGGGCTGCGAAGGCCTATTCTGGTGGCGGAACGAAACAGTCCTGACAGCTGCAATATTAAGAAGCTGCGGAACTGGGCGTACAGGCGGGCAGACAGGATCACCTTCCAGACGGAGGATGGCATCGGTTATTTTCCGAAAGAGATAGCAAAGAAGGCGGTGGTGATACCGAATCCGGTAGATGCTTCTGTCCCGGCGCGCTTTGAGGGTGACAGGAAGCGGCGGGTAGTTACGGTGGGCAGGCTGCATAAGCAGAAGAACCATGCGCTTTTGCTGAATGCCTTTGCCGATTTCTCCGCCCGGTTCCCGGAGTATGAACTGCATGTATACGGAGAGGGAGAACTGGAGGAAGCGCTGAAGAAGCAGGCGGAAGACCTGCGGATAGGCGGTAAGGTGGTCTGGCACGGCTTCTGTGCCGACGTCAGAGATGAGATACAGGATGCGGGAATGTTCGTTCTTTCCTCTGACTTTGAAGGTATTTCCAACTCCATGCTGGAAGCCCTGGCTATGGGCGTCCCGACGATCTGTACAGATTGTCCTATCGGCGGCGCGAGAATCTATATACAAGACGGAACAAACGGCCTGCTTGTCCCGACAGGGGACAGGCAGGCATTGGGAGAAGCTATGTGCAGGGTGGCGGCGGATTCGCAGCTGGCGCAGAAGCTGTCAGTCAATGCTGCCAGGATCAAGGAGAAGTATTCTCTGTCCGGCATCGCAGAAGAATTTCTGAAGGCGGCGGATCTGGTTTAGAGGAAGCGCGGCAGTACGCTGTGGATCCGGCCTGGGGGAAGCGCGGCAGTACGCTGTGGATCCGGCTTGGGGGAAGCAGGGCGGTAAGCTGCGGATATGACAGGGTATTTTGGATATGGATTCAGGATTTTGATCGGGCAGATCGAGGATAAGGCAGGTGGGAGCTGATGAGTACGATCACGATAATAACGCCGACATATAACAGGGCAGATTTGCTGCCGCGGCTGTATGAGAGCCTGGCCCGGCAGACGGACAGGGATTTTGAGTGGCTTGTGGTGGACGATGGCAGCACTGACAGAACAGAAGAGCTGATACGGCAGTATTGTCAGACCGGTGCGGTCGGGATCACTTATATAAGACAGGAAAATGCAGGGAAGCACACGGCACTTAACAGGGGGATAGCCATGATCCGGTCGGAACTGACCTTTATTGTGGACAGTGACGACTATCTGCCGGAAGATGCGGTTGCGATCATCCTCGCGTACCACCGGAAGTATAAGGGGATGTCCGGGCTGTGCGGTTACAGTTTCCTGCGCTGTCATCAGGACGGAAGGGTCAATACGGCCTATTTCCCGAAAGACGAAATGATCGCCACGTATCTGGAAGCCAGGATCAACGGTAATATTGGCGGGGATAAGGCGGAGGTCTTCTATACCGAGCTGCTGCGCAGGTATCCGTTCCCGGTATTTGCGCAGGAGAAGTATATGCCGGAGGATGTGGTATGGATGCAGATGTCCGGGCCGTACCGTATGGTGCACATCAATCGGAATATTTACATCTGCGAATATCTGGAGGGTGGTCTGACGAACACCGGAAGAAACATGAAGATACGCTCTCCGAAGGGCATGGTATTGCGTTCCGAGACCTATCTGCATGACAAGAAGGTATGCTTCCGCGTCAGGTGTAAGATGATGATACTGTATATCATCTACGGGCATTTTGCCGGATACGGCAGGAAAGAGCTTCTTGCACGGGTACCTGGCAAAGGCCTGTGCCTGGCCTTATGGCTCCCTTCCTGCCTGATGTACCTGCTATGGCGGAAGAAATATTTGGTAACAGTTCAGCCATGAAACAATTCGCGGTCTATGCGTAGGCGCTTGCACACAAAGCGCTGACTGCTGAACTGTTACTACCTGAATCAGACATCGCATTTTTATGTCGCGGTCAAAAGAATAATTTGGTATAATAAAACAGTTACAGGTAACAGTATTAGAAATTTCGTGACTGTAAATACAGGGAGTATGCATGCAGATAAATATTGCATTTTGTTTTGATCATAATCTGTGCAGGCAGGTTCAGGTGGCGCTTGCGTCTTTGCTGGACAGCGGCAGTAAAGGACAGACGCATTACCATGTCTATTGTATCTGCACCAGGGAGGCAGCCGGCGTCGAACAGAAGTTGAGGCAGATTCTGGAGGCGCGTGACAAGGAGTCGCTTCTCACGATGAAAGTGGTGGACAATCCTTACCAGGATGCGTATGAGGTCAGAGGCATTTCCACGGCAACTTATCTAAGGCTGGAACTGCCTGGTCTTTTGCCGGACGTGGACAGGATCCTGTATACGGATGTAGATATTCTGTTCCGGGGCGGTCTGGAAGAACTGTGGCAGACACCGATGGAAGGGAAACTGCTGGCAGCGGTGCGGGGCGGCGCGAACCTTTCCGACCAATGGGAAAGGAACAGCAGGCTGCCATACTGGCATCATCTGGAGAAAATGAGGGGAAACTATATTAACGCAGGGGTGACGCTCCTGCATCTGGCCAGGATACGCGCCGGGAATCTGCAGGCGCAGTGGAGAGACTGGACGAAGGAGAAGCTATATTATCAGGATCAGGACATTCTGAACATTACCTGTCAGGGCTTCATCGCTTATCTGCCCCCGATCTATAACTGTCTTGCGTACATGACGGAGGAAGACTACGTCAGGTGTATCAAGGAGGGGATCCATTCGGCAGAGGAATGTGAACAGGCAAAGAGGTGCCCCGTGATCATTCACTATGCCGGAGACAAACCATGGAAGCGTTATGATACGAATCTGGGATACCTTTGGTGGGATTACGTTAACAGCCAGCAGGAGCTGCAGGATCTGTTCGACGAGAAAGCGGCGAGACGCTGCCATGGGCCTACGCTCTGGGACAGGGGCATGCGGAAGGTGAAGAAGATTTTGAACATGAGGAAAGATATATGATAGCGCAAAGCGCTTCGGAATGGAGGAAAGAATGAAGATTGCAGTTGCTGGAACAGGATATGTTGGTCTTGTTGCGGGCGTATGCTTTGCGGAGAAGGGACACGATGTAACCTGTGTTGATGTGGATGAGAATAAGGTCAGGCTGATGGAATCAGGCATTTCGCCTATTTATGAGGAGGGGCTGCAGGAACTGATGCAGAAGAATAATGCCACTGGCAGACTGCATTATACGACGGATTATCAGAATGCTTACAGAGATGTGGATGCTATTTTTATAGGGGTAGGTACACCGGAACAGCCGGATGGGTCCGCCAATCTAAGCTATATTGCGACGGTATCCAGGCAGATTGCAGAGTCCGTGGAGCGGGACTGTCTGGTAGTCGTCAAGTCTACCGTGCCGGTGGGAACCAACGATAAGGTAGAGCAGTTCATCAGAGATTTCCTCATAAGGGATGTCCGGATCGAGGTGGCTTCCAATCCGGAGTTCCTGGCGCAGGGTTCCGCGGTACATGACACGCTGCATGCTGCCAGGATCATCATCGGTACGGAGAGCAAAGAGGCGGAGGAAGTGCTGAAGAAGATCTATGAGCCGTTCGGGTTACCGATCGTGTCGGTGAACAGACGCTCCGCAGAGATGATCAAGTACGCCTGCAATGATTTCCTGGCGCTTAAGATCTCCTATATGAATGATATCGCGAATCTGTGTGAGCTGGTAGGGGCCGACATAGACGCCGTGGCGGAGGGTATGAGTTACGATGCAAGGATTGGTTCCCGGTTCTTAAATGCCGGGGTGGGTTATGGCGGAAGCTGCTTCCCGAAAGACACCAAGGCGCTTAAATATCTGGCCAGACAGAACGGGTATAAGCTGCGCACGGTCGAGGCGGCGGTAGATGTGAACGAGGAGCAGAAGACGAGGCTGTTCCATAAAGCGAGCAATCGGATGATCACCTTCCAGAATCTCAAAGTGGCGGTGCTTGGCCTTGCTTTTAAGGCGGGAACTGATGATCTGCGGGAAGCGCCATCGTTAGATAACGTGCAGCTTCTGCTGGAAAGCGGAGCGGATATTTATGCCTATGATCCGGTAGCGGCGGATAATTTCAGAAGAAGATATCCGGAAGGCAGGAATGAGGCGGGGACGATCCGGTATGTGAAGACGCCGGAGGAAGCGCTTCAGGATGCGAATATCTGTTTTATCTTTACGGAATGGAGAGAGATCAGAATGATCAAACCCGAGACTTTTCAGGAGAAAATGAGGATTCCGCTTGTATATGACGGACGTAATGTATATGAGTTGGATGCGATGAAGAATGCAGGTGTGGAGTATTATAGTATCGGGCGGTAATGACCGTCGTAAAGCGGCAGAAATGCCTGGTAATGGAGAAAACTATGAATCTATTAGACAACAATAAAACTTATTTAGTGACAGGCGGCGCCGGATTTATCGGATTCCATTTGTCTAGAAGCCTTCTGGAGAAGGGAGCGCGGGTCATTGGCTTCGATAATATGAATGAATATTATGATGTCAGGCTGAAAGAGGACCGGCTGGCTATTCTGAGAGAATATGAGAACTATACTTTTATCAAGGGGGATCTGGGTGACAAGGGGGATGTATTCCGCCTGTTCCAGGAATATGCGCCCCAGGTGGTGGTCAATCTGGGAGCGCAGGCCGGTGTGCGTTACAGCATAGACAATCCGGACGCCTATATGCGCTCCAATATGATGGGATTTTTCCATGTACTGGAGGGATGCCGGTATTTTCCGGTAGAGCATCTGGTGTACGCCTCTTCCAGTTCGGTATATGGCGGGAATGAGAAGACTCCTTTTTCAACGCAGGACAAGGTGGATGAACCGGTGAGCCTGTATGCGGCAACGAAGAAATCCAATGAGCTGCTGGCGCATGCCTATAGTAAGCTGTATCGTATTCCGGTGACCGGACTGAGGTTTTTTACGGTATACGGGCCTTTTGGAAGGCCGGATATGGCGTATTATAAGTTTACGCAGAAGATCCTGGCGGGGCAGCCGATCCAGATCTATAACAATGGGGATATGTACAGGGACTTCACCTACATTGACGATATCGTCAGAGGGGTGGAGAATATTCTCTGTAATCCGCCGGAACAAAATGAGAAGGGCGTCCGATATAAATTGTACAATATCGGCAATCATAAACCGGAGAAACTGATGGATTATATAGAGGCTCTGGAGAAATGCCTGGGCAGGACGGCAGTGAAGGAGTATCTGCCGATGCAGCCGGGCGACGTGTATCAGACTTATGCGGATGTCACAGACTTGATGCGGGATTATGACTTTAAACCGGATACTTCCATAGAGGAGGGGCTTGGCAGATTCGTGGCATGGTACCGTGAATACTATCATATTTAAAGAAGGAAACGGCAGCTTATGGACAAAAGCAGTAAGGCAGAGAGAGCCATACCGGTGTTATATCTGGTAGTGCCCTGCTACAATGAAGAAGAGATCATAGAGAAATCCGCCAGGGTGCTGGGAGATAAGATACGCCGGCTGCAGCAGGCAGGACGCATTGCTAAGGGCAGTAAGGTCATGTTCGTCAATGACGGCAGTAAGGACCGCACGCTGCAGCTGCTGCATGCGGCAGCCGCCAGGGACGGCCTGTTCTCCGTGATCAGCCTGGCCGGTAACTACGGGCATCAGAGCGCGATCCTGGCAGGGATGATGACTGCGAAACAGTATGCCGATGCCGTAGTGACAGTTGATGCAGACCTGCAGCAGGATATTGAGGCGTTAGACAGGTTCCTGGACAGTTATATGGCGGGCAGTGAAGTAGTGTATGGCGTGCGCAATGACAGGCATTCCGACGGTATCTTTAAGAAAGGCAGCGCGACGCTGTACTATAATCTGATGCATCTTCTTGGCAGCAGAGTGATCACCAATCATGCGGATTACCGTCTGATGTCTAAGAAGGCGCTGGATGCGCTGTCGCAATATGAGGAGACGAACCTGTTTCTCCGCGGGTTGATCCCGACCATGGGATTTCCGTCGGATGTGGTGTATTTCGATGTGAAGGCCAGGGAGGCGGGACATTCTAAATACACGTTAAGTAAAATGTTTACCCTGGCGATGGACGGTATCACGTCCATGAGTACCAGGCCCTTGCGGATGATCAGTGTACTCGGCATGTTTGTCTGTCTGTTCAGCTGTGTTATGCTGGTTATTAACCTGGTGGACTGGACCAGGGGGAATAATGTGCCGGGCTACACCACAACGCTGACGGTTTCTCTGTTGATCGGGGGAATTACCCTTCTTTCGCTGGGAATCATCGGGGAATATATCGGCAAGATCTATATGGAGACGAAGCACAGACCCAGATATATCGTGGACACATTTGTATGGAAAGATACCGAGGCTCTGGCAGATGATGCCGTGAAGCAGGAGAAGCGTGAAACATCACAATGATGCGCTGTTCAACAAACTGAAGCGTCGTAACAAAGCGGAGAGGAAAACGAAGAATGGATAACATTGATATACATGCGGATGACTATGCGCTGACGCCCAATACATCCCGGGATATGCTTGCCTGCATGGAGAAGGGGCTGTTGGACAGTATCAGTATCGTGCCGAATATGTCGTGCTTTGAGGCATGTATGGAATTGCTGTATCAGAAGATTCCGGAATTGCCCTTTCTGCCCAAAATGTCTGTCCACCTGGACTTTGTAGAAGGGCGGTGTCTTGCAGGCAAAGAGAAAGCGCCGGTTCTTGTCGGCCGGGAAGGGACAGTCATGGGATTATCCTGGGGAAAATTATTTCTTCTGTCCTATATGCCGTGGAAGAAGGGAACCGTGAAAACACAGCTTAAGCTGGAGATCAGGGAGCAGCTCAAGGCGGTGAATACGGTCATAGACCGTGCCGTTGAGAAGGCTGAGGAAGCAGGGATTCCCTGCAGGCAGAGAGGGATGCGGATTGATTCTCACCAACATGCTCATATGATTCCTGTCGTGTGGGAAGCCTTGACTGAAGTGATCGAGGAGGAAGGGTATGCGGTGGAATATATCCGGAATTCGAGAGAAATCCTGGGAGCATTTATTGTAAGGACTGATCTGTGGAAGACATACCGGGCGGTCAACTTTGTAAAGAACAGGCTGCTGGCGCTGTATTCACATAAGGTAGAGCGCTATACAAGGGTTCATGGCAGGAAGCAGATGTATCTGTGGGGGCTGATCATGAGCGGCCATATGGACTATGACAGGATCAGGACGCTGTATGCTGCCATAGCAGCGAAAGCCAGGAAAGACGGCCGGACGCTGGAGATTCTGTTCCATCCCGGCCTTACTTTACCGGAGGAAGTGACGGAAGAGATCGGAAGAAGCGCTGCTGCAGACTTCTATCTGCGGCCGGACCGCCATGTTGAGATGGAAGCTCTGGGACGGATCAGGGAACTTCAAGTACGGAATACTAGAAGCGCCGGAATTCGTCGATTTCCTTCCAGATAATACTTGTAAAGTAGGCTGCGCCCTCTTCATTCAGATGATCGGAGTCAGAGAAATACTGCAGACTTCCCCGGAACCTGCTGTCACAGGAATAATCATAGTAGCTGGTACCGGTCTCGGAGGCTATTGTCGTCACCGTTTCATTAAATTCCCGCAGGAAATCTTCCGGGATAAGATTCATGTAGTATTCGGAAAACGGTGTCGTGATCAGGACCGGCGTGATATCGTGGCCATAGCAGTATGCAATGATATCATATAATTCTTCGATACGCTCCGGCAGAAAATATGATTCTTTGTTATCAAAATGCCTGCTGTAACGTTCCTGTGCCCTTCTGGTGAATTCTTCCATATCGATGCCGTCGTTTGACGCGTGGGCGATCAGCGCCGGATTGATATTGGGGAACAGCTTCAGAATATCTTCACCGGCAGACAGGACAGGAAGCCTGTTGGCAATGAGATCAATATAAGGATCATAATCCGGAATGTTCTCCGGGGATAAGAAGTGATAATAGCGCAGGCTCATGGCTTCCGCTTCCGCGGCATTGACCACTTCGTTGTTGAAGGAGAAGTAGGAGACGGGAATCAAAAGCACGCTGTTGGTCTCCATATACTGTCCGAATTCCTGCAGGATAGCATAGTCATAATTGTAGCTTTGACTGGGATTGGCAAAATTGAAGCAGATCAATCCTTTCTTGTCCATAATCTCCTGGTAGTCGAAATCATAAGCGCCGTGAGAGCTGCCGAGATTGCCAATATGGATCTCGCAGTAGGATGTTCCCACCAGGCCGAACCTGGCGACATCCACATATTTCTGTTCATCGATCTTCTTGTAGGGCTTATTAATCCATGCGATCACGAATACGGCAGCCGTCGGGATCAGGATGCACTTCAAAACAAAACGTATGACATCTAATTTCTTTTTCATAACAGGTATGCCTTTTCCTTTCTGTTAAAACCGGAGATAGATAAATTCAGTTGCCACACCTTTCGGTGCAAATAAGGCGATTATCACCAAAAACAATACATATACCGGCCACCGGATAAAGAATTTCTGTTTAGAGAAACCGGCGATCACGTCTCCTTTCAGAGAGGCCAGATCATAGATGGCAAGTACCAATACGGACAACCCCATGCCGATAGCGGCGATTGGCGTAATACCCAGACACACGATTCCTGTCTGCAGATAATTGAGCGGCCGTTCGATATCCCAGAACATCCGGGAGAGGATCCAGACTGCATCTTCCATACTGTTTGCACGGAAGAAGATCCAGGTAAAACACAGCAGGAGGAAAGTGATCGGAAGCTGCCACCAGTGTTTGCGCCGTTTGATCTCTGCTCCTTTTCTTTTCCTGGGGAAGAGCAGGGTTTCGACCACCTGCAGCAGACCGTGAATACCGCCCCAGAGAATAAAGGTCAGGCTGCTGCCATGCCAGAAACCGCTGACCAGAAAGGTGATGAGCAGATTCAGGCAGTGCCGCCATTTTGCTACTCTGTTGCCCCCAAGCGGAATGTAAACATAATCCCGGAACCACGTGGAGAGAGATATATGCCAGCGGCTCCAGAATTCTCTGATCGAGAAAGAAAAGTAGGGACTTTTGAAGTTTGTCATCAGATCGATGCCAAATAACCGGGCACAGCCGATGGCGATATCCGAATATCCTGAGAAATCACAATAGATTTCTATGGCAAACATGAGAGTGGCAATGATGAAGGCAAGTCCGACATAAGACCGGGTATTATTATAAATATCATTGACGGTAGAGGCAAAGACATCGGCGATGACCAGCTTCTTGAAATACCCCCAGACCATCAGTTTCAGACCGTAGGTAACATTGTCGTAGACAAAAGGACGATCCTTCTTATATTGGGGCAGAAGGCTGTCCGCCCTGCCGATGGGTCCGGCCAGCAGCTGCGGGAAAAAGGATACGAACAATGCATAGTAGCCGAAGTGATGCTCCGCTTTGCTCTTGCCGCGGTATACGTCGATCAGATACCCCATGGACTGGAAGAAATAGAAGGAAACACCTGCCGGAAGAATAAGGGACAGCGTCAGTGGCTGCAGGGAAAGTCTGCCGGCAGCGATCATTTCGTTAAGCCGGGCGACCAGCGGATTGCATGTCTTATAGAGGATCAGTATCATTACCAGCGGAAGAACGCCGCCCAAAAGGCAGAGCTTCCTTCTGGAAAACGAGGGGGCTGCTTCCAGTCTGATAGCCAGTGTGTAGGTGAGTACGGTGGTGAAGAGAAGCAGCAGCCCGTAACCCAGGTGCAGATTCATATAGAAAGCATAGCTGGCGGTCAGAAGGAATACCCAGCGGTATCTGTGCGGGACCAGGTAATACAGAATAAATACGATCGATAAGAATATGGCAAATTGCACGGAATTAAATAACATTATTAACCTCCAGATTGTGTAATGCGGATGACAAAAAACGCACGTCCCTTTTAACTTATATATTCTACTGCAATTTCCCGGATTATGCAATTGTGTTTTGCTTGAATTATATTTGACAATATATTAATATTAATAAAGTATATCGGCTATGATATCTGGTACAGTGAAAGCCGGGCGGGCGGTTCGTGCAGGCGCTGTTTGGGATAGAGACCGTGAAGAGGGTGGACGGGTGACAGGACAATATGACAGAATTCGGCAGGGTATGGACTTGTGTTTAAGAGACAACAATACAGTTTTGAAAGTATAGAGAAATTAAAGAAGAAATAGTTATTATGGAGGAAAGGTTGAACGGATGAAAGCACTGGTTGGTTATACGGGATTTGTTGGAAGTAATCTTTATGCGGAAGGAAGATTTGACGCTGTTTATAATTCGAAGAATATTGAGGAGGCATATGGAACGAATCCGGAGCTTCTTGTCTATGCGGGGATAAGAGCAGAGAAGTATCTGGCAAATAATGCACCGGAAAAGGATCTGGAGCTGATCAGACAGGCCGAAGACAATATCAGGAAGATCGGTCCGAAGAAGCTGGTGCTTATATCGACCATTGATGTCTTTAAGACGCCTGAAAATGTAGATGAAAATTCTGCAGTGGATCTGGAGAATCTGCACGCATACGGCTATAACCGTTATCTGCTTGAAACATGGGTGAGGGAACAGTTTCCTGATGCGCTGATCATCAGGCTTCCGGGGCTTTTCGGGCGGAATATCAAGAAGAATTTTATCTATGATTTCATCCATGAGATCCCTTCGATGCTGAAGGATACGAAATTTGAGGAACTGGCGGCGAAGGATCCGGAGATCTGCAGGTATTATCACCGGCAGCCTAACGGATTTTATAAAGTAACGGTATCCGATCAGGACAGGAAAGAATTAAAGAGCAGATTTCGGAATCTGGGGTTTTGTGCACTTCACTTTACGGACAGCAGAAGCGTTTATCAATTCTATAATCTGGCTTATCTGTGGAAGGATATACAGACAGCTCTGCAGGAAGGGATCTTGTTGTGGCATCCGGCGACGGAGCCGGTATCCGCAGCTGAAATTTATGAATATCTTACCGGAAGAAAGTTTGTAAATGAGTTGGAGGGAAAGCCTGCAGAATATAATTACAGGACGGTTTATGACGCGGTCTTTTGCGGCGGAAACGGATATATTGCAGATAAGCAGCAGGTTTTAAGGGACATCAAAGCATTTGTTGAGAAGGAGATTGCGGGTGAGGGAATTATTCAGTAATGTTTCCGGCAGGACGAAAGGAGAGAATAGATGTTGAAATTGTCCATCTCTAATATTGGCTGGAACGCCGGACAGGACGAAGAAGCCTATGCTTTAATGAAGAAATATCAGTTTACCGGGCTGGAAATCGCGCCGACCAGGATATTTCCGGAGAAGCCGTATGAGCGGTTGGAGGAGGCGGCCCTGTGGAGCAGGAATCTGGCAGAGAAGCATGGCTTTACGGTTACGTCCTTACAGTCGATCTGGTTTGGCAGACAGGAAAGACTGTTTGGGACGGACGAAGAGAGAGAGGTTCTTGCGGAGTATACCAGGCGTGCCATAGATTTTTCGTCTGCTGTAGGCAGCCGGAATCTGGTTTTCGGCTGTCCGAGGAACCGGGTCTGCCCGGAGGGTACGGATCCGGAGGCCGGGCTTCGATTCTTTGCGGAGATTGGGAATTATGCCGCGCAGAGAGGAACTGTGATCGGGATGGAAGCAAATCCGGCCATATATAATACGAATTATATCAACAGCACGCCGGAAGCATTGGATTTGATCAGAGCGGTGGGATCCAAAGGGTTTTTGCTGAATCTGGATGTGGGAACCATGATCCAGAATGAGGAAGATCCGGCAGGCCTGGAGGGAAATGTAAATCTGATTAATCACGTGCATATCAGTGAACCGGGGTTAAAACCGATAGAGCAAAGAGAAATCCATCAGGATTTGAAGCGGATTCTTACGGATGGTTCTTATGAAGGTTATGTGTCAGTTGAGATGGGTAAGGTTGAGGAGCTTTCTGTAATGGAGGAGGCAATGAGGTATGTCAGGAGTGTATTTCAATGATTTATGAGAAGAAGGGGACCCCGATTTGCATGCACAGAGTAACAGGAGAAGACCAAAGACTATGTGGTCCGTTTGGAGATATAGATGGGTATCACATCATTTTATTTTCTATGCTTTTTTGGCGTAATCTTAATATTGTACTATAGTATCCCGCAGAAGCTGCAGTGGGGATTACTGCTGCTGTGCAGTGTGGCATATTATCTGCTCAGCGGCAGTGGTATGTTGATCCTGTATCCGTTTGTGTCGGTGACAGCCTGTTATGCCGGAATCCGGATGCTGGGTACGGCCGGCGCAGAGGATCAGAAGCGGCGCAGATGGATCCTGGCAGCAACGATCCTGGCCAATATCGGCATACTGGTCGTGCTCAAATATGTGAATTTCGGTATCTACACGATCGATGGTATCGCAAGAATGTTTGGCAGCTCGAAGACTTTGATCCGGAGTGTGGACTTTCTTGTGCCATTGGGTGTTTCTTTCTATACCTTCTCGCTGCTCGGTTATGTGATCGATGTGTATTATGGGATAGCGAAACCGCAGGGGAATTATGGGAAGCTGATGCTGTATGGCATGTATTTTCCGGTGATCCTGTCGGGACCGATCCTGAAGTACAGGGAACACGGAGAGCAGTTTTTTGCACCGCACCGGTTTGATTACAGGCAGGTGGCCAGAGGGCTGCAGCGGATGCTGTGGGGGTTCTTTAAGAAGCTGGTGATCGCGGAGCGGCTGGGGGTGTTAGTGGATACCGTGTATGGAGAATATGCATCGTATCCGGGAGCGTATATCTGGTTTGCTACGGCCTGCTATGCATTTCAGCTTTACACGGACTTTTCCGGATGTATGGATATTGTGCTGGGCATGTCGGAAAGCCTGGGGATCCTGCTGCCGGAAAATTTTCAGACCCCGTTTTTTGCGAAGAGTGTGGCGGAATACTGGCGCAGGTGGCATATCACGCTGGGTGTATGGATGAAGGAATATGTCTTTTATCCGGTGCTGCGCACGCCGTTCTTTACGAAGCTGAACAAAGACTGGAGAGACAGATTCGGTAAGAAGAAGGGAAAGCAGTATGCCACTTTTGCGGCAATGTTTATCCTCTGGCTGACGGTGGGGATCTGGCATGGGGGCGACTGGAAATTTGTCATTGGTTCCGGGCTGCTGCACTGGTGCTATATCGTGATGGAGGAGCTGACGGCGCCATTCTTTGGCCGTGTTATGAGCAGGCTGCGGATCAACCCGGAGGGAAGGGCGGTCAACCTGCTGCGCATCTTAAGAACATTTCTGCTTGTGTGCATCGGAGATCTTTTCTTCCGTGCGGCATCGGTGCAAGATGCGTTTGCGATGCTGGGCCGGGCGGTGTCCGTATGGAATCCGTCGGTACTCTGGAATGGCGCCCTGCTGAAGCTGGGATTGGAGGGAATCGAGATGATCATCGTATTCCTGGCGCTGGCGCTTCTATATGTAGTATCTTTGCTGCAGCAGAAGGGTTCTGTCAGGGACCGGATCGGCAGAAGGATCCTGCCGGTCCGATGGATTCTGTGGTATGCGCTGTTGTTTGGCGTTATCCTGTTTGGGTGCTATGGTCCGGGATACAGCGCCGGGGAATTTATATATCAGGGATTTTAGTGCAGAAGACGGTCTTTGAATCAGTGGTATCGTACTGCCAGGAGCGGCATGCCGGAGAGGGTGCAGACGGCGGGCGGTACATGATGCCGCCGGGATCACAGCAGAAAATGATTTACTATGTAGGATAATATGATAGAATAGAAGAGATTATAGATAACAGGGCGGATAGAACGAAGAGAAAAGAAAGGTTGAGACATAAGAGAATGGACAAGATAGCGGTTTTGATCCCGTGCTATAACGAGGAGAAAACGATCGCCAAGGTGGTTCGGGATGCGAAAGCGGCTCTGCCTGAGGCGGTGGTGTATGTATATGATAATAATTCCAGTGACCGTACTGTAGAGCTGGCCAGAGAGGCAGGAGCCGTAATACGCCATGAGTATATGCAGGGTAAAGGAAATGTGATCCGGCGTATGTTCCGTGAGATCGAGGCGGAGTGTTATATTATGGTAGACGGTGACGACACTTACCCGATGGAATATGCAGGCGAGATGGTTGATAAGGTACTTCACCGCAATGCGGATATGGTGGTGGGAGACAGACTTTCCTCCACGTATTTCACGGAGAATAAGCGTCCGTTCCATAATTTTGGCAATACCATCGTGCGCAGCAGCATCAACAGGCTGTTTGACTGTGAGATCAAGGACATTATGACCGGATACCGGGCCTTCAGCTATGGATTCGTGAAGACATTTCCGGTGCTGTCTACCGGGTTTGAGATTGAGACAGAGATGACAATCCATGCGGTCTACAATAATATGCAGATTGAGAATGTGATCGTGGATTACCGCGACAGGCCGGAAGGCAGTGAGTCGAAGCTGAATACATTTTCGGACGGATTTAAGGTGATCAGGACGATCGTAAAGCTGTACAGGGACTACAAACCTTTCGGCTTTTTCGGGATGTGCGCCGCTGTGCTTGCAGTGATAGCAGTGCTGATGTTTATTCCGATCCTGATCTCATATGTGGAGACCGGGCTTGTGCTCAGATTTCCAACCCTGTTCGTGTGTGGGTTTATCGGACTGGCGGCGGTCCAGTCGCTGTTCGCCGGTTTAATGTTGGCAAATATGGCGCTGAAGAATCGGAGAGATTTTGAATACAGGCTGACGCTTGTGACCCGCAAACTCCCGAAGAACTGCGGGGAAGGAGACGAAGCGGCGCAGTAAAGCCGTTTTGCCAGGCGGCGTTATGCGTCAGCGGCGCATGTTCAGCGCAGGCAATATACCACATAATCGGTATTGCCTGCGGTGAAGGTATCCGTTACCTGCAGCTCTGCGTCATAGGTATGGCGCAGGTACATGATGACGGGGTGCTCTTTGTTATGGGGAGCATCCTGTAAGATGAAATAGATACGGTCGTTACCGATCAGATCCCGGCCGAAATCTTCTACACCATATTGTCTCAGCTTTATTCTGCTGTTAGGATTCAGGATTACTCCCCAATTCGTGTACACAAAATTATTGTAGGTATCCAGAGTAAGATCGAAGGATGATTCGCAGTAATGCTCCAGGGTGCCGGAACTGTGCGTCCAGATATAGAGGTTGTCCGGGTGGGCATGGCAGTAGCCCTTCAGCTGTTCCCATGTTTCCTGATGGGAATGGTAATTGGCATCTACGTTATTCTTTGTGATGATCAGAGAAGCGATGCTGAACAGAATTACAACAGGAAGGATAACAGCGTACCGTTTGGCATGTTCCAGGCGCAGCAGGTTAAATGCCAGCAGAATGCTGAACATGACAATGTGGTCAACGGTGATGAGCGGCTGGATGATACGCTTTGGAAACCGCCCTTCGTACAGGACATATCCCCAGCTTACCGTACGGCCGATCAGATAGAACAGATAGACGGACAGTGCGCTGCGATTATGCTGCAACAGGATCAGAACCGGCGTTATGATAAGCAGCAGGCCGGCAAGCAGATTCGCCGGCTGCATACCGTCTTCATAGAAGAAGACAGTAACTGCGCCCACAAAGATGTTCTTCAGACGGTGGGTGAAGTCTGTGCGGTTCAGATAACATTCTCTGGCAATATCGTGCATTTGTTTCCAATCCTCCACGGACATGCCGTAACCGATATAAGGGGCGCCATAACGGCGGTACCCGTATTCTTCTTCCGTAATGCCGAGTTGAGAAAGGGATTCTTTGCATTCTTCATATTCCGGCCATGTATAGAAATCGCCTACCCGCTCCCGATAGTGGTTGATCCGGACAAAATCGGCCCACTCCTGTCCGGAATAAGCGGCAGTGTGCAGCCCGTACAAAATTCCCATGCCGGCCAGCAGAATGCATGCGAAGCCCAGAAGCTTAGGCGCAGTCCTGCTGCAGCCGTTCCTTTGGGAACGAACCCACTTGGCAAGCCAGATCATGCCTGCCATGGGAAGCATCAGGTAGAGGATATTCTGCCGCATGCTGTAGGCGGTCCAGGCGAAAATATAGGTGGCTGTATTACTTTTCAGAAAATCGGATACCGTATTATCTATCCTTGTCGTCGCAAAACAGAAAAGAGCGGACGCCACGGCCATACCTGCAACTGTGGTGTATTGTGCTTCGGAGATTACATTGAGATCTATAATAAAGAAAAGAATACAAAGGATCGTCAATGCGGGTTTCCAGAACGCATCGGGACCACCATGACGATACCATAACTGCATACAGCGGCGATAGATCGCATAGATACAGGTGATCTGTACTCCGTGCAGGAATAATCCGAACCATGGAATGAAACTGCACAGTGTATACAGCTTGGACAGAAGCCAGGATAATGGGTATAGAAAGAAGAGCACATGAGCATCCGGATAGCCGAGATAAGCGCCGGATAAGGTGCTGTACATGCCCCAGTCATCATTGATGCCGTCCACCGGCTTGATCCACAGAAGTTCAACACAATAGAACAACACCACAAAAACAAAGAAGAAGAATCGCCATAACCACAAAGGAGATGCACACAGAATATTTCTGCGGCGATGTCCGTCGGGTAAAAATGGAGATGGAGCGGAGGGGTGTGAGCCTTGTGCGACAAATGACATAGTCTTGATCCTTTCTTTTGTGATCGATCGTAATGATACAAATTTATTTTAAAAAGAATATTCCTGAATTTTTATTATATACTATAGTAAGGGCCAGTTACAAATAGAAATGAAACACAATTCTTAAGATTTATGAAAGTATTTTTTAATAAATTAAAATAGGCCTACTCAAAGAAAACAAAAAGTGATAGAGTATGAAAAGGTTGAAAGATTTGTTAATGATTTTGTATGGATTATCAGTATACGGATTTACATAGGAAAGGACAGGGATGAAGATGAATCGTAGAGATAATATGAGAAAAGGGAGAACGAACGGGAATACGCTGCTTATCCTGGTGATGATCGGCTTCTGTATCCTGGCGCTGATTGAGATTATCTATGGACAGGTCCAGATCAGAATGCAGAAGGAAAGAATGGCATTGGAAGAAGAGAACCATCGGACAGTGCAGGAATTGAAGGCAGAGTGGGATCAGTTAAAGGGAGACCCGAATGTGGGCGCGGAAGCTACTGTGGAGGTTGGAGAAGGGAAAACGGACACGAATGCGACAGAGAAAACTCTGACCAGTACACAGCAGCCGAGTGAGACCCAGCAGCCGGAAGCGGACAATACCGTGCAGCCGGCGGCATCGTCTGATGAGACAGATACGACAGACGTGCCGCAAACAAAAGAATACGATATGCAGATCGTGTTTATGGGGGACAGTATACTGGACAGTGACCGTGAGAATCATGGGGTTGCATCGTTGATCTCGGAGGGCTGTAATGCCAACGTATACAATATGGCAATGGGAGGAACCACGGCGGCGTTGCTGCCAGGAGAACAGTACAGCTTTGATTCGTGGCAATCCAGATCACTGTTAGGTGTGGTGAATGCCATTTTAGGTAATATCAGCCCGGACATTTTTGAAGGGTATAAGGCGGGTAAACTTTTAAAAGAATGTGATTTCGATAAGACGGATTTCTTTGTGATCGAGTATGGCGTCAATGATTTCCTCAGCCGTAAGATCGCACAGAGCAGGTACCTGGAGAATGGGGAAACTTTGAATGAAGCCGGTGTGTATACTTACACAGGCGCATTGGAGACGGCGGTCAAATTGCTGAAAGAAAGATTTCCTGATGCAGGGATCCTGCTGATCGCGCCGCATTACTGCCAGATCTTTGAAGGCGGAAAATATATAGGAGATTCCTACAGCCTGGACTATGGATGCGGGACAATGGTGGAATACGCAAGATGTGCGGGATACGTGGCTGAGCAGTATAAAGACCAGGGAGTCATGTTCTACAATGCCATGGAGGAAAGCGGGATCGATGCATACAGTGCGGAAGCATGTCTGGAGGACGGTGTCCATCTGACGGAGGAAGGCCGCAGACGGTATGCTGAGCTGCCGATCAGATTGATCAATTCTGCCTTTTATCCGCAGGAGTAAGGAATCGTTATAGTGTTATTGAATACTGGAAGGCCTGTCTGTTTTCGGAAGATAGGCCTTTTTATCATATGGTCAGACGGTGGATCAAATGTTATTGAGGGTAATAATGCCGTATGGTAAAATGATAAGGCATTAAAGGATAAATCGCGTGGAATATGCATCAATTATCGCACTGAAAGGATGATATAAAGACTCATGGCGAAAAATACGTTGGGTGAAATCATTTATCATTTACGTAAGAAAGCAGGACTGACACAGGAAGCTCTGGCAGATGGTATCTGCTCGTCCGTTTCCGTCTCGCGGATTGAAAATGGAAACCAGATGCCTTCAGGCAAAGTTTTAGAGCAACTTCTGGAACGCCTTGGCACGGGCGCTTATCAGCTCTGTAATGTCTATTATGAAAACGAATGTCAGGCAGCCTTGCAGCAGCTAGTACTCCGTACTGAAAACCCTTGTGCAAATATTTCGGTCTATTTTCCCGATTGCACAAGCCCAGAATACTCAACGTAGCCCGCTACGCCTCCGTTTCTGAACTTGTACACTCGAAAAAATATCCTCGAAAATTTGCACAGGAACTTCAAGTACGGAGTACTAGTCACAGAAAAATGGATCCCGCCAATCTCCAACATACAAAAATGCTTCATGCAGCGATCAGTATGCAAGAAGGTACGGCCGATGAGTATATAGAATCAGAATTAGTAGACGCCTTGCGACTGACAAAACCAAACATTGATCTAGCAGACTGCCGTAGTGAGTTGTTTTCTCCCACAGAGGTCAATCTCCTTGTCATGCTGACGACGGCACAGCTGCCTTATCGCAGGGATTTGATACCATGGTTGAGGAAAATGGGGGCAATTTCTCAGGAGGCGAATGTCAGCGCCTTGCCATTGCCAGGGCTTTGCTAAGTGGTAAAAATATATTACTGATGGACGAAGCAACCTCACCCTCAGTGAACAAACTGCGAACGCAGTGGAACGCAGCATTTTGTCTTTGGAAAATATTACCTGTATCAGTGTCACTCATCGCCTTGCCCCAGAGTCCATGCAAAAATACACGGCGATCTTTACGATGGATGCAGGGCGACTTCACTAATATAATCCGCACTAATTAAGCATCTCTTTCGTTTGTCTATACGGAGAGTACAGAATCTGGGGAATACAAAGCAGTAATTGTTTGCAGGCAGTGCCGGGGGTGTGTTATGATGTATTGACAGGCATTTATATGACGGAGTTTAAAATGCTCCGGAACGGAGGAGATCATGAAGGAATTGGCATATCCTTTTGACAGTGAATATATTCTGAAGAAATCCAGGAAGATCAGACGACAGCTTCTCGAGGGCAGGACGGACTTCCTCTTGAAGAGGATCGCGGTATTAGGGGGCAGCACGACACATGACATCATCAGGGTGCTGGAATTGTTTCTGCTGGAGCAGGGAATACAGCCGCAGTTCTATGAGTCGGAGTATGCGCAGTATTGGCAGGATGTGATGTTTGACAATCCGGAGCTTGTGGAGTTTGCGCCGGATCTGATCTACATTCATACGTCTAACCGGAATATCACTTCCTATCCTGCAGTATCGGACTCGGCGGAACATATCGAGGAGATGCTGGAGGAACAGTACGAACATTTCCGCGTTATGTGGGAGAAGATCGAGGACAAATATCATTGCCCCGTGATCCAGAATAATTTTGAGTACCCCTTTTATCGTATCCTTGGCAATCAGGAGGCGGTGTACCGGCAGGGGCGCATCAGCTTTCTGAACAGGATGAATGAGAAATTTTACCAGTATGCATTAGACCATACCGGCTTCTATATCAACGATATCAACTACATGGCGGCTTCGTATGGCCTCGACCGCTTTGCAGATCCCTTCTACTGGCATATGTATAAGTATGCCATGTGCATGCAGGCGATACCGGAATTTGCCTATAACCTGGCGAACATCATCAAGGCTGTCTTTGGCAGGAACAAGAAGGCGCTGGTACTGGATCTGGATAATACTCTCTGGGGAGGGATCGTAGGAGATGACGGCGTGGAGAATCTGGAGATCGGGCCGGAGACTTCTATGGGGCAGGTCTATGCGGAATTTCAGAGCTATGTGAAGGCGCAGAAAGAGATCGGTGTCATGCTCAATATCAATTCCAAGAATGAATATGACAATGCCATCGCGGGATTGGGGCACCCGGACGGCATTCTGAGGCCCGAGGACTTTATCGTGATCAAGGCGAACTGGGAACCTAAGAGCAGAAATATCGCATCGATAGCCGATGAGATGAATATTCTGCCGGAAAGTCTCGTATTTGTGGATGACAATCCGGCGGAGCGGGAGATCGTGGAAGCGCAGGTGAAAGGCGTGGCGGTTCCTGTCATCGGCACACCGGAACAATATATACGCGTACTGGATCATGCCGGCTTCTTTGAAGTGACACAATTGTCAGATGATGACTGGAAGCGCAATGAGATGTATAAGGCCAATCTGGCAAGAAAGCAGCAACAGCAGAGTTTTGGAGATTACAGGGAATACTTGCTCTCTCTGGAAATGAAGGGGACGATCAGGCCGTTTGAGCCGATGTATATGGCGAGGATCGCGCAGCTGACCAATAAGAGCAACCAGTTCAATCTGACGACCAGACGCTATACGCAGAAGGATATTGAAGGATTTGCCGCAGATGACACTTATGTCACTCGTTACGGGAAACTGGAGGACAGGTTTGGTGACAATGGTGTCGTTTCTGTCGTGATCGGAAAGAAAGAAAGATGGGAGCAGACCGCCGCGGATACAGGGGAAGGAGAGCAGGCGCTGCAGATCAGACTGTGGCTGATGAGCTGCCGCGTACTGAAGCGGGACATGGAGTATGCCATGATGGACAGCATAGTAGAGGCGTGCCGGGACTGCGGCATAGACACGATCATAGGCTGCTATTATCCGACTGCGAAGAATGGCATGGTAAAGGAATTCTATGGGACGATGGGATTTACGAAGATTGAAGAAGATGAGGAAGGAAACAGCGTATGGAGATTCGATATCCCGCAATCCTATGAGAAGAAGAATACGGTCATTGATGTTTGGGAAGGGAATGACGGCTGATTATAAGGTTGCCAAATAACGGAAATAATATTATAGTACTAAATAGGAAAATGAGAAAAGAATAGAGCAGAGTGGAGGGAAGGTTGAATAAATTCTCTGATGAGCAGTTTATTCAACCAAGAGTTTGTGCCGAAACGTCACAAACTCCTTGATCGCAGAGCAGAATCTGAAATTCTGCTCGCGGTCTCAGCGTAAAACGCTTCGGAATGGAGGGAAATATGAGCAGAGAAGAAGTATTTGAAAGATTAAACGAGGTATTCAGGGATGTGTTCGATGATGAGGAGATCACGGTGACGGATGCGACGACGGCAGATGATATCGAAGACTGGGACTCTCTGGAGCATATCAATCTGCTGGCGGCAGTGGAACAGGAGTTCGGCATGAAATTCAATATGGGACAGGTTGTGTCCATGAAAAATGTAGGAGAGATGGCGGATATCATCATAAGCCAGATCGGATAAGACGGCAGCAACATGAACCTCCAGGTCCTATGGACGTTGGGGGAGAGGTATGGGTTCAACGTATCAGTTCGATCATGCCGATCGAGGCATTTGATAGAAATATGACTTCACGGCCTCCTAAGGCGGGGGCAGGAGTTGGCGTGTCGACAGCGATGAAGCCGTCTGCAGTCAGCCAGTCTACGGTTGCCTCGAAATCATCGGTCTCGTAGCAGATGTGATAGGGGCTGTTCTTATACCTTTTGATCAATCCGGAGACTACGGAGTCTTCCCCGGCAGGTGAGACAAGTTCAATGCGGTATCCGTCCTTGATCAGGAAGCAGATATCGATTTTGCGGATATCGTCATGGACGGTATCCTGTTCAACACAATAGCCCAGAGCCAGAAAGGTCTGTTTGGCCTTTTCTATTTTTTTGACTAAATATCCGATATGATGTACGTTTAATAGGCTCATCGAGGTCTCCTTTTGCTTATGATCTATCAATTTATAGTATCGGTTTCTATTCTTATAGTAAACTTACATCATGCCAAATTTCTGCTTCCGGTGCCTGCCAAAGCCATATATCGAAGCTTTTGCAGGACTGAAAACGAAGTTTTTAATGTCGTTAACTATAGTATAGAGGACAAGCCATATAAATGCAAATTTAATTGCGCGTGAAGGAAAACAGGATATAAGGATATAATCAGGATGAAAGCTTTATTCTTAAAATATAAGGATTTTATTATGGAGGTGATCCACTTTGGGCTGGTAGGTGTGATCAATACTCTGATGGGGTGGGTCATCATGGCAGTGCTCTACAATCTGGTGCATATGAACTACTGGCTTTCCAGCGGCATCTCTTATTTTATCGGCAGTGTCTTCTCCTACCATGCCAACAGCAGGGTGACTTTCAAAGTAGAGAATAAGGACAAAGGACTGCCCTGGCGGTTTGCTGTCAATATCATCGTGTGCTATCTGATCGCATTTGGCGTGGCACAGCCGCTTATGGAGAAGGTACTGGCGGCGCAGCCGAAGGTGGTCGTAGACAACGTAGCCATGTTTCTGGGGATGTGCATGTTTATCGTGATGAATTTCTTCGGGCAGAAGATTTTCGTATTCAGAAAGATACGCCATAAACAAGTGTAAGGAGCAGCGGAGGAAGGTATGAGGAGATTAGCGCAGCAAAGGTGGTTTCTATGGATAACGAAATACTGGTTTCTGTTCCCGATCGTGGGTTTTGTGCTCCTGACGGCGGGGGTGTTCTTCGGATACGGGGAGAGAAGTTACATTGCTGTGCACGACAATATGGATCTGTTTCTGGCGCAGTTCCAGATGCTGAAGAACACGAACAGTTTTCTGCAGCATGGTGTGGATGTGCCTTTTCTGGGCGGGATCAGCAGAGACAACCTCCCGTCGGAGCTGTCGCTGTATACGCTGCTGTATATGCTTTTTCCTACATACACTGCGTATGTGCTCGGTATTCTGGGAAAAATACTGTTAGGTATGTTTTCCTTCCGCCTGCTTATGGGCGAACTTTTTCCTGACAGGTGTGTCCTGTACAGGCCGGTTATCTACATGACCGGGTTTGTCTATGGCATCGTGTGGTTTTTTCCGGCATTCGGCTTCGCGTTTGCATCCATTCCGCTGTGTGTCTATCTTCTGATCAAGATCTACAGACGGGCCGGAATATGGTGGTATCTGGGGCTGCTTGCCTATCCGCTGGTGTCCTATTTTTCTTATCATGGGATCTTTATCCTGGGGTATCTGGTCATTGCCGTCATATGGCTGTCGATCCGAAACCGGAAACCGGCATGGCCGCTGATTGCTGCCCTGTTCGTTCTGACGGCCGGGTATGTAGGATGTGAATACAGACTGTTTGGGCAGATGCTTTTCGGGGAGGAAGAAACGATCCGTTCCAGCATCGTCAATGCGGATCTTTCGCTGCCGGAGATCCTGCGGGAGATCGGCACGGTCTGGAAAGACGGTATTTTTCATGCCGACGGGGTACACGGGAAGGTGGCGCTGCCGGTCTGCGTGCTCTATTTTGTCGGCAGCAACGGCCTGTATCTGTACAGAAGAAAGTGGCGGCAGATCGTTCGGGATCCGTTTAATTTCGTTATGCTCTTTCTGCTGTTTAACAGTGTGGTGTACGGCCTGTATGATTTCGGGCCGCTGCGGAGGCTGGTGGAAGCGCTTATTCCGCCGCTGAAAGGATGGCAGTTTAACAGGACGATCTTCTTCAATCCCTTTTTGTGGTATGCCGCGTTTTTCCTGATCCTGATCAGGCTCTATGACAGAGGCGTCTGGACGATGTGGGCAGCCAACGGACTGGTCTGTGCGGCGGCGCTGGCGGTGATCCTGACGCCCAACCGGTATAACGATCTGTATGCCACCTGCCATAACAGGGCCTACGAATATTTTCAGGGGACGGAAGTGGACGAGTTTGATTACGAGCAGTTCTATGCCCAGGCGCTTTTTGAGCGGCTGAAGGAAAGGATCGGCTATCAGGGAGAGTGGTCGGCGGCTTATGGGTTCCATCCGGCGGTGCTGGAGTACAATGGGATCGCCACGTTGGACGGTTATCTGGGGTTCTATGCCCGGCAGTATAAGGAAGATTTTCGGAAGATCATCGCTCCGGCGCTTGAGAGAGTGGAGCCTACTAGGATCTACTATGATGACTGGGGAGCCAGAGCTTACCTGTATTCGGGAACGGATCTGAGTATTGTCAGCGCGACGAAAACGGTGTATGCTACAGATTATGATATTTATATTGATGTAGATGCCTTCCGGGAATTGGGAGGAGAATATATTTTTTCCAGGCTGGAACTGACGAATGCAGATGAGGTTGGTCTGGAGCTGGTAGATGGCGATACGGCCGGGGACGGCAGCTGTACGGTCTACGTGTACAGGGCAGCCGGAAAGCCGGCTCTGGCAATGGGGAGTGACAGATAACGGAGCATGAGGAAACCGTGCGGAAATGGAGAATGATATGGCGATTAGAGTACACAATTTTGCGGGCGTGCTGGGTTGGAATGCCAGAAAGTATCTGCCCAGATTATCCAGTGAAAGCTATTTAAAGCTGCAGTTCGTATCGAGAAGGCGGCAGCAGCGCAAGTATATAGATTATTTTTATGACCAGAAGGAGGCGCCCCACCCGGTGGTGGTAAATCTGGAGACGGTGAACCGCTGCAACAGCACCTGTGAGTTCTGTACCGCGAATATCAATGCGGAGAAACGTCCCTATAAGAAGATAGACGATGCTCTGTATTATTCTATTATCGATCAGCTGCGGGACTGGGGATACAAGGGGCATCTGACGTTGTACGGCAATAACGAGCCGTGGCTGGATAAGCGTATCGTGGAATTCCACGAATATGCCAGGAAGCAGCTGCCGGAGGCTTTTATCTTCATGTCCACCAACGGGCTTTTGCTGAATGTGGACAAGGTGAAGGCCATCGTGCCTTATCTTGACCAGCTGATCATCAACAATTACTGCCTGGATATGAAAATGCATGACAACGTGCGGGTCATATACGAATATGTAAAAGCGCACCCGCAGGAGTTCAGGGATGTGGATATCCTGATCCAGATCCGGTATCTGAAGGAAGTGCTGACGAACCGCGCCGGCAGCGCGCCGAATAAGCAGTCTAAGGGCAAAGTGATCAAGGAGACCTGTCTGATGCCCTACACGGATATGTGGATCATGCCCAACGGTAAGATGGGCATCTGCTGCTGTGATAATTTCGAGACTACGGAGCTGGCGGATCTGAATAAGGTTTCCCTGCAGGAAGGATGGAACAGTGTAAAATACCGGGAACTGCGCGACGCGGTGAAGGATGGCCGGCACAATTATCCTTTCTGTAAGTATTGCGATTTCATCGATGCAGGGCTGCGCATGGATGCGGTGAATGATGTGCTGAAACATCACGACAAAATGCATGGCGCCAGACAGTCCGTGTTCAGGAAGTGATGATCCGGACGCTCCGTGTATGGAACCGGCTTAGGGAAGCGGGGCTATACAGGAAGCGCCAGGAGGCAGGAGCAATAGAGCAGGAAGGATGCGTGGAGACAGATGAGGAATAGAGGGAAGAGACAGACCGGGCTGCTGCTTGGACTGTCGCTGCTGGCAATGTCGGCATGTACGGCGGCAGGGCAGCCGGCGCGTGAGAAAACAGACAATAGAGAAGAAAGCACAGCGGAACAGAAGCACATGGAGCCGGTGGAGGAAGGGATGGAAGTTTCTATCCTGGGAGACAGTATATCTACGTTTGACGGATGGATTCCGGAAGGGAATCTTGTTTTCTATCCCCAGAACGGCCTGGTGCAGGACGTGTCGCAGACCTGGTGGAAGATGACGCTGGATGAGATGGGACTGGAACTGTGCGTTAACGGGTCCAGCAGCGGGAGCACATGCATTGGAGATTCCGGAGCGGCTGACCCGGGAGTCGGCTGCAGCGATTACAGGATCGCACAGCTGGTGGGCGCTGACAAGGAGGCGCCGGATCTCGTTCTCGTCTATATGGGAACCAATGATGTGCTGGGGAATGCGCCGGTCGGGGACAATGACGGACTGCGGGCCGTACCGGAGGGTGTGGTGGAAAACTTCAGTGACGGCTACACCATGATCCTGGATAAGATTAAGGAGCAGTGTCCGGCGGCACAGGTTTACTGCTGTACCCTGCTGCCGGTGGGCGATTGGGGAACGACAGAATCCCAGCCATTTGTCTCTTTTGTGAATGGACAGAAAGTGACTTCCGAGGCATACTCCGAACAGATTCGGCTGATCGCCAGGAACAGGGAGCTTCCGGTCATCGATCTGGAGAAATGCGGTATCACCTTGGAAAATATGGCAGAGATGACTGCCGATGGTGTGCACCCCACACCGGCCGGGATGCGGCTGATCGCCGATACGGTTAAGGCGGTTCTGTCGGAATAATGTGCAGTCGTACCTTCATCTGACAAAGGGTTACAGACCTCAAAGCGGGATAGCTGGAAGGTACGGCCGGAAAATGCGCAGGAGCGAAAGAATCAGAACAGAATAACGGTGGTAATAACAGAATAGATAAAGCAGGACTGCAGGATCCGTTCCGGTGTGTCTCGAGAAGAACTTTGCAAGAAAGTAAACTTTTTGAGATGCATCGGAGTTTTTTTGTACGGGGAAATGGAAGACCGGCCTGTTTAAGGAAGCGGAAAGCCTTTTTAAGAATATCTTAATAAAAACTTGAAGAAAACTGGAAGTTTTTATCGTTATGATATATAAAGAAAACGACATTCAATCAAATTTATGGTGTAACAGAAATTATTTCTGAGGAAAAAGGAATGCAGAATATGGAGGTAAGCATATGAAGTACATAACATTTACGGTTCCCTGCTATAATTCACAGGATTATATGGCGAGATGTATTGAATCTCTGCTCCCGGGCGGAGACGACGTTGAGATTATTATCGTAAACGACGGATCGAAGGATGCCACAGGGGAGATCGCGGACTATTACGAGAAACTCTATCCCGGCATCGTCAGGGCAGTGCATAAGGAAAACGGCGGACATGGATCCGGAGTCAATGCCGGTCTGAAGCTGGCGACAGGTATGTATTTTAAGGTGGTGGATTCGGATGACTGGCTGGATGAGAGCGCCTATGCGAAGATGCTTGAAAGGATCAGGGAATTCTGTGTCAGGAAAGAGACCCGCCTGATCGGTGATGTGCCGGATCTGTTTGTATGTAACTATATCTACGATCATTTGGATGAAGGTACCGGCAGGACGATGCGCTACACAAATGTTTTCCCTGTGGAAGAGATGTGCAGCTGGAATGATATCGGCAGATTTCATGCGTCACAGTATCTGATCATGCATGCCCTGGTCTTTCGGACGGAGGTGCTGCGCAGGAGCGGGGTGGTTCTTCCGGAGCATACCTTCTATGTAGATAATATCTTTGCCTATCAGCCGCTGCCGTTCGTAGAACATATTTTCTATATGGACATCGATCTGTATCATTATTATATCGGCAGGGAGGATCAGTCTGTCAATGAGAGGGTGCTGATGAGCAGGATAGACCAGCAGATTCTGGTGACGGAGATCGTTTCCAAATGCGTAGATCTAAATGAGGTAAAGGAAATCTATCCGAAGCTGGCGGAGTATATGTGCCGTAATATATCGATTATGATGGCGATCTCATCTATCCATCTGCTGCTGATTGATTCACAGGAGGCATATAGTAAACGAAGACAGCTTTGGAGAGGGATCAGGGAAGATAATGTCAGGCTTTATTTACGCCTGAAATACACCACGCTGAGCGGACTGACCTATCTGCCGGGTAAAGTGGGCGGAATGCTGACAAAGAGCGGATATCGGGCGGCGAGGAAGATCTATCAATTTCAATAACAGGAGATAAAAGCCGCCGGGAGAGCCGGAAGAGTGAATCAGGATAAAATGGAGGATTTATATGGAGCATATATACATTGCCATGGTGGATACGCCGGGGGTTTTTGCGGCGGTGATCAGGCGGTTTCTGGGACAAAAATATATTCATGTGGTCCTTGGCATGGATGAGGGCCTGGAAGAAGCATACAGCTTTGGACGGCGTAATCCGCGGGTGCCCTGGTTTGCCGGATTTGAGAGAGAGGACAAGAGGAAGATCCTGCGGGCTTTCCCGACGGCGGTATACCAGGTCTGTGAGCTGGAGTGCAGCGAGGAGCAGAAGGCAGGGATCAGAGAGCGGCTGCGGCAGGACTATAGAAGGAGATACCATTATCATTATGCGGTGCCGGGGCTGCCGTTCATTGCCCTTGGACGCCCCTTTTATCTGAAAAATCAGTATACCTGTTCTTCCTATATTGCGCGGCTTCTGGAAGAACATAAGATCAGGATCGCAGACAAGCATTTTTCGCTGGTGACGCCGAAGGACTTCTATCAGTACCCCGGTAAAAGAGTGGTCTATGAAGGGAGTCTGGCGGAGTTTGTAGCTGCAGGGACAACAGCGGGACAACAGCCTGTATCTGTATTACAGGGTGAAAGCGTATGGAGTGAAGAGAGCATGGAGAGAAGGCTGCGCAGGCTTTACGAGACGGGAGCGTCGGAAAGGGTGGTGGCATATGGAGGTTAGCCGGAACCGGATAAGGGGGACAGCGATCAACCGGAAAAGAGTTCTGGAGGGGGCTTTTTTTCTGGCAGTGATGCTGTTGTCCTTCTACACCATCTTCCACGGGCAGGATGCGGGGCGTATCCAGCATGCGCTGGGAAAGCTGTCGCCACTGTCCCTGTGTACGGCTATGCTGGTGGCGCTGTTTTTTGTCAGCGCGGAGGGGATTATGATCTTCTATCTGCTGCGTTCTTTGAATGGACGCAGCAGTCTTCGTCGGTGTATCGGGTATTCTTTTATCGGATTTTTCTATTCGGGGATTACGCCTTCCGCCACAGGCGGCCAGCCGATGCAGCTTTATTATATGAGTAAAGACGGCAACCGCCTGTCGGAGTCGTCGGTGGTTTTAATGACGGTGGCCCTCATCTATAAGCTGGTGCTGGTGGTGATCGGCATTGGGGCGCTGCTATTCTGGCACAGGCCGCTGCGGGGGTATTTGGAGGAGTATTTTCCGCTTTTTCTGCTGGGCCTTGCGTTGAATACGCTGCTGGTGGTAATGCTGCTGGCGGTGATGCTGGCGCCGGACACCATGAAAAGGATTATTTTCGGCATTGAGAGACTGCTTGCAGGTGTCGGAATTCTGAAGAAAAACGGGACGAGACAGGTGAAGATAGAACAATTTATAGACGGCTACCAGAGTGCGGTGCGTTTTCTGCTGCAGCACAAGGGGAAGGTGTTTATGGTCAGCCTCTTTACGTTCGTGCAGCGGGCCAGCGTTTTTGTGCTGACATGGATCATATACAGGGGATTTTCTTTGGAAGGGAAGGACGCCCTGACGATCATGCTTCTGCAGGCCTCGGTCTATATTGCCGTGGATATGCTGCCTGTGCCGGGGGCGCAGGGGATTACGGAGGTCATGTACAGAAGTGTATTCGCAGGCATTTTTACCGGAGAATATCTGATGCCGTCGCTGTATGTGACCAGAGGAATTAATTTCTATTTTGTGCTGGCAGTCAGTCTGCTTATTGTAGCGGTGAATCATTTTTATGTGAGAAACAAAAAGACAGGGCAGGGTTTATACGACAGGATCCCTTTGCAGGAAATAAACGGAAAATACCCTCAGTGAACAAAGATACCTTCCATGGGAAAACGGGTAAGCTGTTTTCCCATGGAAGGTATTTCCGGCAGTTTATTATGATTTCGCTTCGTGATAAACCTTTTCCGTATTGACGTTCCAGATATTATCCTTACTTTTGACGCCGTTAATGATATTCTTCACCGTTTCAAAGGAGGTGACCATGGAATGGTCAATATTGTTGTAACGATGCTGGCCGTTACGGCCCACACAGTACAGGTTATCGATGGTTTTTAAGTAATCCACCAGCGTATCGATATCCTTGTAGGTATCAAAGTAGGCCGGATAGGCTTTCTTGACACGTTCTACATGGGAATCCATCACATCTGCAGGGGAGTCAATCAGGCCCATACGGACGATCTCTTCAACCGCAAATTTCGTAAAGTCCCCGTCTGACATAGTCCAGTACTTGTCGCCCTCAAAGCAGAAATATTCCAGACCGATCCACACGGTATGCTCCAGATCCCTGATCATATAGGGCGACCAGTTGTTGTAGATCTGGAAACGGCCCAGCATGACGTCGCGGTCATGTACATAGACCCAGCAGTCGGGAACGATATTGCCAATGGTCTTTAATTTCGTCTTGTTCTTCAGGTTCAGCCTGGGCAGCAGGAGTCCCACGGTCATGTAATCCCGGTAGGGCAGTCCGGCGGCGATCCTGGCAGGCTGCTTTGGCACGTCGTTCATGCCGGCCACCAGATCCTTGACGGGCATGGAAGAGATAAAGATATCACCCTCCACGGTAATCTCCCTGCCGTCATTCACGTAGGTGAGAGAGGTAATATGGTTGTCCGCATTCTTGCGCAGTTTCGTCACAAGACAATCGGTGAGGATTGTGCCGCCCATCCTGCGGATTTCGTCTGCGGTCACCTCCCACAGCTGGCCGGGGCCAAGCTTGGGATAGCTGAATTCTTCGATCAGGGAGGTTTCCACGGCCCGGTTCTTCTTTCCGGGAATCATTTTAGAAAAGATATCCTTTACTATGGCGGCGATGGACAATCCTTTGGCGCGCTGAGCGCCCCAGTCGGGGGCGATTTCGCTTGGATGGCGTCCCCACAGATTCTCCGTGTAATACTCGAAAAACATGGAATACAGTTTGCGTCCGAAGCGGTTGATGTAGAAATCCTCAAGCGAGTCTTCCCTGCGTTTGTGGATCACAGAGGCAAGATAACTGCAGCCGGCCTGGATCGTGTTGATCAGTCCCATATTGATGAAGGTTTCCGGTTTAAAGGATATGGGATAATCAAAAAATTTCTGTTTAAAATAAATGCGGGACACTCTGTGACGACGCAGCATGACCCTGTCTTCCTTCTCGGGATCGGGACCGCCGGGCGTGAGCGTCATCTCGCGGTGCAGGACGATATCGTCGTAAGTAGGCGCGCCCTGCAGGGGCAGCATATTGTTCCACCACCGGTTTACTTCCGGTACTTTGGAGAAGAAACGGTGGCCGCCCATATCCATGCGGTTGCCTTTGTAATTGACGGTCCTGGAGATTCCGCCCATGTACCGGCTTTCTTCCAGGACGGTGACCTCGTAATCGGTGCTTTGTTTTAACAGTTCGTAAGCGGCGGTCAGTCCGGCAGGACCGGCGCCGATAACGTATACTTTCTTCATGAAATACCTCACATTGTATCGAAAAACTTCCGGCGCCATCTCTGTTTATGGCGCTGCAGACTGCTCTGTGTCCCGGGGTGCAGGGCACCGCGAATCAATGTCAGTTTACCATATTCAGGCAGGATTGTACAGGGACATCTTGCCCTATTCTCATTCAAATGATATACTGACGTTGGTATCATAAGTGTAACGGTTCAGGCAGGCCTGCGCATTTGCTGCGCCGTCTGCGGCCCCTGGCATAGTTAATGATAAAACAAACTTAAATTTATCGTCTGTCAAACGATTGGAGAGTTAACAAATGTTTCAAATAACGGGCATACTTCTCTGGCTTATCATCATACCATACTGCATCGGCCTGATCCCGGCAGCTTTCACGGCGGCGGACAGGCGGAACCCCGCTTTTGTCTTTCTGGCAGGGTATTTTGTGATGTGGGCGCTGTTCGGGCTGGTGACGATCCCAGTGGTATTATTTGTAAGATATGATAATTTTATTTTGGCTTCCAACTGTTTTATGGCGCTCAGTATTTTGTGTGCAGCGGCCGGCGTGGGGCTTACGTACCGCCGGAAGGGAAGCGTGCGTGCGCTTGTAAGGCCGGAGAATCCTCTGCGGGAAAGTTTCGGGAATGCTGTCCGCAGGATGTCCTGGGCCGAGCGTGCGGAATGGCTGTTGTTTTTTGTCCTGCTGGGATTCCAGCTGTATAAGGCGGCGGCTTATGCTTCTTTCGACGGGGATGACGCCTATTATGTGACAGTGTCTTTGATCGCGCAGCAGGCGGATACGATGTATACGATCCTGCCTCTGACGGGACGGCATACGGGACTGGATATCCGGCATGCGCTGGCAGTGTTTCCCATGTGGACTGCATTTGTGGCGAAGAAGAGCCATATCCACGCGACAATCCTCTCCCACACGGTTTTGCCGTTTTTGCTGCTTCCGCTTACGTATCTCGTATATTATGAGATCGGCAGGCTGCTTTTCGACGGACGAAAGAGCGGGCAGGATATAAGGCGGATAAAACCTGCGGCCCGCAGAGCAGACAATGTGGCGGAGAACAGAAGCGAACTGCGCAGCGGCGAGAATCTGCCGCTTTTCATGATTTTGATGGCGGTATTCCAGATTTTCGGCAATGTGTCGATCTATACCAACGAAACTTTTTTCCTGACCAGAACATGGCAGGGCAAAGCCGTGGCGGGCAGTCTTGTGATTCCGGCGCTGCTCTGGATGTTTCTGCTGCTGTCTGACGGCAGAGAAAGAAAGGGTTCGGACGGTTTCAGAGGAAAAAGCGCAGATACAAAGCGGGCCGGCCTGTGGCTGCTGCTTATCTGTATCAATATGACGGCCGGAATCTGCAGCTCGATAGCCGTTTTTCTGGTGTCCATCCTGATGGCAGTGACGGCGGTGTGCCTGGCCTTCGTGGAACGGGACTGTAAAATCCTGATCAAAATGGGGGCGGTATGCATTCCAAGCGCGGTCTATGTACTGGCATATCTGATCGTAGGATATGGCTATCTGCTGCAATAAACGGCGGCGGCCGGCAGTAGTGTCCGAATACCTGGTGTGTTCGGGTCGAGGACGGTATGAGGCGCAAATAATTATAGCGGAGACTATCTATGTGGGGCATTTTTTTAGAGAGTGTTGTAATATTTAAGAATTATATGGGGTTTCACCAGCACAGGTATCTGGCGTTTCTCTATCTGGGCATCCTGCTGTATCTGTGGTTCGCAGAGAAGGACAGGCACAGGCGGGCTGTTTTCGTCTATGCGCCGACGCTGCTGCTGGTCATGTTTTTCTGTCCGTTGTTCCGGAAGTTGTTTGTGCGGCTGCTTGACGATTCGGAGACCTATTACAGGCTGCTGTGGCTGCTGCAGATGAGCCTGGTGAGCGCCTATGGGGTTCTCCGGTTGTGCGCGAAACACCGCAGGATCGGGGTGGCGCTTGCGTGCGGGGTGGTCATCGTGTGCGGCGACTATGTCTATGACAGCGAGAATATCTCCCGGGCAGAGAATGCATATCACCTTCCGCAGGAGACAATAGAGATCGTGGATCTGATCGAGCCGGAGGAGGGGCGGATCACCGTTCTGGTGCCGGCAGACCTGATCTATTATATCAGGCAGTACAGTACGAATATAGAACTGCCTTACGGGCGGGAAATGCTGATCGCCAGATGGGATTACCATCATCCCATGTATGAGGCCATGGAGCAGGCGGAGGTGATCGAGACGGAGACTTTCGTGGAGCTGGCCAGAGAGTATCCCTGTGCGTATATTGTACTGAAAGAAGACCGGGAAATGACGCAGCCGCTGACGGAGCATGGGTTTGAACTGTATGGGCAGGTTGGGGAGTTTGTGATCTACCGGGATATGGAGTAGAGAAATGCTGTTTAATTCTTATATTTTTATATTTTTATTTTTTCCGATCTGTCTGTTGGGATATTATGGGCTTCTGCATTTACAGAAAGAATGGCCGGCCAAAGTCTTTCTGGTGGGAATGTCCTTCTGGTTCTATGGTTATTTTAACGTGTCCTATCTGCTGATCATGGTCTGCAGCATTGCGGGAAATTACCTGTTCCACCGTCTGCTGTCATGCAGACAGGATAAAAGGCTGATGATCATAGCCGTGACGGCGAATCTGGGCGTGCTGTTTTATTTCAAATACTTTGACTTTTTTCTTTCTACTTTGAACGCGGTGTCTGGCAGCTCAGTGGCGCTTCGCAATATCTTACTGCCGCTGGGGATCAGTTTTTTCACGTTCCAGCAGATTTCTTTTGTGATCGATACCTGGCGGGGAGAGGTGAAGCATTGCCCTTTCGTTGATTATGCGTTGTTCGTGGCATTCTTCCCGCAGCTGATCGCAGGCCCCATTGTCAATCATAATGAAATGCTTCCCCAGTTTGAGAAGATCGGAAAGCAGCCTGTAATGTGGGAGAAGATCGCGCAGGGCTGCGGGCTTTTTATTCTCGGGCTTGCGAAGAAGGTACTGCTGGCAGATACATTTGGGGCTGCGGTAGATTACGGATATGCGAATCTGGCGTCCCTGGGGCGTATGGACGCAGTGCTGGTGGCGCTGTTCTATATTCTGCAGCTGTATTTCGATTTCAGCGGTTATTGCGATATGGCCAGAGGGATCGCCAGGATGCTGGGCATGGAGATCCCGGTTAATTTTAACGAACCTTATAAAGCGGTGAATATCGTAGATTTCTGGAAAAGATGGCATATGACGCTGAGCCGTTTTTTTACGAAATATGTGTACATACCTTTGGGTGGTAATCGTAAGGGACAGGCGAGGATGTACGGGAACCTGATGATTGTTTTCCTGCTCAGCGGATTATGGCATGGCGCAGGATGGCACTATCTTGTCTGGGCGCTCACGCAGGGCGTCCTGTATGTGCTCACGAGATTCTGGCAGCAGTGTCGGAGGAAGAAAGCCGATGCGGCGGGAGTGCAGGCGGGCGATGTCGTTTCCGGAAGTAAAATATTCCGGCACAGATTTATGACGATAGTGTCACGTATTCTGCTGATTGCCTATGTGGCAGCGGCGGAGGTATACTTCCGGGCAGAAAGCGTTGCGCAGGCCAACCAGCTTCTTCTTACCGCGCTTCTCGGTCCGGTGCAGAAGATTTCTTTGGAACTGGCGGACTGTTTTCGGCTGGATGAATTCTGGTATGTGCTTAAGGTGCTTAAGCTGGACAATATGGCTTACAGCAGATACATTCTGATGTGGCTGATACTGGCAGCAGGAGTTTATCTGACCATGATCGGGCGGGATGCGGCTTCACGCATAAAGAGCGTGCGGTATGGCGCCGTATCTGTTGTGGTATTTGCGGTTCTGGCCGTTTGGAGCGTACTTACTTTTTCGGAAGTCAGTACTTTCCTGTACTATAATTTCTGAGGCAGTGACTTTGCAGGCACAGAACCATCGGCGAAAGCCATGCTGCCGGCAGACAGAAACAAAATATGAGAAAGGGGAGGAACGGCAGTTCCTTATGCTGCGGTCATGAATAAATATAAGAAATGGATCATATCCATCCTGTGCGTCATTTTTGTATTTTTTGCTTCTGTGGCAGCTCTGGTAATTTACGTGGATCCCTTCTTCCAGTATCATGCGCCATTGGAGGAGTTTCCCTATCTGGTAGATAATCAGCTCAGCCAGAATCCGGGTATGGCGAAGCATATGGAATATGACAGTGTGATTCTGGGATCGTCCATGACGGTTAACTTTAATACGAACTGGTTTTCGGAGCTGATGGACTTGAATACGATCAAGCTGAATTACAGCGGCGCTTATCCCAAAGACCAGTCGAATATCATGCGGCTGATTTTTGACAGCGGGAATCAGGTAAAGAAGGTCTTCCTGGGCATTGACGTGACGGCTTATACAGGCGGCGTGGAGGAGACGAAATATCCGGTGCCCTATTATCTGTATGATGGAAATCTGATCAACGATGTGCAGTACCTTTTTAATAAAGACGTGCTGTTAAATTATATTCTGAGGCCGATAGCGGATCCGGATAAGACGGATCTGGCCACTGTCTATCAGAGCTGGTGGACTGACGAGTACTATAATATTCAGTGGGTCATGCACAATTACGTACAGCCGGAAGCGGTGGAGGAGGAGACGCCCGCGGAGGCTTATCTTGAGAGCGCCGGAAGAAATCTTGATGTGAATATCTGCCCCTATATTGAACAGAATCCGGATACGGAATTCTATGTTTTCTTTCCGCCCGGCAGCATCCTGTTCTGGAATGACGTCATGCGGGAGAATCATCTGGAAGCGACGCTGGCGGAGCATCAATATATTGTGGACAGGCTGCTTTCCTATGATAATGTGAGGATTTTTTTCTTTTCCAATCAGGAGTGGATCGTGACGGATCTGAATCATTACGCCGACGAGATTCATTATCACAGCGATATCAACTATTATATGACGGAGTGCTTTGCGAACGGTGTGTGCGAGGTGGAGAGCAGCGTGCAGATGGCGGAGGAGCTTGCGAAGATGCGTGATGTGATCGGACGGTTTGACTTTGAAACGTTATTTTCCGTGGAATATTGACGTAAGATGCCGGAGAAAAAATAAGGGCATATTGCAGGAGTGATGTTTCCTGCAGTATGCCCTTATAAGCTGTAACAGTACGGCTGTCCGGCGGTAAATCATCCGTCTTTCTTTAGATTCGGAAAGATGCACTGTACGAATCTGTCCGCCAGAAGCGCCCGCCCGGCATCGTTAAAGTGGATATAGTCCGTCATGTAATCCAGGTAATTGTCCTCGTTGATAGAACCGTAGAAATTATCAATAAAGGATACGCCGCAGTCACTGGTGGTATCCAGCTCTTTCTGAAGGTAGTGGCTCAATGTGCCGTTCCCCAGATCAACCCGGTCTCCGTTCTCGAAGTTGCCTTCTTCGTTGATGTTGTGGCAGAAGGTGTGCGACATGACCACGATACGGATATGGGGATAAGCCTGTTGGATTGCAGTGATACCGGTTCTCAGAGCGCCGGTGTAGGTCACGATCGACTCGGCGTCGTTGGGATCCTCACAGGGCCTCTTATTGATGTAATCTATACCGTCATACATAATGCAGATCATATCCAGCTCATTCATATCCAGCGATGCCAGCAGGGCTGTATTTTCGGCGAAGGACTCGTCATAGCTGTAGGTTGCCGCGGTGGTCATCAGATCGAAATTGCCGGATGCAAGGCTTTTCGCTACATAAGAAAAGGAAAAGGCATCCAGGATATATCCGTCATTATATTCCCCCAGCTGGGCGGCTATGGTAGTGCCGGTGAAAGAGCCGTTGTAGACGGTAGCTCCCGTTCTTGCGGCGATCTGTTCTGCAAGCCCGTTCTCACCGCGGTCCAGGGAAAAAGGATCGTTGCCGAGACAGAGGATCGTGGTTACGCCGTCGTCTTCACGTCCTTCCAGCTTGTCCGGAGCCAGCGGAATGATATTGTCCATCGCTTCCGTGTCAAAATCAGTCGTCTGGTAGTCGGGATCATAATTAGAAGGAACGCCCTTGTTCCATTTATACAGACGGTAGGCGGAAAAACCGGCGATCAGTACAATAACAGCCAGAAGGATCATGTGTATGTTTATCGGAAACCGATCCTGTTTTCTGTTCGGTTTTTTGTCCGGTGTTTTGCTTCGGGGTTTTCTTTTCGGTGCTTGACTCATAATTACCTCCATATTTCTAAAGCGTGCCTGGCAGATGCAGCGCTCTCTCATAAATATAAATTAATATTGTACCTACAGTTTACTATGAAATACTATAAAAATCTACGATTTCCCTTTTTTTTAATAAAATCTTGTATAAAAGGGGGAATGGCTGGAAGGAGCCGGACTGTCACGCGCAAAATAAGAAAGAGCGTTTCCAAAACCCGTTCGTTTGCAAAACGCTCTTTGAATAACTGCCTGAAAGAAAGGCGTTAAGGGATTGTGATCATAAGATACTCATCCTCTTTTTGTCTCGTGTCACTCTGTCAGTCAATGTGATGATTGTTGTCTGTGGTAATTGAGCATGCAATTCCTTGTACCATTTACTATATTTATACATACGGTATGTAGTGCTCAGTGTCTGTAATTGTTCATCGTCTGAGCAGCAATGGCAGAACTGCTGTCGTGCTTCCTGATTCATGGTTACATAATCCATGTAAGAGATTTTTAATTCACTGATTTCAAGGCGGCACTTTGGACAAACCTGTTTGTGGCCGTTGAGCATATATACTCTTCGACAATTTTTACAATAATGCATATACATCATAATAAAACTTCCCTTCCTCGTTAAGAAATGAATGTTGAAATTGTCAGGTTGCTCTTGTATTGTGTCAGTTATAGCCGATAAAGTCAAGCGGATATACCGTAAAATAGCGTATTTAATGGTGTAAACCATCGCGGAATATATGGATATTATGTAAATCTTTCCAAAATATGATTAAAAACCTCATAATACTAAAAAATCTTGAATGCAATATGCTTCTATGCTATAATCCCGAGTTTGACACTTGTGAAATCAAAAAGTGGCTACAAACCCA